>NZ_JBFHGK010000015.1:0-91952 GCF_041583155.1 Mariniflexile sp.
AATGAGGTAGGAGCGTCGTTAGTAATAGTTGTATTTGGGCAGTTATCAGTAAAAGTTGGCGTTCCTAAAGTAACATTAGAAGCTAGGACTTCACAAGCATCAGCATCTACAGGAATAGATACTGTAGCAGGACATTCCGTAATAATAGGTTTAATGTTATCCACAACCGTTACTGTTTGTTCACAAGTTGCAGTATTTCCAGCGGCATCAGTTACAGTCCATGTTACTGTAGTATCACCTATTGGAAATGAGGTAGGAGCGTCGTTAGTAATAGTTGTATTTGGGCAGTTATCAGTAAAAGTTGGCGTTCCTAAAGTAACATTAGAAGCTAGGACTTCACAGGCATCAGCATCTACAGAAACAGAAACTGTAGCAGGACATTCCGTAATAACAGGTTTAATGTTATCAGTTACAGTAACAGTTTGTATACAAGTTGCTTCATTTCCAGCGGCATCCGTTACGGTCCATGTTACTGTAGTATCACCTATTGGGAATGAGGTAGGAGCATCATTAGTAATAGTTGTATTTGGACAGTTATCGGTAAAAGTTGGCGTTCCTAAAGTAACATTAGAAGCTAGGACTTCACAAGCATCAGCATCTACAGTAACAGAAACTGTAGCAGGACATTCCGTAATAACAGGTTTAATGTTATCAACAACCGTTACTGTTTGTTCACAAGTTGCAGTATTTCCAGCGGCATCTCTTACAGTCCAGGTTACGGTTGTGTTTCCAATAGGGAATGACGAAGGCGCATCGTTATCTATGGTTGCAACCGAACAATTATCGTTATAAATAGGAGTACCTAGAATTACATTAGAAGCATCTGTACCACATGCATCCCCATCTACATTAACTGTTATATTGTCAGGACAAACAATGGTTGGGTTAATAGTGTCCCGAATAGTGATTTTTTGCGATACCGAGCTTGTATTATTACATAAATCACTTGCTGTCCAAGTACGTGTTATAATGGTTTCGTTAGGATTATCATTGTTAATATTGTCTACACCAGCCACACTAAATTCACTTGTGCAATTATCGGTAGCAGTTAAATTACCTGCAGCAGGTACTTCAGCTAAACATTGGTAACTCGCATCGGCAGGTGCTGCACTTATAATAGGTGCTGTTGTATCTTGTACAGTGATAGTTTGGGTATGAGTTATAGTATTAATTCCACAGCAATCAGTTGCGGTCCAAGTTCGTGTTATGGTGTATGAAGAATCATTACAACTTCCATTATTTGTTTTAGTAGAAGTAGTGTTTAAATTAACGGTAGCGGAACCACAATTGTCGGTTGCCGTTAACGTTGGAGCAACAGGTATAGCGCTGCATTCAACAGTTACATCAGCAGGTAAAGGGCTGTTAAAAGCTGGAGGTGTAGTGTCTACCACGGTTAATGATGCTTCACTATAATCATCTTCTGTTGATACATTGTTGTTTGGTGTAGAATCAGGGTCTGTTTTTTCACTAGTTATTATTTCAGCAGTATTTGTGACTAAACTACATGTAGAAAGCACCGTGGCAGCTATTTTTAATTCAATAGAACTGTTAACCTCCATAGTATAGCCACTTAAGTCCCAAATACCAGTTGCATTATCAAAGGTAGTTCCTGCAGGAATTACAGAATTACTTGAATTATAAGTTAGGGAAGTAGGTAAAATATCTTTTACTTTAATGCCATCTGTACTATACGGCCCAGCGTTGTGAAGAACAATGCTAAATAATACTGTATCTCCAATTTCAGGCGAGGTATTATTTACGGTTTTAGTGACACTTAAATCTGCTTTACAACCCACATTAACGCTAGCATCTAAAAAGTCAAATTTTCCTGTTGGTATGGTTTTGATAACGGTATAGTCCACTAATCTACTGTTAGAACCATTATTTACTTGAACGGCGTCCGGAACCCCATCAGTTCCTACTGGTGATGTTGGGAATTTGTAATTAACAGTGGTATCTGTTGTTGAACCGGCTTCAAGTGCATCGCTACAACCATCATTATCACTGTCTAAATCTAACCTATTAGGGATGCCATCACCATCTGTGTCTAAATCACTATAAAATAAATCTTCAGATACTTTAGTTGAATTTTTATAAATAAAATAGAAACATGGGTCAAAGCTTATAGCAAATTGTCTTGCATTGGTGGCTGTTGGACTTGAGCCAATATTCAAATTCATTTCGGATCTCTCCTGATATTTTACAGTTGCCATAACAATGGTAACAGAATCATCAATTCCATTAGCACCAGAAACGTAAGAAGCCGATGGACCTTTGAATTTAGTGCTTGAAGTAGTTGAGGTGATGATTATGTTTGTTGGACTATCAACAGCATAATTATTACTTCCTACAATATCGTACTCTTGAGTTTCATTTCCATCAATATCAATTCCAGTAGCATAAAACTGCGGAATATTGAAAGGAGTTGTAGTGCCTGAAACAACAAATTTAAAATTGAAATTTACCTGAGCTACATTAGCTCTTAAAATGGGTTGAAATCTAGCATTAACCACGGGGTCGGTTGAAGTAACATCAAAATTATCTACTACATTTCCTGTTCCTGTTGAAGATGCAATAGTAACAAAACAGTCTAGATTTGTGTTTCCCGATACGGTTACGTTTGAAAACCTATAAACGGCCCCAACTTGGCGAGTAGTTCCAGAAATTAGTACTGGGTTAACGAAAGATAATGTAGGATAGAAATCACAGTCGATGGCACTTTCAACTGTATCTAGTATGCCATCATTATCATCATCAAAATCATGAATATCGGCTAAACCGTCGTCATCAGAATCTATCAACACAGTTACTAAAACCGTGGTTGTTGAACAACTTGGTGTTGGGTCGTTATCGCAAATAGTATATGTAAAAGTATCTATTCCGTAAAAATTAGATGAAGGTGTATAAGTAAAAGTACCATTGTTGTTATAGGATATTGTTGCACCATTACCACCAGTATATTCAAAACTAGAAAAGGTAGCGCCATCAATCATGCTATCGTTTGTTAAGACATTTTGAGTAGTGATAGTTTTGTTTTCTGTAACTTCAACCAAATCATTAACAGCTACGGGGTTTCCTCTGTCTATTACAGTCATTGTAACTGTAGCTGTTGTAATATCACCGTCCACATCTTTAATTTGATATGTAAATGAATCAATACCACTAAAGCTTAAATTAGGTGTGTAAGTGTAATTTCCAGCAGTTGTCATGGTTACAGTGCCATTTGAAGCACCACCATTCGAACCAACCAAACTCCAGACATTGCCGCCATCTCCGCTTGGTGTATCATTTGTTGCTACATTTCCAGTCTTGGAAGTGTCTTCGTTTGTTGAATTTGTGTCATTTGCAGCCACAGGTACATCATTCACAGATGTTACCGTAATGGTAATGGTGGCATTATTTGAAGTGGCACCGTTATTATCTTGAACATTATAATTAGTAGTTACCACACCATAATAATTCGCTACCGGTGTAAAAGTTACTAAACCTGAGGGGTTTACAGTAAAAGTACCTTTCCCTGAAATAGTTATGGTGTTTTGAATTCCTGCTAAAGAAGTATTTAAATCTACAGTAGCTACATTAATGCTACCATCTAAATCAGAGTCATTCGTGGTTACATTTAATGTGATAATAGTGTCTTCATTTCCGGTTTTAGAATCGTTAACAGCGGTTGGAGCATCATTAACTGAAGCTACATTTATTGTTACTGTAGCAGTTGAACAACTCGGTGTTGGTACATCTTTATCACATAAGGAATAGGTGAATGTATCAGTTCCATAAAAGTTTAGAGCGGGAGCATAGTTAAATGTACCATTTCCATTATAAGAAACTGTTCCGCCTTTGGTTGTGGTTGCATCAAAATTTGTAATTGTTGCACCATCTAAAACTTCGTCGTTGGAAAGTACGTTCCCTGTTATAAAGTTGGTGTCTTCAGGGGTGTTATAGGTATCTGGTTTAGCAATTGGGTTTCCAGAATCTGTAATTGTTATCGAAACAGTTGTTGTGGAAGTGTCGCCATCTACATCTGTGATTTTGTATTGAAATGAATCATTTCCGTTGTAATTTAAGTTTGGTGAATAGGAATAGGTTCCATCATTATTAAAGGTCAACGTCCCATTACTAACACCAGAGACTAGTGCAAAAATGTTACCACCATCACCACTTAAAGTGTCATTTCCAAACACATTTTTATTTAAAGTTGTATTTTCGAACATCGATTCAATATCTGCTTTTGCCACAGGTAAATCGTTAACGCTTGTTACATTAAAAGTTACTGTAGCAGATGATGCATCGCCATCTAAATCATAAATAGTATAGTTTATAGAAACCGGGCCATGGTAATTTAGTGCAGGTGTAAAGTCTATGGAATCGTCTGTAGGATTATTTGGTGTGTCATTATTTTGTAATACCGCTGTACCTATTGTTGAAGCTATTGGTGTTACAATTATTGAACCAGTGCTCGGTCCATCTCCTCCAAATGAATCATTGACTAATACCTTAATGTTTATTAAACCGCTATCTTCTAAAATATTGGCAGCTGTATCATTTACCGATATTGGCAAATCATTTACAGGGCTTACCGTAATGGTTACTGTGGCTGTTGAACAATTAGGAGTACTGTCGTCATCACAAAGGGTATAGGTAAAAGTATCTGTACCATTAAAATTAGCTAACGGCGTATATTTAAAAGTACCATCGTTATTATAGAGTACCGTACCTCCTTTTGTACTTGTGGTTGTATAATTGGTTATCGTTGCATAATCTATAACTGTATCATTTAATAGTACATTGGTGGTGGTAGTTGCAGTATCTTCATTCGTACCACAAGTGTCATTTACGGCTACAGGTTCACCATCAGACACGGTAATATCTACGTTAACACCTTCCGATTCATATTCACCAACAAATATTTTCGTTATATTTGAATACACTGCGTTGGGTGTGTTTTTAGCTAGATTAACGGTGTAAACTAAGTTTATAGTTTGATTTGGTTCAAAAGCGAATTCTTTAAATGGGTAAGAGGTTGCTGAAGAACCTCCTATAAAACGTAAATGCCCCGTAGCACCTAATGTTGGCAAACTGGTGGCGTTTCCAGTGTTTATTTCACTTGAACCATGTATTGCGTTAAATGATAGGGGTAAACTTAATAAATCGTCAATACCATCAATATTTGCTGAAGTTTCAGAATTATTGGTAATCGAAACGGTATAGGTTACCTGGGCTGGAAGCGATGTAATATTTGCAGGTAATGCTGTTTTTGTAACCGTAAAATGGTTTTGAGTTTCAGCAAAAACAATAGTGGGTAAAGGGTTACCATTTGCATCCTGATTGGTATCAAAATTTTTAGAATATTCATATTTACCATCCTCTTTATGTCTTCCTGAATATGGTTGTATGGCCGAAGTAGCTCCTATACATTTGTTTAAGAAATAATAACGAACCTTTATTTTGTTATTTGAACCACTTCTGTCACAGTCTTCAGTTATTGTGTAGTTTAATCTGTTTTTTGAGCCTACAGGAATACAAGCGTAAACAGAGGTTAAAATTTCGGTTCCAATAAGTTGAAAACAACCTGCTTCAAAGTCTATATTTCCAGCGGGCTGAAAGGTAATTTTTTCTTCTTCTTTTACATCTCCAAAAACGTATTCAACATCAAAATTTGTGACTTGCCCAATTCCGTTATCCGAAGAAAGTGTTTTAGTATTTAATAGTCCTGCTTTAGAATCTGGAGAAGCCTCTTTTGTTGTTATAACATCGGAAACTGTTCCGATTATGGAGGAACCATTTTCTACTAAACTTACAGAAACGGTGGCGTTTTGATTGATTAAATGCGGATAGCCTACAAACCAGTAGAGGGTCACACATTTTCCAACACCTAAATTACCAATGGTTTGAGTGGCAGCTTGTCCACCAGCTAAACTATATCCTGTGCCGGAAACGGTTACAGTTGCTGTTAAATTGGCTGTTACACTTCCTGTATTATTACAAAATTCGTAAGCAATGTACGTGGCGTGTGGCCCTAAATTGCCAGGAGGAGAATTATCCCAGTCTTTATCCACATATAGTTCTTTGCTAGTTTTAAGGGAAATGGTTTGGGCATGGATATCATTAAAACCTAAATATAAAAACGCTATTAACGCTATAGTTAGATAGTTAGATAATTGAAATCTGTTTTTTTTCGATTTTAAAAAAAACAAGTCAGCAACATTATTAAGTGATAAATACATCTTGCGTTGTTGCAATAGCGGGTAATTTTTATCCATAACGATATTTTATAATAGCGTGATTATACGTGCTTTCGCCTCGCGAAAATTAAATTCAATAAAATTTTATATAGCGTTATAACAAATTCATGTTTTTAAAACACGAGTGTTTACTGCAAATAAAATGGTTTGAGGGAAGTGCATTTTTAATAATGCTAATGGATAATTAATTAGATTTGGGGTCATAATTTTAATTATTAATTAGAAACTAAATATTTAAGTTTTTAAATTGACGATAAAAGGCAATTTTTCAATTAATTTAATTGTCGTTTCAGCGTATATAGGTGTGCGTTTATCGATTATTTAAAAATGTAATTAATTGATTAATGGCTTTTTATGTAAATTTTGATTAATTTTTTTTCATTTTTCATTAATTTAAAAAACAAATAAAACCAATTTCACCCACATACACAACGTTTTAACGATAATATTTACATTTCATCGAGTAATATGAAAAAATTAATTTTAGTAAGACACGCAAAATCCTCATGGGAACATAATGTGATAGACCATGAAAGACCTTTAAATGAACGCGGTGTATCCGACGCAAATACAGTATCAAAGGAGTTAAAAGCTTCAAATTTAGAAGTAGATTTAATATTATGCAGCGATGCTGTAAGAACCACTTCAACAGCAACTATTTTTATTTCAAACTTAAATTGGGAAAAAATACGTATTGAATTTAGTCATGATTTATATGATTTTGCAGGAACTAATCTTATTCAGGTTATTCAAAACTGTAAGAATTCGGTAAACAACTTAATGGTATTCGGTCATAATCACGCTATAACATCGTTTGTAAACACATTTGGTAATAAATCCATTGATAATGTACCTACATGTGGTGTTACAATAATTGAATTTGATATTGACAATTGGCAAGATTTAAACAAAGGAAAAACAGTAAGTACCTTATTTCCAAGAGATTTAAAGTAGTTGTTGTTTGCTTTAACCAAATACATACTAAATAGTGTATGTTATTTTTAAGTAAAAGGTTTCGTTATCAATCAATCTTTCGTCTATTATTTATGCTAAATAGAATATATTTGTAGAAAAGCGCGTTACATAACTGCAAGTATGATTAAACAAGAAATTCACAACAATAGCTATATAAACAGAGAAATAAGTTGGTTACAATTTAATGCCAGAGTTCTGCAAGAAGCATCGGATGACCGTGTACCTTTAATTGAAAGATTACGTTTTTTGGGTATTTTTTCTAATAATTTAGATGAATTTTTTAAAGTTAGATATGCCACCGTAAAACGTATTGTTGATGCTGGTAAAGGAGGTAAAAGTGAGTTGGGTGGTATAAAATCTGATGAATTATTAGAAATAATAACGCAGATAGTTATAAAACAACAAACAGAAAGTTTGGAGGTTTTAGATGGTATTCACAAAATGTTGGAGGCCGAAGATATTTATGTTATTGATGAAAACCAAATTGATAGTTCGCAACACGACTTCTTAAAGAAATATTTCATTCGGAAGGTAAGTCCGGCATTGGTTACAATCATTTTAAACGATTTAGTAGTACTTCCAAACTTAAAAGACAGTGCAGCATACTTAACCGTTAAAATGGTAATGCACGATGATAAAAAACAATTTGCACTTATTGAAATACCAAAAACGATTAACCGTTTTGTAGAATTACCAAAACAAGGTAATAAAAGTTATATCATCATGATAGATGATTTATTGCGTCATTGTTTGGGTTATATTTTTAATATTTTCGATTATAAAAGTATTTCAGCTCACATGATTAAAATAACCCGCGATGCCGAGTTGGATTTTGAAAGTGATTTAAGCAAAAGTTTTATTGAAAAAATATCCGATAGTGTAAAACACCGTCAAATTAGCGATCCCGTTCGTTTCGTTTATGATAAAACAATTGAGGCCGATACCTTGGAGTTTTTATTAACTAAAATGGGTATTGATAATACCGATAGTATCATTCCAGGTGGAAGGTATCATAACAGACGTGATTATATGAGTTTTCCTAGTTTAGGGCGAACCGATTTACTTTATGATAAAATTGAACCTTTACCAATTAAAGGGTTAAGCTTAGAAACTAGTATATTTAAGGCTATAGATGGGAAAGATTATTTGCTGCATGCCCCTTACCAAACTTTTTCTTATATCGTTAAGTTTTTAAGAGAGGCAGCATTAGATCCGCAAGTAAAAACTTTAAAGATTACTATTTATCGGTTAGCGCAAATTTCACACATTGCTAGTTCTTTAATAAATGCGGCAATAAACGGGAAATCGGTTACGGTTTCTATCGAACTTCAAGCAAGGTTTGATGAACAAGCTAATATTGCTTATGCACATCAAATGGAAGAAGAAGGCGTTAATTTGGTATTTGGTGTAAAAGGGTTAAAAGTACACAGTAAAATGTGTGTTATAGAACGTGAAGAAGGTAAAAAATTAAAACGTTATGGTTTTATAAGTACCGGAAATTTTAACGAATCTACCGCTAAAATATATACCGATTATACTTTGTTTACAGCAGATCAGCGTATTTTAAAAGATGTTTCAAAAATATTTAATTTCTTTGAAACCAATTACAAAATATTCAGATATAAACATTTAATTACTTCGCCTCATTACACAAAAAAGGCAATTTTCAAATTAATTGACAAAGAAATTGATAATGTTAAAAATGGTAAGGAAGGTTTAATTCGCTTAAAAATGAATAGTATTTCCAGCTATAATATGGTGGATAAGTTATATGAAGCAAGTAATGCAGGGGTGAAAATACAAATGATTGTAAGAGGCATTTGTTGTTTAATTCCTGGCATTAAAGGGATGAGTGAAAATATAGAAGTTATTAGCATCGTAGATAAGTTTTTAGAACATACTAGAATTTATATTTTTGGTAATGATGGCGATCCTAAAGTATATATTTCGTCCGCCGATTGGATGACCAGAAATATAGAGAATAGAGTAGAAGTGAGTTGCCCAATTTACGATGAAGATATAAAACAAGAAATTATGGAAAACTTTAATATTTGTTGGAGCGATAATGTTAAAGCACGTATCTTAAATGCCGCTCAGCAAAATGAATATAAAGTTAATGATGAAGAACCCGTACGTTCGCAATTTGCTACTTACAATTATTACTTAAAAAAACTACAAGATTAGTATGCTTTCAATAAAAAAATATGCTGCAATTGATATAGGTTCCAATGCCGTAAGGTTGCTTATTTCTAACATTATAGAACAAAAAGGGAAACCCGTTCAATTTAAAAAAAACTCCTTAGTGCGTGTGCCTATTCGTTTGGGAGCCGATGTTTTTGTTAATAATAAAATTTCCAAAGAAAATACGCAGCGCTTACTTGATACCATGTTGGCTTTTAAATTATTGATGAAATCGCATAAAGTGGTTAAATATAAAGCCTGTGCAACTTCGGCCATGCGCGAATCTACTAATGGAAAGCAAGTAGTTGATTTAATTTTGAAGAATTCCGAAATAAGTATTGATATTATTGAAGGAGAAGAAGAAGCTGCCATTATTGCTGCAACCGATTTAAATTCATTTATAGATGCTAGTAAAACCTACTTGTATGTAGATGTGGGTGGTGGTAGTACCGAGTTTACTATTATTCACGAAGGTAAACAAATAGCTTCAAGATCTTTTAAAATAGGAACCGTACGTTTGTTAAACGATATGGTTTCAAAAGAAGCTTGGGCCGAATTGGAACAATGGATTAAAGCAAATACTAAAGAATACGATAAAATATCTGTGTTAGGGTCGGGTGGAAACATTAATAAAATATTCAAAATATCTAATAAAGCACTCGGGAAACCTTTAACTTATTTTTATTTAACGACTTATTACAACTTGCTTCAAAGTTATTCATATGAAGAACGTATTACTGAACTGGATCTAAATCAGGATAGGGCAGACGTTATTATCCCAGCGATGCGCATTTATTTATCTTCAATGAAATGGAGTGGGGCTAAAAATATTTATGTTCCAAAAATTGGATTGGCAGATGGTATAATAAAAAGTATCTATTTTCAAACGGTTTCAAGCAATACACAGTAAAATTCTGCACTTCACCTTTTTAAATTGTAGTATAACTGTTTTATAATTTATATTCGTAAGAATTAGATTTTCTAAAAATTTAAAAACCCAAACCTATATAACTTATGAAAAATTTATTACTAGTTTTGCTACTTAGTTTTGCTTCTATAGGATTCTCTCAAGAGGTAAAGTATGGTGTAAGAGGAGGTTACAGTATTTCAAATTTAGATTTTGAAGGTACCGCACCTACTGATAATCAACACAGAAACAGTTTTTATATAGGTTTTTTTGGCGATGTTCGCCTATCAAAAACCTTAGCGATAGTACCAGAACTTCAATTTGGTGCTGAAGGTGCTAACGAAGAAACGCTGCACCTAGATTATATTCAAGCTCCTATTATTTTTAAATTTCGTTTAAGCGAAAAATTACGTTTTGGTCTTGGTCCGCAAGTAGGATTAAAGATAAATAAAGTAGATGATGATGCAAAAAACATGGCCTATTCTGGAATTGCCGGAATAGATTTCAAATTAACACACATGCTTTTTGCCGATTTACGATATACTTACGGTATGACCAATGTGTTTGACGACTATTTGCCATATGAAGCTAAAAACACCAACATTCAAATTGGTGTTGGGTATAAATTCTAACCATGAATGGCTTCAGAAGTGCCTAAGTTTGCTATTATCTTACTCTCATATTCCAGAAGTTGTTGCCATTTGGCGTCAACTTCTTTTTTTTCACCATATTTTCTAGCAAAACCTAAAAACATGGTGTAATGGTTGGCTTCACTTACCATTAAATTTCTGTAAAAAGTAGCTAATTCTTTATCTTCTAATTCTTCTGAAAGTAACCGAAAACGTTCACAACTTCTGGCTTCAATTAATGCGGCATAAAGTAACCGATGTACTAATTGCGTGGTTCTGCTACCTCCTTTAGGAAAAAATTTAACTAACTCAATTACATAATCGTCTCGCCGATCTCTGCCAAGTGTCCAACCGCGTTTTAAAATAATATCGTGTACCATTTTAAAATGGCTAATTTCTTCTTTTACTAAAGCCACCATTTCTTGTACCAATTCTGTGTATTCCGGGAAACTTACAATAAGAGAAATGGCTGTACTGGTTGCTTTTTGTTCACAAAAGGCATGATCCGTAAGTATTTCTTCAATATTTTTCTCAACAATGTTTACCCATCTTGGGTCGGTTGGTAATTTAAGTCCTAGCATGATTATTGTTATTTTGTTTCTGCTTTTTAAATAAAATATGTTCCTGTATTATTGCAATAGTTAGGATTTATATATTCCTAAATTAGGAAAAAATAATTAATTATGTAATGAATGGTATTTTAGATGGCAGAAGATTATATATCTAAATCGAATGTCTTTCTTAAAATGTCGATGCTTGGGTTTTTCTCTTTCAATTTTTCAAACTTTTCAAGCGTTGTGTATGCGTATTGTTTTTCCATTTCTTCATTGATGGTAATGGATAAACTAATATCAAAATTGTTCAAATTTTTCCTAATGTACAGCATTAGATCGTATTGATTGCGTTCTAATTCAACCTTGTTCGTTGCATTTGGATACTCCAAATTGATAACTGTTCCTTTTACTTTCGGTGTATCAATAGATAAAATAGATGCTAAATTATGTTTGCCTTCATTTACCAATATATCTATATACTCATTCCATGTTTTAATTAATTCAGCCTCCGTAAATGGTTCTTTTGGCAAATTTTGCTCATCAACAACAACGTCTATTTTATTAATTTCATGGTCTTTCTTTACTTTTATACTTTTTAAAGATAATCCTGAAGTACGTTTTAGGTTGGATTTTAATTCAATTTTTGGCGTATCATTATTTTTAAAATTCGAAGTAGTATTTTCAGTTACAGGAGTTTTTTGTACTTCAGAAGGTTTCTGTTGAACGGGCTCAACTTTGGCTTCATCTTTTTTAGGAATGGAAACGGTAATTGGTTTTATGCCTTTCTTTTTAAAAAAGGATGCAGGTATTATGAAGTTCCTAGAATTTTTTTTTTCTCCATCAAAAGTGATAGAGGCAAGCTGCATAAGGCAAAGTTCAATTAGTAAGCGTTGATTTTTACTGCTCTTATATTTTAAATCGCAATCGTTAGCGATATTTATACCTTGTATTAAGAAGTCTTGCGAGGACTTCTGAGACTGTTCTAAATACTTCTTTTTAGTTTCGTCGCCCACTTCAAGGAGTTCTATAGTTTCAGGCGTTTTACTAACAAGCAAATCTCTAAAATGAGATGCCAATCCAGCAATATAATGCTGCCCATCAAAACCTTTGGAAAGGGTATTATTAAATTGAAGTAATAATTCAGGTATTTTATTTTCTAGAATAAGGTCGGTACTTTCAAAATAAGTTTCGTAATCCAGAACATTCAAATTCTCGGTTACAGCTTGTCTTGTTAAATCCTTACCTGAAAAACTAACTACACGATCAAAAATAGATAACGCATCACGCATAGCGCCATCAGCTTTTTGTGCTATAATGTGCAAAGCATCATCATCGGCAGTAATATTTTGTTCTTCGGCAATATATTTTAAATATTCCTTAGCATCACGAACCGTAATACGTTTGAAGTCAAAAATCTGGCAACGCGATAAAATAGTAGGAATAATTTTGTGCTTTTCAGTAGTTGCAAGAATAAAAATACAATGTTTTGGTGGCTCTTCTAAGGTTTTTAAAAAGGCATTAAATGCAGCTTGAGAAAGCATGTGCACCTCATCAATAATATATACTTTGTACTTTCCAACTTGTGGTGGTATTCGTACTTGGTCGGTTAAGCTTCTAATGTCATCAACCGAGTTGTTTGACGCTGCATCGAGCTCAAAAATGTTAAAAGCAAAATCTTCTTCGCCCGTTGCTTTACCATCACTGTTAATCATTTTAGCCAAAATACGGGCGCAGGTTGTTTTCCCAACACCACGAGGACCAGTAAAAAGTAAGGCTTGTGCTAAATGATTATTTTCAATGGCGTTAAGTAAGGTATTTGTAATAGCCTGCTGACCCACAACGTCTTTAAACGTTTGAGGACGGTATTTTCTAGCCGATACTACAAAGTGTTCCATTGAATTTCTTAAAGTAACAAAGTTAAAAATTCAATTTTAATTTAGGAATTAGGATAGGGGAAATATGAATTAGTTATTAACAAAAAATAGTTTGAAAGAATGTGAATTTACCGTTGTATTCGTAAGAAAAAATAGCGTAATTAGTTTGGTGCTGATATGTGATTTAGAATTCATATTTCATAATGAAATTATTATATACTTAAATATCATTTTAAATGGAAATTCCAAAATTTCACGAAACATTTATTCCTATTTTGAAGGTGCTTGAAAATGGAGATGTATTACAAGCAAGAGAATTGTATAGGAAGGTTATTAAGCAATTTTATTCCAATTTATCTAAAGAACAGCTTGAAGAAACTACAAAAAGTGGAGATACTTTAATAATAAACAGAATTGCCTGGGGTAAATCTTACCTTAAAAAAGGAGGATATATTGAGTTTCCTAAACGTGGGTTTGTTCAAATTACAGAAAAAGGAAAACAGCATTGTTCCACTAAACTCACTTTAAAACAAGTTGAAAGTTCCGAGAACTTTTTGGAGTTTTATAATGAAGAAAACCAGAAAAGCGAAACTACACTTTCAAAAATTGAAAATGCATCACCTCAGGATCTTATTGATGAGGGGTTTAATTTGATTGAAGTACAAATAAAAGACGAACTTCTTGAAAAATTAAAATCTATTGACCCTTTTTACTTTGAAAGGGTTATTTTAATTCTTCTTAAAAGAATGGGGTATGGGGATTTTATTGAAACATCAAAAACTGGAGATGGAGGTATCGACGGGATTATAAACGAAGATAAATTGGGTTTGGATAAAATATATATACAAGCAAAACGATATGATGAAAATAAAGTACGAGAAAAGGATATTAGAAATTTTATAGGAGCCATGAGCGGAGATACGCAAAAAGGCGTGTTTGTTACAACATCCACATTCGATGTTGGAGCCATTAAAAAAGCACATGAAGCTCACCATTCTATTATTTTAATTGACGGATTGAAACTTGTTGATTTAATGTATCAGTTCAACGTAGGTATTCAAGTTAAAAGGGTTTATGAAGCAAAAGTATTGGATAATGATTTTTTTGAGGACTAATAAATTATTAAAATTTTTATGTCAAATAAATGGGGGATTCCGAAAGAAGTGGAAATTTTAGTAAAACAAAGAGATACTGAATGTATTTATTGTGGAGTAAAGTTCGATATTAATAATAGTTCAAGAAAGGATAAACCAACTTGGGAACATATAATTAATGATATTAGAATAAACAATGTTGAAAATATTGCACTTTGCTGTTTATCGTGTAATGCAAGTAAAGGAGCAAAGCTTTTGGTAAATTGGCTTGAAAGTGATTATTGTAAAAGAAAGAATATTCAGAAGAATTCCGTTGCAAATGTTGTTAAATTAGCTATTAGTAAAATGAAAGTAAAAAAGTTGTAAAACTTATTATAATACTACTACCTAAAAAGAAAAAAGACACCACATTTAGAATAATGTAAGATGTCTTTTTTTATTTTATTAAAATAATTTCTGAAATTATTTTTTAAGAGCCGTGAAATAATCAAAAATTTCAGGAACATTTCCGTTACCCATATCAGCAGCCATAGCAGCTTGTAGGTTAGCAGAAGTTGCTTCAGCTATTTGAGATACAGATCCAAGATCTTTCATCATTTGAACGAAGTAACCTAAATCTTTATTAGCATTGGCAATAGAGAATCCTAAATCGCTTACATTATCTACAGCGTAGTTTTTACAGAATTTCATGAATGGTGAATTCGATGGACCGGCAGACATAATGTCAAACAATTGTTGTCCGTCTACACCAGCTAGTTTTGCAACTGCAAAGGCTTGAGACATAGCACATACCGTAGTCATTCCCATGAAATTGTTAATTAGTTTTGTAGTATGGCCAGCTCCAAGCGCACCCAAATAGAATACGTTTTCACCTTGCTCATCTAAAACTGGTTTTACTTTTTCGAATGTAGCTTTATCTCCAGCAGCCATAATATTAAGCAATCCGTCTTTTGCATGTGCAGGTGTACGTCCTAGAGGTGCATCAATCATTCCAGCACCTTTTTCAGCAAGATCTTTACCAATTTTACGGGTAGATGCAGGAATTGATGTTCCGAAATCAATTAAAACAGCACCTTCTTTTATACCGGCCAAGATACCTTCGTCGCCATAAACTACCTTTTCTACAACAGCAGAGGTGGTTAGACAAAGCATTACGATGTCACTTTTCTCAGCTAATTCTTTTGGTGTTGCTGCAGCAGTAGCATTACCGCGAGCGATAACAGTATCAACAGCATCTTTATTAAGGTCCATTACTGTTAGCTGATAACCTCTTTTTTGTAAGTTTTCAACCATATTAGCGCCCATAAGGCCGAGTCCAATAAACCCGATCGTTGGTTTTTTCATATTTAAGTGGTTTAAATTATAAATGTTAGCGCAAAGATATGCATCTATTAGTATTTACGAAATTATTTAATACAACTTTACAGTTAGTAGGGTTAAGAGACTTGAATTAGTTTATAAAACTTACCATAAATGACAGTAAATGGATATAAAATCATGAAGAAGGAAGATAATCTCTTAGTTTTCAATTATGTTATAAAATTTTTGTTTTAAGTTTTATAACAGTCAAAAGCTGTTTTTATAAAAAAAACAAACGGGTTAAGTCTTTAAATGTTGGCTACCAAAGAGCTTAGGTTTTACATTTATTAAACAGCATTTTTCTTGACTTCGTGCGAAAAAATACCTAAATTAGATTGACTTCAAAAACTGAGTAATATAATTAATTTCATGTCATAACAATTAGACTTCCTAATTTAAAATAAGAAGCTTTTAACCCATTGATTGTTAGGTTTATGAAACTAAAACTGTGATCGATGAATCCATACACTCTTAGCTTCTTATCTATAATGCTGTTTATCAGCTGTTCATGTAACGGTGAAAAAAATTATATAACGCCGGAAGTAAGGAATGTTTCAGAAAGTGTTTATGCCTCGGGTATCATTAAAAGTAAAGGACAATACAATGTATTAGGAAAAATGAATGGTGTTATTGAAGAACTTTTTGTAATAGAAGGCATGCAGGTGAAAAAAGGTGATCCTATATTAAAATTAGACAATAAAAACCTAAAGCTGGCTACAGAAAATGCAAGATTAGCTTCAACAGCCTCCGATTATGCTGCTAATTTATCAAAAATAAAGGATGCGCAAAAAGCCATTACGCTTGCTTATAAGAAGTTTACAAATGATTCTTTATTGTTTCAAAGGCAAAAAAGGCTTTGGAGTCAGAGTATTGGTAGTAAGGTTGATTTTGAGCAAAGAGCGTTAAATTTTGAGAATTCAAAAATGGCCTTATCCATGGCGCATACTAATTATGAGAATTTGAAACGCGAATTAAAACTGGTATCAGATCAAAGTAAAAATAATTTAGAAATAGCTAAGATATTGGAAGACGATTTAATTATAAGAAGTGAGGTAGATGGTGTTGTTTACAGCATTAACAAAGAAAAAGGGGAGCTTATAAATGGCTCGGAACCTGCAGTGGTAATAGGCACAAGTGATTTTATTATAGAATTGGATATAGACGAATTTGATATTGTAAAAATTAAATCAGGTCAGCAGGTATTCATTAGAATGGATAGTTATAAATCTCAGGTATTTGAAGCCAAAATTGTAGCTATTGATAGGCTAATGAACCTAAGAACACGTTCTTTTCAAGCAGAAGCCGAATTCACTAAGAAACCTAAAGAACTTTTTCCAAACCTCACTGTAGAAGCCAATATTTTAATTAATACAAAAGCAGATGCCTTAACCATTCCAAGAAATTATTTGGTAAACGATTCTACTGTAAGACTGAAAGGTGGAAAGTTTCAAAAAGTAGCAACAGGCTTAATGGATGATGATTTAGTTGAAATAATAAGCGGTATTACCAAAACTACTCTTCTAGAATTACCCGAATAATGAAAGTTAAGCACATAACAGAAATATCTGGAGCCCTGATGCGGGCAAGATGGCGACAAACCCTTGTGGCCGCTGTTGGTGTTATGTTTAGTATCGGTTTATTTATTGCTTTGCTTGGTTTTATGGAAGGTTTAAATCAGTTGTTAGATGGGCTAGTTTTAAATAGAACGCCTCACATCCGACTTTATAATGACATTCTACCATCTAAAATACAACCTATAGATATTAGTAAGGATTTCAAAAACCATCATAATTTCATAAGTTCGGTTAAACCAACCAATACACGTAAAGAATTATACAATGTACAACAGATTATAAACACATTGAACAAAGACCAACGGGTGTTAGGAGTGGCTCCAAAGATAACTACCCAGGTATTTTATAATCTTGGTAATATTGACTTGAATGGCATCATAAATGGCGTAGATACAGAAAAGGAGTCTAAATTATTTTCTTTTAGTGATTATGTTGTTGGAGGTAATGCACAAGATCTTAAAATTGTTTCAAATAGTATTATTCTAGGTAGCGGGGCTGCAGATATCATGCGTGCAAAGCTTGGTGATATTATTACCGTTACTTCCACCGAGGGAGAACAATTTAACCTCAAAATAGTTGGTTTTTTCCAATCGGGAATAGCTGAAATAGATAAGGTACAAAGTTTTGCAAGTTTGGCAACAACCCAAAAAATACTTGGAGAAAACAGTAATTATATAAGCGATATTCAAATAAAATTGAAAGATATAAAACAAGCTCCTGCAATGGCCGAAGAGTATAGAACCTATTTTAAAGTAGATGCGGAAGACATACAAACTGCTAACGCACAATTTGAAACAGGAAGTAATGTGCGTTCTATTATTTCCTATGCTGTTGGTATTACTTTGCTTATTGTATCGGGATTTGGGATTTACAATATTCTGAACATGTTAATTTATGAAAAGATGGATACCATTGCTATTTTGAAAGCTACGGGGTTTGCTGGTGCCGATGTTAAAAAAATTTTTATTACCATTTCTTTGAGTATCGGAATTGCAGGGGCCTTAGCAGGATTAATTTTAGGTTTTCTATTATCGTTAGTAATCGATGCCATTCCCTTTAATACTACTTCTTTACCTACGGTTACAACCTATCCCATAGATTATGGCATTCAATATTATATTATAGCAGCTTTATTTGCCATAGGAACCACGTATTTGGCAGGTTGGTTTCCTGCAAGAAAAGCAAGTATGGTAGATCCAGTAATCATTATTAGAGGTAAGTAGATGGAAAAACAAATCATTTTAGAAGCACGGTCTATCTGTAAATCCTTTTATAATCCTGTAAAGGTGGATGTGCTAAAGGATGTATCCTTTAAACTATCACGCGGGGATTATGCCTCCATCATTGGTAAATCGGGTAGTGGAAAATCTACTTTGCTTTATATTCTATCTACTATGGATACTGAATTTTCAGGTACTCTTTTAATTAATGGTGTGGATGTTAAAAACAAATCGGATATGGAATTAGCAGACATAAGAAATGAACAGATTGGTTTTGTTTTTCAATTTCATTATTTATTGAATGAATTTACAGCCTTGAAGAACGTGATGTTGCCTGGATATAAATTAAATAAAGTAAGTGAAGAAGAATTGGAACATAATGCATTTAAGCTATTGAAGAATTTGGGTATTGATGGATTAGCTCACAAAATGGCTTATCAGTTGTCTGGTGGCGAAAAACAACGCGTTGCCATTGCTCGTGCTATGATAAATGACCCTTTAATAATTATGTGCGATGAACCTACCGGAAATTTGGACAACAAAAATTCAGAAATCGTATTCAATATTTTTAAAGAGCTTACAGAAACTTATAATAAAACCTTGTTGGTGGTAACACACGATTTAGATTTTGCACATAAAACAGAACGCATAATAGAGTTAGATGATGGCAAGATTGTTGATAGATAATAAATCAAAAAAAAACGAAATTTTGATTCACTAAAACATAAACATAGTTGTAGCTTTTCAATTTTTATGAAACCTAATTAAATGAAAATATATAAAGATAATTGTCGAAACTTAATTTGGTTTATATTCAGCGTAATAGTCTTTTTTCAATTTCAAATTTGTTTTTCGCAAAACCAATTAAGAGGACAGGTGTTTAGTGCTAAAGATTCAACAGGCATTTATGGTGCATCAATATATTTTGATGGAACGAGTATAGGTGCTTCTACAAATGAAGAAGGTTTCTTTAAAATGGT
The DNA here is from genome assembly GCF_041583155.1 of Mariniflexile sp. Taxonomy (GTDB): domain Bacteria; phylum Bacteroidota; class Bacteroidia; order Flavobacteriales; family Flavobacteriaceae; genus Mariniflexile. The sequence goes on from NZ_JBFHGK010000015.1 coordinate 19,593, forward strand.
ATTTGAGAAAAGCAATGCCTCACTTATAATTAGTTCTATTGGTTACGAAACCGTTTTAATTAATCCTCAGCATATTCGAAATTCAGATAATTTGCTTACCGTTTATCTTTCCGAGAAATCGGAAACTTTAGAAACTGTTTATTTAGAAACTGATACTTGGAGTAGGGCCAGAAAATTAGAACTATTTAAAAGAGAATTTTTAGGAACTCACAAATATGCAGATTTATGTGAAATTATTAATGAAGACTCAATAAAGTTGAGATATATTGCATCTGCAAACACTCTGATTGCAAATGCCCACGAACCCTTAATTATAGAGAACAAATATTTAGGGTATAATTTAAAATATAACTTAAGGGATTTTCAGGTAAAGTTTGGGGTTATTAAAAAAGATTCCACGATTCCTATAGCAGTTAATTACCATGGATATAGTTTTTTTGAACCATTAAATAATGTGGTTTCAGGGAAAATTTTAAAAAACAGAAAGAAAAGCTACCTCGGATCAATTTTGCATTTTATGAGATCGCTTTATTCGGAAAAACTCGATGAAAATAATTTCAGGATTTACTATAAATGGACTCAGGTTCCCTCTTATAAATATTTCGGTATTTCAAATTACGAAAACATGAAACAGGTAAAAATACTTGTTGATGATATTCTAATTAGATACAAATTCTATAATCAATCCATTCTATTTGCAAAAGGTGAATTTACTATTGATTATTCCGGACATCACGATCCGCCGGAAGCCATTAATTTAAAAGGAGAGATGGCTAAAAAACGAATTTCAGAACTACTGCCTTTAGATTATATCCCATAACCTTGCTATAGAGCTTTGTGTAAATTTACGCAAACATTTTTTTAATAATGAAATTGATACATTTCGTTTAAAATCATAGATGATATAAAAATTACTAATTTGGAAGTGTTTTAATGATTTCAAAGATGTCACTGGAAAGTGTTCTCCTTTGTGACATCTCCATATTTTTTAATTTAAAAGAAATTGGATTTTAGAATTTGTTAATTGTACCTTTGTGTTTAAGTAAATCGCCTTATCGCTCAGGCTCCGTGCTTGGGAGGAAAGTCCGAACACCGTAGTGCAATATAGTGGTTAATGGCCACCAGTCGTGAGGCTAGGACAAGTGCAACAGAAAGTATGTACAGGTAATGCTGTAGTGAAACCAGGTAAACTCTATATGGTGCAATGCTATGTAAACCAGCGTTTGAAGGCTGCACGCTTGATGCTGGAGGGTAAGCAGCTAAAGTGCATTGGTAACAAGGCACTCAGATAAATGATAAGGGCTCTTTTAGGGTACAGAATTCGGCTTATAGATCTACTTAAATAAACAAGCTCTTTGATACTGTCAAAGAGCTTTGTTTTTTATGTGAATTTTGATGCTTGGTTTAATTTTAAAAAAAACCTTAGATTTCAGGATTTTCAAAAAAGCTAAACACATTGCCACCATAACTTTTTGAATAACTGTAATTTTTTAATTGAGATAGATTGGTGTGTTTGGAATGTTCAACAATAAGTAGCCCATCTTCCAACAACAAATCGTTTTGAAAAACTAATTCTGGGATTTTCGCAAAATCGGCATCAGAGAAATTGTATGGAGGATCTGCAAAAATGATATTGGCTTGTTGCGTTGTTTTTTCCAAATATTTAAACACATCACTTTTAATGGTTTGAATTGGCATTTTAAATCCTTCGGCCGTTTCGTTTATAAATTTGATACATCCGTAATCCTGATCAACACACGTAATGTTTTCAGTGCCTCTAGAAGCAAATTCGTAACTTATATTTCCGGTACCCGCAAATAAATCTAAAACGATTAATTCATCAAAATAAAAGTTGTTATTTATTATGTTGAATAAGGACTCCTTTGCCATATCGGTAGTAGGGCGAACAGGTAAATTTTTTGGAGCTATTATCTTTCGACTTTTATAAATTCCTGAAACAATACGCATTATAAACTTTTTATTAATGTAAAATTAGAATGGTTGGATTTCGGTTCCTCTAGATACTTATAGGTTTCATTTCGACTACCAAAAGTGATATTCCTTATGTATTTATAGGCAATACTATATAACGTGTCTTCTTTGGATATATTTCCAATAAACACCAAATGGCAAGTTTCCGGATTTAATTTTAGCTGTTCTATGGTAAAAAGAATATAATAGATAAAATCTTCAGGAGAATGATATTCAAAGGTATTATAGAGCCTTAATTTGGTATTATCAATAACAATCACCTCAAAATGATTTTTGCTTACATTTACATAAACCTTAGGTATGCTGGTGTTTTTTTCAACTAATAAAATTTCTTCAACCAGTACGGTAGAAGTGTGTTTAAAGGTAAACGCTCCAAACTGATCGTAAATAAAGTTATTAATATTTATGTAGGGTACATAAACATTAACACTATCATTTATCAAGATTTCATCAAAGGCGATAAAATCGGATTTAAGAATTTTAGAGTTAAATTTTAAATAATCAGCAATACAGTCTTCGTTAAATAGCGGCTTCGGTACTAAGGTAGAAAGGTCGTTTTCGTGTAAAATGGTAATAGCCCCATAATCATACTCTGTAACCTTTTCAGAAGCAAATAAGGCTTTTAATTTATCCAAAACTTCTAGCGGATTAAGCTTTTTATCAAAACTGATGTCCTTTAACTTCGTAATGGTATTGGTTTCTCTTTGTAAAGTACAAAAAGAAAGTCCACTCAAACTTATTTGAATGGACAATTCTAGATTAGTTAGTTTGTTATAATTATTACTCAGCAGAGCCATAAGTTTTAGGCCAGTTTCCGTTGGTATTTACTTCGTTCATAGAACCTACTTTTAAGGCATCTCCATTAACACCATCCACTGAAACTACTTGATTTTCTTGAATTATCATATCTCTATCTTGGTCAAATAAAATAACTTCTTTTTTAACCGAAGCTTCAAATACAGGAATATTCATGTCATTTTGTTTAATGAATCCTGCTTCCAATTGGAATTTCTCACCTTCTTTTCCAGCAGGAACATTCATCATTGTTTTATAACGATTCGATTTTTTGAATAATGAATCTTTCACAGATACAAAACCTAGTGTATCTATAATAACAATATCTTTATAAGTATCTACTCCAAAACGTCTTGAAAGCTCTTCGTCGATAACGCTAGCATCTCTTCTTTGGATGATAGTATACTTTCCGTTTTCAATGAATTTCACTAAAGAATCAAAATTGTCTGTAAATTTACCATTTACTTGTTTATAAGCCAATTGAGAATCTCTTATGTCAATTAAATTCTTAATTACTTTTGTATATCGTCTATTTCTTTCTTGGTTAAATAAAATGGGAGTGTAAATAGACATATAGGTTTGGTATGCTAAAAAACCAATTAATACCCAAAGGCCTATACTTATTACAGGTTTAAATTTTGAAGGTATAAATTTATCAATTAGCTTAACCAAGCCAATTGTAAGCAGAATAGCTGCAACAGCAATAAGAATGAATTTTAACATAATGGTTTTATAATTTTAATAGTTTATCAAAGGTGTTTCGCAAATCTACAATTTTTTTTTAATCGTTAAAATCAATTCACACTAAAAATCATTACTATCTTTGAATAATTTTTAATTTAATTTCCTTAATGACCGCTTCCCAATTCTATTCCCTTATAAAACAGCAGTTTCCATTTCAACCTACCATAAAACAAAATATTGTATTACAACAACTTTCTGAATTCATAATAAGCAATACTCCAAACACACTATACGTACTTAAAGGTTATGCTGGTACAGGTAAAACTACAATTGTGGGTAGTATTGTTGCTAATTTATGGAAAGCAAAAAAGAGTTCTGTATTACTAGCACCAACAGGTAGAGCAGCTAAAGTTATTTCTAATTACTCTGGTAAAGAGGCATTTACAATACATAAAAAAATATATTTCCCTAAGAAAGAGAAGGGTGGAGGCGTTTCATTTGTGTTGCAACCTAACAAACATAAGAACACTATTTTTATTGTGGATGAGGCGTCAATGATACCAGATACTCCAAGTGATGGTAAAATGGTCGATTCCGGGTCTTTGCTAGATGATTTAATGCAATATGTGTATTCCGGACACCAATGCAAGCTATTGTTAATTGGTGATACAGCGCAATTACCACCCGTAAAATTAGATTTGAGTCCTGCATTAGATGAAAATATGTTAGCCCTAAACTATAATAAAGAGGTTACCCGCATGGAGCTAGACGAAGTTGTTAGGCAAGAACAGGATTCTGGTATTTTGGTTAATGCAACGGTTTTAAGAGAAGCCCTCTCTAATAATGTAAATGATTCATTTAAATTCGATTTAGCAGGGTTTAAGGATATTGTTAGGCTTACCGATGGTTATGAAATAATGGATGCCATAAACGATGCTTATAGTAGTTTAGGTAATGAAGAAACGGCTATTATTGTTAGGAGTAACAAGCGTGCTAATTTGTATAACCAACAAATTCGTAATCGGATATTATTTAATGAAAGTGAATTATCGGCGGGCGATTATTTAATGGTTGTAAAAAACAATTATTTTTGGGTTAAACCTACCAGTGAAGCGGGATTTATAGCTAATGGAGACATCATAGAGGTTTTAGAAATTTTTAAGATTCAAGAATTATACGGTTTTCGATTTGCTGAAGTTAAAATTCGAATGGTTGATTACCCTAAAATGGCTCCCATAGAAACCGTATTATTATTGGATACAATTGAAGCTGAAACACCGTCTTTAACTTATGAAGATTCAAATCGCTTGTACCAAGAAGTAATGAAAGATTTTGAAAACGAAACCAGCAAATACAAAAAGTTTTTAAAAGTAAAAGAGAACAAACATTTTAATGCTTTGCAAGTAAAATTCTCATATGCCATAACCTGTCATAAATCCCAAGGTGGACAGTGGAATACAGTGTTTGTAGAACAGCCTTATTTACCGAATGGCATAGATAAAGAGTATTTACGTTGGTTGTATACTGCAGTTACCAGAGCTAAAGAAAAGTTATATCTGATTGGTTTTAAAGATGATTTTTTTGAAGCATAGCTTAAAGTTATAAAGAGGTACAATGGTTCTTCACAACACTATGTTTTTTCAATATGGATTAACAGCTAGACTGAAGATTTTTATTCATTTCAACAATAGGGTTTAAAAAAGTTTATGTAGTCTTAAGTAAAAAACCACTTTTATTTATATTATTTTTGACAGAGAAATTTTAAGAAGATGAACTGCTCAATATCCATTTTAAACTTGCTTAATATACCCAAACAAAACAAGCTTTTTTTTAATTTATCAAATGTTTTATTCAGATGAAAATAATTTCAATGATACCCGCACGTTATAGTGCATCACGCTTTCCTGGGAAATTAATGCAAGATCTCGGAGGTAAATCCGTTATTGTTCGCACCTACGAAGCTACAGTAAATACCAATCTGTTTGATGATGTTTTTGTTGTTACCGATAGTACTATAATTTATGATGAAATTATAAAAAACGGTGGAAAAGTGATAATGAGCAAAAAAGAGCATGAATGTGGCAGCGACCGAATTGCAGAAGCTATCGAATTCATGGATATAGATGTTGTAATTAATGTTCAGGGCGACGAGCCGTTTACAGACAAAGGGTCTTTAGAAAAACTGGTAGCAGTATTTAAAGACGACCATGATAAAAATATCGATTTGGCCTCGTTAATGGTTCATATTACTGATGAAGATGAAATTAATAACCCAAATACTGTTAAAGTAGTAATTGATACTTTTAATTTCGCTTTGTATTTCTCCAGAAGCCCAATTCCATACCCTAGAGATAAAAATGCTGGTGCCAAATATTTTAAACACAAGGGGGTTTATGCATTTAGGAAAGAAGCATTGTTGGATTTTTATCGATTACCAATGTTAAGCTTAGAAGCTTCTGAAAAACTAGAGCAATTACGTTACTTAGAATATGGTAAACGTATTAAAATGGTTGAAACAGATGTTCAAGGAGTTGAAATCGACACTCCTGAAGATTTAGAACGTGCAAAAAGAATATGGAAGTAAACTACCAAAATATTAAAGTTATAGGGTTTGATGCCGATGATACCCTATGGGTTAATGAAACTTATTTTCGTGAAGCTGAATTGGAATTCGGAAAGCTGTTATCGGAATATGAAACGTTAAACACCATCGATCAGGAACTTTTTAAAAAGGAAATGGATAATTTGCCAATGTATGGTTATGGCGTAAAAGCCTTCGTTTTATCTATGGTTGAAAGTGCCTTGGAACAATCCAATTACTCTATTTCTACAAAATCCATTGAAGCCATTTTAAACATAGGCAAAGACATGCTTAATAAACCGGTTGAATTGTTGGATGGCGTAGAAGACGTGCTTAAAGTCTTATCTCAAAAATACCGAATTATATTAGCAACCAAAGGCGATTTATTGGACCAAGAACGTAAATTAGAAAAATCTGGTTTAACAAAATATTTCCATCATATCGAGGTTTTAAGTGATAAGAAGGAAGCTAATTATTCTAAATTATTAAACCATTTGGATATTAAACCATCTGAATTTTTAATGATTGGAAATTCTTTAAAGTCTGATGTGTTACCTCTTGTAAATATTAAGGCACATGCCATCCATGTACCATTTCACACAACTTGGGTTCATGAACAAGTTACAGAACAAGAAACAAATGGTAAGAACTATAAAACAATAAATAGTTTAAGGGACTTATTAAAAATTTTAGAATAAATTGAAGGTAATTGATTTAAATACATGGAATAGAAAGCTTCATTATAAGCACTTTATAGCGTTAAAAGACCCGTATTTTTCATTAACTATTCCTTTTGATGTTACTAAAGCTTATAAGTTTTCAAAAGAAAATAATATTAGTTTTTTTGGAAAATACCTTCATGATTGCATGAAAGCGATTAATGCTGTTGAAAATTTCAAATATAGAATAGAAAATGATTTAGTAGTGGAGCACGATGTTATTCATGCTTCAGCAACATTAATGCGACCAAATAATACGTATGGGTTTTCATTTATTGATTTTAATGAAGATTTAAATGAATTTATTAAGAACCTGGAAGCCGAAAAGGAGCGTATCAAATCAACACCAGATTTATATCCTCCCAAAAATGGTTTAAATTGTATTCATTGTTCGGCATTACCATGGGTACATTTTTCATCACAAAAAGAACCGGTTTCAGGAGTTTTGGATTCGGTACCAAAGATTGCCTTTAGCAAGGTGTTAGAATCGGAATCGAAGTTAATTATGAATGTTGCAATTAGTGTGAATCATGCATTAGTGGATGGTTATCATATTGGAGAATTTTCTGAAAAATTTCAAGAATATTTAAACAAGTAAATTTAATAGTATTATTTTTACTCAAAAGAAAAGAAACATTTTAAATGAGTTATAAAAACTTTCCAATGGTGCCAAGGGTTATTTTTGGCAGAGGTAGTTTCAATCAATTAAGTGAAATTTTGGCCCCAAAACGTTCAGGAATAAATGCACCTTTTATTTATTTGGTAGATGATGTATTTAAAGGAAACCCGTGGTTAACCTCCAGAATTCCATTAGCCTATGAAGATAGAATAATTTTTGTTTCAACAGAAAAAGAACCTACAACAACCCAAGTAGATGCATTGGTGGAAGATATTATTTTAACCACAAAAGCTTTGCCTTCGGGAATTTTAGGTATTGGAGGAGGTTCAGTTCTAGACTTGGCAAAGGCTGTATCCATAATGCTAACCAATGAGGGAGAAGCGAAAGATTATCAAGGTTGGGATTTAGTTAAAAATCCTGCGATTTATCACGTTGGTATTCCTACTATTTCCGGTACTGGTGCCGAAGTTTCCAGAACCACAGTACTAATTGGGCCTGAAAAAAAATTGGGAATGAATTCTGATTTTACACCTTTCGATCAAGTTATCTTAGACTCAGAACTTACTAAGGATGTGCCAACCGAACAGTGGTTTTACACTGGTATGGATTGCTACATTCATTGCGTTGAATCTTTAACAGGAACGTACCTAAATACTTTTAGTGAAACGTATGGGAACATGGCTTTAGAGTTGTGTAAAGAGGTGTTTTTAGATAATAATTTATCCCAAATTGAGTCACAGGAAAAGTTGATGATGGCCTCATGGCATGGTGGTATGAGTATTGCTTATTCTCAAGTTGGTGTAGCACACGCCATGAGCTATGCTTTAGCCTTTTTGCTGGGTGTAAAACATGGTATTGGAAATTGTATTGTTTTTGATCATTTAGAAGAATTCTACCCAGAAGGCGTTAAGGTTTTTAAAGCTATGAAACAGAAACATAATATTGTGTTACCACAGGGAATTTGTGCTGATTTAACCGATGCAGATTTTGATAAAATGATAACTATCACTTTAAATTTAGAACCGCTTTGGGAAAATGCTCTAGGTAAAAGCTGGAAAAGTATAATTACACCGCAAAAGTTAAAGGAACTTTATCAAAAAATGTAACATGAGATGGTTGTCTAAACTTATCTATTATAAAATTTTAGGGTGGCAAGTTGTTGGTAATACAAATTTTTCAAAAGATTCCATAAAAAAAGCAGTTATTATAGCTGCACCACACACTAGTTGGCACGACTTTTATATAGGCGTTTTACTGCGTTCTGTACTAAATATGAAAGCGCATTTTATAGCCAAAAAAGAATTGTTTGTCTTTCCTTTCGGACTGTTTTTTAAATCTATAGGAGGCGTACCTATAGATAGAAATACTAGTGAAAATAAAGTAGAAACGATAGCTAATCTTTTTAAAGGCAAGGAAGAGTTCAGAATAGCCTTATCACCTGAAGGCACTAGGAAAAAAGTAAAAATTTGGAAAACTGGATTTTACCATATAGCTAAAAAAGCTCAGGTACCCATAATCATGTTTACCCTCGATTTTGAAAATAAGCAAAATAGAATTTCAGAGCCATTTTTTACTACGGATGATATAGAATCCGATTTTAAATTTATGCATAAGTTTTATGAAGGTGTAAATGGAAAAATTCCTGAATACTCCTAAAAATTTAATACAGTCTTTTTTATAGTTGTTTTTTTATGATTATCTTTAATGAACGACTCTATAATCATTTCTAATGATTACTTTTTGGAATGTTTTTTTAATATCAGTAGATAATTGAATTACAGGAAAGAAAATAAAAATAAAACAATACAATATGAAATTTAGAACCATAGTAGGCCTCATCTTTGTTGCAATTATAGTAATATTTTCTTTGCAAAATGCAGAAGTTATTGATGTGAAATTTTTATTTTGGAAGCTTTCTATATCTAGAGTTTTGGTGATTTTAGGTAGTTTTTCAATTGGGTTATTAGTTGGAATATTATTATCTATTAAGAAGAAAACAATCAATAAAACCTTATAAGTTGAAAATAAGTAACTAATTTAATGATATTTTAATGGCTAATAAGGCAGTATTGAAACACAAATAAGACATAAAACAATCCTTTTATTTATTTAGATTAAATATTAAAATGGCATAAAAATTGAATTATATTTGACGTGTTAGCGAATGAAACATAAAGTAAACAATTTTATTTGTTCCTAAAAAGAAACATCACTAACCTACAAAAACAAAAGCTATTTCAATCTGAAATAGCTTTTGTTGTATTATAGATAAAACATGTGTTTATTTCACTTCTTCTAAAGCATTATCAATTAGCGTTTTTAAATGTTGTTTATGCGCAATGGAAGCAATATCTCCAGTTGTACCGGCCATTGCTTTTATGTTTTTTAAATTGTATAAAGCCATAGATTTCGCATTATTGGAATAGCTTGTTGCCTGTTTTCCCGTAAGCATACCAATTAGCATGTTAGTATATTCCAATTGCAGATTTTGCCTGAATGAATTTACACTGCCATAAATATCAGCTTTAAAAATAGCATTATTTAAATCTGTCATAAATGCAGATAATTTATATTCATTACCATATAATTCAGAATCAGAAAGTCGTTGTAAAGTATTATAATGCAAAATATGGTATAATACATTTTTTTGGTATGTAAGTACCTGATTATGGATTTTAGGGTCTTCTGGACTCCTAAAATTAAACCCTCGTCTTTGGATTGCTAAATAATTGTATAATTCATTAGGAGCATCAAAAGCATCAGGAGCAAATACGTATTTGCTTAATGCTGCCATAGCACGCTTTTGGTCTTTTAAACTAACTGGAGTATAAGGTTGAGTACCGCCTGTTTGTCCTGCCATAGCACGATCTATATAAACACCTCCAATAAATCTTGATATAATATTTCCCGATGTTGCTTTTTGTGAACTTAGTAAATAGTAAACGCGACGTAATTCTTCATAAGATTCACCCGATTTTGTGAACTTCGTTTTAGCGTTTTTCATTAAATCGTTTGAAAGCTCAAGACGATCAATTGCCCAAGTAATTTGATCGTTTGATTGGTCCGATACATTTACTCTTGGGTCAATAGCTTTTCCAGGAGCGCGCATATCATCGGCATCATTTCCAAAAATGTGTTCTGGCTTGGTAGATTCATTTAAAAGTGCTTGTCTTTCATCTTCCGATTGAAAAGGTTTGTATCCTAATTGAATAGCCCAAATATCATAAGGACCTACAGCCACATCATCATATTGGCCTTGTTTACTTCTATCTCTTGTAATATTTAATGCGGCATAATCCATTACTGAAGCTGTTAAACATTTTCCTTCTATAAATTCAGGATCATTTAATTGCGTAGGTGAATATAACTGGCTAGCCTTCATATTGTGGTTCAAACCTAAAGTATGCCCAACTTCATGCATAATTAATGCGGTCATCGATTCTTTTTTGATACGAGCCATTTCAAAATCGGAATTAGCATAGGCGGATGCTGTAGCATTTGCAAACATAACGTCTTCTTGTAGTTTGTGGCCAAAAGAACAATATGTGTAGTCTGTTTCGTGACTTTCCGAGGCATCAAAAGGTACTTCTAAAGACGCTAAACTGTAAATTTTATCGTAAAACACTCTATTTGTAAAATGGGCAAATTCAAGCATTATATCAGCACCCATAATTTGTCCTGTTCTTGGGTTAACAAAACTAGGCCCATAACCACCAAATGGAGGTTGAGGCGAAGAGGTCCAGCGTAATACATTATATTTTATATCACCAGCATCCCAATCGGCATCATCAGGTTGTACTTTTACAACCATTGCGTTTTTAAATCCAGCTTTTTCGAAAGCAACGTTCCATTGTAAAACAGCATTGGCTATTGTTTCCCGCCATTCTAAAGGTGTTGAGTTTTCAATCCACCAAGTAATAGGTTCAACCGGTTCAGAAATCGCTGCAGCTGGATCTTTCTTTTCTAAATGCCATCTATGAATTAGATCTTTATATGGAATGCTTTTGGTGGTTGTTTTGTCATCAACTTCGGTAGTAAAATAACCAACTCTTGGATCGTCGTATCTCGCTTCATAGTTGTTTTCTGGCATGCTTATTAAACTTTGAAACACTTTAATACTAACATTTCTACCATCTGCTACAGCATTGGAGCCATTATTAAAGACGGATGGTGATGAATAAACATATTCTACTTCCAGATTTGTGTTTTCTGAGTAGTTTTTGATGGCATTTATTTTTGTTTTCGATTTATTTAAACTACCAAGTTTGAAGGAGGTAGGAGATTCTCCAGGCGAACTTGGTCTTTTTACCTGATTAAATGTTTCATTTAAAAAAAGTTCATCGGCCTTAATTAAATAAAGTCCCTTTTTTTTATCGTATGCTTCAATCTGTAAGCTTGCTAAATTACCATTTGTAACATTTGCATCTTTTGATTTTGAAAGCGGATTTTCAGGATCAAAATAGAAGGATGTGTTTTGAGCAACGAATTCAATTTTGTCAAAATATTTTTCAATTTTTACAACTTTAGAACCCATGTAAGCACCTCTATTAATTCTACCGGCATCCATTACGCCATTTGAAATCTGACTAAAGTATATGAATTCTTTATCTATTTGATTGTCAGAAATAATCATTTGTAGTGTTCCATTGATGGTGTCTTGATAAATTGGGAATAAGCCATCAATTTTTTTACTTGTTTTTACAAGTTCGGCTATCGTTTTTTCTTTTTTGCTTGGAGCAGGAGCAGGCGCTTCTGTGGTATTACCTTTTTTACTTTTCTTTTTCTTGTCTTGTGCCTGTATATCTTGTACAGATATAACTAGAAGCGCTGTAAAAGCCACACAAATAAGATTGATAAACCTTGGTTGTTTTTGTTTCATAATACTTTTTAACGATTTAAAAGGAAATTATCCTATGATTATTTTGTGAATTAGTCTGGTTAAAAATAATATAAAAGAACTTCTTTTATTACTATTATACTGTTAAAACATGTTAATAATCTGAATATGAAATGCTAATAATTTAAATAACTCCTAAAATTTTATCCATAACCCAATTGGCATGCAATGCTGTTTTTCCTGTAGAAGGATGTTCATAGATTTTATTTATAAGCATATCTCGCATACCCTCCACATGATGTATTTGAATATGTTTCGGGTTCTCAATAAATAATTCCTCTTTTGTAGTGGTACTTTCTAACACGATTGGGTTTTCATGAAATACCGAAAACCTTATTTGGCCTTTACTACCATAAATAGTTACTAAATCTAAAGAATCTTTACAATCGAAATTCCATGTGCCAGACCCCGTAATATTGTTTTCATGAAGCCAACAAGCCGTTATCGCATCTTTTGAAGTATAGTTTTTTTGTTGGTTAAGGCTAATACCATGTGCTTCTTTGATATCTCCTAATAGATAATTAAACAAATCTAAACCATGACTCGCTAAATCATCAAAATACCCAGCTGGAGCAATGTTTACATCGGTTCTCCAATTATACTCACCCGATTTATCTAGATCGCTTGCAGGTTTGCTAAAGTGCCAATTTATATGACGCAGTTCTCCTATAGCCTTATCTTTTAACCAGTCTTTAACTTTGTTAAAACGAGGTAAGGAGCGTCTGTAATATGCCACAAACAGGGGGATGTTTTTTTCTTTAAAAGTGTTTACAATGGCCAGACTTGCAGTATAGTTAGGTGTTAGGGGTTTTTCAATACAGCAAATTTTGCCTGCCTCAGCAACTTTTAAAGCGTATAGTTTATGAGTATCTGGAGGCGTAGCAATATATAAAGCATCAATAGATTCGTCATTAATTATAGCGTCTGCATTGGAGTAGTATTTTTCAATACCATGTCGTTCAGCATAATCCTTGGCTTTTTCTTCATTGCGTCGCATTACGGCGGCAATTTCAAAACCTAAGGTATTTTTATAGGCAGGTCCGCTTTTAACTTCGGTTACGTTTCCACAACCTATAATTCCCCATTTGATAACTTTATTATTTGTCATTTTTTAATATGCTTTTGTTTAATGATTGTATATAAATCACCTAAATGAACTATTTAATTTGACACTTCATTTAGTTCTGAAATAAACAAGGCTATCCTTTTTATGATAGCCTTTGTTTGAATATGAGTTATTATTGAAATTTAGTTTTCACTTTCTTCCATGGTGTGATATACGTTTTGTACATCATCATCATCATCAAGTTTTTCTAAAAGTTTTTCAACGTCTGCAGCTTGTTCAGGAGTTAAGGCTTTCGTTACCTGTGGAATTCTTTCAAATCCAGAGGACAATATTTCTATACCTTTTTCCTCTAAAGCAGCTTGAATGGCTCCGAAACTTTCAAAAGGTGCGTAAATTAAAATGCCATCTTCGTCGGCAAAAACTTCTTCAGCTCCATAATCAATGAATTCTAATTCTACTTCTTCAGGGTCTAAACCTTCTGCATTTATTCTGAAATTACAAGTATGATCAAACATAAAAACTACAGAGCCCGAAGTGCCTAAACTTCCATCGCATTTATTGAAATAGCTACGTACATTAGCTACGGTTCTGGTATTATTATCGGTGGCGGTTTCCACTAAAATAGCGATACCGTGAGGTGCATAGCCTTCAAAAATAACTTCTTTATAATCGCCCTGACCTTTTTCGGTTGCTTTTTTAATAGCACGTTCTACAGTATCTTTTGGCATGTTCACAGCTTTTGCATTTTGCATAACAGCTCTTAAACGTGCATTACTTCCTGGATCTGGACCACCTTCTTTAACTGCCATTACAATGTCTTTACCAATACGAGTAAATGCTTTACTCATGGCTGACCAACGTTTCATTTTACGCGCTTTTCTAAATTCAAAAGCTCTTCCCATAATTTAAGTTTAATGTTAAAAAGTGTATTTTTTTAATTCTCGCAAATTTAAAAAAATCTGTGAATTGAAATAATGATATTTGTTCTAAAATATTAAAGAATGAATCGTTTTGTGTATAGGGAAATATTGATTTAATCTTCGTCTTCAGGCTCTACAATTGCTTCTATCGCTTGTGCTAATTTGAAATCTTTTTCAGTTACTCCATTTGCACTATGTGTAGATAAAGAAATTGTTAATACGTTGTAGGTATTGGACCAATCTGGATGATGATTTAAAGCTTCGCACTCAAATGCAATACGGCTCATGGCACTGAAGCAATCCTTGAAGTTGTCGAACTCAAATTCAGCGTGAATGGCGTCATCGTAATATTCCCATTCTGGTAAATTTGCTAAATTTTTTTCTATTTCTGCTATTGAAAGTTTATTCATGATTTTGTGTTTTGTTGATTGTAAAATTACTAATTTCAAAATGAAAAAGGTGTGTATTTAATACTTTATTAGAGTCAATTACCTTTGATTTTTTTTATTTTAATTAGCTACAATTTTGAGTTAAGACTGTTTTTTATGAAAGAATTATTGTGGTGTTTTGCTATTTTTTAAATTAACTACGCCATCAAAATAACGATAAGAAGGAAATATTGCTATTAAATTGAGTGGATCTTAAGGGTTTTGCACTAAGTGGCAAGTATGCCCGCGTTAGGGGTTGTACTGGAAAGCCCACAGCGACGCAGGAGCGAGGACTTGAAGGGGAAAACCCGACCTGATAAGGGAACGCTAAATAAAACTATATTTCTAGCTCGGTTAATATTTCCTGACTTATTAATTGCAGGTTTTTTGGTAGTAAATTGTACTTTGGTAATACTGCTAAATAGCGATCGTCGTTGGTTGTGTAAACTTGTTTGTAAAGGGCATTTTTAATGCCTAGTGTTGTTATGATGTCTTTAAAAAAATCGTCGTGATGTACCAAATCGCTGCTTCCTAAATGGAAAATGCCCGATTTATTGCGGTTGATGATGTAATGTATTTGTTGAGTTAGTTTGTTATCTGTGGTTACATTCATTATTAAATTAGGGAACACTTCAATTGGTTCTTTGTCTTTTACAAGCTGCAGGATTTCTTGAATTCGTGGTGATTTAGCCCCAAATACCATTGGTAATCGTAAAATAGCTACCTGATTTTTTGGTAAGCGAAGCAGCATATTTTCAATTTTAATTTTAAAATGCCCGTAAATACTGTTGCTTAGGGTTTTGTCTTGTTCGTAACTTGGGTATTTACTGTAAGCATCAAAAACATTAGCTGACGACAGAAAAATTAATTTCACTTTTTTTGAAAAGACATATTCTGCAAGGTGTTGATGCACGATGACCTGCTTAGAAAAATCACCACGCAATGCTGAAATAATGATGGTGGGTTTTACGATTTCTAGAATTTCATATACATCATCTTCTTCTATATTATACTGAAAGAAATGATTATTTTTTTCTAATTGGATATTGGATGTATTATAGGTTCCAAAAGTTTTAAAATAGGAGCAGAGTTCTTTGTAAATGGCATTACCTAAAAAGCCACTAGCACCCAAAATTAAAATTCTATGTTTATGTTCCTTTTTATCCATGAGCCATTTTTTTTTAGAAAATGGATAGTTTTGTTTTAGTCGTAAATTGTTCTAGAGCAAGCATTCCTAATAAAGAGTTCCCTTTTTTGTTAAGTCCGGGAGACCAGGTTGTAATGATATAATGGTCTGGCAAAAGTGCAACGATACCACCACCAACGCCACTTTTTCCGGGTAAACCAACTTCAAAAGCAAACTCGCCAGCTTCATCGTAAAAACCACAAGTTAGCATTATGGCGTTAATACGTTTTGCCTGAGATTCGGTTAATTGCGCTATTTTTTTTAAGTCGCCACCTTTATTTGATAAAAAGAAAAAGGCTTTAGAAACTTGACTACAGCTCATTTCTATAGAACATTGATGAAAATAGAAGTCTAAAACAGCATCAACAGGATTTTCTAAATTATTGAAAGATTTTAAAAGATTTGCCGCTGCATAATTTTTGAAACCCGTATTTTTTTCGGAATTAGCAACAGCTGTGTTGTAATTTATATTAGTGTCGTTGGCTAACTCTCTAACATAGTTTAAAAAATCTTCTTTCGGATTTTTTAAATGGGAAAGAAGAATATCTGCAATTACGATAGCTCCAGAATTTATTAACGGATTTCTTGGAATGCCATTTTCAATTTCTAATAAGGCTAATTGATTAAATGGGTGACCAGAAGGTTCTACATCTACACGTTTCCAAACCGATTCACCAATTAATGCCATTGCTTTGGATAAAGCTAAAACCTTTGAAATACTTTGTATTGAAAAGGGCGTTTCAAAATTGCCAGCGCCATAATCCAAACCATCTAAAGTTCTTAGATGAATGCCAAAATTATTTTTATCTACAGCTGCTAATTCGGGAATGTAAGACGCTACGGTGCCTTTTTCTTTCGCATTTTTTGCTGTTTCACATATGTCATCTAAAATAGCCTTAAAATTTTGCATATTAACTTTTATAAAACGGAAGTTTTACAACAGTTGCAGGTATGGCATTTTTACGAATTTGAATGTTTATTTTGCTTCCAACTCCCGAAAAAATGGTAGGCACATAGCCTAAACCAATACCTTTTCCTAAAGATGGAGACATTGTTCCAGAGGTTACTTCGCCAATTTTAGTGCCATTATTATCTACAATATCATAACCATGACGTGGTATTCCGCGTTCGTCCAATTCAAAAGCAACTAATTTGCGTTTAGATCCTTGTTCTTTTTCTTTTTTTAAGGCTTCGGAATTTGTAAAGTCTTTTGTAAACTTGGTAATCCAACCTAAACCAGCTTCTAGAGGCGAGGTGGTATCGTCAATATCATTTCCATACAAGCAGTACCCCATTTCTAAACGTAATGTGTCCCGTGCAGCCAATCCTATAGGTTTGATACCAAAATCTTTTCCTGCCTCAAAAACCTTATCCCAAATTTGTTGTACTTCGTTGTTTTTACAATAAATTTCGAAACCACCACTACCAGTATAACCAGTTGCAGATATAATTACATGCTCGATACCAGCAAAATCGCCTACAACAAAATTGTAAAAATTAATGGCTGATAAATCGTGACTAGTTAAACTTTGCATTGCTTCAATTGCTTTTGGGCCTTGGATTGCAAGTAGCGAATAAGCATCGCTTAAATTTCGCATAGTAGCATTCATCGTATTTTTAGAGCTAATCCAATCCCAATCTTTTTCAATATTACTAGCGTTTACAACTAGTAAATAAGTGTCTTCTTTAATACGATACACAATTAAATCGTCCACAATTCCGCCCTCATCGTTAGGCAAGCAACTATACTGTGCTTTTCCAATGGTTAATTTTGAAGCATCATTACTAGTTACTTTTTGTATCAAAGCCAATGCTTGTTCACCTTCAATTAAAAACTCACCCATATGAGATACATCAAAAACCCCAACGGCGTTTCTTACGGTTTCGTGTTCTATGGAAACACCTTCATATTGAACGGGCATGTTGAATCCTGCAAAAGGAACCATTTTTGCTCCAAGTGCTTCGTGAGTTTTTGTTAAAGCTGTATTTTTCATTAGAAATGTTTGGTTTTTGATGTCCCCAAAGGGATAATTTTATTGTTTTTTTTGAATGAAAGCAAATGTATTGAAAATTTATGGATGCTAATTTTTAGTAAAGTTAAAATTCTGAAGCGTTTTCAGGATGTAACCATTAGAATGTGCTGCTTGTGATGTTAATAAGGAGGTTTTTAATCCAAATAATTGTAATAGGAAATGGTATAGGTTGTATAAAAACTTCTTAAATATAATTACATAGGAGATTTACTGAAAGTATTTGTTTTCAGACAATTGAATTTTGAAATTAAGGCTTATCCACTTTTGATGCTAAAATTACAATTTTAGTATCATTTAAATCTGTAGTAAAAAATAAGAAAGTATCTCCACCATCTTTAATATTTAGTTTTTTTCGCAATTGTTCTACAGTTTCAGGAAAATTACGAGTCGTTATATTAGCCTTAGTAATTCCCAATTTTTTAAAGGTTTTTTTGTTGTAAACCTGTGTTGCTTCAATTTTAAAACTTCTGCCAGGGAAATCAATTAAACGCTTGCTAGTATATAGATGGGAGTGTTTGTGCAGTTTAAAAACTTCTAATGTGTTGGTAATAGAATGGAATCCACCCGATTTTAAAATAGCACTATTAGGTTCGTATAAATAGGTAAGGGGTTCTTCGTATTTAGATTCTAAGGCTTTTTCTGTTTCAAATGAAAAATTAAAAGTCTCATTGTCGGTCTTTTTTATGTTTACTGTTTCAATGGTAATTTCTTCATCAAAGCCATTTTGTAAAACCCATAGTAGCTCTTTTACTTCGTTGTTTATAGCTATTACATGAATGGTTTTAACGTGTTTTAATTCGTTAATACCTATTGAAAAATCGAGTAGGGGCGATGTTTTTATTAGTATATTTTTGGAATGCTTAAAAAGTAATTCGAGATGTAACGGAACGTTGGGTAAACAATCATTTAAAAAAAAGACTTTCCCTTTACTGTCATGTCGTCTGGATGGGTCAATATATATCCAATCGTAATGCTTATTGCTGGTTTTTAAGTGCGAAATCCCGTCATTACTGTGGGTTGTAATAGATTTGACTTGTAATTGCTTGTAATTATGATTTACAATCAGGGAGAGTTCTTTGTTTATTTCACAATGTTCAACCGTTTTAAAGGTTTTAGAAAAATAATAACAGTCTACTCCAAAACCACCAGTTAAATCGATGAGAGATTCACCTGAGATTAAATTGGATTTGTATTCTGCAGTTATTTCGGAGGAGGTCTGTTCAATATTTAACTTATTTGGATAATAAATATAGTTGCAATTAAACCAAGTAGGTAGCTTCTTTTCACAGCGTTTTTTAGCTTCAATTTGCTCAATAATATCTTTAGTTTCTATGGAAGCAAAAGAGGTTCCTTTCAATAATAACGAGGTAACGTCTGAATTTAAATTATTATTTATAAATTCTTGAATATCATTATTTAAAATAGCTTTATTCAAATCAAAATTATAAGTTTTTTGTTAGTTTTTTTACAATTTTGTTTTCGGATAAAAACTCTTTTAAAATTACCTTTATAGCGGTGTATGCAGGTACTGCTACAATTAAACCAATTACACCAAATAAAATACCAGCTATTAAAATAAGTAGAAATATTTCCAGTGGATGGGATTTTACACTTTTTGAAAATATTATAGGTTGACTAAAAAAGTTATCTATTAATTGTCCGATAGTTATTACTACAAGTACCCACATGGCATTAGGTAAAATAACCTCGCTAAAGCTATTTCCTAAGTTATTTGTCATGGTTAATGTGAGCATTAAAAACCCACCAATTAGCGGCCCTACATATGGAACCAAATTTAATAATGCACATAAGAATGCTATCACAATTGCATTTTCAACGTTCAGAATTAATAAGCCTATGGTGTAAATAATGAATAAAATTAGAATTTGAAAAATAAGACCAACAAAATATCGGGATAGCAAATCTTTAATTTTTACGAAAGAATTTTGCCAGCGCTCTTCTTTATTAACTGGAATAAATGTAAGTACGCCACTTTCGAACAAACGACTGTCTTTTAAAAAGAAAAACGATATGAATAATACGGAAAACAACCCGATACTAAAACTGCCAAATCCGCTAATTACAGCGTTTAATAAATCCGGAATGAGTGAATAATCTATTCTAGATAATAAGTTTGATTGTTTAAAAGTTTGCTCAATATCAATTTGGTGTAAGTTAAAATAGCTAACAATTTCTATATATAAATCTTCAATGTTACTTTGTAATAATTCAATATCTAATAATGATAAATTATGACCTTGTTTTAAAATAAGTGGCACAAACAATAAAACCAATCCCACAAATAACCCAAGAAGCAATGCCATAGAAACAATTACCGCCAAGGTGTTTTTAAATTTTAATCGTTTTTCTAAAAATAATACAATCGGTCTGCCAATTAATGAAATAACCGAGGCAATTGCTATGTAACCAATAACAGATTTAATATTGTATAAAAAAAGCAATAAGATAGCCACTCCAACGAGCACAGCTACAGCTCTTAATATACCGTTAGCAATTATTTTTGAATTCATTTAGTAAATATATAAAATCGGTTACAAAAGTTGCTTCGTCATTTCGTATAATGCAATATTTGTAGCCTGTACCACGTTCATGCTGCTGTTTTGTCCGTACATATCAATATGTATAATAGCATCAGAATCGTTTAAAATAGTTTCAGAAACCCCAAAGTTTTCATCGCCAATTACTAAAACAATAGGTTTTTCTGAAGTAAATTTTAACTTATGAATTGGTTGACTGGTAGAAGTAATTTCTAGTGAAATAATTTGGTGACCTTTAGTTTTTAGTTCGGTCACTACTTTTGAAACATCTTCACAAATTTCAAAATTAACTACTTTTTCAGTAGCTCTAGACGTTTTGGTTAATTTGCGACCTATTGAAATATTTTCACCACAAAGAAACAGTTTTTCAATACCAAAGGCATCCGCAATTCTAAACAAACTACCTAAATTGGGAGCGTTAGTAACATTATCGCAAACCAAAATTATAGGGAAGGTTCGCTTTGGAAAATTTGTATTGTAATGAGTGAGTTGCAAGAGTGTAAGTTGTTAATATTTGAGGTAACTTGTTGTGTTTTTGTTTCTAATTATTTTAGTTTTCAAAGGCGTATTTAATAATGTTAGCTCCCATTTTTAGGGCTTTTTCTCTTACGTCGGCAGGATCGTTGTGAACTTCGGGATCTTCCCAACCATCGCCTAAATCGCTTTCAAAAGTAAAAACAAGCAATAATCTATTTTCATGAAACATCCCAAAAGCTTGCGGGCGTTTACTATCATGTTCATGAATTTTTGGCAATCCGTTTGGAAATTTAAACGCAGTATTAAAAATAGCATGATTTGCAGGAAGTTCTACCAATGTTTTGTTAGGAAATACCTTTTTAAGTTCTCTAGTGATATAGGGTTCAAAACCATAGTTGTCATCGATATGTAAAAATCCGCCAGCTATTAAATAATTACGAAGGTTTTCGGCATCATTATCACTGAAAAAAACATTTCCATGCCCCGTCATGTGTACAAATGGGTACTGAAATAAATCGGTGCTGCCAACTTCAACTTCTTGGGGTTTAGGATTTATTTTAGTGTTTATATTATTATTGCAAAATGAAATTAAGTTACGCAAGGCCGTAGGGTTTGCATACCAATCACCGCCACCTTTGTATTTAATTAGTGCAATTTCTTGAGCAGATATTGTTAAAATAATTAGGTTAAAAGCAAAAAGTAAAATAACGTTTTTCATAATACTTCATTTGTAAAGGCAACGCTGTGACATGCTACAATGGCAGCTGTTTCTGTACGTAATCTAGTGTTTCCCAAAGTAATAGGAATAAACTTGTTTTTTATGGCCAGTTCAATCTCTTTCGTGCTAAAATCACCTTCTGGACCAATTAGAATAGTTAAGTTTTGTTTTGGTTTTAACTCCTGTTTTAGCGATTTTCTATCGTACTCTTCGCAATGTGCAATAAATAACGTATCGGTAAATTCCTGATTAACGAAATCTTTAAAAGAAATTGTATCATTTAGTTTTGGCATATAGCAACTTAACGACTGTTTCATGGCTGCTTGTAAAATCTTTTCGAAGCGTTCAGGTTTTATTATTTTCCTTTCGCTATGGTCGCAAATAATAGGAGTGATGCTATCAATGCCTATTTCGGTTGCTTTTTCTAAAAACCATTCATACCGATCGTTCATTTTTGTGGGTGCCACCGCTAAGTGCAAATTATAATCGTGTTTTAATTGCTTCGTTTTGGAAATTATAGTAACCACGCATTTGTTAATATTGGCAATAGTTACTTCGGCAGTAAACAGCCAACCGCATCCATTGGTAATATGCAAGGTATCGCCAGCCACTTTTCGAAGTACTTTTACAATATGCCTGCTTTCTTCTTTTTCAAAAGAAAATTGAGTATTGCTTTCTGTTATATCTGGATTATAAAAAAGCTGCATTAATTAATCGTTTCAACAATTTTTAAGACTTTAATTTCTGAAATATCTTTAGGTTCATGTGTTTTTAAAACAACATAATACCAGTTTTTCTCAGGAACATCTACAGTAAATATAGTATTTATACCATGATTACTATTTATAATTTCATTTTCGAAGGAGGGATATAAATCACCTTGGGTAAACCAACCTAAATCCCCTCCTTTATTAGCATTTTCATCCATAGAGTAGCGATTTGCTAAATAATCGAATGGCGCCCCATTTTTGTACTCGTTAATCAGGTTTGTTCTTAAAGTATTTAAATCGGACATATTATATTTGCTTCCATCTAAATAAATGTAAGAAGCTCTGTAATACGTGGTTTTTGTTTTTTCAACAACTTTGTAAATGGTTTTTTCAAAGTCCGTTTTAATAGTTTTTATACCTCCTTTAGAGAGTGTGAAAAGTTCATTAGCCAGTATTGATTTATGTTTTTCCTCATTAAAGGTAATCAATTTATTATCTCTCGATTTTTTTAATTCTAGATACTTTTCAATTTGCTCGGGGGTTTCAATTTGCTCTAATTCCTTTTCGGTAGAAGTTTGGGCATTTAATAAGGCAGAACCACTAAGGATTACTGCAAAAAGTAGGTTTTTTATCATGATTTGGGTTTTAATTCAATTCAAATTTAAACTTATTATTTAAAATTTGTAGAAATGAAATTATAAGTTTTTAAGAATGGATTGTTTACAACCCACTAAATCTTTAGTCGGGCTGATGCAGCCACATTTTGTTCCGCAAAATCACCATCCAAATATTTTAAATACCCAACAATGGCAATCATAGCAGCATTATCGGTAGTAAATTCAAATTTGGGCACGTAGGTTGTCCATCCAAATTTTTGTTCACCATCTTTTAAAGCTTGGCGGATTCCGGAATTTGCCGAAACACCGCCACCGATAGCAATGTGTTTAATACCCGTTTCTTTTGATGCCAATTTCAATTTATCAATTAAAATTCCAATGATTGTATATTGAATGGAAGCGCAAATATCATTTAGATTTTCTTCAATAAAATTCGGATTACTTTTTGTTTCATTTTGAATAAAATACAATATTGCTGTTTTTAAACCAGAAAAGCTAAAGTTTAAACCATCTACCTTTGGTTTTGTAAATTTGAAAGCTTTAGGGTTTCCTAATTTGGCACGTTTATCAATTTCAGGGCCTGCAGGATATCCCAAACCAAGAATTTTTCCACTTTTATCAAAGGCTTCTCCAACAGCATCGTCTATGGTTTCACCAATTACAGTCATATCAAAATAATTGTCAACCCTAACAATTTGGGTGTGACCTCCGGAAATGGTCATGGCTAAAAAAGGAAAAGGCGGTTTGTTAAAACCATCTTCATCAATAAAATGAGCCAGAATATGCCCTTGCATATGGTTTACATCAATTAGCGGAATGTCTAATCCATAGGCTAATGATTTTGCAAACGAAGTGCCTACTAACAAAGACCCCATAAGCCCGGGTCCTCTGGTAAAGGCGATGGCATGAAGTTGATCTTTAGTAATGTTGGCTTTTTTAAGTGCTTGTGACACAACAGGTACAATGTTTTGCTGGTGGGCTCTGGATGCAAGTTCGGGAACTACACCACCGTATTCTTCATGAATTTTTTGGTTGGCAATAATATTGCTTAAAATACGTCCGTTGTGCATTACAGAAGCTGCGGTATCGTCGCAAGAAGACTCAATTCCTAGAATATAAATATTTTGTGAAGCCATTAGTAAAAATTGGGCATAATAATTGTTAATTTTGAAACAGAATTAAAGTCTAAAAGAGTACTTTTATTCGTAATTGCAAAACTACTTAATTAAATTTTTTAATGGAAGTTAAAAAAACAGTTTATGTAGTTTAATTGGGTTTATCCTTTTTCATTTTTTAAAATCGGAATTAAGTATCAAAAAAATATTTAAAATAACATATAAGATAGCAGGTATTATAGTGCTGTTGTTCATCATTTTGGTGCTTATTCTTTCTATTCCGGCAGTTCAAACCAGTTTGGGAAAATATGCTACTAAACGCCTTAATGATGAGTTTAAAACCAATATAAACATTAGTAAGGTTAGTCTGCAATTTAATGGCGATGTGGAGCTTAAAAATATTTATATTGAAGACTATAAAAAGGACACTCTTATTAATATTAACGAATTAAATACATCTATTATTAGTATAAATAATTTGATTAATGGGAAATTGACCTTTGGTGATATAGATATTGAAGATTTAACTTTTAATATTAAAAAGTATAAGGATGAGAATGAAACTAATTTAGATGTTTTTGTAAATAAGTTTGAAGATGATAATCCAAGAAAATCTACCAGTAAATTTCTCTTATCTTCTAGTGATGTGTCTATTTATAATGGTATATTCAGATTGCTTGATGAAAACACAGAAACTAAAAAACTGCTGGAGTTTACTAAATTAAATATAAATGCCACCAATTTCTTGATTAATGGTAGCGATGTAAGCGCTAGAATAAACACCTTGGCATTTAATGACAGCAGAGGTTTGGTTATGAAGAATATGATGACCAATTTTGCCTATACGCCATCAAGTATGTCTTTTGCGGATTTAGATATCGTTACCCAACATTCCGAATTAAAAGGAAATCTCAAATTTGAATATAAACGTGAAGATTTACAATATTTTACCGATAAGGTTTCTCTTAAAGCTAATTTTAAAGATTCTAACGTTTATCTTGATGAAATTAATGTTTTCTATAATGAATTTGGAAAAGATCAAATTGCGTATTTAAACGTAGATCTTTCAGGAACTTTAAACGATTTAAAAGCTACCAGTTTAAATTTAACTACTAGCCGAAATTCGGAAATAAACGGCGATTTTGTATTTAAAAACCTATTCAATAAAGAAGCTAACAACTTTTATATGAATGGTAATTTTAGAAATTTAACATCAACCTATCAAGATTTAAAAGCCTTACTTCCTAATATATTAGGACAATCCATTCCAACGAGCTTCGATAAATTAGGGCAATTCACTATTGTAGGGAATTCACAGGTAACAGCATCTACCGTAAATGCAAATATTCAAATAGATACGGAATTAGGCTATGTAGATTCCGATTTATTCATTTCAAAAATTAATGATATTGATAATGCGTCCTACAAAGGCAAAGTCGCTTTTGAAGGATTCGATTTTGGTACATTTTTAAACAATCCAAATGTAGGAACGGCATCTTTAAATTTTGATGTTAATGGGTATGGCTTTACCGCAGCAAACCTAAACACTAAAGTAACTGGTGAAGTTTTTGAACTGCAATTCAATAAATACAATTACACAGGTATAAAAGTAGTTGGTAATGTTAGAAATAAAATTTTTGATGGTAGTTTAATTGCTAACGACAAAAATTTAAGATTAAACTTTTTAGGTTTAATAGATTTTTCTGAGAAGGTAAATAAATATGATTTTGAGGCTAAAGTAGATTATGCCAATTTAAACGCGCTTAATTTTATTAAAAAGGATTCAATTTCCATTTTTGAAAGTCATGTGAGGATGAATGTGAATAGCAGTAACCTGGACGATGCCTACGGGAAAATATCATTTACAAATACTTTATATCAAAATCAAAATGATAGCTATTATTTTGAAAAATTAGATTTAACATCCAGATTTGAAGAAGATATTCGTTTTATTGAAATTAAATCGCCCGATATTATTGATGGCGAATTAAAAGGACGTTTTGTATTTAATGATTTAAAGAAACTATTCGAAAACTCCATAGGTCATATTTATACAAATTATACGCCTCATAAGTTAAAGTCTAACCAAAGCATCGATTTTAATTTCAAGATTTATAATAAAATTATTGAAGTTTTTTATCCAGAAGTAGAATTGGCCAAAAATACGTTTATAAGAGGTCGGGTTGAAACTGATGAAAAACAGTTTAAACTTACTTTTAAATCACCTCAAATAAAATTCTTAGATTATTTTGCTGATAATATAGAATTACAAGTTGATAATAGTAATCCACTTTTTAATACCTATATCGAGGTTGATAGTATCAATACCAAGTATTACAACGTATCAAAATTTAGTTTAATTAATGTAACGGTAAATGATACTTTGTTTATGCGCTCGGAGTTTAAAGGAGGTAAGAGAAATAGCGATATCTTCAACTTAAGTTTTTATCACACTATTAATGATTTAAAAGAATCGGTAATAGGATTCAAGAAATCGGATTTTACTGTAAAAGATCATATTTGGTATATAAACAACAAGAAAGATAACTTTAATAAAATTTCTTTCACTAAAAACCTTTCGAGGTTTAATATTAATAATTTAGAAATTAATCATGAAAATGAAGAAATAAAATTATCAGGATTCTTAAAAGATTCTACACAAAAAGATATAAAACTTAATTTTAAGAATGTCGATTTATCCAAAATTGTACCCGAAATTGAAAGTCTAACGTTAGAAGGGCGCGTTAATGGAAAATTAGATTTGCTTCAAAAAAATGGTAATTATTTACCAAGCTCTAGTATTGTGGTAAACGACTTAAAGGTAAATAGTTTCAATTTTGGCTCTTTTGATGCCAATATAAAAGGAAACCAAAACCTTACCAATTATAATGTGGATATAAGTATAAAAGACGATGTTAATAAAACATTTAGAGCCTTAGGCGACATTAGTGTGTTAGGAAAACTAGCAAGTATTGATGTGGATTTAGATTTTAATACCTTTAATTTAGCACCATTAAATCCCTTTTTAGAAGACGTTCTTTCAAACATTCGAGGTCTTGCCACAGGTAAGGTTAATGTTATAGGTAATTTAAAAAAACCTAGAATGAATGGCGATTTAATTCTTGATAATGGTGGGTTAGGGGTACCTTATCTAAACGTAGATTACCAATTTGCTAACAACGCTTCAGTAACCTTGGAAAATCAGAGTTTCATTTTTAATAAAATTCAAATAACCGATACAAAATACAAAACGAAAGCTCAATTAAATGGCGCTTTACATCATACGAATTTCTCTAACTGGGGATTAGATTTAAATTTAAATACTTCTAAGCTTTTGGTTTTAGATACGAAAGAAGCAGAAGATCAATTGTATTATGGTACAGGTTTTGTTGGTGGTAGGGCAAGTATCAAAGGACCAACGGAACAATTGGTTATTAGCGTGGTTGGCGAAACAAGACCGGGAACGGTTTTTAAAATTCCTTTAAGTGATACCGAATCTTTTGGCGATAATAGTTATATAAACTTCATTACTAAGGAAGAAAAATTAGCTAGAAAACAAGGAAAGGAAGTAGTTTATAATGAAATAAAAGGATTAGAGTTAGATTTTGATTTAGATATTACGGAAGATGCCGAGGTTGAAATTATAATTGATAAAAATTCAGGACATTCTTTAAAGGGACGAGGACGTGGTGGTTTATTAGTTGAAATTAACACCAACGGAAAATTCAATATGTGGGGAGATTTCTCGGTATTTGAAGGCGTATACAATTATGCCTATGCCGGTTTAATTCAAAAAGAATTTACAGTACAACCCGGTGGAACTATTGCATGGGAAGGCGATCCGCTGGATGCTTTATTAAACATGCGCGCCATCTACAAAACACAAGCCAACCCTTCTCCTTTACTAGATAATCCTATTAATAGGAGTATTCCAGTGGAGTTGGATATCAGTTTAACTGGTAATTTAGAACGCCCGACACCTATTTATGATTTTAAGTTTCCAACAGTAAATTCAACTATTAAATCGGAGCTTCAATATCGCTTAGAATCTGAAGCCGATAGAGAAAATCAGGCACTTTATTTATTATCAACGGGTTCTTTTTCGAGGGGTTTAAGTGAATTGAATTTTTCAGGCACCATTGCAGAACGTCTTAATGGGATAATTAATGGAATTTTTACAACTACCGATAGTAAACTTAATATTGGTTTAAATTACGAGGCTGGGGAAAACCGTCCAGATTACCAAACGGATGATAGGTTCGGCTTTACGTTACAAACCCAAATAAGCGACCGTGTACTTATAAATGGTAAGGTTGGGGTGCCCGTTGGTGGTGCAGGAGCAAGTGAAACAGTAATTGCTGGTGATGTGGAAATAAACTTTCTATTGAATGATGAAGGTACGTTAACAGCCAATGTTTTTAACCGAGAGAACTCCATCCGAAATTTTGGGGAGGCTGTTGGTTATACACAAGGTATTGGTTTGTCTTATAATGTAGATTTTGATACTTTTAAAGAATTACTTTATAACTTATTTAAAAGTGCTAAAAAAGAAGAAGAAATCACAATAGAAAATGAAGATAATAATAGCAAAAATATAATTCCCTAATTTATTAAAATAAAGTCCACTACGGATAATAAAAAATTACTTATTTTAGTAAAGTTATACAAACCAAAAGTTGACTACTATTATTGTCCTTAACTAAAACGTTATAGTGTAATAAGTCGAATTTTAATAGTGAAATTCTATTAATATGTGGTTTTTGTTTACTAATTTTACCTTTGAAAAATAGAAGAATTAATGCCAAAAACAATAAAAAAATTAGCAGTTTTAACTTCAGGAGGAGATTCTCCTGGAATGAATGCAGCCATACGTGCTGTAGTCAGAGCTTGTGCTTATCATAATATAGAATGCTTCGGGGTTTATCGTGGTTATGAAGGATTAATTGACGGTGACTTTGAATCGATGGATGCAAGAAGCGTACGTGGAATAATAAATAAAGGTGGTACATTTTTAAAATCTGCACGTTCAAAAAACTTTAGAACAGAAGAAGGTAGAAAAAAAGCCTTTCAAAAATTACAAGAAGCTGAAATTGATGGTTTAGTAGCTATTGGTGGAGACGGTACCTTTACAGGAGCCATGATATTTAATCAGGAATTCGGATTTCCAGTAATTGGAATACCAGGAACTATTGATAATGATATTTTTGGAACCTCTCATACTTTAGGATTTGATACTGCCTTAAACACGGTAGTGGATGCCATTGATAAAATTAGAGATACAGCAAGTTCACACAACCGACTTTTCTTTGTGGAAGTTATGGGTAGAGACGTTGGTCATATAGCCTTAAACGCTGGTATTGCTGGTGGAGCAGAAGAGATTTTAATTCCTGAAGAAGATTTAGGAATGGAGCGTCTTGTAGAATCTTTAAATAAAAGTAGAATATCAGGTAAATCTTCTAGTATCGTAGTTGTTGCAGAAGGGGATAAAATAGGTAAGAATATTTTTGAACTTAAAGATTTTGTTGATGAAAACTTAGAAGGTTATGATGTGCGAGTGTCAGTACTTGGTCATATGCAACGTGGTGGTGCGCCATCGTGTTTTGATCGTGTATTAGCAAGTAGAATGGGTGTAAAAGCCGTGGAATCTTTACTAGAAGGTAAAACTAACTATATGGTAGGTTTACTAAATGGTAATATGGAATTAACACCATTAGATCGCGCCATTAAAGGAAAAACGAAAATAAATTTAGAATTATTGCGTGTCTCAGAAATCATGAGCACTTAACATTTATAAACAAGAACATGTCAAAATTAAAATTAGGAATTAACGGATTTGGTAGAATAGGTAGAATTGCTTTCAGAGTTGCTGCAAGCAGACCAGAAATTGAAATCGTAGGAATTAACGACTTACTAGATGTAGAACATTTAGCTTATTTATTAAAATATGACTCAGTACACGGTCGTTTTAACGGAACTGTAGAAGTTAAAGATGGTAACTTAGTTGTAAACGGTAAAGAAATTAGAATTACAGCAGAACGTAACCCTGAAGATTTAAAATGGGATGCTGTAGGTGCTGAAGTGGTATTAGATTGTACTGGTATTTTTACAACTTTAGAAGGTGCTGGAAAACACATTACAGCAGGTGCTAAGAAAGTAGCTATTTCTGCTCCTTCTGCTGATGCACCAATGTTTGTAATGGGTGTAAACAACAGTAAAATTACTGCTAAAGATACTATTGTATCTAACGCATCTTGTACAACAAACTGTTTAGCGCCTATCGCTAAAGTTATTAATGATAACTTCGGAATCATTGAAGGTTTAATGACTACAGTTCACGCTACAACTGCTACACAGTTAACTGTTGATGGTCCTTCTAAGAAAGACTGGAGAGGTGGTCGTAGTGCTTTAGCTAATATCATTCCTTCTTCAACTGGAGCTGCAAAAGCAGTAGGAAAAGTAATTCCTGAATTAAATGGTAAACTTACTGGTATGGCTTTCAGAGTACCAACTCCAGACGTATCTGTAGTTGATTTAACTGTAAGAACTGAAAAAGCGGCATCTTGGGATGAAGTTAAAGCAGTTATCAAAAAAGCGTCTGAATCAGGTGATTTAAAAGGTGTTTTAGGATATACAGAAGAAGCGGTTGTTTCTCAAGATTTCGTTTCAGAATCTATGACAAGTGTATTTGATGCTGATGCAAGTATAGCACTTAATGATAACTTCTTTAAATTAGTATCTTGGTACGATAATGAATTTGGTTATTCAACTAAATTAGTTGATCTTGCTCAATACATTAGTAAAGTATAATTTAAGAAAATAATATTAATATGAACTCCACAGATTTATTGTATTAGTACAAAGTCTGTGGAGTTTTTTTATTTAAAAGCACATGATTTTAATTGTTGATAGTGGCTCTACAAAAAGTGATTGGATTGCAGTAGATAATACAGGCAAACAACTTTTAGAGAAGTTACGTACAAAAGGACTGAATCCTGAAATTTTAAAAGGAGATAAACTAAAAAAACTAATTAAAAAGAACCCAGAATTAAAAGCCCACCGTAAGGAAGTAACTCACGTGTTTTTTTATGGAGCTGGCTGTGGCACAGACCGTGGTAAAGAAATTGTGAATACTGCTTTGGTGGAATTTTTTCCAAATGCCGTTGTTAAAGTAGAAGAAGATACTTTGGCTGCTGTTTATGGAACTATTAGTCACGATACAGAAGCCGCAGTGGTATGTATTTTGGGAACAGGTTCTAACTGTAGTTATTTTGATGGTACCAAATTACACCAAAAAGTACAATCCTTAGGATATATTTTAATGGATGATGCTTCTGGAAATTATTATGGAAAAGAATTAATAAGAGATTATTATTTCAATTTAATGCCAGAAAACATTAAAATAGCTTTTGGTAGTAAATACAATATGGAAGCCGATTATGTAAAGTATAACATTTACAAACAACCGAATCCTAATGCTTATTTAGCAAATTTTGCAGAGTTTATGTTTTTAAACAAAGATTCAGAATACATAATAAACCTAATAAAAAAGGGAATCCGCATTTTTGTTTCTAATTATATCATGCAATATAAAGAAGAACTTAAAACAGTTCCCGTACATTTTGCAGGATCGGTAGCATACTTTGCGCAAGACCAAATTAGAGAAGTAGCAGAAGAAATGGGCTTTACCGTAGGTAATTTTGAACGCAGACCTATTGAAGGGTTGGTAGCATTTCATACTAAAAGCTTACAATAGCCTTTACATACATTAACTTTATAAGCTAAAGTTTTTATGTAATAGAAAAGACCTCGCCGATTTTTTTAATCAGTGAGGTCTTTTTTAATATATAACCAATTTAAAAAATAATTAATTAGTTTAGGTTACCTAATTAAAATAGACTTGAAAACACATAGAGCCATTTATATTTCCAATACTGATGATAAACCTAAGCTTATTAATGACATTTGTTTAGGTCTTATTTTTGAAGAATTAAGTCTGTTAAAACATGCGCTTTTTTCAGAAATCACTTTAAACAAATTTATTGAAGAGGAAATTTTGCATGGTCAATATAATGTGGTAACCGATACAAAAAATAGTTTGTTGAATTCGTCGGAAGGCGAACGTAAAAAGGCATTATTGAATCATATTATTTCCCAAAATCCTGATTGTATTATAGCAGACAATATTTTCGGAAATTTAGATATTGAAAAACAAGGTATTATCGAACAAACCTTCACTGAATTAAGTTATGAAACCCTCATTATTCAAATTACCAATAGAAAAGAAGAAATTTTACCATTTATAAAGAACACATATAAACTAGAAGGGGAAACACTTGTGGTATATAATATAGAAGAATTAAACCACGAAAAGCGCTCATCAAGTTTTGTGGAGGCTTTACCACAACCATATCGTTCCTTTTCAGAAAACATAAACCCTTTAGTAAAGTTCAATAATGTATCTGTAAAGTATAACGATCGTCCTATTTTAAACAATATTTCTTGGGAAATTAAACGAGGTGAATTTTGGCAACTAATTGGAGCAAATGGTTCTGGGAAAAGTACCATATTAAGTATGATTTATGGAGATAACCCCAAAGCTTATGGACAAGATATTACCCTTTTTGGGGTGAAAAAGGGGAGTGGTGAAAGTGTTTGGGATCTTAAAAAGAAAATTGGTTATTTTTCATCAGAGATGTTACGTGGGTTTAAACGATTAGATGCTATTGGGAATATGATTGTTTCTGGTTTTTTTGATTCTGTCGGACTTTATAAGGAACCTACTAAGGAGCAAATTAAAATCACCGAGCAATGGTTACATGTTTTAAAAATGTATGATATTCGAAAACAAAACTTTTTAGAATTATCAAAAGGTCATCAGCGGTTAGTATTAATTGCAAGAGCCATGGTTAAACATCCACCATTACTTATTTTGGATGAACCTACTAATGGACTCGACGATTTTGACGCTCAATTATTCTCCGAACTTATTAATAAAATAGCTAATGAAACGGATACTGCTATTTTGTATGTGTCTCACAGAAAAGAAGCTGGTTTAAACCCAAGTTTTATTTATAAATTAATTCCTAATTTATCTGGTTCTACCGGAAAACAAGAAATTATTTAGTAATATTTTTTTTAATTTAATTCATGAATTTATTTACATAATTAATTTATATTTATAGGTTAATGGAGAACCGAAAGTCGTGATTTCCAAACCATTTTGTATGGTATGATTAATAAGGGTTAGCTTATTATAGGTTATAAATAATTTAAAACTATTCAATGGGAATATTGTTAAGCCAAGAACCTTTTTCTTTTCAGAAAACACTTTTGATTGCATTGATTGGTGCATTGATTGGACAAACTTTAATTTTACTAGTTAGTTGGATAAAGCAAAAAATTGATTTGTCGAGAAAAAAACAAATGATTGTTAATGACTTGAATAACCAAAATAAAACTCTTGATTTGCTATCCGAAAAGCATCTTGAATTACAAGAATTATTCAAACAAAGAGAAGCCTACCAATTTACTTCAAGTGTGTTTCATACTTTACAATTAGATATTTATCAAAGTGTTCCGAAAAATGAACTTCACTTAATATTCAATAAAAAATTAGCAGATTTAGTTGATGTTTATAAATCAATTGAATTTATACAGAGTAATGGTCCATTTTGGATTTATAAAGATTATCTAGAAAAATCGGAATTACATTTAGAAGAAAAAAAGAATGAACCTGGTCACAACTTTTATTGTGATACGCATTTAGGTTTTATCGAAATCGCAATGAAGAACATTGAAAATAATATGAGTACTATTAAAGATGTAAAATCCAAAATAAAGATATTAACGGAGTAAATGACTAAACTTTAAAAAACAATAAAAACGTATTATCTGTTATAAAATTCCTTTGTTATAGAATACAAAAAAACAGCCAGAAACTATCCTAAGATTAATTTAACTAGCTGTTTTTAATTTTTTTTTTTGAAAAGAATTAACTTTATGGGTTTGTTGACCATAAAGAAGCTCCTTTAAGCATTGCTCTTCGTGGTAATTTCAATCCGGCTACAATTAATTCTGCGAAATCTTCTGGTTGTAAAACACTATCCTCTGAATCTTTTGTTGCAATACCTAGTTCAATAGACATATCTGAGGCAATGGTACTAGGCGTTAAAGTGCACACGCGAATGTTGTTTTTACGAACTTCTTTCATTAATGATTCCGACATACCTATTACTGCAAATTTAGATGCAGAATAAGCCGATGTTGTTGCATTACCACTTAAACCTGCTGTAGATGATACATTTATAATATCCCCCTCATTTTGCTTAATCATATACGGTAACACCTCTTTAGTTACATAATACATTCCCATAAGGTTGGTTTGAATTATATTACTCCACAAGTTTACGTCCATATCGTTTAAAGTTCCAAAAGCGGCAATTCCAGCATTGTTTACTAAAATATCAATGGTGTTAAATGATTGTATGATATTGTTAATACCTGTTTTAACCTCGTTATAATTCGCTACATCAAATGCGGCGTAAGTGGCAGTAATACCAAATGCTTCCAATTCAGCAACTGTTTCTTTTAAGTTGGCCTCATTTCTCCCAGTTATAGCCACATCAATACCTTCTTTTGCAAATGCTATAGCTGTTGCCTTTCCTAAACCTCTGCTGCCACCGGT
Source organism: Mariniflexile sp. (assembly GCF_041583155.1). Lineage (GTDB taxonomy): Bacteria > Bacteroidota > Bacteroidia > Flavobacteriales > Flavobacteriaceae > Mariniflexile. Next base: position 54,392 of record NZ_JBFHGK010000015.1, read on the forward strand.
TATAAGTGCTTTTTTATTTTGTAAAGTTTTCATATACTATTTTTGAATGAATTTTATTGATTTACTATTTTAGAATATAGCGAAATTAATAATTTTAGAAAGTACAATTGTTACGTATTATCTTAAAAAAAGACTAAAATTAGAAGCATGTTAAACTGCAGGCCTAATATCAACTGCTACGCTCATTTTATTTTTTCCTGCACTATAAATAACACCTTTCAGAGGAGGTACATCATAATAGTCGCGACCCCAAGATACTGTTATATGTTGGTTTTTCGGAATTTGATTGTTTGTGGGGTCAAAATCCACCCAACCAAACGTAGGGATATAAACCGAAAACCATGCATGGGATGCATCAGTACCAATAAGTTTTTCTTTTCCTGGAGGCGGTAAAGTTTCAATATATCCGCTTACGTACCGTGCAGGTAGTCCCATAGAACGTACACAGGCAATAGCTATTTGCGCAAAATCTTGGCAAACACCTTTTTTCTCTTTTATAACTTCTTGGATTGGTGTTGCAATGGTACTAAATTCTGAATCGAAATCAAACTCAGTATAAATTCGTTGCATCAACTCATACGATGCTTCAAAAATAGACCGATTTGGTTTAAAAGATTTTTCCGCATAATTTTTAATTTCATCTGAAATTTTAGCAATGAATATAGATTCCAAAATGTATTGCTTCACTTCAATTGTTTCTGCGGTATTTGTTTTTAAAATAGCTAGAGCCTCTTTTAAAGTTATCGCTTTTCCAGTTTCTGAATTTTCAATATCTGGTTGCAATGTATAATCTCGAGCTATTTTACTTTTTGCTGTTACAATTAATTCGGTATGGTGTTTTTGAATAGAAAATCTGGTTATAGTGTTTCCAAAAAAATCCAATCGTTCGGTAATTTCTGCAGGTTCTGGGCTAATTTCTAAGTCATACTCCAATAAAGTTTGCCCTACCATGTTTTTAGGCTTTAAGGTAGCAATATTATGGCAAAAGGTTACCCCACTTTCGTAATAATAATGTGTTGTATGTGATACTTTAAAATCCATAATTATAACGGGAAATTTTGATTCACCAACTGTTTTTGTTGATACGAATGGTTAAAATAGGTATCGGAAATAGCTAATGAAGTTTCATGTAGTAAATCACTCAATTCAGCGAGTTCATCATCTAAATTTTGTCTTAAAATATCATCATTATCTAATTCCAAAAGCGATTCAATATTTAAACTTCTAATTTTGGTATTAGCTACTGAAATGAATTTTTGACAAAGTGTAGCCTTACCATTAATTTCGGAATGCGGTAGTCTATCAATATCTTTTTGTATGCGACGAAGTTGATAAGTTAACGATTTTGGATATTCCGTATCTAATAGTATCAGGTGAATAACATTTTCAATACTTAAATATGAACGATAACTGTAACGGTAAATATTTAAACTTTCATGGCTGGTTAATAAGGATTCTAATATTTCATATTGAGGCTGTTGTTTGTAATTTACAACCAGAAGTGAACGGCATTTTGCAATGTTCATCATGGCTTGTTCGGTTTGTAAACCTATAAAATACAATAGTAATCCTTGCTCTACCAATATACTTTCTTCAATAAGCCCCATAAAAGCGATGAGTCTTGTTATAATCCGATCTAATACTTTAGTAAGTGCTGGAATGGAGGTTTTATCATCATCTTCTTCAAAACGTTTCCATATTTTTTGAATACCATCAAATACACGCCACATATCTTTGGACCATAAATTTCGGAGTGTGTAATATGAATTATTAAAACTAGATAATGTTTGAGCAAAACCACCCGATCTATCCTTATCTAACATTAAAGATACAATTTCCTGAAGAGGATTATTTAAAGCAATTTCGGCTTCTTTTCCAACAAATCCTGGAAAGGTAGAAGTAATATTAGTTACAGATTGCAACAAAAGTAGTAAACTTTCGGATTGCGGCTTTTTTTGATTATACTGTTCGGTACTCATTTTATTAAGAACCGTCCTTAAAAAACGAGCCGTAACTAAAGCTCTACCCAAATACCTACCAGACCAATATAAGTTTTCAGCAGTATTACTTGGTAAGTCGTTGATTCCGGAAATTGAATTTTTTGTGGTATTATCCCATGCATAATTTTGAATACTGGTTTGGGGTTCATCACTAACCACCCAAAAATCTTTACTTACACCTCCACGCTGGTTAGAAACAAATAAGTTTTCGCGCTCTGCTGCCACACGCACTAAGCCACCCGGCATTACCTCATAGCTATTTTTTTTAGCTACTGAGAAAATGCGACATAGCACTTTTCTTGGCTCTAATTTACCATTAACAAAATCGGGGGCTGTTGAAAACGTTATACGGTCTTGTGCAACAAAAACAAACGGATTAGATAAAATTTCATTTTTTAACTTTTCAAGTTGATCAGGTTTCAAAAATTCACAGAAAAAGATATTTTCTCTATTTGATCTATCAATACGTTTTACTACTAAATTAGGTAAATTGTTTAGAACGTAATTACGTTCTTTTTCTTGTCCACACCACCAAGATGCAATTTGCGGTAAAATTAACTCTTCATTAAAAAAGTATTTACAAATAGCATTCATAAAAGGTATTAAACCTGAGTTTTCTATAACACCGCTACCAATTGGGTTTACTATGGTAACGTTTTGCTCACGAACAACATCTAACAAACCTGCTACACCCAAATAGGAGTCTTCACGCAGTTCTAAGGGGTCCATAAATACGTCGTCAACCCGTCTGTAAATAACATCAACCTGTTTTAGTTCTTTAAGGGATTTCATCCAAATTTTACCGCTTCTCACAACCAAGTCGTTACCAGTAACCAACGGGTAGCCTAAGAAAGATGACATATAAGCATGTTCAAAATAGGTTTCGTTTAGTGGTCCCGGAGTAAGAATTACGATGTTAGGATTTTCTTTGTTTTGAGGAGCCGCTTCAACCAGCATTTGGTTAAAATCGAAAAAGAAATTTGAAGGTTGTTTAACATTAATGTCCTTAAAAATATCAGGCAATATCCTACCTATTGAAAATCGATTTTCTAGGGCATAACCCATTCCGGAAGGAGCCTGAGCCCTATCATTAACCACCCAAAGCTGGCCGTCTGGACCACGAGCTAAATCTGCCGAATGTATTAATAAATTCTTTGCTGTTTTGTATTGAATTTGGTCGCATTGTCTTAAAAATCCACGGTGTGCATAAATGACTTCCGGTGGTATAATGCCATTTTTTATAAGTTTACGCTCGCCATAAATATCTTTTAAAACTAAATTTAATAATTCCGAGCGTTGCTTAATACCTTTTTCAATTGTTACCCATTCCTTTTGATGAATAATAAAGGGAACAATATTTAGTTCCCAAGCACGATGCATGCCTTTCGGGTCGTTATAAACATTGTAGGTTACCCCATTTTCATCCATTAACCAATCAATCTCATTTTGTTTTGAGATTAAGGTTTCCGTACCCATCTGGGTTAAATTATTTAATAATTTTTCCCAATCAGGATTTACAGCCATATTTGATTTTAGGACTTCGTCGTTGTTACGAAATTCAGAAAAATAATTCTTAAACAGGGCATTTTTATCAATCAGCATCAATCTTTATTTTTTTCTTAAATCGAGGGTATTCGGAAATTCAGAATTTATTTCTAATTCTTTATATTTAAATTTGTTCGAGTTTAATTTGTTTTTAAAGTCTTCGAATTCCTTCTCATCAATGAAGTTTTCTTTTACTTTTTCCAATTCACCTTGTGTGTGTCCAATATCCCAAAAACGATTAATACGTCTAGATTCAGCTTCATAACTATTTACCGGATAGGTTTCATATGAACGTCCACCAGGATGCGAAACAAAATAAGTGAACCCTCCAATAGAATGTTTGTTCCAAGTATCAACTACATCAAACACCAAAGGAGTATCAACACCAATGGTTGGGTGAAGTGAAGAATACGGATTCCAAGCTTTATATCGAATACCTGAAACATACACACCATTTATTTTTGTTTTTTTCAAAGGCACTTTTACACCGTTGCAAGTTATAATATATCTTTCATTAATAAAATTAGAAACTTTAATTTGTACACGTTCGGTTGAAGAATCTACATAGCGAGATGTACCACCGCCAGTCATTTCTTCTCCTAATACGTGCCAAGGTTCAATAGCAGCTCGCAATTCTAAGTGAATATCTCCTATTGTTTTCAAACCTAATAAAGGGAATCTGAACTCAAAAAATGGATCGAACCAATCTTCACTAAACTCATAGCCCGCTTGATTTAATTGCATGACAATGCTACTTATATCTTCTTTTACAAAGTGTTCAATTAAAAATTTATCGTGCAATTCTGTACCCCAACGAATTAATTTATGTTCGTATGGTGTTTTCCAGAACCAAGCTACTAATGTTCTAACCAATAAATTTTGCATCAAACTCATTTGAGGATGCGGAGGCATATCAAAGGCACGAAGTTCTAATATTCCTAAACGACCTGAAGATGAATCTGGTGAATACATTTTATCGATGCAAAATTCTGCACGGTGCGTATTTCCAGTTAAATCTGTTAATAAATGACGGAATAATCTATCTGTTAACCAAAAAGGAACCTCGCCGTCTTTAGGGATGTTACTAAATGCGATTTCTAATTCATATAAATTTTCTAATCGACCTTCATCTACACGTGGTGCCTGACTAGTTGGCCCAACGAAAGCCCCTGAAAATAAATAGGATAAACCAGGGTGGTGCTGCCAAAATGTTAAAAGACTTCGTAGCAAACTAGGTTTTCTTAATAATGGACTATCCGCAGGAGTAAGTCCTCCAAGAGTAACGTGGTTACCACCACCAGTGCCGGTATGTTTACCATCAATCATGTATTTTACAGTACCTAAACGGGATTGTTTGGCATGCTCATACAGTTTAAAAGTGGTGTTGGTTAGTTCAGCCCAGTTTTTAGAAGGGTGTACGTTAATTTCGATAACACCTGGATCTGGGGTTATTTTCAATGACTCCAAACGGTTGTCTTTAGGAGCACTGTAACCTTCTAAGATAACTGGTATATTTAATTTTGCTGCAGTAGCTTCGATAGATGCTATCAGATTTAAAAACACTTCTGCTGAATGTGTAGGAGGTAAAAACAAATGAAGTTTTCCGTTTCTAATTTCAGCGCATAATGCGGTTCTTATGAAAAACTCATCCTCATACGGATCTAATTTGTTTTTTAGGAATTTCTCACGTCTTACTAAAACAGAATAGAAATATTGAGGTAAATCTTCTTGTTTAGAAAATTGATCCTGTTCTATAACCGGAAACTCTTTTTGTTTTGGATTTCTTAAAAGAGAATCTAATGGTAACCTTAAACCAATGGGGGAATTACCTGGTAATAAAAAGATGTGATTACGTCTGAATGTCCAATTTGAAGTAAACCATTTATTTTTATAATTGTTTAATGGAAGCACATAACCAACAGGTTTTGAGGTGCCTGACTTTAAAATTTCTTTCAATTTATCTTTAACCAACATATTACCATCCTCTTCAGTTGGGTCTATATCAATGGGCATTTTACTTTCTTCCCAAAGAAAATAGAAGCTATCTTCGTAGGTAGGTTTTATGGTTTGATCTGTGATTCCTAAAAACGTTGTTAGGGTTTCTAAAAACAACTTATCAGCATCTTTTGGTAATTCGCTATTATCAGTAGAAAACATTGAAAACAAATCTTTGTTTCTATGTCTCCACATAGATTTACCATCTTTTCTCCAGCATAATTCTATATTCCATCTTGGTAACGGTTCACCAGGATACCATTTTCCTTGTGCTTGATGCACGATACCATTTTCACTAAATTCATCATATAATTTAGCAGCCAAATTTCGGGCAAGTTTTCGCTTGTGATCTCCATCTGCTTCGGTATTCCATTCTTCACCTTCCATATCATCAATGGAAATAAAAGTGGGTTCTCCACCCATGGTAAGTCTTACGTCCCCCTTTTTTAAGTCTTTTTCAACTTTATAACCTAATGTGTTTATTGCATCCCATTGCTCATCTGTATATGGTTTGGTAACACGAGGAGACTCAAAAATACGAGTTACCGAGTTTTCAAAAAAGAACTCAGTTTCACACACATCACTCATTCCACTTACTGGGGCAGCACTTTCAAAAGAAGGAGTACAAGCTAAAGGAATATGCCCTTCGCCAGCTAATAAGCCTGAGGTAGCATCAAAACCAATCCAACCAGCGCCAGGAATATATACTTCAGCCCAGGCATGTAAATCAGTAAAATCTTCTTCAGGGCCAGAAGGACCATCTAATGATTTTTCATCAGATTTTAGTTGAACCAAGTAACCAGAAACAAAGCGTGCGCCAAAACCTAAATGGCGTAATGTTTGCACAAATAACCAAGCGTAATCTCTACAGGAACCACTTTTTAACTTAAGAGTTTCTTCACATGTTTGAACTCCAGGGTCTAAACGTATATTATATTTTAGTAATTCATATATTTTTCTATTGATATCAATTAAAAAATAAATGGTTTTTCGAGGTGTTTTATCTATCGTTTTTAAAAAGTCTTGCAACAATTTCCCTTTATCTGTAATTTCGAGATAGGGTAGAAGTTCTTTTTTTACCGTTTCATTGTATTCAAAAGGATATTCTTCAGCATACTCTTCAACAAAGAAATCGAATGGGTTGATGGTTTTTAAGTCGGCAATAATTTCAACTTCAATAGACAACTCTTTTGTTTTTTCAGGAAAAATTAAACGTGCTAAATAGTTTCCGAAGGGGTCTTGTTGCCAATTGAAAAACTGATTTTCAGGTTTTATTTTTATTGAGTAAGCTTCAATTGGTGTTCTGCTATGTGGTGCAGGACGCAATCTGAAAATGTGAGGAGATAACGACACGGACCTGTCGTATTTGTAAAGCGTTTTGTGTGAAATTACTATTTTTAAAGCCATAAATAATCCAATTATTGAGATTACAATTTAAGTGATTTTTATCTGAAATGTAAAGGAACTGCATAAAAAAGTAAAAGAATATATAATGCTTATTTTTTTAAATTTAAATTAGCATTTTTATAATTTTAAGGACTTTTTTTTTCTGATAAAAAATAAATATTTATACATCAAAGCGGTTATTACTTAAACACCTGTTAAAAAAATCAATTTTTTTAACAGGTGTTTAAGTATATTTTGTGTCTCTAAAATAAATTATCGGTTAAATCTACCAGAAACATTCCCATCAAGAATTCCTGTAACTTCTGCAACATTGGCATAGTTAACATCTCCTTCGTAAGTGTGTTTTAAAGCACAGGCAGCACTTGCAAATTCCATGGATTTGTAGTCGTCAAACTTTTGTAAACCATAAATTAATCCAGCAGCAAAAGCATCTCCAGTACCAATTCTATCAATAATATGTGTTATATCGAAATCGCTCGTTTCTCTAAATTCTTTCCCGTTCCACATTCTAGCTCTTATCTTGTGCCAAGACGCATTTATAGGGGTACGTATTTTATCGAAAACCTTTTCAATAGAAGGAAAATCGTTCATTAAATGCTTACTTGCTTCAATAAAATCATCATTTGAATAACTGTATTTTGTGCCCAAAACTTCATTAATTTCATCGATACCTCCAATAAAAATGGTAGAGTAAGAAAGTAAATCCATTAATACATCTTTTGCATTTTCGCCATATTGCCACAACCCTTTACGGTAAGTAGGATCTGAACTTACAGGAATGCCTAGTTTTTTAGCAATTTTTAAACCTGCTTTAAGGGTGTCATAGGCACCTTTACTAAGTGCAGGAGTAATTCCTGTCCAATGTACCCATTTCCCTTTTCTTAAAATACTTTCCCATTTTACCATTTCTGGTTTAATGTCGGAAAACGAAGAATGTGAACGGTTATAAGATATTGCACTTGGTCGCATTACAGCACCAACTTCTAAAAAATAAACACCCAAGGGTCTGTTTGAGCGTACTATAGCAGAAGTACTCACACCAAATTTTTGAATATATGAAATCGCCGTATCTCCAACAAAATCGTTGGAAACGCAACTAATATGTTTAACTTTTTCACCAAAATTGGCTATTGAAATTCCAACATTAACTTCGGTACCACCAAAATAGAACTCTAATAAATTGGCTTGTATAAATTTTTTGTTTCCTTCTGGCGATAATCGCATCAAAACTTCTCCAAATGTTATTATTTGCTTCATAATGTAAAAATACGTGTGACTTTAATTTTGCTTAAATTATAAATTAATTTGTATAAACTCTGTTTTCTTGCTCGTTTACTCTAATAAACGTTGTTCGTTTTGTTAGTTCTTTTAAACGTTGTGCGCCAACATAGGTGCAAGTACTTCTTAAACCACCTAAAATATCTTGCAAAGTGTTTTCAACATCACCTCTATAGGGAACTTCTACGGTTTTTCCTTCGCTTGCTCGATAATCGGCCACGCCACCAACGTGTTTTTCCATTGCGGTTGATGAACTCATACCATAAAATTTACGATATGGTTTTCCATCTTTTTCAATAATTTCACCACCACTTTCAGTATGTCCGGCAAGCATACCACCTAGCATTACAAAATCGGCTCCTGCACCAAAGGCTTTTGCTATATCACCAGGTATGGTACATCCACCATCACTAATTATTTGTCCTCCTAAACCGTGCGCCGCATCTGCACATTCAATTATTGCAGAAAGTTGTGGATAACCAACCCCGGTTTTTATACGTGTGGTACATACCGATCCTGGACCAATTCCTACCTTTACTATATCAGCACCAGAAAGTAATAATTCTTCAACCATTTCACCTGTAACTACGTTTCCTGCAATAATAACTTTGTCTGGATAACGCATTCTAGTTTGTTTTACAAAATTAGCAAAATGTTCAGAATAGCCGTTAGCTACGTCAATACAAATAAATTTAAGGTAGGGGTTTTGCTTAAACACGGTTGCTAAATGCTCGGAGTCTTTTTTGCTAATACCTGTACTTACGGCTATAAAATTTTCAATACCTTCAGGTAAATTGGATGAAAAAACACTCCAATCATCCAGAGAATAATGCTTGTGTATTGCCGTAAATAGTTTTTGTTTTGATAAAGCCCTGGCCATTTCAAAGGTGCCTACGGTATCCATATTTGCTGCAATTATTGGAATTCCCGACCAAGAAATTGGACTGTGTAAAAATTTAAATTCACGTTCTAAACTTACTTCCGATCTACTTTTCAATGTAGAGCGTTTTGGACGAATCATCACATCCTTAAATCCAAGTTTTATATCATATTCTATGCGCATGTACTAGTTTATTATTGTCTTTTGAAAGTGAATTTTATGAAGTGATAAATTTAATTAAAACAAATTTAAGTATTGACTTTAAATAGCAATAATACTTTTGTTAATTAATATTATTATGGATAAGTTTGTTAAAACGAGTACTTATTATATGAGATTTCCATTACAGTTTGTTAAATCTATAAAAACGAAACGATTATTATCTATAATCATTTTGATATTTATTGTGCTTGTATTGCTATTGGCCTATTTTTTTCTTGAAGAGAAAATGAATAATGGTGTTATAATACTGTTTTTATTGGGCATCTCAATTGCACAGATTTTTATTTTGCAATATTTTTTTAGAAATCAATTAAAAAACGAGCTTAAAATTTCGAATTTAAATTTAAGAATTAAGGAGTTAAGAACGAGTCTAGACGAAGTTAATAAGCTTGCCGACCATAAATCCATTTATTTGGAGAATATGAGTTATGAAATCCGTACACCTTTAAGTACCATTTTAGGTATGTTGAATATTCTGAAGCAAACCAATTTAGATGCAGATCAAAAAGCACAGGTAGAAATTGCCGAATATTCTTCTAGACATTTACTTCAATTGGTTGATATGGTTACAAGTAACGCCGATTTGGAAAGGGAAGACGATATAGAACTCAATTTACTGGCCATAGATTTAAATTCAGATTTATCAAAACTTTTTAAAATTTTTGAATATCAGGCTTGGGAGAAGGGATTGCAATTTGAATACAAGTTTTTGGTTGATGATAAGCGAAAATACTTTCTTTTGGGTGATTCCATGCGTATTCAGCAGATTATGATTAATTTGATTAACAATGCCATAAAGTTTACAAATACAGGCAAAATTTCAATAATAGTTGATCAAACCGTTAGTATCGATGATGAGCAAATTGTTTCTTTTTACATTAAAGATACTGGTATTGGCTTGAGAGCCGATGAAATTAAGAAAGTGTTTTACGATCCCAAATTATATAACTCAAGAATTTTGAAAGATTATAGAGGCGGAGGTTTAGGCTTATCTATTTCTCATAAACTAGTGAAATTAATGGGTGGCGAATTAAAATTGGAAAGCAAAGAAAACGAAGGTTCTACTTTTTATTTTACACTTCAATTCAAAAAAACACTTAATGTGGAAACAGAGGTTGAAAATGAAAAACCTATTTTATCTGAAAAATTCAGTGTTCTGGTAGCGGAGGATAACCGAATGAACCAAAAAGTGATTAAATTTTTGTTGGAACAGCAAGGAGCTGATTGTACTTTCGCTAAAAATGGTTTAGAAGCTGTGGAGTTATATAAAATTTTAGACTTCGATATGATTTTTATGGATATTTACATGCCAGACATGGATGGATATCAAGCTACAAAAGCGATAAAAGAAACCGCAAAATATTCAGAATTAAAAACTCCAATTATTGCGGTATCTGCTAGTGCTTTTGATGTGGATATAGTGAATGCAAAATTAGCTGGTATTGATGATTTTTTAGCAAAACCTATTGAGGTTACAAAGCTAAAAGAATTATTAATTACTTATTCCAACTAAGTTTTTTAAGCCTAAAATAATATGATAAAAATTATTTTACTGCAATCATACTAATTTCAACATTTACATTTTTTGGTAAACGTGCTACTTGAACAGTTTCACGCGCTGGAGCATTGGCTTCATCAAAATAACTGCCATAAATCTCATTAATCTGAGCAAAATCATCCATATCACTTATGAAAATTGATGATTTAATTACATTAGCAAAAGTCATTTCAGCCGCCTCTAAAACTGCCTGTAAATTTTGCATTACTTGTTTTGTTTCATTTTTAATATCTGTTAAAACAAGTTCTCCTGTTACCGGGTTGATTGCTATTTGGCCTGAAGTATAAAGAGTGTTTCCAGTTAAAATAGCCTGATTATAAGGTCCAATTGGAGCTGGTGCTTTAGGTGTATTAATAACTTTTTTCATGTTAATTATATTTAATTTTTTTGTTTTTTAAAGCTCTCTATCACCTTGGTTTCGTTTTTCGTATTTTAAATCTTGTAACATACTAGATTTAATTCCGATAAAGAAATTCCAAGAAGAATATGTTCCAAAAGGTACCCAACTAAAATTCATTCGCCAACTATCCAAATCACGTTCAAATCGCAATTGGGTTGATGTAAATCCTGCATTTTTTAAATCGTACCCAGATGATGCTCCAATGGACCATTTTTGTGTTAACTGAATATCTCCGGAAAACATTAAAGAGTGAGAAGAAATTTCATTTTGTCTGGAGCTATTGGAGTAATTTACGGCATAGGCCAGTTGTAAACTCCATGGAATTTTGAAATTATAGTATTCACTAGGTTTTTCTTCCTGGTCTTTTTTTGTATCATCAAATTGTTGGTTAGAAAAGTCTTGAGATACACCAAATAAATCATCATCACGCCCGCCACCTTGTAAATTTTCCTTTCGAGATTGGCTGTTATCATTCTTTTTACCACCTTCCTTACTGGAAATAGACCAGCTGGTTGTAAGATTTGCACTTGTTAACCTGAAAAGGCTCCCACCATTTTCAATATTAAATTTATTAATTCGTGTGTTATTGTTGTTTAGTGCATATGGGTCCAAGGTTGCACCAAAATTAATACTCATTTTATTATTAAAAATTTGGGTACCACCACTTACACGAACCGGGCTCCACTGCAGTGAGTCGCCTGCAAAATTATAAGATGTAGAAAAGTTAAGGTTGTTTAATAGAATTATTTTTTTAGATTCGGTAGCTGTACTATCCTTATCCCGTACTTTGGCTTCTAAATTATTAGATACAGAGAAACTCATAGAACTAGAAAACGTTTTGCCAGGAGACCCAAACTGTCCACCTTCAAAACGGGTGTATTGCAAGGCAGAGCTGGATTGTAAAAGCTCCACTTCTGCAGCGGTTAAACCATCGGCATTTACTACCTCGGCACTTTCGTAATATTTATCAAAAGCGGGGTTTATATTATAACTTATGGAAGGCCGCACTACGTGTCTTATAGCCTTTAACTTAGAGTCTTTTCCATCTTTTTCAAAATTGAACATTCCATAAATTGTAGTACCTATACTAGTACTAAAATTATAGGTTCTAAAGGCATCAAAACCAGTTAAATCTTCCGTTGTTGTTGTTTTGGTTACAGCATCGTATGTTTTATTAATGGTGTTAAAGGTCCAAACTTCATTAAAACTACTACTTGCACTTAAACTAAAATATTTAAATAATTTGAAATTAGTAGTTAAAGGTATAGTATGTTGAAAACCTGTTTCAGCATCATCAAACATTTCCTTTTTAAAGAATAAAGAATCGGTGGTTTGAATGCTGTTTTCGCCTCTCAAACTATACTGTAAATTGATGTTTTGAATAATGCCGTTTTTAGATCCCGTTTTGGGGGCAAACGGATAAATTCTACTCAAAGTTCCCTGAAAGGTGGGAAGCGTCATGTTAATTTGTTGCGTTTGTGTGTTTTGTGAGTGAGTGGCTGTTAGGCTAACACTTGCCTCAGGTTCTCCCTGAAACGTTTTAGAGTAGGAAATAGATGATGATAACGTATTATTAAATCTATTACTAAAATTAACCTGATTTAAAGAGTTTTGATAATAGGAACTACTCCCTAAGTTTACCGAAGCAGAAAATCGTGAATTTGGGTTTGATTTTGAATCTTGACTATGCGACCATCTTAAATTGTATATTGTTGATTTTGAATAATCGGAGAATCCACGTTCACTGTTTATTTGGCTTTCATATCTAAAAGTCATACTTCCAGAATATTTATAGCGTCTTTTGTAAGCGTTTTCTAAACGAAAACCATAACTACCATTGGTATAATAATCACCCATTATGGCTAAATCTACATAGTCGCTAATAGCTAAGTAATACCCACCGTTTTGTAAAAAGTAACCACGGTCATTATCTTCACCAAAACTAGGAATAATAACCCCTGATGTTTGTTTTTCAGACTGAGGAAAGAAACTAAAGGGTAACCAAACCGGAGTTGGAATATCATATATATATAAACCAGCAGCACCCGTTATTATTTTTTTGCCTGGTACAATTTTAGCTTTAAGTAAACGGATATAATATTCTGGATCTTCTTCATTCTCTGCCGTAGTATATCTTGCATTTTTTAAAAAGTAAACAGAATCATTTTCTTTTTTTGTAATAGAAGCAATTATTTTACCTTCTCCTTGTTCTGTTTTAGAATTGAAAATAAGTGCTTTTTTAGATTTTGTGTTAAAAATTATAGAATCGGGTTCTACAACATTAGCGCCCTGAGTAAATACGGGTTTTTGCGTATACCCACCTAAAGAATCCTTAATGCCTCTTGCATAAACAGTGTTTTTCTTATAATCTATGGTGATGCTGCCCGCCGCAATATTCATATCACCATAATCAATTGTAGCTTCGTTATGTAAATATAGCTTGTTTTCTTTTTGATTAAATTTCGTGTAATCATTAGCATGGTATTTAACAATGTGTTCTAATAATTCCTTTTTAGGAACGATAGAATCGTTTACAATGCTGTCTTTAGCTTTTACATTAGGTGTTGTAACAGCCATAGTGTCAATAGAAATATTGATACTATCTTTAACACTTCGGTCTATGGGGACTCCTCCCTTAGGGAGGTCTTGTGCAAAGCTTACCATGTTAATAAACATTGTAAAACTAATTGCAAAAAGTATTTTAAAGTTGTTTGTGTGCAACGCTTTTAAATGTATTTTTGTAAAAGTATGGCTCGATTTTTGAAAAGCCAAAATTACATATATTTTTCTGTGATTAAATTTATTATTCAATTAAATTTTAAATTAAACTTGGACATAACTTTTTCGAGTAATAAACCAAGTTTTTTGATGGTTAAAATGTAAAAGAAACTTAATTATTCATTAGGATAATTATAGTTAATGTTAAATGTGAACCTATTTAAAAACAAAAAGAATTACCCCATGAAAACGTATAAAGTATCCCTTTTCGTATTATTTATAATAGTATTAACTTTTTTATCGTTTCGTAGCACGGATGAGAAGACGGCTGTAGACAAATTTATAGTGGTTTTAGATGCAGGTCACGGTGGAAAAGACCCCGGCAAACACTCAAAATACGGCTACAAAGAAAAAGATATCGCTTTAAAAGTAACGCTTCAGGTTGGAGCTATCCTTGAAAAGAATCCGAACATAAAAGTGGTTTATACAAGAACTACCGATGTATTTATAGAACTTAAAGATCGTCCAAAAATAGCAAATAATGCGAACGCCGATTTATTTGTGTCTATACATTGTAATGCACATCACACAGAAGCTTCAGGTACTGAAACCTATGTTTTGGCAGTAGGTAATGCAAATCAGAATTTAGAGGTTGCTAAAGCAGAAAACGAAGTAATTTATTTGGAGGATGATTATGAGAAACATTATAAAGGTTTCGATCCTAATTCACCAGAATCCTTCATGAGTATTTTGTTTAGTCAAGAAGAATATACAGACCAAAGTATCTTGCTGGCAAGTTTGATAGAAAAGAATTTTACTTCAAAATACAATAGAAAGAGTAGAGGCGTAAAACAAGCTAGTTTATGGGTAATCCACCAAACGGCAATGCCAAGTGTTTTAATTGAAACTGGTTTTGTTACAAACAGAGAAGAAGGCGCCTATTTAAATTCTGAAAAAGGTCAAAATGAAATTTCTACAGCAATTGCCAATGCTATTTTAGAATATAAACATACTTTAGATGGTAATGTGGGCGATTTTGTTTTTAAAGGAACAACAGCACCTGCTACAAAAACGGCGGAAGTTCCAACAACCTCAAAACCTACCGAAACAAAACCCATAGTTAATCCATCCATAGCTTATAAAGTTCAAATAGCGGCAACTTCAAAAGCACTAGACACAAAGCCTAATAATTTTAAAGGGTTACAAAATATAACCAGAGAAAAGGAAGAAGGTTTGTTTAAGTATTTCTATGGTAATACTTCTAATTACGAAACCATTAAACTGTTGGAAGAGGAAGCTGTAAAAAAAGGATACAAATCTTGTTTTATTGTAGCCTTTAAAGATGGTAAAAAAATCAGCTTAACAGATGCTTTAAAAACAACTGCTAATTAAAAGAGGTTCTTTTTAAATTTATTTTAAATTTGTATTTCTAACATTTATTCTATTTACATTGAAAATAACAAGAGAAGTTAAAACAGGCATATTGGTATTAGCGGGTATAGCCCTTTTTATATTTGGATTTAATTATTTGAAAGGGAGAAACTTATTTGAGCCTACCGATGTTTTTTATACCGAATTTGATTATAATGCTTTAGATAAATCATCGGCAGTTACTGTAAATGGGAACAACGTTGGAAAGATTGAAGACATCTCTTATAATTATGAAACAGGAAAAACAAGAGTTGCTTTTACAGTAAGTGAGAAATTAAAATTCTCTAAAAGCAGTAAAATCAAAATGTACGAAACTGGTTTTATGGGAGGCAACGCCTTGGCCATTCTTATAAGTCATGAAGGAGAGCAGGCAAAACCAGGTGATTTACTAGAATCAGAGGTGGAGTTTGGCTTAATAACCAACCTTTCAAAAAACTTTTCTGGTGTAACCGATAATTTAGATTCGGCATTAAAATCAACAGATTCATTGATGCTTAGTGTGAATAGATTGGTTAATGATAATTCCGAAGCAGGTTTAAAGCGCACCATTGAAGAGTTAAATTACACTCTAAAATCGTTTAAAACGACGTCGAATTCTGTTAATTCAGTTATATCTAACAACGATAAAAATATTACGGCCATCCTAGAAAAATTTAAAACTATAAGTTCAGATATTGCAGTACTTACTACCGATCTAAAAAATGCAAATGTAGGTGCAACAGTAGAGACCTTAAATAGTACAATAGAAAAACTAAATAGCGTTTTAGCCACTATCGAAAAAGGTGATGGAACTCTTGGTAAACTATTGAAGGACGATTCTTTATATAATAATTTAGAAGGAGCCACGAAAGAAATGGAAGCTTTACTTTTAGATATAAAACTGCACCCAAAACGTTATTTCAGAATTTTATCAAAAAAGGAAATTCCTTATACCGAACCAACAACTAACTAATATCGCATGCCGTATTTACCAAATATACTTTTTACCATTATACTTTGTATTGGTATTGGTTTTTTTATCAAAAATGTAAAGAAGCTCATTCGTAATATTAAGTTAGGTCGGGATATAAATATTTCGGATAATAAACCACAACGTTGGAAAAACATGGCCATGATTGCCTTGGGGCAAAGCAAAATGGTGCGTCGTCCTGTTTCAGGGCTTTTACATGTGGTAGTTTATATTGGTTTTATAATTATCAATATTGAAGTTTTAGAAATTATAATCGACGGTATTTTTGGCACCCATCGGATAGGTTTATCTGTATTACCAACTTCAATTTATGGGTTTCTAATAGGTTCATTTGAAGTATTAGCTGTATTTGTTTTAATAGCGGTTACTATATTTTGGATACGTAGAAATATTTTAAAAATAGCGCGTTTCTGGAAAAGTGAAATGACAAGTTGGCCTAAAAATGACGGTAATTTCATTTTATATTTTGAAATGGTTTTAATGTCTTTGTTTCTAATAATGAACGCTACCGATAGCCATTTTCAAAGTATTAATTCAGGAAACATAATAAGTCAGTTTATTACCCCATTTTTTAGTAGTTTGCCAGAAACTACACTTCATTTTATTGAAAGAACTGCTTGGTGGATACATATTATTGGCATTTTAGTATTTCTTAATTACCTGTATTTTTCTAAACACCTGCATATATTATTAGCCTTTCCAAATACATTTTATGGAAAATTAACACCTAAAGGGAAGTTCAATAATTTGGAGGCCGTAACGAAAGAAGTAAAAATGATGATGGATCCCAACGTCGATCCATTTGCTACACCTGCTGAAGGAACAGAAAATGAAATACCTGCAAAATTTGGAGCAAGTGATGTGCAAGATTTAAGTTGGGTACAATTGCTGAATGCATACACCTGTACTGAGTGTGGACGTTGTACTAGCGAATGTCCTGCCAACTTAACAGGCAAAAAATTATCACCTAGAAAAATTATGATGGATACCCGCGACCGTTTAGAGGAGGTAGGTAAAAATATCGATACTAATCATGGTGAGTTCAAAGAAGATGGTAAACAACTACTGGATGACTATATTACCAGAGAAGAGTTGTGGGCATGTACATCATGCAACGCCTGTGTAGAAGCTTGCCCCGTAAGTATTGATCCACTTTCAATCATATTAGAAATGCGTCGTTATTTAGTGATGGAGCAAAGTGCAGCACCAACCGAACTAAATAACATGATGAGCAACATAGAAAACAACGGTGCACCATGGCCTTATAACCAAATGGATAGATTAAACTGGAAAAACGATTAAAAACATAATAGGGGCGTTACCCGAAAAGGGTCGCGCTTTCCGTTACAATCTTTTGCAAAAAAGCAAAAGGATTTTCACTACAATCGCTAACGCAAAACAAATAAAACAATGAGCGAATTACTCAAAGTTCCAACAATGGCAGAATTTATGGCTCAAGGCAAACAACCCGAAGTATTATTTTGGGTAGGTTGTGCTGGGAGTTTTGATGATAGAGCAAAAAAAATAACCAAAGCCTTTGTAAAATTATTAAATAAAGCTAAGGTTGAATTTGCAGTATTAGGAACTGAAGAAAGTTGTACAGGCGACCCTGCAAAACGTGCCGGAAACGAATTCTTGTTTCAAATGCAAGCCGTAACTAATATTGAAGTTTTAAACGCCTACGAAGTAAAAAAAATAGTTACTGCGTGTCCTCATTGCTTTAATACCATAAAAAATGAATACCCTGAATTAGGTGGTAATTATGAAGTTATGCACCATACCCAATTTTTAAAAACACTTTTAGATGATGGGCGATTAACCGTTGAGGGTGGACAATTTAAAGGTAAACGCATCACCTTTCACGACCCTTGTTATTTGGGGCGTGCCAATAATGTTTACGAAGCACCACGTGATTTAATTAAAAAGTTAGAAGCTGAGTTAATCGAGATGAAAAACTGCAAGAAAACGGGGTTGTGTTGTGGAGCAGGAGGTGCTCAGATGTTTAAAGAACCAGAAAAAGGGAATAAAGATGTAAATGTAGAGCGTACTGAACAAGCGTTAGAAATTAAACCAGATATTGTTGCAGCAGGTTGTCCTTTTTGTAATACCATGATGACAGATGGTGTTAAAGCCAAAGAAAAGGAGTCTGAGGTTGCTATTATGGATATTGCAGAGTTAATTGCAAATGCTCAGGATTTATAAATTAATTCGTCAGTTTATTTATCAGTAATCTGTTTTTAAGTAATGTTTACAAATATTCAAATAGATATTGATTCCCTTCCTAAAGTAGAAAGCATTGATTTTGTTTCTGTAAAGAGGTCTTATTTTTATATTTTGTTATTCAATTACGGTATAAGTTATCTTACGTTAATTAGTGTTTTAATTATAACAAATTTTTTAATTGAAGATTCTGGATTAAATTTTTCAATCACTTTAGTTATTTCTTTATTAAGTTTTGCCTTATTAATACATCTCGGTATTTTAAAATTAGGCTTTAAAAACAGGAAGTATGCATTAAGAGAAAAAGACATTGTTTTTTCAAAGGGCTATTTACAAGTTACAACTACAATTCTACCATTTAACCGGGTACAGCATGTAGAAATTTCAAGATCCCTTTTAGAAAGAAAATTTAATTTATCTACTTTAAAAATTTATACTGCCGGCGATTCGGGGAGTGATTTATCTATAGGAGGATTATCTCAAAATGACGCCGAAGCAATCAATGTTTATTTAACAACGCTTTTAAATGGAAGCGTATAAATTTGAAAAACCTTCATTACAATCTGCGAAGGGTATTGCTGTAATTTTTGTTGAGAATTTATATAAAGTAATTAAAAATATTTTGCCTTTATTTTTGGTAGTGGCAATTGGGATTTTTAAAAATGATCATTTTTTTCTAGAATATCAGGCTACCATAATTATTGTTTTAATATTTGTTTTTATTTCTGTAGTTATTACAGCCCTTTTAAAGTACTATACTTTTAAATTCCATATAGACAATAACCATTTTATACTCAATAAAGGAATTTTTAGAAAGGAAGTAATAAGTATTCAAAAGTCCAAAATTCAAAACATACATATTAAACAAAACTTTGTTCAGCAAATTTTAAATGTAGTGGCATTAAATATTGAAACGGCTGGTGATGATACTACGGAAATTGAAATTAAGGCAATTTCGAAACCTATGGCGCTTGTTTTAAAAGAGGTCTTATTAATTAACGATAAATATGAGGTTGATGAAGCAACAGAAAATGACAATTTGTATTTCAAAATATCATTAAAGCAGCTCATTTTAGAAGGCGTTTCAGAAAATCATTTAACGAGTGTAGTGCTAGTTTTAGCTTTACTTTCAGGGATTTACGATACATTGAGAGATTTTATAAAATTCACGCATTTAGGCTCTTTCAATTTAAGTGCATCAGGGTTATTTGAATCCATTCTATTCAATATATTCTTGTTTGTTTTACTGCTTTTTTTGGGTTTTTTGTATTCTTTATTAAAAATTTTCATTTTAAATTTTAACCTTAAAGTTGTTAATACAAAGGCTGGTTTAGAAATATCGAAAGGATTATTAAATAAGGTTTCTCTTCATGTTCAAAAAAATAAAATACAAAATATCAGGCTGCGTACCAACCGGTTAAAAAAATATTTTAGCTTGTATAGTTTGCAGTTTTCACAAATTATGGAAAGTAAAAAGCAAAAAGAATATATGTCTATAATTGCTCTCGATGATTTGCAAGCTCATAATTTAATCGATAAATTCTATAAGGGTTTTTCTGAAAATTCACAAATTCATAAACCTGAAAAATATTTTATGAGAGTTTTAGCTATTCAGTATGCAATTCCACTGTTATTGTTAAATATCCCATTGTACTTTGTTTCTTCATATTTGATACTACTTAATATACCATTGTTAACTTTGCTCATTTGGCATATAAATCAAAGTTATAAAAAGAATTATTTTAGCATCGATGAAAACTATTTTATTAGTGGTAGTGGTAATATTATAGATACGATTACAGATTATTTAGAACTAAAATCCATTCAATCTGTTGAATTCAAGCAAACTATTTTTCAGAAAAAACGTCATTTAGCATCTGTGGTTGTTTATACAGCAGCAAATCATATTACAATTCCTCATATAAAAGTAGCAATGGCGCAGCCAATTGTAAATTATTTATTGTTTAAGACCGAAGTAGGAGATAAAAATTGGATGTAAATCTGTACTTTTGCTTTCGAAAAATTTATAAAAAATGTTAGTAGATTTTAATACATTACCCGAAGAATCACGTGTTTGGATATTTCAAGCAAATCGTTCTTTTTCTGAAGAAGAAATTGCAGCTATACAATCTAAATTAGATGTTTTTGTTGAAAATTGGACGTCACATGGCAGCGAGCTTCAGGCGGGATACCTAATTAAATATAAACGATTCATTGTGCTTGGTTTAAATCAAAACCTTAATAAAGCATCTGGGTGCTCTATAGATGCTTCTGTTCGATTTATTCAAGAATTAGAAAGTGAATACAATGTGGATTTGATGGATAAAATGAACGTTTCATATAAACAGGGAGATTTTATAGCTTATAAAACACTTTCGGATTTTAAACAAATGGCAAAAGATAAAGCGGTTTCCAAAAACACCATCGTTTTTAATAATTTAGTGACAAGCATTGCTGAATTTAATGAAAATTGGGAGGTCCCAGCTAGCGAAAGTTGGCATAGTAGATTTGTTAAATAGATTACTAAAATCTTGGTAATAAATCATTAAAAAGCTTTCATATTTCAAATACAATAATCAATTTTACAGTTTAAATAGTAAATTATGGCTAAGGAAATTTTCCTATTAAATATTTCTGGACAAGATAAACCAGGTTTAACATCAAGTTTAACAAGTGTTTTGGCAGATTACAAAGCAAAAGTGTTAGATATCGGACAAGCAAATATTCACGACACCTTATCCTTAGGTATTTTATTCGAAATTCATTCTGGTTCAAAATCGGCGGCGGTCTTAAAAGATTTACTATTTAAATCATATGAACTTGGTATAAAAGCAAAATTCACCCCAATATCACTTGAAAACTATGAGAAATGGGTGAAACTTCAAGGAAAAGACCGTTATATCGTCACAATTCTAGGAGAAAAACTAACTGCTGAACAAATATCGAGAGTAACAGAAATTATATCTGATAAGAACCTGAATATCGATTCTATAAAGAGGCTTACAGGGCGTACTTCACTAATAAAACAGGAAGAATATCCTAGAGCATGCATTCAATTATCTATTAGAGGGCATATTGAAGACAAACGTGAGTTTACGTCTAAGTTCATGCAAATTTCAAGAGAATTGGATGTTGATATTGCTTTTCAGGAAGATAATATTTACAGAAGAAACCGTCGTTTGGTTTGTTTTGATATGGACTCTACACTTATTCAAGCAGAAGTTATTGATAAATTAGCAGAATTAGCAGGTGTTGGTGATGAAGTAAAAGCCATTACTGAATCGGCAATGCAGGGAGAAATAGACTTCCAAGAAAGTTTTATTCGTCGTATGAAACTGCTTAAAGGCTTGAGTGAAGAAGTATTGCATGATGTTGCTGTAAACCTTCCTATAACCAAAGGAGCTCGCAGGCTTATTGATACCCTAAAAAGTTACGGATTTAAAACCGCCATACTTTCAGGTGGATTTACCTATTTCGGTTACTATTTACAAAAAGAATTAGGGATAGATTACGTGTACGCCAACCAATTAGAAATTAAAGATGGTGTGCTAACTGGAGGCTATCTAGGGGAAATTGTAGATGGTAACAGAAAAGCAGAATACCTTAAAGAAATTGCTTTAAAAGAAGGTATTGATATTAGCCAAACCATAGCTGTAGGAGATGGCGCAAACGATTTGCCTATGATTAACCTTGCAGGTTTAGGTATAGCGTTTCATGCTAAACCTAAGGTAAAAGATAATGCACAAAGCTCTATTTCAAGTATTGGGCTTGATGGTGTGTTGTATTTATTAGGTTATCATGATAGACATATTGATTTAATTGAATAAGAAACAATAATTATTATTTATGGTTAGTTATTAGTGTTTTCTAAACTTAAAGCGCTGCTTTCTTGTAGCTTTAATACAAATAACTAAAATCTATCTTAAAGTCTTTTTAACTTCTTTTTAAAAGTAGTATTTTGGCATGATTATTTATGTAGTAATAGTTATTACGTACTTATTAATTAATGCCAAAATATGCGTCAAATTTCATTTTTATTATTTTTTCTATATATATCAATTTCAACCATTGCTCAAACTCAAGGGAATCCTTTGGCTTCCAAAGATGTTGTTGCACAAAAAAAATGGGTTGATAGTGTATATAGTGCTATGACTCTACCCGAAAAAGTAGGGCAGTTGTACATGGTTCAAGTCATGTCCAATCAAGATCAAGCAACGAATGAAAAGATATTGAACCTTATTGGGGCTTACAATATTGGGGGAATTATTTATTCACTGGGCACTCCGGAAAAGCAAGCAAAATTAAATAATGAACTGCAGTCACTTTCTAAAATCCCCCTGCTTATTGGAATGGATGCAGAATGGGGTTTAAGCATGCGTTTAGATGGTACCTATGCTTTTCCTTGGAATATGACTCTTGGAGCAATAAGAGATAATAACCTAATAGAACAAGCAGGTAAACAAATAGGTGAGCATTGTAAGCGTTTAGGGGTGCACTTTAATTTCGCGCCGGTGGTGGATATTAACACGAATCCCTTAAATCCGATTATGGGAAATAGGTCGTTTGGTGAAGATAGAAATAATGTTACAGATAAAGCCTTGGCTTTTATGAAAGGCATGCAAGGTGCTGGTGTTCTTGCAAGTGCTAAGCATTTTCCAGGGCATGGCGATACAGATCAAGATTCTCATAAAACCTTACCTACCATTAATTTTAATGAAAAGCGAATTGATTCCATAGAATTATATCCTTATAGAAAACTAATTTATGAAGGACTTTCAAGCGTAATGGTAGCACATTTAAAGGTACCAAGTTTAGAACCTTCTGGCTACCCATCTTCGTTATCTAAAAACATAGTAACCGATATTTTAAAGGAAAAACTAGGTTTTCAGGGACTAATTTTTACCGATGCTTTAGATATGAAAGGCGCAGCCGATTTTACCGAAGTTGGCAGTATCGATTTGGCAGCATTTAAAGCCGGAAACGATGTAATGCTAATGTCTGGGGATGTTCCTGCTGGTATTTCAAAAATAATTGAAGCGTATAATTCTGGTGAAATTAGCGAAGCCCGTTTAGAACTTTCAGTAAAAAAGATTCTTCAAGCAAAATATAAAGTAGGTTTAAATAATTACAAGCCAACAGAGTTAACTAATTTACAAAGCGATTTGAATAGGTTAAAGGATGATATTTTATATGAGGAACTTTTTGAAAATGCTATTACAATTGTTAAAAACGAAAAAGATTTATTGCCTCTACGTCAATTTGAAACCAAAACAATTGCTTATGTGAAATTGGGAGACGATGATGGTTCGGCTTTTTTAGATGAGCTTAAGAAATACACTAGAGTTCACCAAATTGAAGCGTCAACTTTAGATAGTTTAACATTAAGACTTCAAGATTACAACACCGTTATTGTTGGATTACATCGCTCCAATCAGAATCCTTGGAAATCGCATCAGTTTACTAATGAAGAACGAGCTTGGTTAAATGACATTGCAATTTCTCATAAGGTAGTTTTAGATGTTTTTGTAAAACCATATGCACTATCTGATTTAGATACCATAGAACATATTGAAAGTATTGTTGTTAGTTATCAAAATAGTAAGATTGCTCAACAAAAATCCGCACAAATTATTTTTGGAGCATTAGAGTCCAAAGGAACCTTGCCTGTTTCAGTTGGTTCTCATTTTAAAGTGGGTGATGGTATTTTTAATAATTCATTACACAGATTAAGTTATACAGTGCCAGAACGTGTAGGTATGGATTCAGAAAGATTGAATAAAATAAGTGCTTTAGCACAAAGTGCCGTTGAAGGGAAGATGACGCCTGGCATTCAACTTTTAGTGGCAAGAAAAGGTAAAGTAATTTACAATAAAGCGTTTGGAAAACATACCTATACAGGTAATCAAAAAGTAGCTTTGGATGATATTTATGATGTTGCATCACTTACTAAGATTTTAGCTACTTTACCATTATTAATGGAATTAGAGGAACAAAAAATTGTTACTCTAGACACTAAGTTATCTCAAATTTTACCAGATTATAAAAAGTCCAATAAAGCGAATATCACATTAAAAAGTATGTTGTCCCATTATGCTCGTTTAAAACCTTGGGAACCTTTTTATGCTCATACTCTAGATGCAACAACAAAACTGCCTAGCAATAAATATTACCGTACTGAGGCTAGTAGTAAGTTCAATATTGAAGTGGCTGAAAATTTGTTTTTACGTTCTGATTATCAGGATACTATTCAAAAAATCATAAGAGATTCTAAGTTGCTTTCTAAAGCTCAATATCGTTATAGTGATTTTCCTTATTATATTTTAAAGAAATTTATTGAGAATTATTACGACAGAACACTTGATTTCCTTGTTCAAGAACATTTTTATAAATCTTTAGGAGCAAATTATACCATGTATAATCCGTACCATAAAATAAGTAGTAAAAAAATTGTTCCAACGGAAATTGACGATTATTACAGAAATCAGGAGGTACATGGGTATGTGCACGATATGGGTGCGGCCATGCAAAATGGTATTGGTGGTCATGCGGGAATATTTAGTAATGCAAACGACGTAGCTAAGATTATGCAAATGTTTTTACAGAAAGGCTATTATGGAGGGAAGCGTTATTTTTCTGCAGAAACACTAGATAAATTTAATACCTGTTATTACTGTGAAAATGGAAACAGACGAGGCATTGGTTTTGATAAACCACAATTAGGAGAGGCAGGACCAACTTGTGGTTGTATTTCTATGACAAGCTTTGGGCATTCTGGATTTACCGGAACTTATGCATGGGCAGATCCTGAAGAAGAAATAGTTTATGTATTTTTAGCAAATAGAACTTATCCTAATGCAGCGGATAATTTATTGTTAAAGAAAAATATAAGAACAGATATACAACGCTTAATTTATGAAGCGATAATTGATTAAATATAAAGTACTTAAAGTTAAAAGGTTAATAGGTTTGGCAATTGCAATTTTTTACACTTATAACTTGATACACTTATAACTTAAAATTATGAAAATAGGAATAGTATGTTATCCAACTTTTGGAGGTAGTGGAGTTGTTGCTACAGAACTTGGTTTAGAACTTTCAAAAAGAGGCCATGAAATACACTTTATAACTTATAATCAACCTGTTAGGTTGGAGTTGTTAAGTAACAATGTTCATTATCATGAAGTTAACGTTCCTGAGTACCCATTATTTCATTACCAACCTTATGAATTAGCCTTGTCAAGTAAATTAGTTGATATGGTAAAACTTCATAAAATTGAAATTTTACACGTACATTATGCTATTCCGCATGCGTATGCCGCTTATATGGCAAAAAAAATATTACAGGAAGAAGGTATTTTTGTACCAATTGTAACAACATTACATGGTACCGATATTACCTTAGTTGGTAACCATCCGTTTTACAAACCAGCAGTAACTTTTAGTATAAATAAGTCGGATGCCGTAACCACAGTATCGCAAAGCTTAAAAGAGGATACTTTAAGATTATTTGATATTAAAAATGAGATTAGCGTTGTATCTAATTTTATCGATTTAGAAAAGTATAACCATAAATTTACCGATTGCCAACGTGTAATGATGGCAACTGAAGATGAAAAAATTATAACCCACATTAGTAATTTACGCCCCGTAAAACGCTCTCAAGATGTGATAAGTATTTTTTATAACATTCAAAAAGAAATGCCAGCAAAATTAATGCTAATAGGAGAAGGGCCAGAACGCGAGCATTTAGAATTACGATGTCAGGAATTAGGTATTTTAGATAAAGTTATTTTCTTTGGAAAAAGTAATGAAATTGATAAAATACTGTGCTTTAGTGATTTGTTTTTATTGCCGTCTCAAACTGAAAGTTTTGGTTTGGCAGCATTAGAAGCTATGGCATCGGGAGTTCCTGTAATTTCCAGTAATACAGGAGGTATTCCAGAAGTGAATATAAATGGAGTGTCTGGATTTTTAAGTGATGTGGGTGATATAGATGATATGACAAAAAATGCACTATACATTTTAAAAGACAAAAACCGACTTACAACTTTTAAAGCCAATGCAAGAAATGTGGCAAAAAAATTTGATTTACATACCATTGTTCCGCAATATGAAGCCATATATGAAGATACCTTAGCGAAATGTTTAGTGTTGTAAAATACTTTATTTATTTGCAGTAATTTTTTACTTTTTTGTCTTTAATATATTATTGTATATTTAGGTATTAATAATTTAAATAAAGACCATATGAAAAAAACCGTTTTTTATTTAGTACTCTTTACAACTTTAAGTATTTTTCCTAATACAGCATTGGCATCCGAGAAAAAATCAGTTCCTGTTGAAAAAACACCAACAGAAATTCCAGCAGAAGTTAAAACCATGCTGAATCGATTAGAGGATATTAAGAATATGGATAAATCTGATTTGAAACCAGAAGAAAGAAAAGAATTAAGAAAGGAAGTTAGAGAAATTAAGAAAGAAATTAGAAGATCTGGCAATGGTATTTATATATCATCTGGAGCCATTATTTTAATTTTATTAATTCTATTAATTTTATAGTATCTAATTAAAAGTATAAAAAAAACGCCTTAAAAAAGGCGTTTTTTGTTTTATATAATTTTTAATATTTAGAATTGATAACGAACCCCAAGAGCAATATCAAAATCTAAATCATCTCTATAATCTCCAAAACCAATTTCTGGTCTAAAATCTAAGGAAATTAATAAAGGAATATTAAAATTGTACTCAATACCTATATCTCCTGCAGCAAAAATAAAAGTTTCACTGTCATCATCACCATTAGGTAAATCATAGCTAAATGAGCCTAATCCACCTCCAACGCCAGCGTACCAGTTAAAACCATCTTCAATATTCCAAACCCATTGGTATAAACCAGCTAGTTTAAAACCATCGTAATCTTTGCCGTCTCTCCAGCCAAAATCAACTTCTAAACGGTTATTACCACCTAAAGCATGTTGGTATGATATTTCAGCACCCACACCGTTACTATCGCCTAAACGCAAACCAATAGCGTTATCTGCAATGTCCTGAGCATTTGATGCAAAGGTAAAACCTAATACTGCAATTGAAAATAAAAGTAATTTCTTCATAAATATGTTTTTTTGTTTGTAAATTATATACGACCTTTTTCATATAAAAGATCATGTGATAATGTGAAATATTTTGCAAAAATAACGCCAAAATTGTCTTTATATTTAACATCTCAAATAGTTTTATAAACAATTTCTTAGAGTTATGTCGTTAATAACACATTTACAAGCATTAAGCGATCAATTATCGGGTGAATTATTTTTTGATGATTTAATAAAGTCTATATATGCCACCGACGCTTCAGTGTATAGAAAGTTACCTTTGGCAGTGGCATACCCAAAAAATAACGACGACATTAAATTACTTATTCAGTTTGCCAAAACATATAAAACATCACTAATACCAAGAACTGCCGGCACATCTTTGGCGGGACAATGTGTTGGAGAAGGCATTGTGGTTGATGTTTCAAAATACTTTACTAACATATTAGATTTAAATGAAGATGAACAAACTGTAACCGTACAGCCTGGTGTGGTAAGGGATGCTCTAAATATCTACTTAAAGCCGTTTGGGTTGTGGTTTAGTCCAAATACATCAACCTCTAATCGGTGTATGATAGGCGGGATGGTTGGAAATAATTCATCTGGAACGACTTCAATCAGGTATGGCGTAACCCGTGATAAGGTTTTAGAAATGCATACCATATTAAGTGATGGGAGTGAAGTTGTTTTTAATGAGATATCTTCAGAGGCATTTCAAAAGAAAACCAATTTAGAAACCCTGGAAGGCCATATTTATAAAACGATATATAATGAATTGGTGTCAGAGAGTGTTCAAAATCAAATTATTGATAACTTTCCTAAACCTGAAATACACCGTAGAAATACCGGCTATGCGATTGATGAATTAATAAAATCCGATGTGTTTACTAGTTCATCTGAAAAATTCAATATGTGTAAACTTCTGTCTGGTAGTGAAGGTACCTTAGCGTTTACAACCCAAATTACCTTAAAATTAGACAAACTGCCGCCGCAGGAAGCTATTATGGTGGCAGCACATTTTATAAGCATTGAAGATTGTTTAAACGCTGTTGAACCGGTAATGAATCATAACTTGTACAACTGTGAAATGATGGATAAAACCATTTTAGATTGTACAAAGCATAATAAAACTCAGCAGGAAAATAGACGCTTTGTTGTTGGAGATCCTAAAGCCATTTTAATGTGCGAAGTGAGAGCGTTTTCCAAAGAAGAAGTCACTATTTTGGCTAAAAACTTAGTAAAAACTATTGAAGATTCTGGACTAAGTTATGCTTTTCCCCTTTTAGAGGGAGAAGAAATACATAAAGCTAATAATTTACGTAGTGCAGGATTGGGGTTATTAGGTAATATTGTTGGCGATAAGAAATCGGCTCCCTGTATTGAAGATACCGCTGTAACTGTTGCAGATTTAGCTAACTATATTTCAGAATTTGCGGCATTAATGAAAGGCTACAACCAAGAAGCTATTTATTATGCGCATGCTGGTGCTGGGGAGTTGCATTTGCGTCCGATTTTAAATCTTAAAAAGTCTGAAGACGTTGTTTTATTTAGGAAAATAACCACCGATGTAGCACATTTGGTTAAAAAATATGGAGGCTCCATGAGTGGAGAGCATGGTGATGGTATTGTGCGTGCGGAGTTTATTCCATTGATGATTGGCGAGGCTAATTATCAAATACTAAAGCGTATAAAATTAGCATTTGATGCGTCCAATATTTTCAACCCTGGAAAGATTGTTAATGCATACCCAATGGATAAATCTTTACGCTATGTAGCTGATAGGGAAGAGCCTAAAATTGCAACGATGCTCGATTTCTCACATTCGCAAGGTATTTTGCGTGAAACCGAAAAATGTAATGGTTCAGGAGATTGTAGAAAACTTCCAGAATTTGGTGGAACTATGTGTCCGAGTTACCGAGCTACTAGAAATGAAAAGGATACCACTAGGGCTCGTGCCAATGCATTGCGTGAGTTTCTAACAAATTCGGATAAGGCAAATAAATTCGATTACGAAGAATTGAAAGTGGTATTCGATCTATGTTTAAGTTGTAAGGCCTGCGCTTCAGAATGTCCAAGTAGTGTTGACGTGGCGAGTTTAAAAGCAGAATTTTTATACCAATATCAAAAAGAAAATGGTACTTCCTTACGCACTAAAATGTTTGCTTATAACAATGCCTTAAATCGATTTGGAAGTGTTTTTCCGGTACTTACTAATTTTATATTTTCTAATGGATTAACTGCCTTAGTTTTAAAAAAATCTTTTGGAATTGCCAAAGAAAGAAATTTACCATTAATTTCAAATAAAAGTTTAAATAAGCAATTACAACGTTATAAAAAACAATTAGTTGATAAAAAATTCATTAAAACTGTTTATTTGTTTAATGATGAGTTTTTAAACTATTTGGACACCCAAATAGGTGTTGATGCTTTTATACTTTTAACAGCTTTAAATTATGAAGTTAAGATAGTAAATAATGTGGAGTCTGGGCGTACATTTCTGTCTAAGGGGTTCTTAAAACAAGCGAAAAAAGTAGCCAATAAAAATGTTGCAATTTTTAAGGATTTAATTTCTAACGAAACACCCCTGCTAGGAATTGAACCTTCAGCTATTTTGACTTTTAAAGATGAATATTTAAAATTGGCCGACGACAAACCTTCAGCAGAGTATATTGCAAAAAACACTTTTATCATTGAAGAATTTATTCAACAAGAAATAAAGCTAGGAAATATAAAGGCTGAACAATTTACATCAGAGGTAAAAACAATCAAGTTTCATGGACATTGCCATCAAAAGTCATTTGCAAATCAATTGTCTAGTTTTGATGTTTTAAACCTTCCTAAAAACTACAAAGTTACTATCATTCCAAGTGGCTGTTGCGGAATGGCAGGAAGTTTTGGTTACGAAAAAGAACATTATGAAGTAAGTATGAACGTAGGTGAACAAACTTTATTTCCAGCTGTAAGAAAAGCAGCAATGGATACAATTATATCGGCTAATGGCACGAGTTGCCGCCATCAAATAAAAGATGGGACCCAGCGTGAAGCTAAACACCCGGTTACTATATTGCGTGAAGCTTTGCTTTAGTTTATTGTGTCCATTCAAGATTTTCGGTTATTTTTAAATGGTTTCTATGTGTAAAAAACAATTAATTACGCCTTTCTATTGGGTTTAAACTCTTGTTTTTGTTCATATTGATCTACAATAGTTATGGCAGCAATTAAATTTTTTATATCTCTGGCTTCAAATTCTTCTTCAACAAAAAAAGGGGAGAGTTTGTCTTTATCGTAGTGATAAATTTTCCAACGTTTAAACTGATATTCTAAAGCAGTAAAGTTTTCAATCCAATCTCCAGAATTTAAATACATAGTTTTACCATGCTTATTTTCCATATACACCATTTTAGGTTGGTGTATGTGCCCACAAACTACATAATCATAACCGTTTTCTATAGCAAGATCTGATACCACTTTCTCAAATTTAGTGACGTGTTTAGTAGTTTCTTTTTTGTTTTTGTTTGCTTTGTCGGATAAGGAAAAGCGTTCTTTTCCTATGCGTTCTAAATACCAATTAACAATACGGTTTAATTTAGTTAATAGCTTATATCCATAACTACCAAGTTTAGCTAACCATTTGCCGTTTTGTAAAGAAACATCAAATACATCACCATGGAAAAACCAAGCATTTTTACCGTTTAGATCCAAAACCAACTTATCAACAATCCTGATATTTACAATTGTAGAATTGCTGAATTTTCTAAATAATTCATCATGATTACCTGTAATGTAGATTACTTCTACACCATTGGCGGCCATATTCATTATGGTTTTTATAACTTTTAAATGCGATTTAGGAAAGTATCGGTTTTTTAATTGCCAACCATCTACAATATCGCCATTCAAAATTAGTTTTTTAGGAGCAATGCTATTTAAATAGTTTAGCAGATTTCTGGCGTTGCATACATTTGAACCTAAATGGACATCCGATATAACCGCAATTTCTATTTTTCGTTTAATTTTCAAAAGATAATTTTAGTTGTTGTAAAATACCACTTTTAATATTACTTCATCATTACCTTATAATTAATTAAACATAAGCATTTTGTTAACTAGGTGTTATCTATTTAATGTAGTGGAGAGCGCTTTATGCAATTTCATTTCCATATTTCTAAGAATAGCTTTATTTTAGCCAAAAATTAAAATTATGGCTGGAAATTCCTTTGGAAAACTGTTTACTTTAGCAACGTATGGCGAATCCCATGGCCCTGCTTTAGGTGGTGTTATTGATGGTTGCCCATCGGGAATTGAGTTAGATTTAGATGCCATTCAATTGGAATTAGATAGACGGAAACCCGGACAATCTGCTATTGTTACTCAACGTAAAGAGCCAGATGTTGTAAAGTTTCATTCAGGAATTTTTGAAGGAAAAACGACTGGAACTTCCATTGGTTTTGTAATTGAAAATACCAACCAAAAGTCCCATGATTACACTCATATAAAAGATAGTTACAGACCAAGTCATGCCGACTATGTTTACGATAAAAAATACGGTTTTAGAGATTATCGAGGTGGAGGTAGAAGCTCGGCCCGCGAAACCGCATGTCGAGTAGTTGCAGGTGCTGTAGCAAAACAAATGTTGAAAGGTATCGAGTTTTATGCATATGTTTCGGGTGTTGGTAATTTAAAATTAGATAAATCGCACGAGCAATTAGATTTAACTCAAATAGAATCGAATATTGTACGTTGTCCAGATGCCGATATGGCAGCAAAAATGGAATCTTATATTAAAGAAGTTCGCGGAAAAGGGGATACCGTTGGAGGTATTGTAACTTGTGTTATTAAAAATGTACCAATTGGTTTAGGAGAACCAGTTTTTGATAAATTACATGCCGAATTAGGTAAAGCCATGTTATCCATTAACGCTGTAAAAGGTTTTGAATATGGTAGCGGTTTTGAAGGTTGCACCATGTTGGGTAGCGAACATAATGATGCTTTTAATACCAATGGCACAACAAAAACCAACAATTCTGGTGGCGTTCAGGGGGGTATTAGCAACGGTATGGACATCTATTTTAATGTAGCCTTTAAACCAGTGGCAACCTTAATTCAAGAATACGAAACCATTGATAAAGAAGGGAAAGTAGTGGTTATGCATGGTAAAGGTCGTCACGACCCATGTGTAGTACCACGTGCCGTTCCTATTGTAGAGGCTATGGCAGCTTTGGTTATTGCCGATTTTTTCTTGAGAAATAAGATGTATTTATAAACTATGAGACACGAAAAAGTAAACCTATAAAGGGTTTTACATAAGGTGTTATTAGGAATGATAATTAAATATTGTAAGAATTATATGCTTTTAAACTATGATTTTTTCCATTTATAGAAATTTTTTTAGTGTTTTTTGTTTTAAAAAAACACTTCATTTTTTAAGGGAATGGGTTATTTTTAACATTAAAAGTATAAACAGTAATGCAGTTTTGTTTATTTTTACGCTGTATTATTTACGATTTGAGTAGGTGAGACTGCTCAAGACCTTATTAAATTTAGCTCAAAAAACGGGGTTCTAGCTGTCTATTTTGAGCTTTTTTTATGCTCATAACTTTCAAAAAAAGGTGTAAAACAAGGCCGCTTTTGCCTTCAAGACGTTTAAAACACTTCATGAGCATCAAACAAACAACTGAGCAGCATCTTTAAAAAGGTTCATCCGCATCAAGCAATTGATTCATCAGCATGAAATTTTTATAAACATGGGCATAAAAAAAGGCCCTGAGCGGTGAGAACACTCAAGACCTTATTAAAAAAACTAAAAAACGGGGTTCTAGCTCGCTTTTCTAAAAGATAAATCGTTTAGCAAACTGCGTAAACGTTTACCCGGACGAAATAAAATACGGGTTTTGGTAATAGCGTTGGCATCAACGTCTAGTTCGGTATCTCTACCTTCCGAGCTAATACCCACTTGAAAATTACCCAAACGCCCTAATTTTACAATGCGTCCTTGTTTTAACGCATCAATAATGTTGCGCTCCAATGATAAAAGTACCGCATAACAATCCGATTCGGTTACGGTACATTGATACGAAATTTGCTCCGCGAGCATATCCATATCTACTTCACCGTCTGCAATAGCAGCGGCATAGTACTTCTCAGGTAAATTTACATCCTGAGGATTCTTTCTGGCTTGTGCCTTAAATTTAATGGCCATAGGCTTAAAAAATTAAAAATTAATAAATACATGTTTTGTCTTAGTACACTGCACATGAGTATCTAACTGACCTTACAAAGTTTATAAAAAAACCATTATGTTCGAAACAAACTTGTAAACATTTAATTATTAATAACTTTTGCTTTGATTTTGTTATGTATATGAAAATCAATTATTTGTGTAATATTGTGGTTTGAATTTATATCGATTTTAAAGAAATTGTTTATAATTCACTTTTTAACTTTTTTCTAAAATCTTCGAGTTAACCCTAATTTATTTAATTTTTATTAAAAAGTATGTATCACATACTACTATCAATAAAAATACGGAGAGCGGGTTGTGTAAAACCTTTAGTAAAATGTGAAACGATACTAATAAAAAAAGTCCCACCGAAGCAGGACTAAAGATTTTCATCTACGGCATATAGCCTTATTGTGATAAGATTAAAGATTAGAAAGTTTAATCTGTTTCAAATATAATAAAATATTTCAATTTCAAAATAGTTTTATATGTGTATTTTACTATTTTAGTAAGCATATTATGTTTACGAATTAAAAAATTGAAATGACAAGAATTTTAGGATTAGATTTAGGCACGAACTCGATTGGGTGGGCGTTAATTGATGATAATGAAAATAGAATTTTGGGGATGGGAAGTAGAATTTTCCCTATGGGTGTTGAAAATTTAGGTGAAGGAGAAGGAAGAGAAATGTCTAAAAATGCGGGAAGAACAGGAGCCAGAGGTGTAAGAAGACAATTTTTTAGAAGACGATTAAGAAAGAAAAAATTATTAAAAGCACTTTCTCAAAATAATATGTGCCCTTTAATTTTAAACGATTTTGAAAATTGGAAGAAAACAAAACAGTTCCCTTCAGACAAATTAGTAGAATGGTTTTCATTAAATCCATATGAATTAAGGCAAAAAGCTTTAAGAGAAAAACTATCGTTAGAAGAAATTGGCAGAATTTTTTATCACTTAATTCAAAGAAGAGGTTTCCTAAGTAATAGTAGAAAAGGGGGGAGTGATGATGGCGCCATTTTTAAAGGAAATGCTAAAGAGGGTAAAATAGGTATTACAGAAACTCAAGAAAAAATTGCGGATAAAACTTTAGGATCGTATCTTTTTGAGATATATCCAAAAGAAAATGAACCCTTTCAAGATGGTTTAGAACGTATTAGAAACAGATACACAACGCGTGGTATGTATGTGGACGAGTTTGAGTTAATTTGGGAAAAGCAATCTCAATTTCATTCAAATTTAAATGATGATTTAAAAACACTATTTGGAGGCAGAAAGCTTGATGGTTACAAAGAAGATGGTATTTTGTTTCACCAACGTCCATTGCGTTCTCAAAAACACTTAGTTGGAAATTGTGCTTTTGAACCTACCAAAACAAAGTGCCCAATTAGTGCGATTCCATTTGAACAATTTAGGGTTTGGCAATGGGTTAATACAGTAGAATATAATGGAAATAAAATTTCTCAAGATGAAAAGGAGAAAATAGCAGACTTTCTTTACGCTAATGAAAAACCAGATTTTAAACGCCTTAGAAAGGTAATTGGGAAAGAAAGTGCTGAGTATAAGTTCAATTATAAAGACGATGATAAAATTGTTGGCACACATACCATTTCCAATTTATCAAACAAAAAATATTTTGGAAAAAAATGGTTCGAATTTTCTGAGAAAGAGCAAGAAGACATATGGCATGCCTTGTATTTTTTTGATAGTAAATCTAATTTAAAGGAATATGCCATTAAAAAGTGGAATTTTACTGAAGAGCAAGCTGAAGCTATTTCAAAATTTAATGTAAAAGACGGTTATTCAAGTTTAAGTAGAAAAGCTATTTCTAATATTTTGCCTTTTCTGCAATTAAGTTTTACTTATGATGTTGCTGTTGTGCTAGGTGGAATTAAAAATGTATTTGGTGTTGATTGGGACAAACTTTCTGATGAAAAAAGAAACTTTTTAGTTGATAATGTAGAAGGCATTGTGCGTTCCAAAACCAAAGGTGGCTTTATTGATATTATTAAAGACATTCTTCGAAATGATTATAATATTACTGATAATCAACTACGCAAACTTTATCATCATTCAGCAACGATTGATGCTACTGAATTATTAGATAAATTGCCATTAGGTAAGGAAGCTGATAAAGAAATTCAAAAGATAAAAAACCCCATTGTAATTACAGCCTTATTTGAATTGCGTAAATTGGTTAATGAATTAATTACAGAACACGGAACAATTGATGAAATTAAGGTTGAGATGGCTCGTGATTTAAAAGTTTCAAAATCAGAACGCTATAAAACACGCAGAAACCAACAACGCCTAGAAAAAGAGAATGATAGAGTAAAAGCAGAAGTTTTAAAATATACCCATTTATCACATGACAATATTTTAAAATTTAAACTGTGGGAAGAATGTAAAAAAACGTGTCCTTACACGGGTTTATCAATACCTATAAATGAATTATTCACTAACAAATGGCAAATTGAACATATTCATCCGTGGAGTAAATCATTAAATGATAGTTTTTCTAATAAAACTCTTTGTTTAGGAACTGAAAATATTAAAAAAGGAAATAAAACACCATTTGAGGTTTATGGTGGTGATGAAGCCAATTGGTCGGCAATCAAAGAAAGAGCATTAAAATTATTTTCCTTCACAAAGGAATATCCAGATTCTTACAACAAATTTAAACGGTTTGTAAAACAAAGCTTTGATGATGATTTTACTTCGAGACAATTAAACGACACACGTTATATAAGTAAAGAAGCAAAGAACTACTTGTCTAAAGTTTGCAAAAATGTAATGGTTTCCCCTGGGCAAGCAACTTCTAATTTAAGACAAAAATGGGGTTTAAATCATATTTTGAATGATGAGAATTCAAAAACTCGTGAAGACCATCGTCATCATGCCATTGATGCTTTAGTTATGGCTTGCACAAAGCTATCGTATGTTCAAGAATTATCAAAATGGAATCGATACAATAGAACTTATGATTTAAAACAATTTCCATTGCCTTGGGAAACCTTTAATTATGATGCCGAAAAAGCTGTCGAAAAAATATTGATTTCTCATAAAAAAGTATCTAATGATATTACACTAAGAACCAAAACCGTTGAAAAAAACGGTAAAAAACATATTAATTTAGGGGTGGCTGCTCGTGGGCAATTGCATAAAGAAACCGTTTATGGAAAACGAACGTTTAATGGTGAAGAAGCTTTTCATGTACGTAAACCAATAGAGTCTTTGCAAACGGCTAAACAAATTGATAAAGTGGTTGATGAGACTATTAAGTTGTTAATTTTAAAACGCATACAGGTATTAGGAGGCTTTCAAAAAGATAAGATACCAAATAATACTTTTTTTGTAATTGATGAAAACGGGATAAAACAACCACAAATATTTTTACCTAACAAAAACGGTGAGCCAGTTCCTATTTTAAAAGTAAGAGTTAAAGAAAATATTGGAGGTGCTGAAAAATTGAAAGAACATGTAAACCAATGGGTAAACCCAAGAAACAATCATCACGTATTAATTTTTAAAGACGAAAAGGGCAATCTTAAAGAGGATGTTGTTACATTCTGGACCGTTGTAGAACGCAAACGTACAGGACAATCAGCTTATCAATTACCAATAGATG
>NZ_JBFHGK010000016.1:0-83153 GCF_041583155.1 Mariniflexile sp.
AGCTATGACTTAAGGTGGTTATAGCGACGGGGCTCACCTCTTACCATTCCGAACAGAGAAGTTAAGCCCGTTAGCGCCGATGGTACTGCATTGTGGGAGAGTAGGTCGTTGCCTTTTTTAATCCTCAGCATTTTTTGCTGAGGATTTTTTATTTTTATTTTTTATAAGAGATAAAATAATATATTGACCTGGTAGCTCAGTTGGTAGAGCATTTCACTTTTAATGAAAGGGTCCTGGGTTCGAATCCCAGCCAGGTCACAAATAGATTTTTTTTATTGTATAAACCTTGTTAATTATCTTATTAACAAGGTTTTTTTTGTTTAAAGAATGTTTTAAATTTTTTTCTTCGAGTATAGGTTATTATAATATAGGAACTTTTATAATTCTGTTTAATGGTTTTAAAGTTTCATATTAGTTGATAATTGTGGGAGTGATAGAAACGGTATCCTTTTTATGCATATATATTGATTGGAAGTATGAGTTAAACTTGATGCATAAAAAGATATAGTGTATAGCACGGTTTTTATTTTTCTTAAAAACCCACCAAAATAAATGTTCAAATTAGTATCTTCAAACACTATTTTAAACCTATATAATGGCAGCTAATAAAGAGCTTGATTTAGCTTGGGAATTTGTAAATAATACAAATCGCTCAATTTTTTTAACGGGAAAAGCGGGTACTGGTAAAACAACTTTTTTGCATCGATTGAAAATGGATAGCTTAAAACGCTTGGTTGTTGTTGCGCCAACAGGAGTTGCTGCCATAAATGCAAAAGGTGTTACTATTCATTCTTTTTTTCAAATGCCATTTGGGCCTATTTTACCTGACACAGATTTAAATAATTCCAGTGGTTTTAATAGAAAATTTAGTAAGACTAAAATCAATATCATTAAATCGATGGATTTATTAGTTATTGATGAGATAAGTATGGTACGGGCTGATTTACTAGATGGCATTGATAGGACTTTGCGACGTTTTAGAAATAGAAATAAGGTTTTTGGAGGAGTACAAGTACTTATGATTGGCGATTTGCAACAATTGTCGCCTGTTATTAGAGAAAATGAATGGGAATTGTTAAAGCATGTTTATAATAATGGTTTCTTTTTTAGTAGTCGCGCTTTTCAGGAGTGTGCGGCTATAACTATTGAATTAAAACATATTTATAGACAAGAAAATCCTAAGTTTATTCAGATTTTAAATGAGATTAGGAACAATGTACTTAGTGAAGCGGCAGCAGAAGAATTGAACAAGCGCTATATTCCAGATTTCATACCCGAACCGGATGCAGGTTATATTTCATTAACGACGCATAATAATAAAGCTGAAGCCACCAATAAGGCAGAATTGGATAAACTTAAAACAAAAGAGTTTACTTATAATGCAAAAATAGAAGGTAAATTTCCTGAGTTTTCTTATCCTAATAGTGAATCATTAAAACTGAAAGTTGGAGCTCAAGTTATGTTTGTAAAGAATGATAGCAGCCCAGATAAACGTTATTTTAATGGTAAAATAGGCAAGGTTATTCATTTAGATAAAGATGAAGTTGTGGTGCATTGTCCTGATGATGATTTCAATATAAATACCACGCCAGAAGTTTGGGAAAACATTAATTATACGGTTAATGAAGAAACCAAGGCCATCACTGAAGATAAAATAGGTTCTTTTACACAAATGCCTTTACGCTTGGCTTGGTCTATAACCATTCATAAAAGTCAGGGTTTAACTTTTGAACGCGCTATAATTGATGCCCAAGGCGCTTTTGCTCATGGACAAACCTATGTTGCCCTAAGTAGGTGTAAATCTTTAGAAGGTTTGGCTCTAAAAAGTAAAATTGATTCTAGTCATATTATTAACGATAATAATGTTTTAGTATTTAATAAAAATGCTGAAGAAAATGAGCCAGATACGCTCGTTTTGCAGTCTTCACAAAAAATGTATCAATTAGATTTGATATTTGAAGTATTTGATTTTTATGAGTTTTTGTATCCTATAAATAGAATTTTAGATATTTTTTATAAAAACAAAACCGTTATTGAGGGTAATGTTGAAATGCCAGTTCAAAGTATTAAAACTACTATCACTAATTTTTTGAAAGTTAGTAATAACTTTAAATTACAATTAAAAGAGCTATCAGAAAATGAAGGGATACCAGAATCTAGCAAAATAATTCAGGAACGGTTTAAAAAAGCAGTTGGCTATTTTAAAACGGAAACAGACAAGCATATGGTATTACCTTTAAAAGCTTTTGGTTTTACAACGGACAATAAGGCTGTAGGTGGGGATTTAACTAAGAACTTCGATATTCTTGAAGAATTGTTAGATACGAAATTATTATATTTTGACGGTTTGGCTGAAGGGTTTTCAACAAAGTTGTTTTTAGAATTAAGAGTTAAGGCTGTATTTCATAGTAAGGAAAAACCAAAAAAAGCTAGAAATACTGTTATAGATGGTACAACCAATTTGGAATTGTATGAAATTCTAAGAATTCTAAGAAACGAGATTGCCCAAGAAAATGATTTGATTCATTATCAAGTGTTCACTCAGAAGGCCTTATATGAAATGTGTGAAACCTTGCCAACTAATAAAAAAGAACTATTAAAGATAAATGGTATGGGGAAAACCAGAGTTGACAAATATGGTGATGCAATTTTGGAAGTCATTAGAAATTATTGTGATGAAAATGATATTGAAACCTCAGTCGAAAAATTTGATTTAGTAACTAAGGAACCTAAAAAAACTAAAGGAAAAGGAGAAACGATGAAAATTTCCTTAGAACTTTTTAAGTCAGGCAAAACAATTTCTGAAATTGCTGATGAACGAGAACTTAATGCTAATACCATTTTTGGACATCTAGTTACTTTTATTCCATCTGGAGAGGTAAAGATTACAGATTTAATACCTACGGAACATTACGAGGAATTACTTAAACTGATTCCTCAGAAAAACTTTGAAAATTTATCCGATTTAAAAAATCAATTGGATGAAAAGTATAGTTTTGGTGAAATACGCTTGGTTTTAGAAGCGATTAATAAAGCTTCCTCTACAGGGTAGAATTTTAATGTAAACCAAATCTTAAAAGCGCCAAACCTTTCTATTACTTTAACGTACACATTCAGTTAGAATCAAATTTAAACACTTAAAAAAGACTATAAGTTTTTAGATTAACTGAATAATATCATTTAAAAATGATCTTCCTGTAGCTACAGGTTATTCTGCATATTTTAGTTTTATATAGATGTTTCTTTAAGTTGAATGATACATTAACCGTTACAATTAGTGATAAAAATGAAGGTGGAACTTTGTGAATTTGCTAAGACCTATTTAAATGAAATTATCCAAAATCAGGAATACTATCAGATGTGCATCGGCTAATTCCATCCTTGTTATTAATTATTGAGTTGTACAAGCAAGAATAGGGCATAAAGAAGCACATACTAAGTCTAGGAAAATAGCCATATTATTCACCATTTTCGATAGTAATTTATAATCATAAGGGGGTGAATTTAGAAATAAATGCTTCTAATTTTACATATAATTCAACAAACCCTAAGGGAATAAATTATATAAATTTACTTCTTTTTAAACATGCTAGACATTATGGTTTTAATGCCTTTAAAAATAAGGAATACAGCCATAACACATATTAATGTAGCCACAATTAATAATGGAATGTATAGGGAATTTTCTTTATCGGAAAGTGCCAAGGTCATTAAAATTGGTCCCATAAAAAGACTTAGAAGTGCAAAGGCCAATAGTTTTACGCCTTTAAATAATATTGTTTTATCGGTTCTGTTAGTTTCCATTATTATAATTTTTTATTGCTGCACGTACGTTTTTGTGCGTATTTAAAAGGCTTTTTGCTTCATCTTCTGAAATATTAAGCTCTTGCATTATCATTTTGGTACCCCTATCCACAAGTTTATTGTTGCTCAGTTGCATATCCACCATTTTGTTCCCCTTAATATGCCCAAGTTGTGTCATACTTGTTGTTGTTATCATATTAAGAACTAATTTCTGAGCGGTTCCTGCCTTCATTCTTGAACTACCTGTAACAAATTCAGGACCTACAATAACTTCTATAGGAAATTTGGCAGTTTGTGATAACGGACTGTTTTTGTTGCAAGTTATGCATCCTGTAATTATGTTATTTTCATTACAAGCTTTTAATGCAGAAATTACATAAGGTGTAGTACCAGAGGCAGCAATTCCGATTACAACATCTTTATCTGATATTTGATAAGATTGTAAATCTTCCCAACCTTGTGTGGTGGAATCTTCGGCAAATTCAACAGCCTTTCTAATTGCTGAATCACCTCCGGCTATAAGTCCGTTTACTAAACTATGAGGCACACCAAAGGTAGGAGGACATTCTGAGGCATCTAAAATACCTAATCTTCCACTCGTTCCAGCACCAATATAAAATAAACGTCCGCCTTCTTTTAATTTGTTTACTATTACAGAAACTAGTGTTTCAATTTGAGGTATTGCCTTTTCAACAGCCTGTGGAACTAGTTTATCTTCATTATTAATATTAGTCAATAATTCAGAAACAGACATTTTTTCCAAATGGTTGTAGTTTGAATCTTGTTCGGTTGTTTTTGTAAAGCTCATGGTTCAAAAGTAAACATTTTTTATTCTATAGTATAATTGAAAACAGAAACTTCTGAAGCTCTGAAATATCCAAATGGATAGTTGTCGGGATTAGTTTCATTTATACAATTACCTCTTATTTTTGCAGGTTGTACTTCAAAAGGATCACCAGATTCTTCATTACCTTGTTGCAATAAAATCACCATATACTCATAATAACGTTGTGATATGCCATGATTTTGAATTACTAACTCGTCACCTTTCACGATATCTTCATTAGAATAATAAGCAAAAATTTGATTTCCATCTGTGAATTTATCATCGTAAACTTCTATATTCACTATGTTTGTTTCAATATTAATAAATTCAAAAAGATAATAATTTTTAATATCTTTCTGATCGGAATAGTATGCCTTTAACTCTGTTTCATCTCCCGAAAAACCAGTATCATTTTTTTGTTCCACTCTATCTATATCCACCACAGGCATTAAAGTTTCAGTGGCTGTATAAGTTTCATTATTATAAACGATTTTTAGCTTATAAACCCCATCAATTGTTGGAATAAAAGTAAGGTTTTTATAAATTCCAGAATTCTCTTCTTCAACAAAATTAAAAACGTTATTAAATTGATCCGATACTGTTACGGTAGCACCCGTTGCAGGAGGTATTTCCGTACTGTAATACGGCGCGGTTAAGGATAATTTTATGAATTGATTTTTTCCTGAGGTGTCTTTATACCATTTAATGGAGGCGTCAATTACTAATCTTGGTTCAGCAGTATTTAAGTCTAATTCAATAACATCTTCACAAGTAAAAACAGAAAGACAACAAAGTATGTATAGTATTTTTTTCATCGCGTTAAAACTTAAAATTGTATGATACAGAAGGAACAATTCCAAAAATAGAGAGTCTGTAAGCTTCATTTAATTTGGTTTCTTCATTTTGTCCGAAGGCAATAGAAGCAGCATTTTTTCGATTATAGATATTGTATATACCGAACACCCATTCTGTTTGCCAACCTTTGATTTTTTCGGGTTTTGGAGTGTATGAAACTGAAACATCTAAGCGGTTGTAAGTTGGTAACCTATCGGAATTTCGATCATTATAATTGGGTATGGTAATGTTATTGTAAACATATTGTCCGTTTGGAAATGTGGTAGGTTGCCCTGTTTGAAATAAGAAATTAGCGTTAAGTTTTAATTTATTGTTTAAATTATAACTACTTGTTAATGAAATATCATGTGTTTTATCATAAGGTGTATTGTACCAATTACCATCATTAATTCCAGTTTCTGAAGGTGTTCTGCCTTTTGTTTGCTGTTGGGATTTAGATAGGGTATAAGCTAACCAACCTTTAAGCTTGCCTTCATTTTTTCTAAAGAGTAATTCCATACCATAGGCTTGAGCTTCTCCACTTAAAATAACTTGTTCAATAGCATTGTTTGCAATTAAATCGGCACCATCAATGTAATCAATCCTGTTTTTTACGTTTTTATAAAAGCTTTCTACTTCTAAAGAATAAGTGTTATTTTTGAAATTTTTGAAGTAACCGACCGCGAATTGATCTAGTAATTGGGGTTTAACATATTTACCACTAGGAGTCCAAATATCCAAAGGTGTTGGAGAATTGGTGTTAGAAAGTAGGTGTAAATATTGACTCATTCTATTATAACTACCCTTTATTGAACTATTAGAATTTAATTGATAGGAAAGCGACAAACGAGGTTCTACATTGAAAAAATCTGCAATGATATCGCTGCGATTAAAACTTTCCGTGCCTATGGGGTCTGCTTTTTCATAGATTTTAAAATCGTTGTTAAAAACAACGGCTTGATCATTTTCATAAATATTTAATTCATCTTGACCTAGTCTTAAAAAAGAACTAAAGCGTAATCCATAGGAAAGAGATAACTTATCCGATAGTTTATGCTCAGCCTCTAAATAAATAGCATTTTCAAAAGCAAATTTATCAGTTAATTTGAATGGGTTTATGCCAGAAGTTTCTGTGGTGGGTTTAATATCCCCAGGGTTAAACTTATAGTAAATACTATTTAAACCATATTGCAACTTAAAATTATTGGAAATATAATGCTTAAAGTCATATTTTAAGTTGAAGTTCCTAATGCCAGAAACCCAATCGAATTCTACAAACCCAAGTTTTAAGCCATAATAATAATCTGAATAGATAAGTGAAACGTTTGAAAAAAGTTTATCTGAAAGTAAGTGATTCCATCTAAAATTTAATACCGTATTTCCGTAAGTGTTATCGATGGTTTCATTAAGCCGAAAAACATCACGACCGAAATAGCCTGATAGATAAATATTGTTTCTATCATCCAATTTATAACTTAATTTTGTATTTAAATCGTAGAAATAGGCAATATTATCAATATCAAAAATTGGTAAAAAAAGATGCGCATAACTAGATCTGCCACCTAAAAGAAATGAACCTTTATCTTTTTTTAAAGGCCCCTCTAGAAGTAATCTGCTAGAAATTAGACCAATACCACCATTGGCATGAAATTCTTTACTGTTTCCATCCTTTTGATAAATATCCAAAACCGAAGAAACCCTTCCGCCGTAGCGGGCAGGAATACCTCCTTTATACAATTTTAAATCTTTTATAGCATCTGGGTTAAAAACTGAAAAGAAGCCGAATAAATGGGACGAATTATAAATGGTGGCTTCATCGAGGAGAATTAAATTCTGATCTACAGAACCGCCTCTAACATTAAAACCAGACGACCCTTCGCCCGCATTTGTAACCCCAGGCAGTAAGGTAATAGCTTTTATGATATCGGCTTCGCCAA
The DNA here is from genome assembly GCF_041583155.1 of Mariniflexile sp. Classification (GTDB taxonomy): domain Bacteria; phylum Bacteroidota; class Bacteroidia; order Flavobacteriales; family Flavobacteriaceae; genus Mariniflexile. The sequence goes on from NZ_JBFHGK010000016.1 coordinate 7,402, forward strand.
ATACCACAGGAATTTCTTTAATAGTTCCAGATGTAAGCTTTGCAACACTCATTTGAGGTGTTTTGATGTTTAATCTTTCAACATTTTCTGTGATAACTATTTCATCTAAGGTTTCTAGAGTATCAGTTAAACTAAAATTTTTCGTAGTGTTGTTAGTAAGTAACAGTGTCTCCATTTTTGTTGCAAACCCAATATAACTAATGATAACCTTGTATGTGCCTTTCGGTACAGTTATCGAATAAAAACCATATTCATTGGTTGTTGTTCCCGTATTTAATTCTGGAAAAATAATGCTAACACCAATTAAAGTTTCGTTGTTTTTTTGTTCTGAAATGACACCTTTTAAGGTTATTTTTTCTTGAGCAATTAAAGAAGTTATACTACAACAGCACGTAAGGAGAAAGCATAAAAAAATGTTCTTCATTGATAGCTTTTTTTTTATAAAAATATAAAAAAAAAGCCCCTTTACAGGAGCTTTTTCAAATTGTATTACTTTAATTTAACTTAAAATATTGTTAAATGTCGAGCTTGGTCTCATAGCCTCATTAACTAAAGTTTCATTTGGTTCATAATAACCACCAATATTTACAGGTTTACCTTGAATTTCATTCAATTCAGCTACAATTACGGCTTCATTTTTCTTCAATTGTTGTGCAATAGGAGTAAACTCTGCTTTTAAATCTGCATCTTTTGTTTGAGCAGCTAGAGCCTCGGCCCAATAAAGTGCTAAATAAAAGTGACTTCCGCGGTTATCTAGTTCACCAGCTTTACGTGATGGTGATTTATCGTTCTCTAACAATTTTCCTGTAGCTTCATCTAAAGTATCAGCAAGTACTTGAGCTTTAGCGTTATTATTCACAGTTGCTAAATGTTCTAATGAAACAGCCAGAGCTAAAAATTCACCTAAAGAATCCCAACGTAAATGGTTTTCAGTTGTAAATTGTTGCACGTGCTTAGGAGCAGATCCACCAGCACCAGTTTCAAATAAGCCACCACCATTCATCAATGGTACAATAGATAACATTTTTGCGCTCGTTCCAACTTCTAAAATTGGGAATAAATCGGTTAAATAATCGCGTAAAACGTTTCCTGAAACGGAAATAGTATCTAACCCTTTTATAATTCTTTCGCAGGTAAATAGGGTAGCATCTACCGGAGATAGAATTCTTAAATCTAATCCAGTGGTATCGTGATCTTTTAAATAAGTGTTTACTTTTTTAATTAATTCGGCATCGTGGGCTCTGTTTTCGTCTAACCAAAAAACGGCAGGTGTTTCAGAAGCTTTTGCACGAGTAACGGCCAATTTAACCCAGTCTTGTATTGGAGCATCTTTTGTTTGACACATTCTCCAAATATCTCCCGCTTCAACAGTATGCTTTAATAAAGTGTTTCCTGAGGCATCAATAACACTTACTGTGCCGTTTGAAGCCATTTCAAAAGTTTTATCGTGTGAACCATATTCTTCAGCGGCTTTAGCCATTAATCCAACGTTTGGAACGGTTCCCATGGTGGTTGGATCGAAGGCACCATGCTTTTTACAAAAATCGATAGTGGCAGAATAAATACCAGCATAACTAGAATCAGGAATAACTGCTTTTGTATCTTGAAGTTTGCCTTCTGCATTCCACATTTGTCCCGAAGTGCGTATCATTGCAGGCATAGATGCATCAATAATAACATCGCTTGGTACATGTAGGTTGGTAATGCCTTTATCACTGTTCACCATCGCAACTGCAGGTCCATTTTTAAATGCAGCATCTATATCTGCTTGAATTTCATTACGTTTTGCGTCTGGTAAAGTTTGAATTTTTTCAACCAAATTACCAAAACCATTGTTCACATCTACACCAATTTTTTCTAAGGTTTCAGCGTGTTTTTCAAATACATTTTTGAAAAACACTTTTACAGCGTGACCAAAAATAATAGGATCACTTACTTTCATCATTGTTCCTTTCATGTGCAATGAAAATAAAACATCATTTGCTTTAGCATCTTTAATTTGAGCATCTAGAAAGTTAACTAATGCTGTTTTGCTTAAAACAGTGGCGTCAATTATTTCACCTTGAAGTAAATTGAAACTATCCTTTAAAACGGTTTCATTTCCATTATTGTCTGTATGAACAATTTTAATACTAGTGGCTTCAGGCAGCGTTAAAGATTTTTCATTAGCAAAGAAATCTCCAGATTCCATAGTGGCAACATGTGTTTTAGAATCGCTAGACCAAGCGCCCATAGAGTGAGGATTCTTTTTAGCATAATTCTTAACGGCTTTCGGCGCACGTCTATCTGAATTTCCTTCACGTAATACAGGGTTTACAGCGCTACCTTTTATTTTATCGTATCGCGATTTAATATCTTTTTCAGCATCGTTTGATGCTTCATCAGGATAATTAGGAATGGCGAAACCCTTAGATTGTAACTCTTTTATAGCAGCTTTTAACTGCGGAATGGAGGCACTAATATTTGGTAATTTAATAATATTTGCTTCTGGACTTTTAGCCAATTCACCAAGAATTGCTAAATCATCAGAAACACGTTGACTGTCATTTAAAAAATCTGGAAAAACGGATAATATCCTGGCAGCTAATGAAATATCTTTGGTTTCAATATTAATACCAGACGATTTTACAAAAGCTTTTACTATAGGTAAAAATGAACGTGTGGCAAGCGCTGGAGCTTCATCGGTTTTTGTATAGATAATTTTAGACATTAATATGATGGTTTTATATTATTATTTAATTATAAATTGTTGAATACGTTATACGATAACGTTTTCGCGGTGCGAATATACAAAAATTGACTTTTATATTGGTTTAATTGCTAAGCGAAATAGGAGAGAAGGAACTAATTTTGAGAGAAAATCAAAAATTGATGTTAGTAGTAAGAATTTTTTAATAAAAGTATTCCAGATGTTACAAAAAACAAAAGCCATATCACTGCAGATGTTTATCTACTTTGACATGGCTTTCTCTGAAATAATATAACTTAATCTACTCAGTATTTCTACTAAATTAATCTAAGCCTTAAGCTTGATTTTTCAATATAAGTGCTATTATTTCAAGGAAACATTTTTTGTAATTTTCAAAATGTATTGACCTATTACTTAAATGTTTCATTTAACTGTTTTTCTTGATGCCATCAATCTTTCTTTATCGTTGTTAACGATTGTTAAGCTTGATGCATTGCTTTTATTATAACAACAAGTTTTTCAACTTAGCTGTTTTTTATAAGCTTTCAATTATACTAGTTGCCAACTACATTTGTATTTGGTACTTTTTATAATATCATGGTTCTTTTGTTTTTAATATGCTTACACATACTACAATTAAACCTCAAAAAACAATTTTATAATAAAGAACGTTACCTTACTAAGAAACAAATTTAAATTCATTTTTTAAATGAAACCAATTTTACTTGTTAGTTTTGTTCCTTGTTGCTAATTTACAATATAAATGCATATAAACCATTGTTTTTAACACATTATATATCAACAACTTATAAACTCAAGTTATTAACAATTGTTAATAAAAAAAGCCCTGAAATTTGTTTCAGGGCTTTTAAGTTGCTTTCGCAATACGCTTTTATTAATGTCTGCGCTCTTTAATTCTTGCTTTTTTACCAGTAAGACCTCTAAAGTAGTAAATTCTTGCTCTACGTACTTTACCACGCTTATTAACTTCAATTTTTTGTAATGCAGGTAAATTAATAGGGAAGATACGCTCTACTCCAATAGTACCAGACATTTTTCTGATTGTAAAAGTCTCTGAAGAACCAGATCCTCTTTTTTGTATTACAACACCTCTAAAAAACTGAGTACGAACTTTTTCGCCCTCTCTAATTTCATAGTAAACAGTAATTGTATCTCCAGCTCCAAACTCTGGAAAGTCTTTTTTTGCTACAAATTCGTCTTGTACAAACTTTATTAAAGATTCCATTTCTTTATATTTAAAAATGATTAATTCGAAACAACATTCACGATTCTCGCCAGAGGTTAACCCGAAATTGGCTGCAAAGATAATTATTAATTAACAATGCACAATTAATAATTGAATTTTTTATGGTGTTTCTTTTTGCTCGGAAATATTAGGTTAATAATGAGTTTGTTAACAGCAAAAAGTCAGGTTTCGGCAGTCGCTTTTTGTGAGGAACTTCAACAATGCCTCAAACCTTAACACAGATTCCTTTAATTTAGATCATTTCATTAAAACCAAATTACTTTGTTATGTGTTATTCTACTCATGAAAAATACTTGGTTTCCCTCTTTTCTTTCTATAAATTTTAATGGAGTAAATAATGGCACCAACCAATATTAAACTTAAAAAGAAGTAAGTAGCAATTACATATCCAAACCTGTATTTTGGGGGTTTACCTAAGTATTGACTAATATCCTGCTTGTTATTTATTGTAACAGAATTGAACAATTCTGTACTAACTTTAGCATCAAAATTGGTGTCGCTAGCATAGAAAAATGTGTACAAGTTTTTATTTAATAAATAAAATTCTGCCTCATAAGTAGGGGTTTCTAAATCATTGGCAAATTTTAAATTATAACCAGTAAACCCTTCTTTTTCAACTAGGGTTGTGGTTTTTAAATAATAGGGAACTCTATAGCGCATTCTTGCAATAACACGATTATACTCATCTATTAAGCTCGTGTAATCGTACGGTAATCTGGACAGACTTTGCTTTTGGTCTTCATTTTCAAAAAGTACTCTTTGAGCAATAAAATCGTAGGTTTTAGTTTTAAACCTAATTTGTCTTATTTGCACACCATCTATAAGCGTATCCGATTCTACAAAGTTTTTTGGAACCTTCAAACTTACGAAGTTATCTAATTTATACGAAAACATTTCACTGTTTTGTGCAATTAAATTACCAGTTATTAAAATAAAACATAAAATAAAAAACTTTTTCATAGCGCTACAATTCTTAAAATTTTATTAATAAAGTTGAGAAACTTCAGTAGGCCAAATTAAACATTTTTTCAACACACAATACAATTCATATTCACATTTAATAAAACCTTATAGTATGAATGCCTTCTACATTTAATTTGTGTCTTTTGAAAGAATATAATTAGTTTTTGGAAAAATATAAATAAGAAAAAAGACACAAAAATCACCTTTTATAGATTTTGATATTATTTAAGGTTGTAATTTGTTGATATTAAATGTTTTGTTTGAATTTTAATTAAAATATTTCTAAAACATGGATAGCAATAAAGTTTTAAAAAAATCTTACTTTTATGGCTTTATAAAATTTAAAAAATAATTAAAATTTATTCCTAAATTATTTACATTACTTGGAACGTTCTGATGAACGTTTTTTAATAAAAAAAAATCAATGACAAACAATATATTAATTGAGGATCAGTATAGAAGAACAAGTTTATTTGAAAAGGAAAATGTGAATTATTTAGTTCATGTATTGAAAAGATTTAATACCGTTCCTAAATTAAATAACATTAATATTATAACTTCTACTACTGAGCCTAATATATTTAAAATTATACCTAACAAATCCATTATAATAGGTTCAGCGTTTTTAAGAAAACCTGTTTTAGCTTTAGTTTACTTAAGATATGGTATTGAATGGCAACTTTGGCATAAGGCATTAGATCATAAAAAAGAGGATGTTGCATTATGTGATATCGCAGCCTTTGAAGTGACTCGAATATTTTACAATCTATTACCAAAAGAGGATAAAGAAAAATTGCATCCGCTTGATTACACTTTGATTAATTTAATTAAAACTTCTGAAACTATAGCTCCTGAATCCTTATTAGAAATAGAAGAGTTTCAGGCGTTTCATGGTGTTAAAAGCTCTAATAGTGTATTTAAAGAGGCTTGGAAACCAATTATTGAAAATTTGGCAAAACCAACGGAGTATCTTTTGATGGATGGTGGCGATCTTAGATTAAATATAGATGAGATAGCATTATTGAATAAATATGGTTGCAGACCATTTCCAAGACCCGATGCTTTTACATTTGCATCTTCAACAGCTACAAGTGTTTCTAATTTTGCATTTGATAAAACAGATAAAGTACGTAGTATTTTAATTAAGAACAGTTTAAAAAATGGTTTTAAAAATGCAACTATTGCTTTTTCTGAATTATTAAAAGACAACCTTAAAAAGATTTTTAAATTAAATGATGAAACTCAAATAATTTTTTCGCCTTCTGGTACAGATTCATCACTTCAAATTGCGGCCATTACCCAAATTATCACGGATAAAGATATTACTCATGTTTTAGTGGCTTCCGATGAAACTGGCAGTGGTGTTCCGGCAGCTTTAAAAGGATGTCATTTTGAAAACACAACAGCTTTAAATCATCCCATAAAAAAAGGAGATAGAATTGAAGGCTTCAGAGATGTAGATTTGATTAAGGTTCCATTTAGAAATGAAAAAGGAGAATTAAAATCAACTACCCAACTCGATTCTGAGATTTTTTCTGCCATTTCTGAAACTAGTAAGTTGGGTAAACATGTGGTATTGCATGTTATGGATCATTCAAAATTAGGCTATCAATCGCCTAGTGAAAAAATGATGAAGGAATTAAAATCCCTTAAAGATTTATCAATTCAAGTCATTATTGATGCCGCACAACTTAGGTTGGATCCTACAGACATTCAAAAATATTTAGAGAAAGGTTTTATTGTTGCTATAACAGGTAGTAAATATTTTACAGGACCTCCGTATTCAGGTGCTTTAATTTTACCAGAAAGTGTTAGTAAATTAATTCATGCGGCAAAAAATACATTGCCGGCAGGTTTAACCAAATATTACAATCATTCCGATTGGCCAACTTCATGGTGCTGTTCCAAAGATTTATCAGAAGGTTATAACTATGGGTCTTACATGCGCTGGAATGCTGCAATTGTAGAAATGGATAGATACTACAAAACACCTATTTTATATAGAAATATGGGCATTGAAATGTTTTGTAATTTTGTTGAAGACTCCATCAAAGACGCCTCTTTTTTAGAACCCATTTATGGTAATGAAGCAAAAACTAATAGTTATAATAGTAAAGAATTTGGAATTCGAAATATACGTACTATTTTTCCTTTCTTCATTTTAAAAAATAAAGTAGCCTTATCTGTAGATAATGTGAAAAAGCTTTATATGTTATTGAATTCTGATATTTCTAATCATTTTGAAGATTCTCCTTTAGAGATTGTTAGGCTTGCAGCGCAAAGATGTCATATTGGGCAAGCTGTTAATGTAAAATATGGTAATGATGTGGAAAGTGCTGTATTAAGAATAAGTCTGGGGGCACGCGTTATTTCTGAAAGTTGGGTAAATAGAGATATTAGTTTGTTTTTTAGAAATATAGAAACACAAATGAATCAAATTACTGTAATAATAAAGAAAATAGAATTGATTTTGAATACTCCTGAATTGCTAGATTAAAAACAAAGCAATTTGTGGAATTAGATTTATAAAGTAATAAAATTTAAAGATTAGATTTTAATAGGAGATTCATTAAAATCTAATCTTTGTTGTTTTTAATAATTTCTAATCTTAATTAGAAATTATTGGAAGTTTTATTTGCGATGGATATTTTGAAGAATGATGTACTTTATTGTTGGCTATTATACCTTCTTTTTCATCATAGTTATTACCACCGGTATTTAGGTTTCGAGCAAAACGCGGAAAATTACTACTAGATATTTCAATACGGATACGATGTCCTTTTTTAAAGTAATTACTGGTAGACATAGGTGTTAAATCTACTTTATAAACCTGATCTTTTTCCATGAACACTTCTTTGTCGTAACCTTCACGATATCTTACACGTTGAATGGTTTCATCCAAATTGTAAGCAGTGCCATCAGGATAAACATCAATTAATTTAATGGTGAAATCTGTATCTTTCACATCCGAGGATACATATAAAGTGGATTCAATAAATCCCGAAATTTCTACTCCTTCTTTTAAAACATCTGTGGTGTAGACTAAAATATCATCTCTAGTTTCCATTTGTTGTTGATCGAATGCACCACCTTGAACTGCATTTCCAGTACAACAAACATTACCTCCGTAAGATGGAACAGGTGCCATCGGATTGTAAGTGAAACTATCAGGAGAATCGGACTTAGCTTTTGAAGTCTTTAATTTACCATCACCTAATGCACTATTTGCTTTCCCATTACTATTTAAATAATAGGTAGTTAATTTAGCGTTTTTTGGAGGCCAAGTTTCCGAAGCTTGCCATTTATTACTTCCCATGGTATAATATTGTACTCTAGGTGTTTTTTCTTTAAAATCGTTTTGTTCATCTTTTAACCATAAATCAAACCAAGCGTAAATTTGTTCGTCGTAGTTAAGTCTTGCGTCGCCTACATTACGTTCACCTACAATGGTGTTTTCAGAAGCCCGTGTGTAAGCACAATGTAACGTTGGTGCAATTACTAAGTATTGGTTATCTCTAATAGTAGCATCCTTAGAATTATTTCGAACATGATTATACAAAGCTAGATTTGGAGTAATAGACACGTCATACCATGAAGCAAACCAGAAACTAGGAACACCAATTTCCATATTATCATGATAAATACCTCCTTTAAACCAAGCTTCATCATTTGGTTTACGAGTTATCATTTTATCGAAAATCTCATGTTTTCCATTTATGTTTTTAAGTATATCCTGAATAGGTAAATGCTTTAAGGCTTCAGCCATATCTACTGGCGGATTTTCAGGGTCTAAATCGTAAAACCTTGAAATTCGAATTAAATCTTCTTGCGTAGCACCCGCTGGAATACGTGGTTTAAATTTGTCTTGTTCAACACTATATAGCCAGGCAAAAAATAACATTTGCTCTACACCACCCCGGTACCAATTTCCTTGTTCATTAATTTTTCCAATTCTACCAACACCAGCACCAAAACCTTGAGGAACCATTGCGGCATGCGAAGGATGGTCCAATGCTGCAACTGCCATTTGCCATTCTGCAGTTGAAGAACAACCTAAGGTACCAATTTTACCATTGGACCACGATTGATTTTTCATCCAGGTAAAAGCATCATAACCATCTGTTAATGGCACTCCAAGAATATCCCATTCTCCTTCCGAAAAATAGCGACCTCGTTCGTTTTGAACCACATAGGCGTAGCCTTTTTTTACTACTTCCAAAGCTTTTTGAGCCGTTCGTGTTTTTTGTTCACCATCTCCCCAAGAATTAAAATTGTACGGGGTACGAGAAAAAATAATGGGTACTTTTTTGTCTGTTTTTGGTCGATAAATATCTGTTGCTAAGCGAATACCGTCGCGCATAGGCATCATAATTTTTTGATCTATAATTGCAATCTCTTCTAGTTCTTGAAGTATTTTATTTTGTGCTAGCAGGTTGAAGTTAGTAATAAAGCAATAGGCAATTACAACTAAAATTATAATCGGGTGTCTTTTCATGTAATTAGGATTTGTGATTAAACTGTTGAAAGGTAACTTTTGTTATTAAAGTTTTAAATTTAGGTATATAAACTGAAAGAGCAAAAGCGTATGTTGAGCTTATTTTTTGTTGTGTAAATCTATTTGATTTAAAGAATTGAAATTACAGTAGATAGGTTTCGTAATCCAATAGCACGAACATGAATACCGACTATTTTTCAAAAGAAATTACTAAATATGGTATGAATTTTTTCTGAAATGACTTTAATCTTCCAACAAATCTGGTCTTCGTTCTTTTGTGCGCAGGTAAGCTTGTTCTTCACGCCATTTTTCAATTTTTGGAAAATTTCCGCTAAATAAAAGTTCTGGCACTTTCCAGCCTTTGTAGTCACGCGGCTTGGTATAAATAGGAGGCGCCAATAAATTATCCTGAAAAGAATCTGTTAGGGCGGAGGTTTCATTGCCCAACACACCAGGTATTAACCTTATTACGGCATCGCAAAGTACAGCGGCACCTAATTCGCCACCAGATAATACATAATCTCCTATAGAAATTTCACGAGTTATTAATTGATCGCGTACCCGTTGGTCTACACCTTTATAATGTCCGCATAAAATGATTATGTTTTCTTTTAGAGATAACTGGTTGGCGATACCTTGTTTTAAGGTTTCACCATCTGGCGTCATATAAATTATTTCGTCGTAAAGGCGTTGTTCTTTTAAAGCAGAAATACATTTATCAATGGGTTCTACCATCATTACCATACCAGCACCGCCACCAAATTGTGTATCGTCAACAGATTTATGTTTATCGCTTGTATAATCACGTAAATTATGAAAATGAACTTCAACCAAGTTGGCTTCGATGGCGCGTTTTAAAATAGAGGCTTCAAAAGGACTTTTAAGTAATTCTGGTAAAACGGTAATAATATCGATGCGCATGGTTCTGAATTAAGAATTGCAAAGATAATTGAATTAATCAATTTTTCTTTTCATAAACCAAATACCTTCCAAACTTAAATTTAAAGTTAATAAATGATAATTTTCATTTATTAAACCGCTAGAAACTTGTCCTTTTTTACCATAAGTATAACCTATATTTATCATGGAACTTGTGCCATTATTAAAAGGGACTCCAATACCTAATTTTAAAGCGGAATTCTGTATACGTTGGTCGTTTACTTCTAAATTCCCATTACTAAAGTCAAAACCAGCACGGTATTCTAGGTTATTGAAAAACTTTCCTATTTTTTTTTCGGCAGCATATTGTAAACCAATTCCGAAGGCATCCTGATCTACAAATTCTCCTAGTTGGTCTGTTTGGTTGGTTGTATCCCAAAAGCTCTTTTTATAGTCGAAATTAACACTTAAATAGTTTTTAAACGTTGTTTGAAAACCAAAAGCAAGCTCTAGAGGTAATTTGAAATCATCAATGGAACTTTCAGTGTTTTCAGTTAAATCGGATGTAGAATCGGAAGTGTATAAAGTAATTGTACTTGATTTACTTCCATTAAGGCTTGTGGGTAAATTAATTGTAGCACCAATGGAAGTGCTTTTTAAAACATCATATTGAAAACCAGCACCTAAACGAATTCCGGAGTAGTTATTAACATCCTCAATGATAAAGGTATTGTAAGGTAAATAATCTGTTTCAGTTTGTGTTATCTGTCCAAATAATGCCGATGCATTAATACCTAATCGCAATTTGTTTGATAAGGCGTAGCCATAATTAAGTTTCAAATCGTTTATACCTCCGGTACCTGTAATGTCGGTAATAAAAATACTACTACTGCTGCCTTCTATATTAGTTTGAATATTAGAAACGCTATAACCAACATTGGTTAAAGGAATTAGAGTTAAACCAAAACCAGATTTTTTAGTAACAGGAAAAGCCAAGGCTATATTTGAAAAGTTTCCAATAAAATTTGAGTTCGAACCACCTTTTTCAGAAAGGGTGTTGGTTTGTGCTTTAAATCCGAAATCAAAAAAGAATGAATTGGGAAGTATGCTACCGAATGATGCAGGGTTTGAGCTGTTAATAAACCGGTTTGAAGGCATTGCAAGACCTAAGCCTCCCAACCCGTTTATAGTTCCTGTAGATGTTTCGTTGCTTAAACCTAAACCATATAAAGAATATGGGGAACTTGAAAGTTGATTGGATTGCGCACTTATTTGTATTGAAACCATCAATACCAATGCACATGATATTATAGACTTATTTATCATAGATAGCGTAAGTTAATTCGAGTTTAGATTTTATTGTTTTTGAAGCAGCTTCTCCATTAAAAATATACCTATTCACCGATTCTGAAAAACTACTTGGATAAATAGCTAAATAATATTTGTCACCATTTATATCAGTTAATTTTAGATTTAAAAAGTATTTTACAGGAATGGTATAAGTGGTAATATTAAATTCTGAATTTTCAGATTCGATGGTTGCGTACACGGTTGATCCTTGTGAATCAACCAAAGCACTTACAATATTAGATTCATGGTCTATGATATAAACATTTAAATTGTCGTCAGTATAGAGGTTATCTGTAGCTGAGTTCTGTTTTAGTTTAAACTTTAAGTTCGCATCTATAATTATACCTGTTCCAGGAATATCGTATAGGGATTCTAGGTTTGGGATATCAATTCTCGTGGCCATCCCAGTACCAGCCTGCATAAATACATTGTTATCTGTTGAAGTGCTTGGTAAAAAGGTTTCTTGGTTTGTTAAAGAACTGAAAATAGTGGGTTCTATTTCACTAGAAATATTATGGAAACTATTAGTTTCATCAAATGAGATATCTATATAATCGGAGTCTGTAACAACTTCCGATTTATCGGTATAATAAACTCTAATAAAACTTGTTTTTAGAAAACCAAGCATGGCTGTATTACTGTTATCGGGCTCAATAAGAATTCCCTTATATGTTTTTAAAAACTCATCTGAATTATTAATCTTATTATCTCTAATATTTTCAAATAAGGTTTTTCCGTATGTGTTGCTTAATGTCACATGCAGAGAATCATCTTTTGTAGGTTTTGCAAGAAAACGTTTTGTGCCTATTGGAGTGGTAGTGCTAGTGATTTTAGTAGTGTTATAATAGCTGGTAGCATCGTCATCTGGTTCAATATCATCCAAAACTTCATATATATTTATGGTTTGGACAGGGATAGTATCGTTATAGAAATAACTATCGTAGTTAAGAATCAATGCGATAGAATCGTAAGTGTACTTACTGTCTAAGGTATAGATTGAGTTGGATAGTTGTACATAACTTTTACTTTTTGTTAATCCGAATATTGGATCGGTATAAGCTCCAACTAATAACTTACTTGTGCCAGAAACGGTTATGGAATCAAATTTAAAAGTCGAAGATTTTATTGTTAATGTATCTATAAAATATACTTTAGTATCTAAATTAACCCAGTCTTCACCAACGGGAATAGTCTCGTCGTCGTTTTCACAAGATATAAATAATGCACACAACGCTATTATAAAAATAGGTACTGTAATTACTTGCTTTATGGTCATAAATAATAATTTTTGCGAACTTAATTAAACACCAATTCTCGCTAAAATTAGTTATACGAATACCTGAATTTAATAGGCGAATTGGTCAATTGTAACTACTAAAATGAGTTTTAAGGGTTCGTCATCAAAAAAGAGGAGTTTGTATAGACTATTCCCTAGAACAGCTATTATCTTTTTATTTAAAAGATGATAAAAATATTTTTGGCGAAATTTTATTTGATAAATGAAGAGAATTATCATGATAGCCTTAATTATTTCTGTTGGAAACAAATCTTTCGCCCAATTAAGCGAAACGATGTTTTCATTTAATTACGGCTTGGCACCAATAGGGCATGATGACATAGATTTTTACAAAACTGATTTTAAAGTAGGTATTCCAACAAAACTTAAAACAGGTGTATTAATTCAAAATGTTGGCTTTACGAGTTATGGTTTTGATTACATGAAAGATTTTAGTTTTTTAAGTGATGCTATCACGCAAATTTATGATATAAATTATGCTGCCAGTTATATATTACCCCTATCTGCAACCTGGGAATTAACAACTGGTGCCAAGGCTGCTATTGTTTCCAATTTAACAAATAAAGTTAATAGTAATGATTTGCAGTTTACAGGTAGTTTGTTAGCAACTAAAACACTAGGTAATGAGGGGAATGCTGAAACAATCTCTTTAGGAGTAAGTTATGCTACCATAACCGGAAAACCAACCATAATACCTCTATTTAGTTACACCAAGGAAGTAAACGATAAATTTTCGTTTGGAATTGGGTTTCCAGAAACATCCGCAACATATAAACTAAGTGAAATAAGCTCCGTTAAAACAGAACTTTTAATGGATGGTTTTTATGCTAATTTAAATAAAAGCATCAGTATGGATACTACAGTCGACGCCCATAAGGCATCATTTTCAACAACTTCTTTAGGGGTAACGTATAGTTATTTGATGGATAATTTTTGGGCAATTAACTTTAAAGGAGGTTATGCGCTTTCAAATGACTATAAGTTGCTTAGTAATGATGATATAACCTTATATAATTTTAACACAACTTCCAAACCCTTTTTTGCGGCAGGAATAACATTTAACATAAAAAATCAAACAAAAAATTAAATTATGAAAAACAATAAAACACGGTTAATAACCATACTAATTACTTCATTAAGTGCAATTACGTTTTTTAATTGCTCTTCAGATGATGATACCGAAAGAGGTAACTGGCAAGAACGCTCTGTTTTTGACGGAATTCCAAGAAGCAATTCGGTAGGTTTTACCATTGGTGATTTTGGGTACATGGGCACAGGATACGATGGAGATGATTACTTAAATGATTTTTGGCAGTACAATATTGAGGGCAATTACTGGGTACAAAAAGCAGATTTCCCAGGAGTTGCTAGAAGTTCGGCTTCAGGATTTGCTGTTGATGGTAAAGGATACGTAGGTATTGGTTATGATGGTGATGATGAGTTATCAGATTTTTGGCAATACGATCCAAGTTCTAATGCATGGACTCAAAAAGCCAATTTCGGTGGCGGTGTAAGACGTGCTGCTGTAGAATTCGGTATAAATGGTATGGGATATATCGGAACTGGAAACGACGGTGATAATGATAAAAAAGATTTCTGGAAATACAATCCGTTAACTGATACCTGGTCTGAACTTTTAGGTTTTGGTGGTGAAAAAAGAATTGATGCTACAAGTTTTATAATAGACAATGAAGTATATATAGGTACTGGTGTAAGTAATGGTTTATATAAAGTAGATTTTTGGAAGTTTAATCCAGAAACAGAGATTTGGACTCGTTTAGAGGATTTAGATGAAGATGATGATTATTCTATTGTTAGATCGAATGCCGTTGGACTTGAAATGGGTGGTTTAGGATACATTGCTACTGGTTATTATGGTGGTGCAATTGGAAGTATATGGGAATACAACCCTACAACAGATTTATGGGAGGAAATAACTGATTTAGAAGCAACAGTGCGTCAAGATGCAGTAGCTTTCTCAAATGGAACTAGAGGCTTTGTGTTGATGGGTAGAACAGGAAGTTTATATTTAGATGATATTTATGAATTGTACCCTCAAGATGATTATGATGATGAAGATTAATCATCAAATAATAATATTTGATTAGTAGTTTTTTTTTTTTTTGAAATCCAAAGCACATTCTCTCCCTTACTTTTTTTAATGAGTGCTTTGGATTTCTAATTATAATATAAAATTTTATGAATAGGAAACCAATATATATTATATCGCTTTTATTAATTTTAGGCACTGTTTTAGTTTTTTATATTGTTACAGAAACATCATTTGGTTCTAAACCTGTACCATTTGAAACAACAGTATTCGAAACAGGTTCTGGGTATGGATACAGTATTAGTTATAAAAACAAGCTGCTAATTAAACAAGATTACATTCCCACAATTCAAAATAATCAATCATTTTGTTCTTATCATGATGCTAAAACGGTTGCCAATTTGGTTACTGAAAAGTTAATTATAAGAGTAAATCCACGTGTGTCACTTTCAGAACTACAACAGCTTGGTATTAAGTTAAACTGTGTAAATTAGTATTATGAAACAGCTAAAATTAAAAGATTACCGTAAACAAATATTATTACATGTATCTATTTGGGCTGTTTTTTTATCGTTTACTTTGTTATTACCTCGCTCTGGAAATGAGTTTTTTACAAAGGGTATGCTCATTGTTTTTGCCAGCAATTTGGTGATTTTTTATGTGAATTATTCCTATTTAGTATCTAAGTTTCTACTTAAAAAGAAAACATTATTATATATTGTAAGCGCATTTCTACTCGTAGTTATCTCAACAATTGTAGTAAATGAATTTACTTTAGAGTTTCGGCCAAACCCTAATTTTAAACCACCTTTTCCAAATGATAGAAAAGATTCGATGTTTCTATTGCCGTTTATGAGGCCATTCGTTTTTAATGTTTTATTAATTGTTACAGGTTTAGCATTAGGTGTTTATTCAGAATGGAACAGAAACGAACGAAAAAAGAAAGAAATTGAAGTACAAAAGTCGTCTACAGAACTTCATTTTTTAAAACATCAATTAAGTCCACATTTTTTATTTAATTCGTTAAATAGTATATATTCTCTAACAACAAAGCGGTCCAACGATGCTCCAGAGGCCATAATAACCTTATCGGAATTAATGCGGTACATGTTGTATGAAACTAATAATGAATTTGTAACTTTAACAAAAGAGTTGGAGTATATCCAAAACTATTTGAAATTACAGCGTTTGCGAATTGCCGATAATAAAGATGTAGTGCTAAACATACATGGAAATATCGCGAGTCAAAAAATTAGACCATTATTATTTATTTCATTTATAGAAAACGCATTTAAATATGGAACCGATTTTAAAGGTCGAACAGAAGTGAAAATTGAAATTAATGTTAAAGGTGATGAAATACACTTTAAGTGCGTAAATATTATTGGAAATAGAAAAACAGATAAAGATAGCTCTGGTATTGGATTACAAAACACCAGAGAACGGTTGGAACTGCTTTATCCTGATAAACATGTGCTTGAGGTTACGGAAAAAGATAATAGATTTGTTGTAAATTTAAATTTGAAATTAAGTTAATGATATATTCATATCTATACTTCTATAAACCAATGGATTAATTTAGGTATATCGGGTCTTACTTTTGGGAAACAATAAAAATAAACAGATGAATTGTGTAATTATTGATGATGAACCTTTAGCAATAGATGTTATAGAATCTTATATCAAACAAATTGGTGGACTTGAAATAGTAGTAAAATGTACCAACCCATTAGAAGCAATAACCCTTTTAAACAAACATAAAGTAGATCTAATTTTTTTAGATATTGAAATGCCGAATCTTACTGGTATCGATTTGGTTAAAACTTTAGATAATATGCCTCAGTTTATTTTTACAACGGCATATCCACAATATGCCTTAGACGGTTTTAATTTAAATGCGACCGACTATTTAGTTAAGCCTATACCTTTTCATCGGTTTTTAAAAGCGGTAACGCGCGCTAAAGAAAAGTATGAATTGGAGAATAAAACTGTTCCAAAATCTAAAGCGACTATGGAATTTTCTCCAACAAATACACCAGATAATTTTATTTTTGTGAAATCGGAATATGAAAATATTAAAATAGACATCGATTCCATAAAGTACATGCAAGGTTTAAAGGATTATATAAAAATTTACACATCCCAATCGGATAAAGCTATATTAACGCTCTCTAGCTTTAAAGATATATTAGGGAAACTACCTTCTTCTAATTTTATAAGAGTTCATAGGTCTTTTGTTGTTAATATTGATTTTATAAAAGCCTTACAAAAAACTAAAATTATAGTGGACGGAATTCAAATTCCTATAGGAGAGACTTATAAGGATGATGTTATTAAACGATTTGGTGTTTAGTATTTAACGGGTAAAAATTGAAATTTAAAGTAAACTCATTTTAAAATTTTTATTTCTAGTTTACTTATTTACATTTGCTGCCGTATTATTTTTATGAGAAAACTAATTATTCAGTTTATAGATTCGTTCTATTTTTTATTCAAGTATTTCATGCCTTTAAAAACTTTCAGGTATGCATTTTGCGGTGGAAGTAATTTGGTTTTTGATACGGTTCTGTATTTCCTGTTCTATCAGTTCATTTTTGCCAAGCAGAATGTAGATTTATACTTCGTAGTTTTAAGTCCGCATATAGCGGCTTTATTTTTTGTTTTCCCTATAACATTTGTAACAGGTTTTCTACTAAATCGCTTTATAACCTTTCAAGATTCCAATTTACCTTGGAATGTTCAGTTTTTTAGATACTTTGTAGTTGGTATGGGAGCTATTTTGATAAGTTACGTTTCAATGAAACTTTTAGTAGATGTTTTGAAATTATATCCAACACCTTCACGATTTATAACTATTATTTTCACTGTTATTTATGGTTATGTTTTACAAAGTAAATTTAGCTTTAGGGTACAAAAAAAATCTGTAGCATAACTACAGATTCTTTAAAGTCTTGCTTTAATTGTTTTTTACTTTTTAGGCTTTATGTTCTTTTGCTTAATTATTTCGTCTTGTAATTGGCGTCGTACTTTTTGTTCGCGCTCAACGGCTGTTTTTCGGTGCTCTTCAAATTCCTCTTCCAAATCTTCAAGAGCTTGTTTGGCATGTTTTGTAACAGCGTTACTATTTTTAAATTTGTAGATAAAAAACAATAACACTAATAATAAAATAACTATTACGCCCCACATGATGGCTTTGTAGCTACTTTTTTCTGTTTTAGCACCCAAAATAGATATGGTGTCTTTTTGCTCCTTAGCTTTGCTTAAGGACTCATTAGCTGTTGCTAAACTGGTTTTTAAATCTGCAATTTCTTGTGCCTGAGATTCTACCGTGATTTCTGCAGCCACTAAATCATTACGAATGGCTTCAAGTGAATCAAGTGTATGCGCTTTTAATTCAGTTAACCAGTTAGCTCTTACCACTCTATAGGAAATACCTTCTTTACCCCAACTTCCAGATTTTGTTAGTACATACTCAAACTGATTACTTAATGTACCGCTGTTTAAAGACAATGGCTCATTTCTGTCTTCAGGTGTTTGCGCAAAAATAAAAGTTGACAAAAGGAAGAAAAATAAGGCTAAAGGTTTGGTGAAATTCATTTTTAAGTGGGTTATCAGTTTTAGGTTTACTAAGTTAAAAAATATTAGTTATAAAAATTTAAATTTAACAAAAAGCCATGTATTATGAGGCTATTTTATATACGTAATTTATAATAAAATAGACTATTTACCCAATATTAACTTACCCCTATTTTTATAGCATACTATTATAGCAAAAAAATAACCTCTTAAAAGATGTATTTTAAGAGGTTATTTAATTTGTAATTTAATAAAATATTATCTGAAGTTATAACGTTCTTTTTCACCGTTTGAATTTATAAGTTCAATGCGTAACGGCTCGTAATCCGATTTGTTTTTAATAGCTTCTTGAGCATCATCAACCGAGTTGATTTTTCTATCATTTATAGAGGTGATGATAG
Organism: Mariniflexile sp.; assembly: GCF_041583155.1. Classification (GTDB taxonomy): domain Bacteria; phylum Bacteroidota; class Bacteroidia; order Flavobacteriales; family Flavobacteriaceae; genus Mariniflexile. Next base: position 26,369 of record NZ_JBFHGK010000016.1, read on the forward strand.
AACCTTCTTTCACGCCATTCTTTTTCCAGTAATCGGCATATGTTTTATCTAGTTCAATTATTTTAATACCGTTAGGTGCTTTTAATTTTTTCAAATCTTCTTGCTTCGTGTTTTTAACCCGACCAACTAACGGTAAGGTTAATGTTTCATTACGAGATAGGGTAACATTAACTGTTTTTAACGAACCATCTCTTGAAATTTTTAAAGTCACTTTGTCGCCAACACGCTTCGCGCCAATATGGCCGGTTAAATCGGCGAATTTAGACACCTTAATATTATCAATTTCTTTAATTATATCGCCCTTTTCAATGCCAGCTTTCTCGGCACCCGAATCTTCAACAACACTATCAACATAAATACCTTCGGTGTCATTTATACCAATTTTATCTGCAAATTCGCTATTTAAAGAACCTCCGCTAATACCAAGAATGCCATTTTGTACATTACCAAACTCCATAATATCTTCAACAACACGGCGTGCTATATTACTTGGTACCGCAAATGAATATCCAATATAAGAACCTGTTTGTGATGAAATTGCGGTGTTAATACCAATTAATTCACCACGTACATTTACAAGGGCACCGCCAGAGTTTCCTGGGTTTACGGCTGCATCAGTTTGAATAAACGATTGCGAACTAGTACCTGATAAATCTCTGGCCTTGGCACTAATAATACCTGCTGTCACTGTAGAAGTAAGGTTAAAAGGGTTTCCTACAGCCAATACCCACTCGCCAATCTTAGCCTGGTCAGAATCTGCAAACGTTACAAACGGTAAGTCTTCATCTGCTTCTATTTTTAAAAGTGCAATATCAGTTTTAGGATCGGTACCAACAATTTCCGCTTTATAGGTTTTATTGTTATTTAGTGTTATTAACAATTCATCCGAATTATTAATAACATGATTATTGGTAATAATATAGCCGTCGGCATTTATAATAACTCCAGAACCTGTTCCCATTTGGGCACGTGGCGTGCTTCTTCCCGAAAATAAATCCTGAAGTGTTAATTGGCCAGAATTTATAGATACGTTTTTAACGTGTACCACGGAGTTAACAGCATTTTCTGCTGCTATTGTAAAATCGGGCGCTTCAGCAGCGTTTAATAAATTACTAACATTGCTAGTTTGATACATGGATGGATTAGCATCCGCCGATGTTATAAATAGTTTGCTTTCTGGCTCTAAAAAAAGTTTATAAGCACCAAGCGTTAGAGCGCCACCTAATGCAGAAACGAGAACTAATGATAATATCTTCTTCATGTTTTTCAGTTTAAGTTTTATTAAAAGAACGATTAAAATTAAAATTTTATTGAATCAGATAATTGCTTTTAACTTTTTTTAACTTCAACTTTAACGCCTCTTAACAATTCATTATTAGCTATGTAAAATTAATAAATTGCGTAATTATTGAAAAATACAAAACAGCATTTTTGTGGTAATCCTTTTTAGCGTTAAGCCTTAGCTTCATTGTAGCTTTCTCAAACAAATGTTGTAAAATTCAAAAAGCAAGAATCCTTAATCAAAATTCATTAATCATAAAAAGACTTCTTTATATTTGTGCTTTATTATGCAACAGACTTTTTATAAATACCAAGGAACAGGAAACGATTTTGTGATGATTGATAATCGTCTTGAAACGTTCAATAAGAAAGATACCAAACACATTGCATTTTTATGTGATCGTCGTTTTGGAGTTGGTGCTGATGGTTTAATTTTATTAGAAAATCATCCCGATTTAGATTTTAAAATGGTGTATTACAATGCCGATGGCAATGAAAGTACCATGTGTGGAAATGGCGGACGCTGCTTAGTAGCCTTTGCAAAACAATTGGGTGTTATTACCGATAAGGCCATTTTTGAAGCTATTGATGGGTTACATCACGCTAGTATTAAAGATGATATTGTTGAATTGCAGATGCTAGATGTTGATGTTGTTGAAAAACATCCTAATCATGTGTTTTTAAATACAGGATCTCCGCATCACGTACAATTTGAAGAACAAATTGAAAGTTTTGATATAAAAACAAAGGGCGCAGCAATTAGGTATGGTACACCTTATAATGAAGCTGGAAGCAACGTTAATTTTGTAAAAAAAATAAATGATCAATTGTTTATGGTTAGGACGTACGAACGCGGCGTAGAAGATGAAACCTTGTCTTGTGGAACCGGTGTAACTGCTGTAGCAATAGCAATGCATTCATTAAAAGAAACAGATAAAAATTTAATTACTTTAAAAGTACAAGGCGGCAAATTGCAAGTAAAGTTCGATGTTGCCAATGGAACTTATAAAAATGTTTGGCTTATTGGGCCTGCAAATTATGTGTTTACAGGAACGATATGATAACCTTAAAAGGAGAACATATTTACCTACGTGCTTTAGAACCAGAAGATTTAGAGTTTATACATGCTATTGAAAACGATGAATCGGTATGGGAAATTAGTAATACCATAACGCCTTACTCCAAATTTTTAATTAAGCAGTACTTAAAGCAATCTCATAAAGATATATTTGAAGTGAAACAGTTACGACTGGTTATTTCAAATTATAATCATGAACCTTTAGGTATGATAGATTTGTTCGATTTTGATTTTAAAAATAGCAGGGCAGGAGTAGGTATTTTAGTCAAAGAACCACGTCAAAGAGCAAAAGGTATAGGTAGTGAAGCTTTAAAACTTTTAGTTAATTATAGTTTTTCACAATTGGGGTTGCATCAATTGTATTGTAATGTGTCTGAAGAAAATGAGGTAAGTATCAAACTTTTTACCAAACAAGGGTTTAAAAATATTGGATTAAAAAAGGACTGGATTTTTGTAAACGGTTCCTATAAAAACGAGTATATATTTCAACTTATTAATAAATAAATGTACATAAAAAAGATACTTTTAGCTATTGTGTTTCTTGGGTTAGCGGCTGCAGCCTATTTTGCTTATTATATTTATGGTGTTATGATGAATTCAAATACCGCTTTTAATAATGAGGTTGCCTATATTTATGTGCCTACAAATGCATCCTATGAAGATGTAAAGGAACAATTAGAGCCTTTATTAAAAGATATGAGCACTTTTGATGCGCTTGCTAAACAAAAAAAGTATGTAAACAATATTAAAGCGGGACGCTTCGCTATCAAAAAGGGAATGAATAATAACGATATAATTAATTCCATACGAAGTAACAATTTGCCAATTACCTTGTCTTTTAATAATCAGGAGACTATTTATAAATTAGCAGGTCGAGTTAGCTCGCAAATTGAAGCTGACAGCGTAACCTTAGTGAATGTGCTTACAGATTCGGCTTTTTTATCTAAGAATGGTTTTAATAAAGCAACAGCATTAGGAATGTATTTGCCTAATAGTTATGAGTTTTTCTGGAATACTTCAGCTGAACAGTTTCGAGAGCGTATGCTGAAAGAATATAATAGATTTTGGACCGACGCTAGGAAGGCAAAAGCAAAAGCTTTAGGTTTAACAAGGGATGAAGTTATTGCATTGGCTTCCATTGTTTACGAAGAATCAAAACAGGCTTCAGAACAGCCAACTATTGCAGGTGTTTATTTAAATCGTATTCGGATAAAAATGCCATTGCAGGCAGATCCAACACTAAAATTTGCTGCGTATCAATTACCAGAATATAAGAATACAGTTATTAAACGCGTGCTTAATATTCATAAAGACATCGTTTCGCCATATAACACCTATAAAAATTTAGGCTTGCCACCAGGACTTATAGCAATGCCTGATATATCCGCCATTGATGCTGTCTTGAATTATGAAAAGCATCAATATCTTTATTTCTGTGCAGATGCTAGTCGCTTAGGCTTTCATAAATTTGCTAAAACCTTATCTCAGCATAATGTGAATGCACAAGAGTATCAACGTTATTTATCTTCCCAGGGTATAAATAAGTAGTGGGAGATTCGGCAATAAAATATTTGATTCTGGTACTTTTATTGCCGATCGCTTTATTTTCACAATCTAATTTTGATGCGTTTTTAACGCCTTCTGATACGCTCAATAAGCCAAGACGAAATTTAATAATAATTTCAGAAGCGGCTATTGGAACCGTGACTTTAATCGGATTAAATCAGCTATGGTATGCCAATTACCCTCAATCTAATTTCCATACTATTGATGATAACAACGAATGGCTTCAAATGGACAAAATGGGGCATGTTTTTACTTCTTATCAATTAGGAAAACATGGAGCACAGCTTTTAAATTGGAGTGGAGTAGGCAAAAAAGATCAGCTTATATATGGTGCAACACTTGGTTTTACATTTTTAACAACTGTTGAAGTTTTAGATGGTTTCTCCCAGGAATGGGGTTTTTCTTGGGGTGATATTTTGGCAAATGCATCAGGAACAGGACTGTACGTTGGTCAGGAACTACTTTGGGAAGAACAACGTATCGCGTTAAAATTTTCATTTCATCAAACAAAGTATACAAAAGAGCGTCCAGATAAACTTGGAAAAGATTTTTTGGAACAAATTTTGAAAGACTATAACGGGCAAACCTATTGGTTAAGTGCAAATATGCATTCGTTTTTAAAGAATAAAAATATTCCAAAATGGTTAAATGTAGCCGTAGGCTATGGGGCGGATGGTATGTTGTCTGGGGTGGAAGATATTGACAATCAGTTGTTAACAAATTATAGAAGACAACGTCAATTCTACTTAAGTTTAGATGTAAATTTGTCCAGCATTGAAACAAATTCAAAATTGCTGAGGTCTATTTTTGACGTTTTTAATATGATAAAAGTTCCTTTACCAACTTTAGAATTTGGCAAAAAAGGCTGTGTATTTCATCTATTGTACTATTAAACAGGTAGTTAATCGATTAATTTTGATAGTAGATAAAAAAGATGTACTTTTGCACGCTCAAATTTTCAAGCATTTATTACTATGTATAAATGTTGAAGAAATTTAGAAACTATGAGAAAAAGTATTGCAAGTTACTTAATCCTAACTGTAACAATATGTATTCTATTGTTCATGTCGTTTTCAACAAGTGAAACGATTGATTTAAGTAAGTACTCAACAAGTGGTTTAGAGTTAAATTATACTGTAAGTCAGGACCATAGCGTTAAAGATAATGCTATTGCGTCAATCGATCTAAATAAACCCATTTCTCCTATCCTTGGGAAATCGTTCGTCGGGTTTAAAGAAGCCTTAGCTTTTAAAGAATCAAGAGGTGATTATTTTACTGTGAATACCTTAGGGTATTTAGGAAAATATCAATTTGGTGTTAATACGTTGAAATTGATTGGTATTCACAATCCAAAATTGTTTTTAAATGAACCAGAACTTCAGGAGAAGGCATTTATAGCTAATACAGCTAGAAATAAATGGATTTTGCGCCGTGACATCAAAAATTTTGTTGGTAAAAAGTTAAATGGCATCCTTATTACCGAATCTGGAATTTTAGCTGCGGCTCATTTAGCTGGTGCTGGCAGTGTAAAAAATTATTTAAGAAGTTATGGTATTGATAATTTTGAAGATAGTTATGGTACTACTATAGAGTATTATATGAAACGATTTTCAGGTTATGATACGTCTTTGATTAAAGCGGATAGAAAAGCAAAAGCGATATAAGCTTTAGTTTTTATGAATAATAAATATAGTAGGTCTTTTATGAAGGTCTACTATATTTTTTTTCCACTGGTTCGCAGATTGTGTTTTTATAAATTCTGTTGGTAGTGTAATGTCACAAGCTACACATATTTGTGTATTTTGGTCTAAAATATTGCTTAAATCATCAAGCATCTTATTATTTCGATAAGGTGTTTCAATGAAAATTTGTGATTGATTATGCTCAAATGATAGGCGTTCTAATCGTTTAATTTCGCTTTTACGTTCTCCTTTATCAATAGGTAAATAGCCATTAAACGCAAAACTTTGTCCGTTCATTCCGGAGCTCATCAAAGCCATTAATATAGAAGAAGGGCCTACCAAAGGAACTACTTTAATATTTTTTTGATGGGCAATTTTTACGATATCAGCACCAGGATCTGCAACACCTGGGCAGCCTGCTTCTGAAAGTAAACCAACGTTAATGCCCTTCAAGCAAGGTTCCAGAAAACTTGGTAAATCGGATACTTCAGTAAACTTGTTTAAATGAAACATTTTTAATGAAGGTTGTGATTTTTCAGGTGAAATACGTTTTATAAAGTGGCGAGCTGTTTTATCATTTTCAACAATAAAAGTGTCGGTTGCCTCAATTATTTGCTTAACCGTAATAGGAAGTACTTCTAAAGGTTCGTTATCTCCTAAGGTAGTTGGAATTAGGTATAGTATGCCTTTAGCTGTTGTCATTGTTGGTTTTAATAAGTGAATTGGCTAATATAGTACAGGCTTCGTTTAGCATTTTATAAACATTCTCAAAACCCTCATGACCGCCATAATAGGGGTCCGGAACATTATAGTCCTGATTCGGATGAACTAGGTTGAGTATAAAATTTACTTTTGCTTTATCTTCTTCATTACGAGCCAAAGAAATTACATTTCTATAGTTGGATTCGTCCATAACAAATATACTATCGAACTTATCAAAATCCGAAACATCAAACTGTCTTCCTTTTAGGTTCGATATATCTAGGCCATATTTTTTGGCAATTGCTATAGAACGTGGATCTGGGTTTTTGCCAATATGATAATCGCCAGTGCCAGCTGAATCTACATAAAAAGACTCACTTTTTAATTTTGCCTTTAAAATGCCTTCGGCTAATGGCGAACGACAAATATTGCCTAAACAAACCATTAGAATTTTAGTCATTTTTTATCTGAATTTAGACTGAAAGTTTTTTAGTAATATCTTCAACGTATTTTTTAAATTGTTTGTCTGTTGAAGTTAAATTATCTACAGTTTTGCATGCGTGCAATACAGTTGCGTGATCACGTTTCCCTATTTGAGAACCGATACTTGCTAATGATGCTTTTGTGAATTTTTTAGCGAAAAACATAGCTAATTGTCTAGCTTGTACAATGTGGCGCTTTCTGGTTTTTGATTGTAACGTGTCAACATCCATTTGGAAATAATCTGAAACGACTTTTTGAATATAATCGATAGAAACTTCCCGTTTGGTGTTTTTAACGAATTTTTCAACTATAACACGCGCTAAATCAATAGTGATTTCTTTCTTATTGAAAGAAGATTGTGCTATTAACGAAATAATGGCGCCTTCCAATTCACGCACATTGCTTTTGATGTTTTTTGCAACGTATTCAATAATATCATCAGGCATATCAACACCGTCGCGATATAATTTATTTTTCAATATGGAAACACGTGTTTCAAAATCTGGAGTTTGCAATTCAGCAGATAATCCCCATTTAAAACGAGATAGTAAACGTTGTTCAATATCTTGCATATCAACAGGTGCTTTATCACTTGTTAAAATAACCTGTTTTCCATTTTGGTGTAGGTGATTGAAAATGTGGAAAAATACATCTTGAGTACCTGTTTTACCAGATAAGAATTGAACATCGTCAATAATTAAAACATCAATAATTTGATAGAAATGAATAAAATCATTTCTGTTGTTTTTCTTAACAGAATCTATATACTGTTGTGTAAATTTTTCAGCAGAAATATATAGAACCGTTTTTTCTGGGTATTTGTCTTTTATATCAACTCCAATAGCATGTGCTAAATGGGTTTTTCCTAAACCAACACCACCAAAAATTAATAACGGATTAAAAGAGGTTCCTCCTGGCTTTGAAGCCACTGCTAATCCAGCACTTCTAGCTAAGCGGTTAGAATCTCCTTCTAAAAAGTTTTCAAAGCTATAATTAGGGTTAAGTTGCGACTCAATTTTTACATTTCTAATCCCAGGAATAACAAACGGATTTCGTAATTCTGGATTTTTATTGTTCAAAGGCACGTCAACTTCCTGAGATTTCATTGCGCTCCTGTTAGAGCTAGGAATTTTCTCGGTAAACGGTTGTTTGTTACCATACGTGTTTTCCATTTTGATAATGTAAACAAGTTTGGCTTTTTCCCCCAATTCTTTAGTTAGAGAAACTTTAAGTATTTTTACATAGTGTTCTTCTAGCCATTCGTAGAAAAATTTACTAGGTACTTGAATGCTCAAAGCGTTATCAGTAAGTTTAACTGCCTGAATTGGTTCAAACCAAGTTTTATAAGCTTGCGGTTGTATATTATCTTTTATGAATTCAAGACAATTATTCCATACCGTTTGCGCAGTTACACTCATTATTATTTTTTAGGTTTTGTTTGTTAGGTTTGTGAAAGAAAATTAATAAAATTAACCCCTTTTTTCGTTTGGCAAATATGTGAACAAAATTCTTAAAAAAAAAATCATTTAATGTTGATTTTTTAGAATTTTTTACCCATGTTTACCCTTTCTCGAAACTACAAAAAAATATTTAATAAACCTTATGAAAATCGATGAAATACAAATAAGAGTGAGATATGGAGAAACGGACCAAATGGGTGTTGTTTATCACGGAAATTACGCATTATATCTGGAAATGGGAAGAATTGAATGGCTTAGAAAGTTCGGGATTTCTTATAAAAATATGGAAGAAAATGGAGTAATGTTACCAGTTATTTCTTTGAACATAAACTATAAAAAATCAGCGGTTTATGACGATGTAATTAATGTAAAAACACAACTAAAAAACACCCCTACAGCAAAGATTGAATTTGAGTATGAAATTACCAATCAGAAGGGTGAGATATTAACATTAGCGAGTACTACTTTAGTGTTTATTGATATGAAAACGAACCGTCCAATGAGGGCGCCGCAGTATGTTTTAGATGCTATTAATAATTAATCTAAATTTCTTTAATTTCAATTTCAAAAAGTCGATGAAAGGTCTCAAAAACGGATTCCGCATCCTTTTTTCTAACTGAAATAAAAATATTACAATCTAGCTCCAATATTTGATTTACAACCTCTAAATTTCTTTCCTTAATGATACGCATCACAGTATTCATGTTTTTATAATCAAAGGTGATGCAAAAGTTAATATTAATAGTTTTTTCAACAATTTTTGAAGCTTCTAAAGTTAATTGCGCAGTGGTTTTGTAGGCACTTATTAATCCGCCCACACCTAACTTAACACCTCCAAAATAGCGAACAACTACAATTAGGATGTTAGTTACTTCAAACGATTGTATTTGTCCGTAAATTGGCAATCCAGCAGAATTATTGGGTTCGCCATCATCATTTGCTCGATATGTAATGGTTTCGGTTCCTAATTGGTAAGCATAACACCAATGTCTTGCTGAATGATGTTCTTTTTTTAAAGCTTCTATATGAGTTTTTACAGAGTCTTCATCAAATACGGGAAAAGCATATCCGAAAAATTTGCTGTTTTTTTCTTTAAAAAGAATGCTCTCAGTTGGTGTTGCAATGGTTTTGTATGTGTCTTTTTCACTCAAACTTAAACAATTTGTTTTTAATTTTAAATAAATCTACTACATCTTCGGTTTCAGGGTTTAAGTGCCATGTGTTAATGCCTAATGCCTTTGAGGTTTTACAGTTAAATTCATTATCGTCAATAAATAAACAATCTGCTGCTTTTAAGTTATTTTGCGTTAAGACAAATTCAAATATTTGGTTATCAGGTTTTCTCAAATTAATTTCGTGTGATAAATAAAAGGCATCAAAGGATTTTTTAAAAGCTTCATAAAAGGGTACGTGTTCTTTAATCCAATTTATATGAAGTTCGTTGGTGTTGCTTAAAAGGATGAGTTTGTATTTACCGTCTTTCTTCAGCTGTTGAATAAATTCCAATCGGTATTCTGGAAAATCTTTTAACATATAATTCCAAATGGAAATTAATTCTTCCGTTGAAAGTTTTGGAAAGTTCTCTGAATAAAATTCAATAAATTCTTCTGTTGAAATTAATCCTTGTTCGTACAAGTTGTGAAAGGCTAGCATTTCTTCCGAAAAGTTGTCAATTTCTAAGACTTTAAAGGTGTGTTTTATGGCGCCTTCAATATCTAAGTTGATAAAAATATTGCCAAAATCGAAAATGATGGTTTTAATCATTATTGTAAATTTTAAGTATATCTGTAATTACTTTTTCTTCAGAAATTAAGGTTCCTGAAAAGTGTGGTGCTTTTACACCTGTTTTAAACTGAATGTTACCTGTAAAAACCCTTGCTTCATCCCAAAGATTTTCATCAATGAATTGTTGAAGTGTTTTTGCGCCTCCTTCAATGATAACGGAATTGATTTGACGATTGAAAAGTATATCGCATATTTGCTGTGCGACCCTTGTTTTTTGATCCCAATTAATTAACTCTAAATTGTTGTTGTGAATTATGGATTGGGGTTTTTGGTTGATGGAGCCAATTGTTATGGTTTCAGCTTCATTATTAAAAACGGCAAGTTCTTTCGTTAATTTATCATCTTTATCCAGTACAATTCTTATTGGGTTATTACCTGTCCAATCTCTAACCGTTAAACTTGGATTATCTTGTAACACAGTATTAGTACCAACTAAAATGGCTTGTTCTTCAGATCGCCATTTGTGTACTAATTGTCTGGAAAACTCATTGGTAATCCAAACTGGTTTTTGTTCATTTTTTGTTTCTGGAGCAATATAACCATCTGTTGATTTGGCCCATTTTAAAATAATATAAGGCCTTTTTTTATTGTGAAACGTAAAAAAGCGTTTATGGTGCTCTTTACACTCTTTTTCTAAAACCCCAACAATTACTTGGCAACCAGCAAGTTTAAGTTTTGCAACACCTTTACCTGCAACCAAACTATTGTCATCTATACAGCCTATCACTACATTTGGTATTTGATGTTTAATAATTAGGTCACTACAAGGAGGGGTTTTTCCAAAATGGGAACAAGGTTCTAGCGTTACATAAATTGTAGATTCTTTCAAAACTGATTTATCTTTTACCGAATTTATGGCATTTACTTCAGCATGATTGCCTCCATAAGGACTCGTAAAACCTTCGCCAATTATCAGGCCATTATGCACAATAACACTTCCAACCATGGGGTTTGGTCTTGTGCTGCCCAAGCCATTTTTAGCAATGTTAATGCAATATTTTATAAATGTTTCGTGATTATTCACAAGAGAATGTTTATTGTAATTTTATGTCTTCAGTTTTGTCTACATCATAAGTGTGAGAAAAACCTAAAACCTTATATTTTATAACACCTTTATAATGTACTTTCATTTTTTTAGTAAGCAAACTGCTAATTAAAACGCTTAAGTTTTCGTTACCAAAAACCTTTTCAATAGGGATGTTTGCGTTTAGTGGTATGGAAAACTCTTTTTTTGCTGGAACTTGATAATTTTCAGAGGAAACCGAAGCTACTTCGCTATTATTTATCAGAACCTTAATAGTATTTACCTGTATTTCTCCGCTTATAATATTGGGGTTTTTAAAAATAGCATTGGCTGTTAATACAACGTATTCTGAGGTTGATTCCGATACTTTTATATTATCAATACCAATAAACTCTGGTTTTTCATTAACAGAACAGTTGAAAAATGTAAGTAGTATTGTTGATAAGATTATCAGGCGTTTCATGCTTGCTTTTTTAGAATTCATGTATCTTCACTGGCTCAAAATTAGCATTTAAAAGTGAGTAAAGATACTACAGTTATTCGAGAAATTGAGCCAAATGACAATGCGGAATTGGAACAGATTATCAGAGCGTGTTTTCATGAATTTAATATTCCACTTGAAGGTACGGCATATTCAGATGAAGAAACACCAAGGATGTACGAATCTTATCAGAATGATAATGACGTGTATTATGTAATTGATGTTAACGGTAAAGTTTTAGGTGGCGGCGGAGTGAAACCTTTAAAGGGTTTTGAAACAGAAGTTTGCGAGATACAAAAAATGTATTTTTCGCCTAAAATACGTAGTAAAGGCTATGGTAGAAAGGTTTTTGAGGCTTGTTTAAAAGCGGCAAAAGACTTAGGTTATAAACAATGTTATTTGGAGTCGGCACCACAATTAAAAGCAGCAATTCATATTTATGAAAGTTATGGGTTTAAACATTTAGGTGGTGCTTTAGGTAATACGGGACATTATTCATGTGGAATTTGGATGATTAAGGATTTGTAATCTCATACCTAGCTAGTACAGTGTAGCAAAAGCACTAATTAATTTATAAACAATTTGAATTTAAAGGAAGTACAATATCGGTTTCATAAAGAATTAGATGCTTTATATGACAAAGAGGAGGTGGATAGCTTCTTTTTTTTACTTACTGAAGCCTATTTTAAAGTGACGAGGTTAAAACTCGCCATGGAACCCCAATTGACGATTAATAATTATGACCCAATTTTAGCAGCTTTAGATTCTTTAAAACAACAACAACCTATACAATACATCTTAGGGGAAACGGATTTTTTCGGATTATCATTTAAAGTAAATGAAAACACCCTAATACCAAGACCAGAAACCGAAGAGTTGGTTGCATGGATAATTTCTGAATTCAGAAATCAGAAAACAGAATTGAAAATTTTGGATATAGGAACGGGAAGTGGTTGTATAGCAATTTCCCTAGCCAAAAAGATACCAAATGCAAAAGTGTATGCTTTAGATGTTAGTGCTGAAGCTTTAAAAATAGCCAAACAGAATGCCGATTCTAATGATGTGAAAGTAAGCTTTTTTCAAGCGAATATTTTGGAAATTCAAAATTTGCAAACAATTATTAATAACTTAAATTTCGATATTATTGTTTCCAATCCTCCATATGTTCGAGAACTTGAAAAAGAATTAATGAAGCCTAATGTTTTAGATAATGAGCCGCATTTGGCTTTGTTTGTGGATGATAATAACCCTTTGATATTTTATAAGGCCATTGCGCAATTTGCTGTTAATAAGTTAATTGAAAAGGGTATGCTCTTTTTTGAAATCAATGAGTATCTTGGTGAAGATATGATTCAGTTGTTAGAAGCTAATCAATTTAAAGATATTGAATTGAAAAAAGATTTTTTCAAAAAAGATAGAATGATAAAAGGAGTGAAAATTAACGATTAGCGAATTTCAAAGGAGGTCAGCGATAAAAAAAAGAGAATTAGTAGTTTAAATATGACAATACAGCAACAAATACAAAATTTAAGGGAGGAATTAAATCAACATAATTACAATTATTATGTATTGGATAATGCTACTATTTCGGATTATGATTTCGATTTAAAACTTAAAGAACTTCAACAGTTAGAGGCACAGCATCCCGAGTTTTTTGATGCAAATTCACCAACGCAACGTGTGGGAGGAGAGGTTACTAAAAATTTTGAAACCATTCCGCATGAGTATCGTATGTACTCGTTGGATAATTCATATTCTAAAGAAGATTTACAAGACTGGGAAGTTCGTATCAAAAAAATAATTGATGCCGATGTACAATATACCTGCGAATTAAAATATGATGGAGCGTCCATAAGTTTAACTTACGAAGCCGGAAAACTTGTAAAAGCTGTAACCAGAGGTGATGGATTTCAGGGAGACAATGTTACAGCTAATGTAAAAACTATTAAGTCGGTGCCTTTACAGTTGAAGGGTGATTTTCCTGAAAAATTTGATATTCGAGGAGAAATTGTTTTACCTTTTGAAGGTTTTATTAAAATGAACGAGGAACGGATTGAAATTGGTGAAGAGCCCTATAGAAATCCCAGAAACACAGCTTCTGGAAGTTTAAAATTACAAGATAGTGCAGAAGTAGCTAAACGTCCTTTAGAATGTTTATTGTACAATTTAACAGGGTCAAATCTGGGTGTTAATTCGCAATTTGAAAGTTTAGAAAAAGCCAGACAATGGGGGTTTAAAGTACCGAAGGCTGCAAAATTGGCTTATTCTATTGATGAGGTTTTGGAATTTATAGACTATTGGAATATTCATCGTCATGATCTGCCATATGAAACCGATGGTGTTGTAATTAAAGTAAATAGTTTGCAACAACAAGAAGAGTTAGGTTATACAGCTAAAGCACCTCGTTGGGCTATGGCGTATAAGTTTAAAGCAGAACAAGTTTCTACTAAATTAAATAGTATAACTTACCAAGTTGGGCGTACTGGAGCCATTACTCCCGTGGCTAATTTAGAGCCTGTTGAATTAGCGGGAACCACTGTTAAACGTGCCTCATTACATAACGCAGATCAAATTGAAAAACTAGATATTAGAGTTGAAGACGAAGTTTATGTGGAAAAAGGCGGAGAAATTATTCCGAAAATTTTAGGAGTTGATTTAAGTAAGCGGCCAGTAAATTCACAACCAACTAAATACATAACGCATTGTCCAGAATGTAAAACTGAATTGGTGCGTCAAGAAGGGGAGGCTCAACATTATTGTCCAAATTACAATGGGTGTAAACCACAAATTATAGGGCGTATTCAACATTTTATATCTAGGAAAGCCATGGATATTGAGGGTTTAGGTGGTGAAACTGTGGCTCTTTTGGTTAATGAAGGATTAATTTCTAATTATTCTGATTTATACGAATTAACGAAAGAACAAGTTATTCCATTGGAACGGATGGCTGAAAAAAGTGCCGATAACTTAGTTCAAGGCATAGAGCTATCTAAAAACATTCCATTTGAACGGGTGTTATACGCTTTGGGAATTCGTTATGTAGGAGAAACGGTAGCAAAAAAATTGGCTAAGCATTATAAAAGTATTGATGCTATTTCTGAGGCTTCCGAACAAGAATTAGTTAATGTGGATGAAATTGGAATTAAAATAGCAGAAAGTGTACGTGCATTTTTTTCATCGGAAGAAAACAGGCTTATCATCAACCGGTTGAAGGTGTTTGGAGTTCAAATGGAAATTTCAGCAGAACAACTTGTTGGCCAAACAGAGCTGTTAAAAGGGCAAAGCATTGTTGTTTCAGGTGTTTTTGAAACACTAACTCGCGATGAACTAAAAAAACTTATAGAAGATAATGGCGGTAAGGTAAGTAGTTCTATATCCTCCAAAACTAGTTTTATCGTTGCGGGAGATGCTATGGGACCTAGTAAAAAGAAGAAAGCTGAAAGTTTAGGAATTCGTATATATAATGAATTTGAATTCTTACAAATAATAGGGTAATCATTGTATTTTATCGATAAAATGTAAATTTTATTCGTTTAATTGCTTATTTTTGTTATATTTGGTTTTTAATCATAAATTGCTGTTATGTACAAGTCTCAAATCTTGGTAGTTTTAGCGTCCTTACTTTATATTATAACTGTTGTTTTTCAGTTTAGTGAAATGCCTGAAACGGCTACAGTTTTTAAATCTATAATTTTACCTACTGTTACTTTATTATACTGTTTGTCTGTTAAGCGAAAATCTCTGTTTTTTACATTTTTTTTGGTGTTATTTTCTGTTTCAGATTTGTTAGTCCTGATAGAAAACTTTTTACCTGGTAAATTAAATTACGATATAGGCAATGTTTTATATATTTTAGCTTATGCTTCATTAATCATCGAAATAGGTAGATCAATATCTTTCCCTCACATTTTAAAAAATTATAAGTTACATCTATTCGTTTTAGCTGTCTTAAATATTTATATAATTTACGTATTACAAGTTATTGTTGGACCACATTATCAGAAAGGTTCAGTTTTCTATATTGAATTGATATATAATGTTTTAATTTTGCTGTTGTTATCAATGTCCTTATTGAATTATTTTTATCACGACAATGTAAAATCTTTTTACTTGTTTTTGGCTTCGTTATTTATAGTTTTTGGAGAGGTTTTATGGATTGCTTATACTTATATAGCGGAAAGAAACTTACTAAATGTAATATCTACTACATTATTTGGGCTCTCCTGTTATTTCTTTTTTAAACAAGCTGTATTATCCAATATTGGAGGAAAGAAAAGAACATCAACTCTTTTTGACTAATTGATTTATTTATAAACCACGAATCTTTTTCGTATGGCATAAATAATTGTTTGTAGGGCTAATAGTCTTCTATTAATTATAAATGGATATTATTTATAAAAACTGATTATCTCTTGTTTTAAAAAAAAAGTGCGTTTTTGGGCTTTAGTATTCGATAAAACGCATGCAAACATGTTTTTTATCGATAAAAAGACATATAATAACGTTAAAATGGTTTTTGTTAACTATATTTGATGACCTACTTATTACAACTATTATGGAAAGCCTGTATAAATTTGCCTATGATAAAGCATTTCTAGGTGCTTTAATTTTATTAATAGCCATCAATGTTATTGCTGTTTTTTTAGAGGATTCATTTTTTATGAAATCAGTAATGCCCCTTTTTATTCCTGTCTTTTTAATTTTCTTTTTTATGAAGCGTAATACATTGGGCATTGTCTTTATTTCCTTTTTATTGTTTTCGTTTTTAGGAGATATTACTACCATGTTTTTATATGAGGAACATATTATTGAAATATCCAGCATACTTTATGCAGCCAGTTATATTTGTTTGCTTGTTATGGTAGTTCCAAAATTAAAATTGATAAAACCTAATTTAGTAATTACGGCCTATTTACTAATTGTGCTATCTATTACACTTTATTTTCTTTTTGTAATATATGGGCTTTTACAAGCAGTTGTGCCTAACTCCAATGAAGTCTTGTTATTTGGGGTAAAAAGTTTAGTGCTTATTATATTGGGATTTGTGTCTTTTACAGTGTATTTAAGCACGCAGTCTAAACAGTCTGCATTATTTTTAACTTCAATAATCTTTTTTGGGTTGTCAAGTATACTTAATTATGTAAACTTATATTACTTATATGATTGGAGTTTTGAATTATTGCATAAATTACTTTACGCAATAGCGCTTTTTGTAATGTTTAGCTATGTAATGGACTTGGGATTAACCAGAACACCAAAACAGTTTAGGCTAAACCAAAACAATAGGTATTCATCCGATGCGGTATTGTCTTAAACAATAATAGAAGTGCCGTTGGCAGATTTATTTTTATCAGCATCAAAATAGAAGTCTATTTTTCCAAGATTTATACCGTAACATCCCACTTGATTTACTAACATATTTTTACCGTCACTATTTTTTACGATAGAAGGTTTTTTTAGAAACGTATGGGTATGGCCTCCAATAATTAGGTCGATATCCTTGGTGGCGGCAGCTAGTTTTAAATCGCTAATTTTGTTGCTTTCTGTTTTGTAATCATATCCTAAATGAGATAAACAAATTATAAGATCGCATTTTTCTTCAGTTTTTAGAATACGTGTCATATCTTGTGTAATCTCAATAGGATCTAAATATTTAGTTTCTTTAAACATATCAGCATTTACCAGCCCGTTAAGCTCTATTCCTAAACCAAATACCCCAATTTTAATATTCTCTTTTACGAAAATTTTATAAGGTTTCACATGAGTGTTCATTATGGTATTTGAAAAATCGTAATTTGATGAGATGAACTGAAATTGAGCATGTGGAAGTTGGGCGTATAAACCATCTATCCCATTGTCAAAATCATGGTTACCAATGGTTGCTGCATCATATTTAAGTTTACTCATCAGTTTAAACTCGAGTTCGCCACCATAGTAGTTAAAGTATGGAGTACCCTGAAAAATATCACCAGCATCCAGCAAAAGGGTGTTTGGGTTTTCTTTTCTAATGTCTTCGATTAAAACAGATCTTCTGGCAATGCCTCCCATGTTAGCATTTCTGCCATCTTCAGGTCCAAATGGGTCTATATGACTATGTACATCATTAGTATGAAGAATGGTTATTTTAGTTGTTCTTGGTGCACTGGCAAATGATTGTAGCCCAATACCACCTATACTTACCAAGGCTGCAGTTGCAGATGCCTGCTGAATAAATTCTCTACGTTTCATGAGTTTATTTTAATTGAATAAATCTATCGTCTATAAAAGCTTTGATGGTGTCTATTTTCTTAAAGTTATCTATTAAGGCTTGTCGAATTTTGTAATCTAAAACATAAAGACTGTCGGTTTTCTTAAAAAATGACATGCCATCACCACCATTGTATAAGTAATCGTTGGTGGCTACATAGTATGTTTTTCCAGACTCAATTTTTCTACCGCTAACGGAAGCTTCAATAACTTTATAATCTTTGTCGATTGAAAGTTTGAGTTTAGAAATAGGATGTGCCTTTCGCGAAACAGTTAAATAATGAACTAAGCTATCAACTTGGTTCCCTTTAAGGGCAGCAACAACAATACTATTTTCAAAAGGCATTAATTCAAATGCTGTTCTTGTTGTTATATTTCCTTTTGAAATTATGGAACGAATACCACCATGATTTAATAATACTAGGTCAATATTTTTGCCTGTTCTACTTTTAAAAATAGGGTTTGCTTCGTCATAAATGGCGTCGGCAATAAAATTTCCAATAGAAGTGTTAAAATCTCCATCAGATTTTGAATACGTCATAGGAGCATAGGCTAAAATGCTATCTAAATCTTTTTGAATATGCGTTCTATAGGGTTTAATGAAAGCCTCAATATCAGCATCGGTTGATAGAGAATCGCTAACAGGAATTTGTTTTCCTTCAATTTTAGTTAAATAGTCTTTGGGTTGTTTACAATTGAAACACAGTAATATATATAACAAATAAATTAAATATGTAAACCTCATATTTTTAATAGATTTTTTGAATGTAGTTTTGTTACCTTTGCGCAAAGGATAAAGGTAAATGATTTTAAAGGGTTTTAAAGAAAAATCTATTAAAAAACAGATTAATAAATTATTAATAGAACGACATGTAAATGTTACTAATAATAAAATTGAAAGTTTAGGAATTATCTTTAACCTAGATGAAATAAATGATTTTGAAGAGTTCAGAGCTTTAGCATCGTTTTTAAAAGTACAACCAAATAAATTAAAGGTTGTTGCATTTTCTAGTAAGCCAAAAGAAGCCCTTAAATCTTGGGATGTTTGTTATAGTTCTATAGATTTTGGTTGGAAAGGTGTTATAAAAAACAGCGAATTGCAAAGGTTTTTAGATACCGAGTTTGATGCTTTAATTAGCTTTTATGAAACAGAAGTTATTGAATTAAAACTGCTTACAGCTAAATCTAAAGCGCAATTTAAAATTGGTATTTTACAAGATGATGAACGATTAAACGATTTGATAATTAAAACCACTATAAAAGAATTTGATGTATTTAAAACTGAAATTTTTAAATACTTAACTATATTAAATAAAATTAAGAATGAATAGTAAGTTTCTAGGAACTGGAGTTGCTTTAGTTACACCATTTAAAGCAGATTTAAGTATAGATCATGATGCTTTATCAACTATTGTTAATTTCAATATTGAAAATGGCGTAGAGTATCTTGTAGTTTGTGGTACCACCGGAGAAAGTGTAACCATTACCAAACAAGAAAAAAAGCAGGTTATTGAAACAATTGCTAAAGCAAATAACGGGCGTGTTCCTATGGTTTTAGGTATTGGAGGTAATAATACAGCAAACGTTATTGAAGAAATTAAAACTACCGATTTAAGTAATATCGATGCCATATTATCGGTGTCTCCTTATTATAGTAAACCTACACAAGAAGGTATTTATCAGCACTTCAAAGCAATAGCAGAAGTGTCTCCTATCGACGTTATTTTATATAATGTTCCTGGGCGTACCTCTAGAAATATAGAGCCCGAAACAACATTACGTTTGGCCAATGATTTTAAAAACATTATTGGTGTTAAGGAAGCAGGTAATAATGTTGCTCAATATTACAATTTGATTAAAAACAAGCCAGAAGATTTCTTAATCATTTCTGGTGATGACGATTTAGCTTTAGGTATCGTTTTAGCAGGTGGAGCAGGCGTTATTTCTGTTATAGGTCAAGCATTTCCAAAAGAGTTTTCGGAAATGATTCGTTTAGGATTGAAAGGTGACGCCAAAGAGGCTTATAAGTTGCATTATAAACTTATGGATGTTATTGGTTATATTTTTGAAGAAAATAATCCATCAGGTATTAAAGCTGTTTTTGAAGCATTAGGGTTGTGTAGAGATAGTGTACGTTTGCCACTAGTTCCTGCAACAACTACTCTAAAAGAGAAAATTAAATCATTTGTAAATAAGTTTTAGTATTGTTAAATATTACTTAAACCTTATAATTGCTGTGTTTAAGCCGTTATTTTAGCGGTAAAATAATATTTTTAAAATCCATATTAATAACTTAATTTTGCATCCTGTTTTAAAACTATGAACAAATTTCTTTACATATTACTAACCTTCACAATTTTAAGCTCTTGCAGCGAATATCAAAAAGTTCTTAAATCTGAAGATATTGGGGCAAAGTTTAAAATGGGAGAAGAATTATATAATGAGGGTAAATTTGCAAAAGCTAACAAATTGTTTGCGCAAATTGTACCAAATTATAGAGGAAAGCCACAAGCGGAAAAATTAATGTATCTGTATTCTCACTCATTTTATAAAATGAATGATTATTATACCGCAGGTTATCAGTTTGAACGATTTGCTTCAAGTTACCCTAAAAGTGAAAAATTAGAAGAGGCATCGTTTTTAGGAGCTAAAAGCTACTATATGTTGTCGCCAGTTTATAGTAAAGATCAAAAAGATACAAGGGAAGCTATAGAGAAATTACAAGAATTTATCAATATGTTTCCACAGTCTGAATACCTTTCAGAAGCTAATAAATTAGTTAAGGAATTAGATTATAAGTTAGAAAAGAAAGCTTTTGAAATAGGTAAACAATACAATACAATTTCCGATTATCCAGCCTCTGTAAAGTCATTTGACAATTTTGTGTTCGATTTTCCAGGTTCCACACTGCGTGAGGAAGCCTTGTATTACAGACTAGATTCAGCATATAAATTGGCCGTAAATAGTGTAGAGTATAAAAACACTATCAATGGCCTTGTTCACTTAAAAAAAGAACGATTAGAACAAGCTAAAGAGTTTTCTAATGCGTTTAAAAAAGCGTTTGCTAACTCTAAACACTTAGAAGAAGTAAATCAAATGTCTTCGATATTAGACGAAGAATTACAAAAATATAGCACTAAAAGTTAAATAACAACGACAATGGATTTAAAGAAAACCAATGCACCTGTTAATACCATCACGTACGACAGAAACCAAATTGACGAACCAACAGAGAATATCTATGAGTCAATTTCAATCATAGCAAGACGTGCTGAACAGATTAACACAGAGATTAAAAAAGAACTTATCGATAAATTAGAAGAATTTGCTACTTATAATGATAGTTTAGAAGAAATCTTTGAAAATAAAGAGCAAATAGAGGTTTCTAAATTTTATGAAAAATTACCAAAACCTCATGCTTTAGCTGTTCAAGAATGGTTAACAGACAAAATATATTTTAGAAATACTGAAGAAGATAATCAGTAAAATTTTTTTAAAATGTCAATATTAAGCGGCAAGAACATACTATTAGGAATTAGTGGTGGTATTGCCGCTTATAAATCAGCTTCCTTAGTTAGGTTATTTATAAAGTCGGGCGCCAATGTAAAAGTCATTATGACGCCTTCTTCCAAAGATTTTATTACACCTTTAACTTTATCAACCCTTTCAAAAAATCCAGTGTATTCATCTTTTGTAAATGAAGGTGATGATACTGCAGTTTGGAATAGCCATGTGGATTTAGGCATGTGGGCAGATATATTTATTATAGCTCCAGCCACCGCAAATACATTGTCTAAGATGGCAAATGGCGTTTGTGATAACTTGTTGTTAGCTACATATTTATCTGCCAGATGTCCTGTGTTTTATGCACCAGCAATGGATTTGGATATGTACATACACCCGAGTACTTTAAAATCTTTTGAAGCTTTAAATAGTTACGGAAATATCATGGTTCCTGCAACTAGCGGTGAGTTAGCTAGTGGTTTAGTAGGAGAAGGCAGAATGGCTGAACCAGAGGATATTGTAGCTTTTATTGAAAAGGCCATTATAGATAAATTACCTTTAAAAGGAAAAAAAATGCTTATCACGGCAGGTCCTACTTATGAAGCTATAGATCCTGTTCGATATATAGGGAATCACTCTAGCGGTAAAATGGGTTTTGAGATTGCTAAGGCATCAGCAAATTTAGGAGCCCAAGTGTATTTGATAACTGGGCCAACACACCAAAAAATCTCCCATAGTTTAATTGATGTTATTCCGGTTGTTAGTGCGGAAGATATGTATAATGAAGCACATAAGTATTTTAAAGATGTTGATATAGCCATTCTTTCAGCAGCTGTAGCCGATTTTACACCAAAAGAAATTGCATCCCAAAAAATTAAAAAGAAAGATGCGTCGTTAATCCTAGAGTTAACCGAAACAAAAGATATTTTAGCATCATTAGGTGGTATTAAAACCAATCAGTTTTTAGTTGGTTTTGCTTTAGAAACAGATAATGAACTTGAAAACGCAAAAGACAAACTAAAAAGAAAGAATTTAAATTTAATTGTTTTAAATTCGTTAAATGATGAAGGAGCAGGTTTTAAAAACGACACAAATAAAGTTACTTTTATTGATGCCGATGAGACGGTTACCGAATATCAATTAAAATCGAAAGAAGCTGTAGCTAACGATTTATTAAATAAAATTTTAGAACAAATTAATGCGTAATTTACTAATAGTTTTAATATTCAGTTTTGGTTTTGTTGGCTTTTCGCAGGAGTTAAACTGTAATGTTGTTGTAAATGCCCAACAAACTGGTGATGAAAATTTACAGATTTTTAAAACATTAGAAAAACAACTTAAAGAGTTTGTTAACAATACCAAATGGACAAACAAAAACTTTGCTGCACAGGAGCGGATTGATTGCAGTATGTTTGTTAATATTGTGAGTTACAATGGTGAATCTTTTCAAGCCTCACTTCAGGTGCAATCATCAAGACCGGTATTTGGTTCGTCTTTTTCAACACCTATATATAATTTTAACGATAAAGATTTTAATTTTCAATATTTAGAATTTCAAAATTTAATTTATAATCCAACGCAATACGAATCAAATTTAGTATCTGTTTTGTCATTTCATGTTTATATGATTTTAGGATTGGATGCGGAGTCCTTTTCTGAAGGTGGTGGAGATGTTTATTTTAAACAGGCGCAAACAATTGTAAATTATTCACAACAAGATAATTATAAAGGCTGGAAACTATCCGATGGTTTGCAAAGCAAGTTTGCATTAATTGACAACGTTTTATCGCCTACTTTTAAAGAATATAAAGATGTGTTGTATACATATCACCGAAAAGGTTTAGATGTAATGAGCAGTAATCCAAAGGAAGGTAAAGAGCAAATTGCGTCTTCCTTAAAGCAATTTCAAACGATGAATACACGCAGACCGAATTCCTTTTTGCTTAGAACTTTTTTTGATGCTAAGGCTGATGAAATAGAACAAATTTTTAGTGGTGGTCCCAATGTTAATATCGCTAGCGTAAAAGAAACTCTGCAAAAAGTGGCCCCCATGTACAGTAGCAAATGGCAAAATATTAAGTTTTAAGTTAGTCGCTTTTTACTTTTTAATCTTAAACTTTTAAAACTGAATGTTAATCTCACTTTCCATAAAAAACTACGCTTTAATTGATAATCTTCAAGTAGATTTTAATGACGGGTTTTCTATAATAACGGGTGAAACAGGTGCGGGTAAATCCATCCTTTTAGGAGGATTATCATTAATTCTTGGGAAACGTGCTGATTTAAGCAGTTTAAAAGATACCACACAAAAATGCGTTATTGAAGCTGTTTTTAATATTTCAAATTATAAATTACAGGCACTTTTTAAGTCGGAAGATTTTGATTACGAGGAACAAACCATTATTCGTAGAGAAATTTTACCTTCAGGTAAGTCAAGAGCTTTTGTAAATGATTCTCCCGTAAACTTAAATAGTTTGCAATTATTAGGAGAGCGTTTAATTGATGTGCATTCACAACACGAAACCTTGCAACTTACCAGCAATGAGTTTCAGTTTCAAATTATTGATGCTTTGGCAGATAATGAAACGGAACTTCAGACTTACAAAACAGAGTTAAAAGCCTATAAAATCTTAAAGAAGGAACTTCAGGAACTTTTAAATTTTCAAGCGGAGGCTATTAAAGAGCATGATTATAATGCCTTTTTGTTGAACGAATTGGTTGAAGCTAATTTAATTGACGGTGAATTAGAATTGCTTGAAGAAGAATACGAAAGTCTTAATAATATTGAAGGTATAAAGGAAAAACTATCGGAAGCATATCAGTTATTAAATGAAGAAGGAATAGGGGTGTTATCAACACTTACCGCTTTAAAGAATACTCTGCAAAAGTTAACTGCTTACGCTTCTAAATATGAAGACTTATATGCGCGCGTTAATAGCAGTTTGATTGAAATGGACGATGTTTATGCAGAAGTGGATGTGCTACAGGAAAACTTGGAGGCTGATCCTAATAGGTTAGGAGTAGTTGATGCAAAGTTACGTTTACTTCATAATTTGATGCAAAAACACGTTGTAACTACTGTTTCTGAATTGCTAACCATTAAAGGTGAATTGGAAGAAAAGGTTTCTTTTACAGAGAATTTAGATGATGCCATTCAGAAAAAAGAGTCTGAAATTGATACAAAAGCTAAAGTTCTAAATATTATTTCAAGTGAAATTCATCAGAAAAGAACTAAAATAATTCCAGAATTAAAACGGCAATTAGAAACCATTTTGGCTAGTTTAGGGATGCCAAATGCCCAATTTAAGATAGAAGTTGTTAAAATTTCTGATTTTTTACCTAATGGAACAGACGAATTATCCTTTTTATTTTCCGCAAATAAAGGTGGTAATTTTAACGAT
Source organism: Mariniflexile sp. (assembly GCF_041583155.1). Lineage (GTDB taxonomy): Bacteria > Bacteroidota > Bacteroidia > Flavobacteriales > Flavobacteriaceae > Mariniflexile. The sequence continues at coordinate 51,062 of NZ_JBFHGK010000016.1, forward strand.
CTTAAAAAGGCTGCATCGGGTGGGGAGTTGTCTAGAATTATGCTAGCCATAAAATCAATTTTAGCAAAGTATATTCAATTACCAACCATCATGTTTGATGAAATTGATACAGGGGTTTCTGGTGAAATTTCAAATAAAATGGGAGATATTATGCTAGAAATGAGCAAGTCTATGCAAGTGTTCTCTATCACACATTTACCTCAAATTGCAGCCAAAGGGCATTCGCATTTTAAGGTATTTAAAGAAGATGTTAATGATGTTACACAAACGAATTTAGTTAAGTTAAACCATGACGAACGCATAGTGGAAATAGCTCAAATGTTAGGTGGAATAGAAATGTCGTCTTCGGCTATTGCACATGCAAAAGAATTGCTAAATTGAAAAAAGTTTAAAGTTTCAAGTTATAAATTAAAAGTTTAGTATTTTTGCCCGGAAAAATAAATCATCTTATTAAAAGAGAACCAAATAATATTCAATATGTCATATAATTTACTGAAAGGAAAAAGAGGAATCATTTTTGGAGCATTAGACTCAAATTCAATTGCTTGGAAAACAGCAGAACGTGTTCATGAAGAAGGTGGTACATTTGTTTTAACTAATGCACCAGTTGCCATGAGAATGGGACAAATTAATGAGTTAGCTGAAAAAACAGGGTCTCAAATTATTCCTGCCGACGCTACTTCTATTGAAGATTTAGAGAATTTAGTAAAAAAATCTGTAGAAATTCTTGGTGGTAAAATTGATTTCGTATTACATTCTATTGGGATGTCTATTAATGTTAGGAAAGGACAGCATTATACAAATCAAAATTATGAATGGACACAAAAGGGAACGGATGTTTCTGCAATGTCTTTTCATAAAGTAATGCAAACACTTTACAAGCAAGATGCTATGAACGAGTGGGGTAGCATTGTGGCATTAAGTTATATGGCGGCACAACGCGTGTTTCCAGATTATAATGATATGGCAGATAATAAGGCATATTTAGAGAGCGTAGCCCGTAGTTTTGGATATTTCTTTGGTCGCGATAAAAAAGTGCGTGTAAACACAATTTCTCAATCACCAACACCTACAACTGCAGGTAGTGGTGTAAAAGGATTTGATGGTTTTATTGCTTATGCTGATAAAATGTCGCCACTTGGAAACGCAACTGCTTTAGATTGTGCAAATTATACCGTAACCTTATTTAGTGATTTAACAAAACGTGTTACTTTACAAAACCTATTTCACGATGGTGGGTTCAGTAATATGGGCGTTAGTACTGCTGTTATGGAAGCCTTTATGGAAAAGCAATAATTAATTAAATTATTTTAGAATTTGCAGCTTTTATTAAGCTGCGATGCCTTTTTTAAATAAAGCAAATAGCCACCTGTTTTAAGGTGGCTTTTTTATTAGGATTGGTTACATTTGTGATATGCATTTACAATTTTCATTCATTATTCCTGTTTATAATCGTCCCGACGAAATACAAGAACTTTTACAAAGTTTCGTAGGTTTAAAAACTGAAACAACTTATGAAATTGTTATTGTGGAGGATGGCTCATTAATACCTTCTAAAGATGTTATAGTGCCATTCCAAACGAAACTCAATATTTCTTATTATTTTAAGGAAAATTCAGGTCCGGGTGATTCCAGAAATTTCGGAATGAGACATGCAAAAGGTAATTATTTTATCATTTTAGATTCAGATTGTATTCTTCCCGAAAACTATTTGTATGAAGTTGAAAAAAGTTTAAATGAAAATTATGTAGATTGTTATGGTGGACCAGATGCGGCACATCACTCATTTAGTAATTTGCAAAAAGCCATTAATTTTTCCATGACTTCTTTTATTACAACCGGAGGCATTCGAGGCAATAAAAAAAGCGTAGATACGTTTCAACCTAGAAGTTTTAATATGGGCTTGTCTAAAGAAGCGTTTTTGGCTTCTGGTGGTTTTGGGAAAATTCACCCTGGAGAAGATCCTGATTTGTCTATTAGACTTTGGAATTTGGGTTATAAAACGGTTTTAATCCCTGAGGCTTTTGTATATCATAAACGAAGAATATCTTGGAGTAAATTTTATAATCAGGTGCATAAATTTGGAATGGTTCGTCCTATTTTAAACTCTTGGCATCCTAGTACAAAAAAAATAACTTACTGGTTTCCAACGGTATTTTGTTTAGGCTTAGTACTTGCTTTAATAATGCTTGTTTTTAATTTCAAATTGTTTTTATGGCTTTATGTTTTTTATTTTACAGCAGCATTTTTTATAGCCTTGTTTACAACTAAAAATTTGACGGTTTCTATGTTGGCTTTAATAGCTATTGGTGTTCAGTTTTTAGGTTATGGTTATGGCTTTTTTAAATCTACTTTAGCAATAGCGGTTTTTAAAAAGAAACCAGAAGTATGTTTTCCTAATTTATTTTTTAAATGATTGTATATGTTAAGAAAGCTTAAACTAGACATATTAGCATCCTTTAAAAACAAAAAAATCAATGTGTTTTTTTTGTTTTTAATATTGGCATTCATCATATTATTATTCACCAAATTGTCCAAAGAGTATACGAATACCATTGTGTTTGGTGTTGAAAAGGTTAATGTGCCTCAAGAATATGTTATTTTAAATGATTCGGTGGCATTGAACATTACCTTAAAAACTAATGGATTTAAATGGCTTAAATATTACTTTTCTAGACCAAAAATTATCGTCGATTTTAAAAAGGATGTATCAAAAAATGATTCTATGTATGTTTGGCGTAAATCCACGGACTATTTAGAAAACACCCAATTTGGAAGTAAAATTCAGTTATTGAATATGACACCAGAAACTATAGGGTTCCGATATGGTATCAATATGGTTAAAAAGGTACCCATAAAATTACATGAAGATATTCAATTTGTTCCAGGGTTTGATGTTTCTAGCCCCTATACTTTGGAGCCAGATTCGTTGGTGGTTGTAGGTCCAAAAGCATTGGTATCCAATATAAATCTTATTTTTACCCAACGTGTTACATTAAAAGAAGTTAGAAAAAACATTTTTGAAACTATCAAGTTAAAACTTCCCAAGAAAAACAAAGATGTAACCTTTTCTAGCGAAAGCGTTGTTCTAAAAGCAACCGTTGAAAAGTTTACCGAAGGTACTTTAAAAGTACCAGTTAAAATTATAAACGTACCTGATGGCATTAGTCTTAAATACTTTCCAAAAGAGGTAAATGTTTCTTATTATGTTAGCTTAAGTGACTATAAGAAGGTAGGTGCTAAAGATTTTGAAGTTGTTTGCGATTATAGTAAAGCCATAAGTAATCAGTCGCTTTTGGTACCGGAATTAAATGTTTTTCCTAACTTGGTTAAAAATGTGAAAATTAATCAGCAACGGATAGAATTTATAATTATAAAATGATTGTAGTCGGTTTAACAGGAGGCATAGGTAGTGGTAAAACTACGGTTGCAAAACAATTTTTGGCTTTAGGTATTCCTGTTTATATTGCAGATGATGAGGCAAAAAAACTGATGATTAAGTCTAAGATTATTAAACGAAAACTTATTGAATTGTTTGGAAGTGAAGCTTATGTTAATAATCATTTAAATAAGCCATTTATTGCAAATATTATTTTTAATGATAAAAGTTATTTGCAAAAGATGAACGCCATTGTGCATCCCAAAGTAGCTAATCATTTTAAAAAATGGGCATTAAAACAAGACTCAGTTTATGTTATTAAGGAAGTCGCTATTTTATTTGAAAATGATGGTTACAAGGAATGCGATTATACCATTACAGTTACTGCGCCAAAAGATCTTAGGATAACACGATTATTGAAACGAGATAATACTACAAAAGAAAAGATCGAGGCTATAATGAATAATCAATGGACCGATGACGAAAAAATAAAGCTCTCAAATTTCGTAATAACCAATGTGGATATGGAAAATACTAAAAATCAGGTATTTAAAATTCATAACGAAATTCTTAGGTGCATTGAAAAATCAAAATTTTAACATTTTTGTTAATGTAAGGTTAAAAGGGATAAGCACTAAATGTTAAAATGTTAATTTTGAATGATGAGCAAAAAAATTTTCATCCTATTAATCCTATTAATGAGTTTGTCTCTAATTGGGATAATCTTTGTTCAAGCATATTATATTGAAGGTTCTGTAAAAAACGAAAAAGAACGTTTTAAGTTTAATGTAGATAAAGTGCTAAACTATGTTTCCAACTCTTTAGAAGAGCGGGAAAGAGCCGAATACGTTTACAAACTTCAAGATATTATGTTCAAGGGTTATGAGGTAGATACCGCAGCCATTAGGAATTTATATATTATAAGAGAAGATTTAGACTCTAAAGAAACTGTGGTTTATAGAAGCGGTACTTTAGAAGAAAATTATAAGTTTAATTCATCGCTCTTTGACATAGGTTTAGATACTATTAACGTAAAACGGGTTTTAACCAATAAGGAAACCAAAGTTTATCAAAATGGCGGTTCTAATGCCGATTTAAGTACCAACGATAAGTTGTTGCTTTTAGATAAATTATCAAGCACCGATAAAATATTTTTTGACGATGCTTATAAAGATTTAGCACCTAGATTACCAATTCATAAACGTGTAACTAAGGAAGAAATTCAAAGTCTATTATCTGAGAAACTTAAAGAACAAGGCATTACTATCGATTTCGAGTTTGCTATTTATAGTAACGGGTTAGCAACTAGAATACGAAGCGATAACTTTGAAAATTATGAAGCATCAGCCTTTAGTGTGTTTATGTTTTATAATGAAAATAACCAAAGTTCCTATAAGCTACTTGTGAATTTTCCAGATGATAAAAAGTTTATTTTATCATCCTTATTGGGCATGATTTTGTTATCAATTATTTTTACTTCTATTATTATTTTGGCTTACGGAAGCGCCTTATATCAATTAGTTAAGCAACGTAAAATTTCTGAAATAAAGACAGACTTTATAAATAATATGACTCATGAGTTTAAAACGCCAATTGCTACTATCAATTTAGCTTTGGACGCTATTAAAAACCCAAAAGTTATTGACGATAAAGAAAAAGTAGTGCGCTATTTAGCAATGATTAAGGAAGAAAATAAACGTATGCATGCGCAAGTTGAAAACGTATTAAGAATATCTAAACTAGAGAAAAATGAATTAAACATTAGTAAGGATAGGTTGGACTTGCACGACTTAATTGAAGATGCTATTACTCACGTTGAACTTATAGTAGAAGATAGAAAAGGTTATATTAAAACGTGTTTTGATGCAGCGAAGTCGTCTGTTTTGGCAAACGATACTCATTTTACAAATGTGATTGTAAATATTCTGGATAATGCTATTAAGTATTCGCCGGAAGCACCAAAAATAGAAGTATATACAGAAAATGTTGGAAACAATATTTTGTTAAAAATAAAAGATCATGGTAGCGGCATGAGTAAAGCAGCTGCCAAACGGGTGTTCGAAAAATTTTACAGAGAGCATACCGGAAATATACATAACGTAAAAGGCCATGGATTAGGTTTGGCTTACGTGAAACGAATTGTAGAAGACCATCAAGGTCACGTATCAGTAGAAAGTGAAAAAGACAAAGGAAGCATTTTTACAATAAAGCTTCCAATAATATCATAAATATGGAAGAGCAAAAAAAGAAAATTTTATTAGTAGAAGACGATCCTAATTTTGGAATTGTACTTAAGGATTATTTAGTGATGAACGATTACGATGTTGTTCACGCTAAAAATGGCATGGAGGGATTCGAAAAATTTAAGAAAGACGATTTCGATTTATGCATTCTTGATGTTATGATGCCATATAAGGATGGTTTCACCTTAGCGAAAGAAATACGCGAAAAAAACACCGATGTGCCTATTGTGTTTTTAACAGCAAAAACAATGAAAGAAGATGTGTTGAAAGGCTATAAAGTAGGTGCAGATGATTATTTAAATAAACCTTTTGATAGTGAAGTGTTGTTAATGAAAATTAAAGCCATTATTCAACGTAAAGCTACCGAAACCATTTCTGATAGTAAACAATTTGAGTTTAAAATTGGTAATTTTGATTTGAATTCAAAATTGCGTTTTTTACGTTATAAAGGAGGAGAACCAGTTAAATTATCTCCTAAAGAAAATGAATTATTACGTTTGTTGGCTTTACATGAAAACGATTTAATGCCACGTGAATTAGCGCTTACTAAAATATGGAGAGACGATAATTATTTCACCTCTCGTAGTATGGATGTGTATATAGCTAAACTTCGTAAATATTTAAAGCTTGATGAAAAAGTAGAAATATTAAATATACATGGTGAAGGTTTTAGACTTGTTGTAAACTAGTATAATAAACCTAAATCTCAGAAATAAAAAATCCAGCTCATGCTGGATTTTTTGTTTTAAATAAGTTTATTAACTGAATTCTATTTTAATCAACTTCTTTTTTGCTTTTAAAAGGCTTAATTAATTTTCCTATCATATTATATACGAATGTGTTGGTCTTACCATAATGGAAGGATACCAAACAAACCACTATAACAAACATAATAGCTCCAATAACTGCTTCCATAGGGTCTAATGATTTATTAAAGAAACGTTTTAAACCAAAACCTGTAAAACTTCCATAAAGTATTATAAAGTGAATTACATACATAGAAAGGGTTTTTTCTCCAATCCTAGATACGATAGATTGTTTTAAATATTTTTCAAAAGTATAAAACAAACCAAAAATAACTAACACATTTCCAAGTCTGATGAATAGATAATTAAAATCGGCACATCTATGAAATAATTTAAAATTTGTTAGGTAATGAAGAAAGTAAAGAATGTCTGTAGACCAAAAAATGAGCATTATACCTGTGGCAAAAAATGTTGTGATTGAAAGTTGTTTGAAACGACTTCTATGCGCATGTCTGAAAAAAACAGTAGATAAAAATGCTCCAAAAGCAGAATAACCAAACCATGGTAAAATTGTGAATATAGAACCATTCATTTTAGTCATATAGTTTGCGAAAAAAAGAGGCACACTGGTTATTTCTATATTTCTGTATAAAGGTTCAGATAAAAAAACAATACATCCAATGGTAAATAAGACACCTGAAAAAACATAACTATGATTCTTAAATATTGAGTATAAGCCAACCAAAATAATTAGAGACAATCCAATACATTGTAATACATCAATTACTAAAAAGTAAGTGCCAAAATAGCCCGTAAACCAACTAACTAAATTTACGCGTAAACTATAGCCAATACCTAATAACAACAAACCTCGAAAAATGCCTTTTCTCATACGTTTTTTATCATCTCCTTTAGCATTGGCACGCAAAAGTAAATAAGTAAAAACTAAGCCAGATATTGTAAAAAAAGTAGGTGCGGTAATACCCCTAAAATAAGACCACACATTATAAGCCGTATAATCGGTACTTCTATAAATAGGGTCTAAAAGGGTATCAATAAAATGCCCTTGCAACATCATTAAAATTGCAAAGGCTCTAACGGCATCAATAAAATAAAGACGATTTGTCTGCAATACTTTTTGCTTTGATTAGTGTAAAGATACTTCTATAATTTAAAATGCAATAAAGCTTTTATAAATTATTTATGCAATATTAATAAAGATATTTCTAATGAAAACAGCAATAGTTTGAAATTTTTATTTTTATTGTTTTAAGTTTTTATTAGCATTTTTAGTTAATTTTTTTCTGAAAATTTTATAAAATACATGAATCTAATTGCGCATTATATGCAAATTATTATATTAGCAATATGTCAATTATTTTAAACATCATTTAACATAATTAATGATACGTTATGGATTAACCAACCATTTTCTTAAAATTTTGATTTATGTAATTTTCAAAAGCAACCAACTAAACTATAACCATGACAAAAAATAGTGCAAAAGCCTATTGGAAAGAAAACCTAAAATACCTATTTATACTTTTAACAATTTGGTTTTTAGTTTCCTATGGCGCAGGTATTTTATTCAAAGATGCCTTGAACCAAATAAAAATGGGAGGCTTTAAATTAGGCTTTTGGTTCGCTCAGCAAGGTTCTATTTATGTATTTGTGATACTCATATTTGTTTATGTTCGATTAATGAACAAGCTTGATAAAAAATATGGTTATGATGAATAAACTGTTTTTTTTGGGGGCACTAGGCGTTCAAAACTGGACTTATATTATAGTCGGTTTAACATTTGCAATTTATATAGGCATTGCCATTTGGACGCGAGCAGCTTCCACTAAAGAGTTTTATGTTGCAGGGGGAGGCGTTTCTCCTTTAGCCAACGGTATGGCAACAGCTGCCGATTGGATGAGCGCAGCTTCATTTATATCCATGGCGGGAATTATTTCATTTGCAGGTTATGATGGTGCTGTTTATTTAATGGGATGGACAGGAGGCTATGTGCTTTTGGCATTGTTATTAGCACCGTATTTACGCAAATTCGGAAAATTTACAGTTCCCGATTTTATAGGAGATAGGTATTATTCCAATACAGCACGTTTTGTAGGTGTAATTTGTGCGTTATTGGTCTCGTTTACCTATGTTGCAGGACAAATGCGGGGTGTTGGTTTGGTGTTTTCACGCTTTTTAGAAGTGGATATTAATACAGGGGTTATCATTGGAATGTTAATTGTACTTTTTTACGCCGTTTTAGGTGGTATGAAAGGTATTACATATACGCAGGTCGCCCAATACTGTGTGCTTATTTTTGCATTTATGGTTCCTGCTATTTTTATTTCTATTCAAATGACGGGTAACCCAATTCCTCAATTGGGTTTTGGGAGCACTTTATCCGATGGTTCTGGTACTTATTTGTTGGATAAATTAGATGGTTTAAGCACCGATTTGGGGTTTGCGGAATACACCGAAGGTTCCAAATCAATGATAGATGTATTTGCTATAACTTTAGCTCTAATGGTAGGAACAGCAGGTTTACCACATGTAATTGTTAGATTTTTTACTGTTAAACGGGTTAGGGATGCTCGTAAATCGGCAGGTTTGGCATTGCTGTTAATTGCCATTTTATATACTACAGCACCAGCAGTTTCCGTTTTTGCTAGAACGAACTTAATTGAAACTGTTTCCAATAAGCCTTATGCCAACGTTCCAGAATGGTTTAAAAAGTGGGAGACAACAGGTTTAATCGTTTTTAGTGATAAAAATAAAGACGGCCTTATTCAATATCTAGCGGATGCTTCAAAAAATGAATTGGTTGTAGATAATGATATTATGGTACTTGCAAATCCTGAGATTGCTAATTTACCAGATTGGGTTATTGCATTAGTAGCGGCAGGTGCTCTAGCAGCAGCATTATCAACTGCAGCTGGCTTATTATTAGTTATCTCATCTTCCGTATCACACGATTTAATAAAAAAAATGATCAATCCACAAATTTCAGAAAATGGCGAATTAATTGCGGCAAGATTATCGGCAGTTGTAGCTGTTTGTATTGCGGGTTATTTTGGAATAAATCCACCGGGTTTTGTAGCAGCAACTGTGGCTTTGGCTTTTGGTTTAGCAGCAGCGTCTTTTTTTCCTGCTATAATTTTAGGCATTTTCTATAAACGAATGAATAAAGAAGGAGCTATTGCAGGTATGGTTGTAGGTATTGCATTTATGTTATTTTATATGCTTAAATTTAAATTCGATTGGTTTGGAGGTGGAAATAAATCTGATTGGTGGTTTGGTATTTCGCCAGAAGGTTTTGGAGCCGTATCCATGGTTTTGAATTTTATAGTTTCTATAATCATTATGAAATTCACTCCCGCCCCGCCTCAAGATGTACAGGATATTGTTGAAAATATACGCATACCAAGTGGAGCAGGTGCAGCAACTGAGCATTAAATAAGGTGAAAATAAAACAACAAACAACAAATAATAAACATCAAACAGAATGAGTAACTATCACATTAAACATTTAGAGGAATACTATCAAGTTTACAGAAAATCTATTAGAGAACCAGAAAATTTCTGGGAGGAAGTTGCCGAAGAGCATTTTGTATGGCGTAAAAAATGGGATAATGTTTTAAGCTGGGACTTTAAAAAACCTGAGGTAAAATGGTTTGAAGGCGCTAAGTTAAATATTACAGAAAATTGTATTGATAGGCATTTGGCCACTCGTGGCGATAAAACGGCTATTTTGTTCGAACCGAACAATCCTGAGGAACCATCAGAGCATATTACATATAATGAATTGCACAAGCGAGTAAATCAATTTGCTAACGTGTTTAAAAATCAGGGTGTTGAAAAAGGGGATCGTGTTTGTATTTATGTACCTATGATTCCTGAATTGGCAATAGCGGTATTAGCTTGTGCTAGAATTGGTGCCATTCATTCGGTGGTGTTCGCAGGGTTTTCTGCTACTGCATTGGCTACGCGAATAAATGATAGTGATTGTAAAATGGTAATTACTTCTGATGGTGCTTATAGAGGTTCAAAAACCATCGATTTAAAAGGTATTGTTGATGAAGCCTTGGAAAAATGTCCTGGTGTAAAAAGTGTTTTAGTTGCAAAGCGAATAAATTCAGAAATTAATATGAAAAGTGGTAGAGACCAATGGCTACAGCCACTTTTAGATGCGGCATCAACCGATTGTAAGGCAGAAATTATGGATGCTGAAGATCCGCTCTTCATCTTGTATACATCCGGTTCAACGGGGCAACCAAAGGGAATGGTGCATACCACTGCAGGTTATATGGTTTATACAGCGTATACCTTTAAAAATGCTTTTCAGTATCGTGAAAATGATGTGTATTGGTGTACTGCCGATGTTGGTTGGATTACTGGGCACAGTTATATTGTTTATGGCCCATTAGCGAATGGTGCTACTACGGTTTTATTTGAAGGAGTGCCTAGTTACCCCGATTTTGGAAGGTTTTGGCAAATTGTTCAAAAACATAAAATTACACAATTTTATACAGCACCAACGGCCATTCGTGCCTTGGCAAAGCAAGGTGTTGAAATTGTTGAAAAATACGATTTAACGTCTTTAAAGGTACTTGGCAGTGTAGGAGAACCAATTAATGAAGAGGCATGGCACTGGTATAACGATGTAATAGGAAAAAACAAAAGTCCTTTAATAGATTCTTGGTGGCAAACGGAAACAGGAGGAATTATGATAACGCCTATACCGTATGTTACGCCAACAAAACCAACCTATGCTACACTGCCTTTTATAGGGGTTCAGCCAGCTTTAATGGATGAATTTGGAAATGAACTTAAAGGCAATCAAGTTGAGGGGCGTTTGTGCATAAAATTTCCTTGGCCAAGTATCGCAAGAACTATTTGGGGGAACCATGAACGTTACCGAGAAACCTATTTTTCAACTTATGAAAATAAGTACTTTACGGGAGATGGTGCCTTACGGGATGAAGTAGGTTACTACCGTATTACAGGTCGTGTAGACGATGTTATAATAGTTTCAGGTCATAATTTAGGTACAGCACCTATTGAAGATGCTATAAACGAACACCCTGCTGTTGCTGAAAGTGCCATTGTTGGTTTTCCACACGATGTTAAAGGAAGTGCGTTGTATGGTTATATAATACTTAAAGATACAGGTGAAAGTAGGGTTCATGATAATTTACGTAAAGAGATAAATCAGCTTATTTCTGATAAAATAGGCCCCATTGCAAAACTTGATAAAATACAATTTACGCAAGGCTTACCAAAAACACGTTCAGGTAAAATTATGCGTCGTATTTTACGTAAAATTGCTTGTAAAGATACTAGCAATTTAGGGGATACTAGTACGCTATTAAACCCAGAAGTGGTTCAAGAAATTATGGATAATGCACTATAATAAGGTGTAGTAGTATTGAGTTCAAGATTAAAAATGGTCAACAGTTATTTGGTGATAATTGTTGACTATTTTTCTATAAGATATCCCCAATTTAAGTGTTTGCGTTTATCCAATCGGGCTAATACTTTCAGAAATATAAGGGCAGTAATTAATGCGTCGCCAGTAGCAGTATGTCTATCTACGATTGGAACATTTAATTCTTTAGCTAATTCATCTAATGAGTAGATTTTGTCTTTATCTCTATATATGACATGAATCGATTTTTTATATAAAACACCTGTATCTATAAACTTATTTTTAAGTTTTCCTAAGCCATGTCTTAAAAGCATTTCGTTTACCATGTTCTTGTCGAAATTGGCATGATGTGCAATTAAAACATCATTTTTTATATAAGCTAAAAAGGCTTTAATAGCATCTAGTTCCGATATCTTTTCTTTAGATTCGGATTTCATTAAACCATGAATTTTAACAGTTTCAGCTTTAAAAATGTCTTGTTTTAAATACAATTCCAAACTATCATTTACGTTAATTGTTTTTCCCGTAAAGGATACAGCCCCAATAGATAAAATACGGTCTTCTTTCTTGTCAAACCCTGTGGTTTCTGTATCAAAAGCTATAAAACGAGTAGCAGGAATAGTAGATTCGTTTTTGGATTGGAAACAGTTGATATAGTCATTCCAAAAATCTGGATAATTGGATTTTTTCTTAAAGAGCCAGTTTATCATTTTGTTACATAAAGTTTTTTAAATCAAACCTAATCTTTAAGGTTTCTTGAACTTCTTGGATGGGTTTAAAACATCTTTTTAGTTTTAGTTTATCTTCTTTTGATAGCGTGTCTAATTTTATATACTTACCAGAATCGTTATGTAATAACCCTTGTTTTGTTTTAAATTTTAATAAAGCTTTGAAGGCATATGAACAGGATTCATACAGTTCTTTATTGTTTTTCTCTAATTCAGCTAATTTTTCAAATCGTTCAGCAGTATTATTTATGCCTTTTATGTTGTGGCTTAATATCAATAATCTTGCTGCATCAATTAAAGGCATTAATGCCCTGCTTTTTATGTTGAAAAGGTCTTTTTCTTCTTTGTTTTCTTCTATAATAAATTGCTTAAAGAAGCTGAGGGTAGGTGGGTTATTAATGGCATCTTTTCCTAAAAACTTAAAAAATAAAGACGTTTTGTTTAAGGATTCGTATATGGAATTTGATAATGCATCTACCAGGTCATTATCACCATAAACCGAATTATAATCGAAAAATATAGAAGATAGTAAGATGGCTTTTTCATCGGGATGTAAAATCCATTTTTCAAATTGTAATTTCCAATCGGTTATAGATTTACACCATTCCATATTGCTTGCCATCATGTTAGCATCACAGTATTCAAAACCAATTTTATTTAATGATTTTGTTACCATTTTAGCTAGTTCTAAAAAGTAAGCTTTGGTTTCTAGGAGTTTACTTTCTTCAACATCTTCAAAAACAATCGCGTTATCCTGGTCTGTAAACAACAATTGTTCTTTCCTGCCTTGACTACCTAAAGACAGCCACGAAAATGAAACAGGAGGTGGTATATGCATTTTTTTTAAAGCTATTTCTATAGCTCTAATTGTAATAGCATCATTAATTTGAGAAATAACTTTTACAATATGCGAGATTGGAATGTTCTGTTCTAAATAACTTTTTAACAGTGTATTGGCTTTAAGTCTTGCTGTTCGCAATCTTTTTGTGCGTTTGGCACGTTTAATTTCTTTTAAAATTACGGAAGGGTTGTTGCCTAAAGTAACTAGTACATCGTGATGTGTTAAAACACCAATAAGTTTTGAATTTACAGTGCCATCTTTCGTAATACACAAATGTCCAATAGTATGTTTGATCATCTGCAACTGGCCATCGGCTACGGTTAAATCTTTTTTGTCTGTAATTACGGGTGAACTCATGATATTAGTAACGGGTGTTTCTATGGGAAATAAGCCCGTAGCTATTTTATTTTTAATATCACTATTGGTAATAATTCCAACTGGGTGGGTGTTTTTATCTACAACAATGATACAGCCAATTTTATGAGTACTCATTTTGATGGCTGCCTCTTTCAAGGATGAATTAACATTACAAGTAATTGGGTTTTTTGAATAATTTGCGGTTTGAAAACTTACAATATCCTGTGAAGTTACCGGTAGGTAATCGGCAAATATTTTGCCAGTTTCTTCTGCTGTATAAGGATCGTAGGCATTTGTGGCAAAGGCTGTAATTAAAAATTTATAAATACTAGCATTACCTTGTGTAACTGCTTGGAACGTGCTTATGGGAATGGCATAAACAATAGATTCTTCGTTTGCGGTAGCTGTAAGTTTGTAATTTTCTTTAGCAATGAGGGGGCGAACACCAAAAATATCGCCAGCATCACTTATGTTTACTATTTCTTGTACATTGTTGGAATCGGTATGAAAGGAAGTGATGGCACCATTTCTAACCATATAAAAATGCTCGTTAAAAGCATCTCCTTTTTTAAATAAAGTGTCTCCTTTTTCTAAATATATTATAGAAACTTGAGTTGAAATTTCTAATAAATCATCCGCCTTCAACATGTTAAAAGGCGGATAGATTTTTAAGAAATCGTATACACGTTCTGCAATAGAGTTTTTCATGTGTTTATAATTGTTTTGTTTATGGACACATGCTTATAACTATTAATTCTTCCGTTGGAGAATAAAATATGGAATGTGCTCGTTTTGTTCATTAAAGTTACGAGACATTTTAAAATTTTTTTAGAATTAAATTAATTTAAAATCTAATAGTAATTCTCCTTCAATGGAGGCTTGTAAATGATCGCCTTTAACATTTAAACCTGTACCAAGGGCAGGTGTTCCTGTAAATATAAGATCTCCAGGCTCAAGTGTCATATAAGTTGAAACAAAAGAAATAATTTCACTAAAATTATAAATCATAAAATCGGTATTTCCTACTTGTTTTTGTTCTCCATTGATAACCAAATCAAAATTGATATTGTTTAAATCAGGGAAATTTGAAACTGGTTTAAAACTCGAAATCGGTGAAGCTCCGTCAAACCCTTTAGCTAATGCCCAAGGCCCTTTATTTGCTCTGCTTGCAGCTAATACGTCTTTTGCGGTGTAATCAATTCCAACAGCGATTTCAGAAATATAAGAATCGGCAGTTTCAACTGAAATGTCTTTTCCTTTTTTACCTATTTTAACCACTAACTCAACTTCGTATGCCAATTCCTTTGTAATAGAAGGAAAAACAATATTGTCATTATTAGTAACTAATGTACTTTCAGCTTTTAAAAATATTAATTGATCTCCCGTTTTAATATCTGCAATTTCAGCTTTATCACTTACATAGTTTTTACCAATTCCAATTATTTTCATAATGTTTAATTTTTATTAATGTTGAAGTTGTAAATTTAGTAAATAAGCCGATTAATTTAAACTATATTTAACTTCTTTATTATAAAAGTTAATGCTGTTTTCTGTATCTTTAGAACTAACAACTAAATTCTAAAATTATGAAAAAGGTAACGGGATATGCAGCCAAGGAGGCAGGTGCAACTTTGGATGTATTTCAATATGAATTGCCAAATATTGGTGGTGAAGAAGTGGATATTAAGGTGATTTATTGTGGTATTTGTCATTCAGATATTAGCATGATTCATAATGACTGGGGTATGAGTCAATACCCTTTAGTACCAGGACATGAAATTGTAGGAGAAGTGGCTGCTCTTGGAAAAGACGTAAAAGGTTTGAAAATTGGCGATAAAGTAGGCATGGGCTGGAGTTCTGGCGCTTGCATGCATTGTAACCAGTGTTTAGACGGAAAGCAACATTTATGTAACAGTTCGGAGGCTACGATTGTAGGTCGTCATGGCGGATTTGCCGATTTCGTAAGAGGCCATTGGTCTTGGGTAATTCCATTACCAGAAGGTTTAGATATGGCTAAGGCAGGCCCTCTATTTTGTGGCGGAATTACCGTGTTTAATCCTATTGTTTTGTCGGGAGTAAAACCAACGGATCGCGTGGGTGTAATAGGTGTTGGAGGTTTAGGACATATGGCGATAAAATTTTTAAAGGCATGGGGATGTGAAGTTACAGCCTTCAGTTCAAATCCTAATAAAACAGAAGAGATTTTAAAAATGGGTGCACACCATGTAGTTGATTCTACCAAGCCAGAAGCTTTAGAGAGTATCGCTGGTACGTTAGATTTTATTTTGAATACAACCAATGTAACTTTAGATTGGAATTCCTTTTTAACCACACTGGCACCTCAGGGAAAATTACACACAGTTGGTGCGGTTTTAGAACCTATGGCGATTCCTGCATTCAGTTTAATTATGGGTGAAAAATCGGTAGGAGGAAGCCCAATAGGAAGTATCGCGTTAACTAAAAAGATGTTGGAGTTTTGTGTACGACACAATATTTATCCAACAGTTGAAGAATTTAAATTGGAAGATGTCAATAAGGCCATAAAGCATTTAGAAGACGGTAAAGCCCGATTTAGAATTGTATTGAAAGTATAAACAAAATGTTTAATTAAATTTTATTAAAAATGGCAAAATCACATGATGCTAAGAAAACGGTTAAAAAAGAACCTCTTTTAACACCTAAGGAAAAGAAGGCAGCGAAGCTTGCAAAAAAATCTAAACGCGATTAAAGACTTATAAACTTTAGTATAATTAAACCACTTTTTAAAGGTGGTTTTTTTATTTATAACAATCTGTAGAATACACCGTTTAGAATGGTTATTTTTGCGACTTCTAATATTTTATAATGCGACACTTAAAACAATACGCTGAACCTAGCGATAAAACAAAGTCAAAAGTAACTATGGCACAAGCCTTTAAAACCATTATTTGGCCAAGGCGAAATTTGGTTTTTATTGGATTAATTTTGATAGTTATTAAAAGTCTTTCTGCTCTAGTATTGCCTTGGCAGAGTAAAGTATTGCTTGATGATGTAATTCCAAATAAAGATTATACACAGCTTTACACATTAATAGCCATTGTTTTAACAGCTATTTTAGTACAGGCAACTACCTCATTTTTATTAACCCGTATTTTAAGTGTACAAGCACAGTATTTAATTAGTGAATTGCGCGCCCAGGTTCAAAAAAAGGTTCTTTCGTTACCTATTAATTTTTTCGATAATACAAAATCTGGTGCTCTGGTTTCTCGAATTATGAGTGATGTTGAAGGTGTACGAAATTTAATTGGTACTGGTTTAGTGCAATTGGTAGGCGGTAGTTTTACGGCTATTATTTCGTTGATAATCCTTATTAAATTGAATCCCTGGATGACACTTTTTGTGTTTGTACCACTCTCCATTTTTGGATACATTGCACTTAGGGCTTTTAAATACATTCGCCCCATTTTTAGAGTTCGTGGTAAAATAAACGCAGAAGTAACAGGACGTTTAACTGAAACCTTAGCAGGGGTTCGGGTAATAAAAGCCTTTAATGCAGAAGCGCAGGAGCAAGTTGTATTCGAAAAAGGCGTAGAAAAACTCTACCAAAACGTGAAGAAAAGTTTAACAGCAACAGCGTTTATGACGAGTGCTTCTACCTTTTTAATAGGTGTTGCAACAACGGGTATAATGGGTATTGGTGGTTATTATATGATTAATGGGGAAATGACAACAGGTGATTTTTTATTCTTCACCTTAGTTCTCGGTTTTATGATTGCCCCAATTGTACAAATGAGTAATATTGGTAGTCAACTAACCGAAGCATTGGCAGGTTTAGATAGAACCGAAGAACTTATGAATATGACTGCAGAAGAAGACAATGTAGAGCGTACTATTGAGTTAAAAGATATAAAAGGAGAGATAAGCTTTAATGATGTGTCCTTTGCCTATGAAGCCGGTAAACAAGTATTGCATAATATAAGTTTCACAGCTCCAGCAGGATCGGTTACAGCTTTAGTAGGAAGTTCGGGATCTGGAAAGTCGACTATTGCTGGTTTGTCTGCTACTTTTTTAACTCCAAAATCAGGAATGGTAAGTGTTGATAAACAGGACTTATCAAAAGTAAAGTTGAGTTCTTATCGCCAATATTTAGGTGTGGTTTTACAAGATGAATTTTTGTTTGAAGGTACTATTCGTGAAAATATCATGTTCCCAAGACCAAATGCTACCGAAGCTGAACTACAAAGTGCTGTTAAGGCTGCTTATGTAAATGAGTTCACAGACAGATTTGAAAATGGCTTGGACACGTTAATTGGAGAGCGAGGGGTAAAATTATCCGGCGGTCAGCGTCAGCGTTTAGCAATAGCGCGTGCTATATTAGCGAATCCGAAAATTATTATTTTAGATGAAGCGACTTCCAGTTTAGATACCGAAAGTGAAGCATTAATTCAAAAAAGTTTATCAGAATTAATTAAAGATAGAACTACCATAGTAATTGCTCACCGTTTAAGTACAATTAAGAAAGCAGATCAAATATTAGTAATAGAAGCTGGACATATTGTAGAACGAGGTAGTCACGATCAATTGATTGCTTTACAAGGAAGGTATTACGATTTATATACTTATCAGGCGAAGATATAAACCAATTATTTTTGTTAATCAATTAGAGGCTAATAACGGAACAATACCGTGTTTTAAAAACCTCAAAAATAAACTCTAACCCAAGGTAATGAGAAGCTCTATGCTATGCTAACCGCACGGTTTTGTTTTTTGAGATATAGAAATATAAACAAGGATAATATGCCGAAAACTGAAAAGCCAATAAATAGTGGTAAGACAGAAGTTTTAACAAATCCGCCAATGTAATTTGCTATGGGAACAGCAAATACGGTAGATATAAACCCGTTTAAAGCTGCGCCTATTCCAGCAATATGTCCTAGCGGCTGCATGGCAAGGGCTCTTAAGTTTCCAAACAAAAAACCTACAGCAAAAAATTGAATTGCAAAAAAGACTACCAAAACATAAATACTTGGGTTTACTCCAGACCAAAACATAACAACATATAGCAAGGACACGGTACTATAAGCAATAGTGGCGAAAAAACCTAGGCGTAACATCCCTAACTTAACAACTAAGGTGCTATTTAAGTAAGTTGCCAAGCCTATAGAGATTGCCAAACTAGCAAAGATGTAGGGAAACATTTCAGCTAAATCATATTGTTGCTCAAAAATTTGTTGAGAGGTGCTCAAATACACCATAAATGAACCAGTTATAAAACCAGAAACCAAGGTGTAGGCAATGGCTTCAGGATACTTAAAAAACTCTTTAACACCATTTGCAAATAAGTTTGTTGAGAATTTGATGCGTTTTTCTTTAGGTAATGTTTCTGGTTGTCTTCTCCAAAACCAAAACATAACACCAACGCCGAATGCTAGGTTAAAATAAAAAATGGCTTTCCAGCTAAAAAAGTAAAGCAAAAAAGTACCTAATGTTGGAGCAATTACAGGAACTAAAATAAAAAACATCACAACAATCGAGGTTATTTTGGCCATGTAATTCCCACTATAGGAATCTCGAATCATAGAAATAGTTAAACTTCTTGGTGATGCTAGTCCAATGCCTTGTAAAACTCTTCCTATAATCATAACCTCAAAACTTGAAGTGTTTACACAAATAATACTTGCAAAAATGAAAACTATAAACCCCACGAAAACAACAGGTTTACGTCCTAAACTATCGGATATTGGTCCAAAAATAAGTTGCCCAAAACCAATACCTAAAAAAATCATTGTAATTAATAATTGGTTATCGCTTGGGTTGGTAATATGTAGCGTTGTTCCTATTTCTGGTAATGCAGGTAATAACGCATCTATTGATAAAGCAACAATGGACATTAACGAAGCCATCAACGCAACAAATTCAAATTTAAAAGTTTGTGTTTTTTGCATGCCACAAAAGTAATGTTATTAAAAAGTTTAAATGTTAATTTAGATTAATAAACCACAGTATTATTATTAAATTTGTCTTAAACTTTATTTTAGATGAATATAGAGCCACTTTTAAAATATATAAGTAAATATATAGATTTAACAACTGATGAAATTGCTTTTCTTAAATCTAAAATAACAGTTAGAAAATTTTTAAAAGGGCAATATATTGTGCAACAAGGTGATGTTTGCAGATATACCTGCTTTGTATTATCTGGTTGTACAAAAACCTTTTATGTAGATTCTGAGGGGCAGGAGCATATTTTAATGTTTTCCATAGAAGATTGGTGGACTTCAGATATGGGCAGTTTTATAACCCAAACCCCTGCCGATTTTAATGTGCAGTGCTTAGAGAATTCTGAATTAGTCATATTTCCTTATGAATCTTATGAAAACCTTTTAGCTGGTATTCCAAAATTAGAGCGTTTTTTCAGACAAATTATAGAAAAGGCTTTTGTTGCGTCTCAAAAAAGAATTGTTAGAAACAATAGTCTTTCGGCTAAAAATCAATATTTGTATTTTCGAGAACAGTATCCATTAATCGAGCAACGGATACCCCAATATATGATTGCTTCTTACTTAGGTATAACAAAAGAATTTCTTAGTAAAATAAAAAGTCAGCTTATATTAGAGCAATAAATGTTAATCTAGTTTAACATCATTTCATAAACTACTTTATTTTGTATAACGTTTATGTTTTTCATCTTTGTATTGTCATATTGATAGTTCAACACGTGAATACACTAATTGAAAAAATAAGCGCTGTAAACGATTTAATTCTTCAAGGAAAAGCTTTAGAAGCCTTTGAGGATTATTATCATGATGAGGTGGTTATGCAAGAAAACGACAATCCGTTGTGTATTGGAAAAGCACTGAATAGAAAACGAAAAGAAGCTTTTTTTGCAGGTATTACAGAATTTAAATGTGCAAAACCTTTAAAAGTAGCTGTTGGAGAAAAAACTACTATGGTGGAATGGGAACTAGAATTCACTCACAATGATTTAGGTTATAAAAAATTCACACAAGTAGCAGTTCAAGAATGGCAAGAAGGTAAAATTATAAAAGAAAAATTTTATTACGGAAATTAGTATTAACTTAAAAAAAAATAAACAATGAAAAAAGCAATTAAAAATTTAGCAATTGTAGCTCTAGTAGCATTTACATCTTTCGCCTTTACTACAAAAGCTGGAGAGAAAAAAGATATTAAAATTGATAAAAGTAAAGTCGTTTGGAAAGGTTACAAAGTAACAGGTTCTCACGAAGGTACCATCGCAATCAAATCCGGTTCATTAACTTTTGAAGATAATAAATTAGTTGGTGGCGAATTCGTAATTGATATGACTACTATTAGTTCAACAGACTTACAAGGAGATTCTAAAGGGAAATTGGATGGCCACCTAAAATCGGACGATTTCTTTGGTGTTGCAAACCACCCAACATCTACATTAGTATTTAAAAAAGTAACACCTTCAGGAAAAAATTCTTATAGTGTAACTGGCGATTTAACAATAAAAGGTAAAACACACCCTATTACTTTTGTAATGTCTATTTATGGAAATAAAGCAACAGCATCCTTAAAAGTTGATAGAACTAAATACGACGTGCGTTACGGTTCTACAAGCTTCTTTGATGGTTTGAAAGATAAAGCTATATACGATGAATTCGATTTAGTATCAGACTTAGAATTCTAAATTACAGAGTGACTAATAGCAAGTAAAAAGCGTTCATTATTGAGCGCTTTTTTTTGTGGAATTAAAACACATGAATTAAAATAAATTCTTACATTTGATTGTAGCATCCATTCTTAATATTTGCCTTTTTCATAAATTTATTATAAAAACATAGCTATGAAGGTTTTCGAATGTCCTAATTGTGAATCACCTGTCTTTTTCGAAAATACAATTTGTAAAAATTGCAACACTGCTTTGGGTTACAATCCGTATTTTGATGCATTTGAAATACCTAACAACAACCAAAGCAACTTTTCAAAGCTTTGCACTAATGAAGCATGGGGTGTTTGTAACTGGTTGGTAGATGCTAATCAAAACAAAGAGTTTTGTTTGGCCTGCAGTTTAAACAGAACAGTTCCCGACAGAACTAGTAATGAGAATTTTGAAAAATGGAAAAGATTAGAGATTGCCAAACATCGATTAATTTACCAATTGTTAAAACTGAGGTTACCAATTGTTTCAAAATTAAAAAAATCGGAGGGTATTGTTTTTGATTTTTTATCTGAAAACAATGATAAAAATGTGCTAACAGGGCATGCCGAAGGAGTAGTAACTATTATTTTATCCGAAGCCGATTCTGTACATCGTGAGCAATTGCGAAAACAGATGAATGAACCGTACCGAACACTTTTGGGGCATTTTCGGCATGAAGTTGGTCACTATTACTGGGAACTTTTGTTTGATGATTCCAATATAGAATCGTTTAGACAGATGTTTGGAGATGAGCGTATGAATTATGGTGATGCTTTGGAGACTCATTATAAAAATGGTGCGCCTGAGAATTGGAATCAAAATTTTATTAGTGAATATGCCAGTAGCCATGCCTGGGAAGATTGGGCTGAAACCTGGGCACATTATTTACATATTATGGATACCCTAGAAACAGCCCACAGTTTTGGTATGGTCTTCCAGCCTGAAAAACAAGCAGTAAAAAAGTTGGTAGTTACTTCAAGTTTAAACCCTTATGCAACAGAAGACTTTAACGTTATTTTTGAAGCTAGTATGGCACTAACTTGCGCTGCTAATAGCTTGAACAGGTCTATGGGGTTACCAGATATTTATCCGTTTGTGGTACCAAATAAAGTAGTTGAAAAGCTTACATATATCCACAATTTGCTAAATAACAGCAGTTTGGTTATTCAATAAATGCTTCATTATTTTAGTGATAGTATTATCTGATAGCACTATTTCTAATTGAATTTTTAAAAGGTTATCTTTGCCATATAAATAAAAATTTATAAATGTCTTTTAAAAAAATAATTGAGCCGCTTAAAGATAATTTGCAACGCCAAGGTATAACAGAACCAAATGCACTTCAAAAGGAAATATTATCAAAAATAAAAGGAGGCAAAAATCTATTTGTAATAGCGACTAAAAATGCTGGAAAAACAACTAGTATTGTTATTAGTGTCATAAATAAATTAAAAAAAGCTTTTGAAGATGCGCCTCGTGCATTAATTTTTGTGAAAGACAAACAGTCGGCATTACACCTTGCCGAAATTTTCAATGCCTATAAAAGGGGGACAGATTTACGGGTATATTGTGCTTATGAAGAGCATAATATAGAGTTACAGCGGGAAGACTTGTATTTAGGAACCGATATTGTGATTGCTACGCCTAAACGGTTAAACAGAATATTTTATCTTAACGGTATTAATTTGAATAAGTTACAAATGTGCATTGTTGAAGATGCTGAATTCTTATTTAGAAACAATAATTTTGCTGAGGTAACAAGAACTCCAGAAAGCATTGGAAGATGCCAATATTTAGTTTTTACTGATAAATATGATGATCGTTTTGACCGTTGGCAAGAGTCCTTCATGCACCTTGCTGAGGTAATTGAGTTATAATTAGCACAAATATTAATAATGCTATTAAAGGGTGCTTTTTTAACTTTCATATTAAAGAAATAATAATTTATCAAGGTGTTTTTTAATTTTAATTCGAAGTAATTATACTCGTTTTGCCAATTTTTGTGCAAAAATATTTATTATTTTTGTAGTCATTTCAAGTAAAACCTTTAGCCATCGAAAGTTTCTCTCTATTTAGACTTGGTATAAGCCATAACCTAATTAAAAAGCTCTGTTTGTCATGCTTTTTAAGTTTTTGTACGATGAGTTTTACTCAAAATGGAGCATCCAAAAATTACTTTAGGTTAGTCGATTCCGCCAATGTATATGTTAACGAAACTTCTGCAAAAGCTCAGGCATTTTTAGATTCTATTCCAGAGCCAATAGAAGATAAAATTAAAGGACGACTTGCCGACTATTATTTTCTTAAAGCCTTAATACATGATGAGCGAAGTGAATATGCACGTTCTTACCACAATTATGTGCTGTCTGTTAGGTATGCTGAAAAGGAGAAGAACTATAATGTGGCCGCAAATGCTAGTTTAGAACTTTTTGCAGGAATGTATTTTGCTAAAAAAGCTTCTATAGCGTATAGTTATTTAGATAAAGCAAAGAAGTATTACGAATTAGAGAATAATACCAATGGATTGATTGAAGTGGAGCAAATGCATGCTTATGTTGAATTTACCAATAATAACTATGAAGCCTGCAATAAGTTGTTATTAAAGAATTTGGATAAATACAAAAAGATAGAAGATGATGCTTATTTCTATTTATTTGCTACCTACATGCTAACTTCCAACTTTATTAAATTAGATAATTTAAAAAGTGCCTATGGTTACCTAAATGAATTTGAGAGTTTAGAACACAACCCAACCATTACAACTTATAATTATAACTCCTATAGCGCCGCTTTGTACATATCATTTGCGGAACATTTCTTTAAAACCAAAACTAAAGATTCTGTTTTTCACTATTTATCTAAATCTGAAAAGTACAGAAACAGCATGAACAAGGATTTAATAAGACGGTATTTGAATTTAAAAGTAGATACTTATAAATCATTAGGGGATTTTAATAATACAAAAGTATATCTGGATTCCATAGTTTATTTTGAAAACAAAATGTTTGATAAAAACCTGGAAGCAAGTATGCAAATAAGCCATGTTTTGCTAGAAA
The DNA here is from genome assembly GCF_041583155.1 of Mariniflexile sp. Taxonomy (GTDB): domain Bacteria; phylum Bacteroidota; class Bacteroidia; order Flavobacteriales; family Flavobacteriaceae; genus Mariniflexile. The sequence goes on from NZ_JBFHGK010000016.1 coordinate 75,504, forward strand.
AGGAATCGGAGCTAAAAAATGAAAGTCGTAAAACATTTTGGAATGGTGTTTTGGCATTGCTATTGTTATGTGTTTTAGCATTTTTAAGCGTTTTCTTTTTTCTTTATTATAGAAAAAACAAAAGTAAGTTAAAGGCTACTAAAAATAAGATAAGTAACTTGTCATATTTGAAGTCCAATAACGAGAAATTAACAGGTAAGGTGTTGGGTCTAGAAGAGTATATTCTTAATTTGAAAAATGAAGTTCAAAATATTTCTAAAATACGTGTTGAAACAGAACAACGAGATAGAGTTAAGGAACTATACAAAAACTTACACCATAATGCTTCGGTACTTTTAGATAAAAGTGATAATCAAATTGAAATAGTTAATGATCTTAACGTAGAGTTTTTTAAAAAAATAGAGACCTTACATCCGCAACTTAACGACTCAGAAATTATTACTTGTTACTATCTTTTTATGGGATTTAAGAATAAAGAAATAGCCTTATTTTTAAACATTTCGGTTAGAGCTTTAGAAAGTAAACGCTATAGAATTTCTAAAAAGATAGCACTGAACACTAATGAAACTACCTTGCCAGATTATCTTCAAGAAACTTTTAAAAATTTATCCACTAAATAGATTTGTAGTATATTATTTAGTCTTTTAAATATTAGATAATATAAAACCTACATATTGCTTGGAATTTTCAAGTTGCGTAGTAATTGCGTAGTGCATTTATAGCGATTTTCAAGGAAGTTAATGATATTTGTTCTGCTATTAATTAATGCTGATTTTATCAGTACCCGAATACTTTTGTTTCTAAGTGGTTGGAAGTTGGTTAAAATTTAAAGACAGTTATCTGTTAGGAAATTTGATCAAAAACAAAAGTAGTTATCGACAATAATTTTGTTTATAGGGATTTAAAAAAGGAGTCTTGGGAGAGGCTCCTTTTTTTATTTTCTTAAATAAAATCATTAAAAATATTTCTTCTTCATTAAACAGTTTTATTTAATTTCATTTTAAAACATGTATAGTTAAATTAGTTGTGTCTTCAAGTCTAGTTAATTTACAATAGGTATATTTTAATATTTAAAGTTTCTTTCATATATTAAGGTTTTAGTAAATCCATCAGGATTTTACGTAAAATATTGTCTTTATATGCAATCTAACGGTATCCATATATCTCAAATTTTAAAAGGGACTATTTCAAAACCCAACAACACAAATAGTTTTGCAGTTTGTTGGATAAAAAATGGGATAGATTCTTTAAAAATAGATGGTATTTCGTATAAAAATGTAGCTAATTCTATCATTTTTATTGATGCCAGAAGTCAATGGAAACTAGTAAAAACGAACAGTGTTTTGGCTTCCGGTTATATACTTTTTATAACTCCGGAAATTTTAAATAATCCCATGTTAAGCAACTTACATATTAATAAAGTGCGATTGTTTAATTCTGAAGATATTCCTTTAATACAATTAAGCCCAGGTATAGAAAAGCGTATACAAGCCATTTTAGAAATGATGGACGAATTATTGGGTTCTCAGCTCAATCATAAAGATGAGGCCATAATGTCTTTACTCAATACCTTTTTTATTTATTGCGATGGACAATGTAATATAAAATCCGTGGCATCTAAATATAACTCCAAAGCTCAATTGGTTTATAGTTTTAAACAGTTGGTTAATACGCATGTTTTTAAACATCATGAAGTGGTTTATTATGCAGATAAACTTCATATTTCGCCTAAATATCTTAATGAATGTGTTAAGGAAGTTTTAAAAGTAGGTGCTAAAAGCATCATAATGGAACAGTTGCTAATGCGGTCTAGACATGCTTTAAAATTTTCAAACAAAACTATTAAAGAAATTAGTTTTTCATTAGGTTTTTCTTCACCCGATTATTTTTGTTATTTTTTTAAGCTCCACACGGGCAATACCCCCTCTGCACTTCGCAAAAAGCAATAATTTCTGAAAATCTAAGGTTTTGCCGTGTTTTTCGTAGTGATATTAAAGATGTGTGGTGGTATATTGCAGTAAATCAAAATATTATGGAACGAAAAGACTTTTTAAAAACATCAGGTTTAGGCATATGTCTAGTATTAGCACCTAGTTCTATTTCAGGACAGGCACCTTTAAAAAACGATGAAAACATTAGTACGCAACCCAAAATAGTTAAAGATGCTGAAGGTGATGTATTAAATGTTATTGGTGATATCCAAACACACAAACTTATAGGTAGTGATACCAATAATCAGTTAGTAGAATGGGTTGATAATGTAGATCCCGGGGTTGGAATTCCCCCACATATTCATACCAAAGAAGATGAAGTTTTTCGAGTTGTTAAAGGACAAATAGAAATAATGGTTAATGGGAAAACCACTGTTTTAAAAGCAGGCGATGTTGCTTTTGCTCCTAAAAATATAGCGCATTCATGGAAAGTAGTAGGGACCGAAAAGGCTAAAATGATAACTTCCGCTTTTCCTGCTGGTATAGAGCACATGTTTATGGAATTAGCAGAACTACCGGCTGGTCCTCCAGATTTTGAAAAGGTTGCTTCTATTTGTGGAAAACATGGTATCAGTTTTGTTTAAAAAACTTCTGACTGTAAGAATAATGAGCTAGATTTTTATTTTCGCTTGTTCCTTTTGTTGTAATTCTTATCACCTCTCGTTTTAGGCTTTTTGTATTTGGCTGCAATTTTAAATTTATATGAACCTCCCAAATTTTCTTTTTGGTTTTTTTGGGATTTTTCATGAAACGCTGCTCCAATATTTTCATCGCGCTTTGCAGGGTTGTTGCGTTCCTTAATTTGCGGACGCTCTTCTTCTATAAGTTCGGTAGATATTTCAACAGCTTCTGGGATTTCTAACAAGGTAACCGTCATTTGCATTAGGCCTTCTATAGCTTTAACGGACTCTTGTTCTTCCTCTGTTGAAAATAAAATAGCATCACCCTTACGTTCTGCACGACCAGTTCTACCAATACGGTGCATATAATTTTCAGGGTAATTAGGTGTATCAAAATTAATAACATGCGAAATGTTATCAATATCCAAACCACGTGCCATCACATCGGTAGCAACTAAAATACGGTTGTCTCCATTTCGGAACTGTTCAATACTACGTAACCGGTAGTTTTGGGTTTTGTTGGAGTGTATTACGCATAATTCATCATGATAATTACTATCCAAAATTTCAAATAAGCGATCAGCCATTTTTTTGTTCGAAACAAATACCAAAACCTTATTAAAAGTTTCCACATCGTTTAAAAGATGTTTCAATAAATTAGTTTTAGTATAAAAATTAGGAACGTTGTAACGTGTTTGGGTAATGTTTTCCAAAGGAGTACCAGAAACAGCAATGGAAACGCGCTCCGGACCTTTAAAGAAATCATTAATTAATGCATCTACATCATCGGTCATTGTTGCCGAAAACATGATGTTTTGGCGTTTTTCAGGAAGTAAATCGAATATGTTAATTAATTGGTGTCTAAAACCTAAATCGAGCATCACATCAACTTCATCAATAACCAGTTTTTGAATGGTTTTTAACTGTAATACGCGTGTAAGTGCTAAATCGTACATTCGGCCCGGCGTAGCAACTAATATGTCAACGCCTTCTGCAATTGCCTGTTTTTGGGTGTTAATGTTCGTGCCCCCATAAACACCTAATACACGGGTATTAATGTATTTTGCTAGTTTCTCAATTTCTTCAACTACTTGTACTACTAGTTCGCGTGTAGGAACTAATACCAAAACCCGAGGAGATTCTTGTGTAGAAAATTTCAGACCTTTTAAAATAGGCAGCATGTAGGCAAATGTTTTACCTGTACCTGTTTGGGCTATACCAACAATATCGGCACCTGAATTAACCACATTAAAGGATTCGGCCTGAATAGGTGTTGGTGTGGTAAAGCCTAAATCGTCTAAGGCGTTATATAAAGGCGTGTTTAAATTTAAATCTTTGAAAGTCACAGTAGCTGTTTAAGATTGCAAAGTTACACTTATTATTCTATTTCGCTTATAGCTTGAGTATTTCAATGGAATAACTTGCTTTAAACGTGTTGCCAGCGTCTAATTTTAAAATACCTTCTTTAGTGGTAAAGTCTTGGTTGGTATCATCATTGTCTGCAATACCTAACCATGGTTCAATACACACATAATCTCCAGTTGGTTTAGCCCAAATTCCTAAATAAGGAAAATCTTGGTAACTTACAGAAAGGATGTTGCCATGGGTTTTGCTCTTTAAAGTTACTTTTTTAGACTTCAGATCTTTAAAAATAAGCGCATCATCATTAAACATATCGTGGGTTAATGGCAATGTGTTTGTGTTGCTTAAGATGGGTTTGGTGTTTTTGGAAATGAGGCCGTTATCCATGTTTATGAGGTGTGTTTCTGAATTCTCAATGTATTCAAACTCCAATGAATAATCTTCATAAACCTCATTTTCAAATACCGGACATTTAAATGCAGGGTGTCCGCCAACCGAAAAGTAAAGTGGTTTTTTATCTATGTTTTTAACGGTATGCTGTACTTCAATACTGTTGTTATTCAAAGTGTAGGTTATGTAAAACTCAAATTTAAATGGATAGATTTTTAAGGAATCTTCACTATAATTTAGTTTAAACTTTAAGCTATTTGTAGTGCGTTCGTGTAATATAACGGCGTCGTTATTTCTAACCATACCATGTTTTGGTAACTTATAAGCATTACCTTCAAAAAAATAAGTGTCATTTTTTAATGCGCCAATAATGGGAAATAAATTAGGAGCAAAACTCCCCCAAACGTTTGGGTTGGCGTCCCACATAAATTCTGTTTCATTTTTTACGGAGGTAATTTTGCTCAATTCAGCACCTATGGCATTTACCATTATTTTAAGTTGACTATTTTCTAAAGTTATCATATGCCGTTATTTTAAACTAAAGTACAAAAGTTGTAAATTTTTAAGGAATCTAACTAACTTTACAGCTTAAATTTAATAGTTGAGAACCACCTTTAGCCATATTATCCCCGATGTAAACTTGTTTAAGGAGCAGTTATTGCATTGGGCTCAACAATTTGATGATGTTGTTTGGTTGGACTCTAATAATTATAAACAAGCCTATTCCAGTTACGATGCAGTGCTTGCTGTTGATGCATTTACTAGCATTAAAACCGATTTCACTCAAGCTTTTGAACATTTAAAAGGATACCAAACGGCTACTAAAGATTGGATTTTTGGTTATTTAACTTACGATTTAAAAAATGCTGTTGAAAATCTGGTGTCACAGAATTTTGATGGTTTACAGTTTCCCGATTTGTATTTCTTTCAGCCAAAAAAACTTTTCTTTTTTAAGGGAAGCCAAGTTGAAATGCAGTATTTAAATATGTGTGATGATGAATTTGAGGTGGATTTAAAAGCCATTCAGGCATATGAAAATTTAACTTATTCTAAATCAAATAATCTCAAAATTAAACTTCGCATCCATAAGGATGCCTATGTTGAGAAGATAAATAACATGTTGGCACACATACATCGTGGTGATTTGTATGAAGCTAATTTTTGTCAGGAGTTTTATTCGGAAGATACGCAGATTAATCCTTTGGAAACCTACTTTAAGTTAAATAGAATATCAAACCCGCCCTTTGCAACCTTTTTAAAATGTCAAGACAAGTATGTGTTGTCGGCTTCCCCAGAACGTTATATAAAAAAACAAGGGACTACAATTATTTCACAACCTATTAAAGGGACCGCGAAACGATCAAAGAATAATGAGGAAGATGAGCAACTAAAAAAAGAGTTGCAGACTAATGAAAAGGAGCGAAGCGAAAATATTATGATTGTGGATTTGGTACGAAACGATTTATCTAAAACCGCTAAGAAAGGTAGTGTTTTTGTTGAGGAATTATGTGAAGTTTATACATTTGACCAGGTACATCAAATGATTTCTACTGTAAAATCGGAGGTTGAACATACCACGCATCCGGTAGATATTATAAAAAGTACTTTCCCAATGGGTAGCATGACAGGGGCACCGAAAATTTCTGCAATGACTATTATTGAAGCTTTGGAAGAAACCAAACGCGGACTCTATTCTGGAGCAGTTGGGTATTTTTCCCCTACGGGTGATTTCGATTTTAATGTGGTTATACGTAGTATATTATACAACGAAACCAAGCGATACGTATCGTATTCCGTTGGTGGGGCTATTACTGCTAAAAGTGACCCAATAAAGGAATACGAAGAATGCTTGGTTAAGGCTAAAGCCATGCGAGAAGTCTTAGAAGACTATTCGATGTGATCGTTAAAATTCTTTTTTATTTCATCAAAAATAAGCGCAATCCGTTTGGTTTCAATATTTTTTACTTTTGAAATTTCTTCAAAACTAAGTTTTCCAAAAATAAACAAGTCAACAATATTAGATACATTTAAAGGAAGCCAACTATACAAGTTGCCCAGTGCTTTTTTACTAGAATCTCCTTTAGCCTTCGTGGCGTCAAGTGCATTTAAAACCGAGGCGCTTCCATCGCCATCATCATATAAAAAAAAGTTTTTTTTATGTCCATTTTGTTGATATGAAATGTCGTCTAAATCTTCATTCATAACATAGTCAAAGCCATCATCAATGGTGTAATGTTCTTCTAAGGCACCAAGTTCTTCTTCTAAAATGGCATTCGTGCTCACGGTGTTTTTATGAAATGCTTCTTTTTTATAGATAGCATCCAATTCCGCATCCACATATTTAAATAATTTTAATTTTAAAGCATTGGCGTCAATATCAATATCATAACCGTTTTCATAAAATTTAACGATGCTTTCATCAATAATTCCGCTAGAGGAGTACATTTTTTTAGGAATGATGCCTGTAGATTCCGCAATATAAAGGCGATGTTTTACGTAAGGATGTAATTGATGGGAAGTTGCCACAACTTTTTTGTTAAATGCATTTTGGGTGGCTTTGTCGTTTAATCGTTCAATAGTGCTCATAGTGCCTGTATTTAGTTGTCTTTCTAAATTTACAAAATTCTCTATTATTTTTAATGATTAAAATCATTTTTAGGTATCGGTATTTGTTTATATCGAAACTTTGCTATCTCGCTTCTTTCTCACATTAAAATAAAGATTAACTTTGAAATATGATTCATACCTTTCAAAATCACATTGATTCTAAACTGGCTTTTTTAAAGAACAGTAAATTGATTATAGCTATTTCAGGTGGCATTGATAGCGTGGTTTTAGCTCAACTTTGTTGTAAAATCGGTTTAAATGTAGCGTTGGCACATTGTAATTTTAATTTACGCGGGAAGGAAAGTGATGCCGACGAAGATTTTGTTTTACAACTTGCCGAAGAATTAGATTTAGAAGTCTTTATAGAAAGCTTTGATACTAAATTGTTTGCAGCCGATGAAAAGATAAGTATTCAAATGGCAGCAAGGGTTTTAAGATATCAATGGTTTGCCGAACTTACCGAACAACTTCATTTTGAATATATTTTAACGGCGCATCATGCCGATGATAACCTCGAAACGTTTTTGATAAATCTAACACGAGGAACCGGATTAGATGGTTTATTAGGCATTCCGGCAGTTAATAATAATGTGGTGAGGCCACTATTAAGTTTTACAAGAGAAGACATCGAAACCTATGCCAGAGCGCATAAGTTGGAGTGGCGAGAAGACAGCAGCAAT
>NZ_JBFHGK010000017.1:0-78915 GCF_041583155.1 Mariniflexile sp.
AACCCTAGCTCTATTTCTTGAACAACTTGTAGTTTTAGACTTAAACTGTAGTCCTTTTGCGTGCGCTTTTTGTAATTTGATTCTTGTGGTTCCATGAATGATTAAGTGTTAAGTGTAACACTATTCTAGGACGTCACAATTTGTTCAAATAAAGAATCCCACTTGTGTTTTAAAACATACAGTGGGGTTTTTATTTTATAAAAGTTTTTTTGAAGTAGGTTTAATATGCTTTCCAGAAAGTTTTGGCGGTGGCGCAAACCGTGTTACTTCCTTCAATTTTTATGGTATGTGCAAAAGAGTTATTGGTTGATAGTTTTTTTGTTAACGAAAATACCGTATCGCCATATTGTGCTTCTGCAATAAAGCGCGCATCTATAGTATGTAAAAAATAATTGTCTACAATATCTTCGGGGATGGATTCAATTACCCAGTGTAGATATCTAATATTATTTACATGTTTATTCATGTCGGTATCAAACCGATTTACGATAAATTGTTTTTTATAGTCTGAAAAGTTTACAGGAGGTATTTTTATCTTGATATCTTTAATAATGGATTCTTTATTAAAAAAGGACCATTTTTCTTTTATATCATTTAAAATCGGGATGGGTCTTCTTTTTTCAATATCAAAGTAAACCCATAAACCTTTGGCACGACCTATAATTGTTTGGTTTTCATCAAAAATGAGGTTCTCTCTGTACCCTTTAATGGAGGAGTAACTGGATAGCCAAGTTCTAATGGTTATTTTTTCCTTGTAGTTTGGGTAACGGTACATTTCTAAAACGCCAGAAACCAATATCCATCCTACATTGTTTTTTAACAAATCGAATAAACTTTGGTTAATAGCGTAACAATGGTCGGCTGCAGTTTCTTCCAGTAGCCCTAAAATGATGGCAGGTGTGGCCACACCCAATTTGTTCATTTCAAAATATCTTAATTCAAATTGCTTATCAAAATAATTTTCAAAAGGCATGTTATTAATTTTGAAAGTTTTGAATTAATTACCGGTTAAAATGAAGCTTTAAATTTTTCAATTATTTGCTGTGCTGCTTTTACTGGTGAAATTTCATCAGAAATTATGTTTTTTTCTAATACAGAAAGTGTGCTTGCAATATCATTGGATCCATAAAACATGTGTTTTAATTCTTCATTAATATTATCGTACATCCAACGTATTTTTTGATGATTACGGTTTTTAATAAAATAACCATTATCTGTAACAAGTTGTTTGTATTTCAATACTTCTTCCCAAACGGTATCAATACCTGTGTTTTTTGTTGAAGAGGCTTTCGTTACCACAGGTTCCCAACCAGATTCCGACTGTGGAAAGATATGTAAGGCATTTTGGTATTGTAAACGTGCCATTTCGCTCATGCGAATATTATCGCCATCGGCTTTATTTATAACCACCATATCGGCCATTTCCATGATGCCTTTTTTAATACCTTGAAGTTCATCTCCGGCACCTGCTAACATTAGTAGTAGGAAAAAATCGGTCATTCCATGTACCGCAGTTTCAGATTGCCCGACACCTACGGTTTCAATTAGAATAACATCGTAACCTGCTGCTTCACAAAGTAACATGCTTTCGGCTGTTTTATTGGCAACACCACCTAGAGTATCTCCTGATGCTGATGGCCGGATGTAAGCATGTTCTAAATTGCTTAGTTCTTCCATGCGAGTTTTATCTCCTAGAATACTTCCTTTAGAACGTTGGCTACTTGGGTCGATTGATAAGATGGCTACTTTATGACCTTGGGTGATAAGGTGTTTACCAAATGCCTCTATGAAGGTGCTTTTTCCTACGCCGGGAACGCCAGTAATACCGATGCGAATGGAATTTCCTGAAGCTGGTAAAATGGCTTGAATAATATCTTTAGCTAAAAGTTTATCACTTTCTAAATTGCTCTCTATAATCGTAATGGCTCTAGACAGAATAACGCGGTCTCCCTTTAAAACACCGTCAATATATGCTTTTGCCGTGAGTCTGTTTTTTGGTTTGTAGTTCTTCATTTATTACTTGAAAATTGCTGTTATAAAGATACTGATAATAGGAAAAAGCACCATGAAAATGATTTTTTATTTGGACGAAAATAGTGTAAAAAAGAACGCTTTTAAATTGTTGGGTTTGAGTAGAATTTAGCTGAAAACTTGATTTTTACTGAAGGTAATGCGTTAGCGATTGAAGTGGCATCCTTTTTTAAAAAAAATGGAAATAAAAAAGCAACCAGTAAACCGTGAAGTTTATAGGTTGCTTAATGTTTGTTTTAGTTAGAAGCTTTTTAAAAAAGATATAACTGAAAGCGCGCCCCTTGTGGTAACGCCCCAAAAATTATACTTTAGAAGTTATGGATTTTACAAATACAAAACCAAAACCTAAAAATAACATAAGGTGAAAAGGGAACAATCCGAAATCACCACCTTGATCTCCTACAATGAAGGCACTGTACATTCCGAAAGCGAAGTACGACATAAGTAACCCTTCAAAAATAACGTGTACCGAAATTGTTTTTTTTATGTATTTATTCTTTTTCCAACTGTCTTTTATTGAGCTAATATTGAATTTTGGTGTACGCACAAATTCACTTTTCTTGCCAAAATGACCTTCTAAAACTGCAATAGAGTTATGTAATGAGAAGCCCATAGCGATTGAGAAAAATACAAAGAACATGCCTATGTATTTAATGAAATTTTTAAAACCGCCACCATAAATATTTTTATACATAAACCAATAGCATATAAAAAAGATGATAGAGCTTATAACAAAGAAACTCATAACATAGAAGTATGGTTTTAAATGGGTGTATTCATTTTTAATGTAAAGCATCGGGATGCTTAATACACCAACCACAAATACATTTAAAAACATGGTACTATTTAATAAATGTAAAAGTCCGTGTAATTTTGTTTTTGCTGAAATGTTCTTGCTTTTTAAAACACGACCAAGCATTTTTTTAAAGTTTTCGGCACCACCTTTATTCCATCTGAATTGTTGAGAACGCGCAGCGCTAATTACAATAGGAAGTTCCGCAGGAGTTTCAACGTTTTCAAGGTATTTGAATTTCCAGTTTTTTAGTTGTGCACGGTAGCTTAAATCTAAATCTTCCGTTAATGTGTCACCTTCCCAGTTTCCTGCATCGATAATACAAGTTTTTCTCCATATACCTGCTGTTCCATTAAAGTTAATGAAATGGCCTTTACTATTACGTCCTACCTGTTCTAGTGTAAAATGTGCATCTAAAGCAAATGCTTGAATTTTGGTAAGAATGGAATAATTACGATTTAAATGGCCCCAACGTGTTTGAACAACCCCAATTTGCTCGTCCTTAAAGTAAGGAATGGTTCGTTTTAACCAATCTGGCTGAGGTAAAAAATCTGAATCGAAAATAGCAATAAATTCTCCCTTTGCAATTACTAAGCCTTCTTTAAGAGCACCAGCTTTAAAACCAGTTCTATCTGTTCTTGTAATATGTTTAATATCTAATCCGGTTGCTTTTATTTTCTCAACATGCAAACGAGTAGATTCTACAGTTTCGTCTGTTGAATCATCTAAAACCTGGATTTCAAGTTTATCATTCGGGTAGTCAATTTTAGCAATATTATCCAATAGGCGTTCCATAACGTACATTTCGTTATAAACTGGTAATTGGATGGTTACATAGGGCACCTCTTCAGGGTTAGATAAATCAAAAGTGGGTGAATTGTCTATTTTTCTTTTGGATGAAAGGTAATTCAGCAAAAGATTTAATTGTGCTAAGGCATACATGAAAATAAGCAAAAGCGACAGGGTGTAAATAATGATAACTGTAGTTTCTATGATCATTTTTTAATACTATATTTTAAAATCCAACTTATGATTTTTGCGCCCGCAAATATAGCACCTTTTATGGTTCCTGATACTTTTGAGACACCAATTCTATTTCTATATTTTACAGGGATTTCCCTGTAAGTAAAACCTTGTTTTAACACCTTTAGTTGCATCTCTACGGTCCAACCATAGGTTTTGTCTATCATGTTGATAGCTAATAATTTATCATATTTAATTGCTCTAAAAGGGCCCAGATCTGAAAATTTAGCGCCATAGAAAAGCTTCATTAAATTTGTTGCTAACCAATTGCCAAAAATTTGTGGGATAGTCATCGAGCCGGTTTCTCGTAAACTTTTTACGCGAGCTCCAACAACAAAATCAACATTTTCTTCAATAATTGGAGTTACAATTTTGATTAATTCTTCAGGATAATCACTGTAATCGCCATCCAAAAATACAATAATATTTGGTTTTTCTGGTTGATTTGCAATGTATTCTAACCCTTTAAGACATGCGTAACCATAGCCTTTATTTTTTTCGGTTAATACTGTTGCACCGGCTTTTTTTGCGTTTTCTTCTGTTTTATCGCTAGAATTGTTGCTAATAACAATAATTTCATTCACTATTTTAGGAATGTCCTTTATTACTTTCGCAATAGAATCGGCTTCATTATAAGCTGGAATAATTACTTTGATGTTGGTCATAAAAAACTAACTGTCAGCCGGCAAAAGTACAATAGATTTGATATATATTTAACAAAACCTTAAGAATTTCTAAATTTATTTTTTATTTAATAAATTCATTAAATTAACGTCGTTTCCTAATAAAATTTCATTAGGATTTATGCGGCCTTCCATGGCGTCATTTTCTAGTTTTAAAACACCTCTGGGGCATACTGCAGAGCAAACGCCGCAACCAACACAGCTGGAACGAACAATGTTTTCTCCTTTCTGTGCATAGGCCCGGACATCAATTCCCATTTCGCAATAGGTAGAACAGTTTCCACAGGAAATACATTGACCGCCATTTGTTGTAATTCTGAATTTTGAAAACATCCGCTGTTGGAACCCTAAGACCGCTGCCATAGGGCAACCAAACCTGCACCAAACACGATTTCCTAAAATAGGGTAAAAGCCTGTGCCAATTACACCAGAAAATATAGAACCGATGTAAAGACCATAAGCAGAACGTAAAGTGCTTGATTTAACTAAGAATATTTCGTTTGAGGTGCTCGTATAATGCATTAGCAAAAAAGCTGAGATAACCACAAAATAGCCAATGGCGCCATAAATGGCATCTTTTCCTAGCTCTTTTCTTTTGAAAATTAGCGTTAGTGAAAATATGAGTGTTAAAAATACGGCAACACTTATTAGAAACGAATTTCGAGTTATCCAAAATGCCTCCGGATCTTTTCCTAGATAAGAGTAAATTAATGCCGTAGTCATAACTACTGAAAATACCAAGACGGTATGTATTAACCAACGTTCCAGTTTCCAGGCTGATAGTTTTTTACTGCTTAGTTGCCTAAATGAGTCGCCCGCAGTTTCTGCTAAAGCACCACAACCACAAACCCATGAGCAATACCAGCGTTTGCCATATTTATAAGTAAGTATTGGAGAAATTATAAAAATGGATATGATACCAAAAAGTAACATTATAAGTCCTAAACTTCCTGAGGATAATAGGCCGTTAATTGACCAACTATCAAACAAATAATAGTTTAATGGCCACATGCTTTTTAGGTCGTAATAAGGTAGATTATAATCAGGACTCTCATTAAGGCGCGACATAAATTCTGGTATAAGGAATGCAAAACCTAATTGAAAAAACATAACTGAAGCGGTTCTTAGTTGTTCATATCTATTATGTTTGTATTTAAGCATGAATTTATAGCCAAAAACCAAAATGGCAACAGTGTAAAGAGTACCATAAACAAACCATTGACTAGCTGGATTCCCATTTAATAATTTACTTAAGGGGTCAAATAATGCAATTAAGCCTGTATTGGGTTGCCCATCGGAAGTTTGTCCTAAATATTGCGGATAGAAATAAAGTACGATGTAAAAACCTGTTAGAAGCACACCTGTTGCCCAACCTAAAACACCACGTGAGGAGATAGATTTAAACCAGACGCCATCGTTTTTTATGCCTTTAGACTTTTTTAAATAAGCATCATTCGAAAAAAGAATTACACCGATAGAAATCAAGCCTAAAGCTAAAGATAAAAACAGCGTTTTATTAGGGAAATTGATATTGAATATAGCTAGGAAAAAAATCAGTAACCCAATTATACCTAATGCTACGGATACTTTTTGTTTTGCTGACATAGTATTAGCATCGGGTGATGCTAATGACATGCTTTTGTTTGCGGGAGAACTCATTTATGCTGTTTGGAATTGTGAATAAAATGCTTTTTGAATGTCCGTTTCGTAATGTTTGAAAAACTCCGGATCGAAATTAGCTTCTAACAAATGCTCAATCACATAATGAACATCCCGTTTTTCGGTAAGCCAGGTATCAAAAGTCTCATGTCTCATGCGTATGCCAAAGGTGTTTATACCTAAAAATTGGTTGGTAGCGGAATGGTATTCTATGGTAATGCATTTGGTATCATCATTATGCTTCCAATGGAAATGAGCATGTTGCTCTTTCGGTTTTGCAAATACCCATCCATAGGTTTGATACTCAATATCAAAAAATTTAGCAGAGTTAAACCAATGTCCAGGATTGTAAGCAATACGGTTTCCGCAAATAGTTTGCGCCACAGTTTCGCCCATCATGCGGCCCGTATACCATACAGCTTCTATTGGTCTGCGTTGGCCAATGGGTTCGTGTTGTTCGGCGCAATCACCAATCGCATAAACATCGGTTATATTGGTTTCAAGAAAGCGGTTTACTTTTACGCCTCTTCCAATTTCAATGTTGGATTCTTTTAAAAAATCGATATTGGGCGTAACTCCTGCTGTTAGTCCAACGACATTACAAGGAATTTCTTCTCCGGTTTCTTCAATAATAATGGAGGTTACTTGCCCATTTTCATCTGAAACAATTTCCTTTAAATTGCTAGATAAACGTAAATCGATATGATGACTTTTTATATGTCGGTTAATCATTTCGCTTTCAGCTTGCGGTAATACGCCATTCCAAAAACTAGGTTCACGCACTAAAAATGTTACTGGAATATTTCTGGAATTCAGCATTTCGGCAAGTTCAATACCTATTAAACCGCCTCCAACAATTACAGCACGCTTACAAACCTCATTATTTGGAGCATGGAGTTCCAAATTTTCTAAATCTTGTTTATGGTACATGCCCATAACACCTTTGGAGTCTTGTCCTTTCCAACCAAACTTGTTAGGTTTACTGCCAGTTGCTATAATGAGTTTGTCGTAATTTAAGGTGTCACCACCTTCAAAGTGAAGTGTTTTTGTTTCGGTTTTAACCGATTTTACAAAGCCATTTTTTAAGGATATGTTGTTTTTCTCCCAAAACCAATTTTCATAAGGTTGGGTATGCTCAAATTTCATATGCCCCATATACACATACATTAATGCGGTTCTAGAAAAGAAATAGTCAGTTTCGGCAGAAATAATAGTGATTTTTTTATCTGAAAGTTTCCGAATATGCCTCGCAGCAGTAACGCCAGAAATACCATTACCTATAATAACAATGTGTTCCATGAATCTTTTTAAGGTTGGGTTTTAAGTCGAAGCATCTATTAAAACCTTAATAAATTTATCGATTTTGTTTAAATTTAGTCAATATATATTAGTTATGAGAATAATTTTAAAGTCATTATTGTTGCTTTTTTTATCTTCTTGTGCTATGACATCACCAAAGATTAATAAAATTAATGGTGTTAGTTATGTGGCTTCAAGAGATACAATTAATAGTAACCATGTGAAGCCTGTTGTTAATATCCATGCCAATTATGCAGCTATTATGCCGTTTGGATTTTTGGAAGCATTAACACATCCCAACATACGGTTTAATACGAGTAGGCAGTGGTTTGGGGAAACTAAAACAGGAGTTAAACAATATGTTGAGAATTTAAGAAGCCACGACTTAAAAATTATGATAAAACCTCAAATTTGGGTTAGGCGTGGTGAATTTACCGGAGGTATTAAAATGACCACTGAAGCGGATTGGAAATTACTTGAAGCATCTTATTTAAAGTTTATTTTAGAATATGCCAATTTAGCCAATGAAATACATGCTGAAATTTTTTGCATAGGTACTGAATTAGAAAATTTTATTGATGAGCGACCAGAATTTTGGAAGCACCTCATTACCCAAGTCGCAAAGGTCTATAATGGCAAATTAACTTATGCCGCCAATTGGAATGAATACGATAGAACCCCTTTTTGGGGCGACTTGCACTATATTGGTATTAATGCATATTTTCCTGTAAGCGACGAAAAGACGCCAAGTTTGGAGGTTTTAAGAAAGGGATGGGAACGGCATAAACCAATAATAAAGAGTTATGCTGACACATATGATAAACCGATTTTGTTTACGGAATATGGTTATAGAAGCGTCGATTTTTCCGGAAAGGCTCCTTGGAAAAGTGATCGGGATATGGTTTCCGTGAACTTAGAAGCACAAACTAACGCCACTCAAGTGCTTTTTGAAACCTTTTGGAATGAAGATTGGTTTGCTGGTGGTTTTTTATGGAAATGGTTTCATAATCATGAACAGGCTGGAGGAGAATCTGATAGTAGATTTACGCCGCAAAACAAGCCTGTTGAAAAGGTTATAAAATCACAATACGGAAGCTTTTAAAGGATGTTCAGTTTTAATTTTAATCTAAAGTTAATCTTCAATTCTAATAATGTTGAAGGAAACCTTTAGATTTGCAAAAAAATAATTTTCATGAGAACTTTAGTTGTAGGCGATATACACGGCGGTTTAAGAGCCTTAGTGCAAGTGTTAAACAAAGTAGAAGTTAAAGACGAGGATACCTTAATTTTTGTTGGTGATTATGTTGATGGTTGGAGTGAAGCGGCTCAGGTTATCGATTTTTTAATAACACTTTCTGAAAAAGTGAATTGTATTTTTATAAAAGGAAACCACGATGTTTGGTGTGAAAATTGGCTTGAAACCGGACATGTAGATGCTACCTGGTATATGCACGGCGGTAAAGAAACGATGGAAAGTTATAATGGGTTTACAGATGAAGAGAAAAAAACTCATTTGGAACTCTTTAAAAGTATGCCATTGTATTATTTAGATGATGAAAACCGTTTGTTTATTCATGCTGGTTTTACATCTATTTATGGGGTTGAAAAAGAAATTTTTAAAAAAACATTTTACTTTGATAGAACCCTTTGGGAAATGGCGCTTTCTATGGATAAGGGCTTAAAAGAAGATTCTCCCTTATTTCCTAACCGCTTAAAGCGTTATAAAGAAATCTATATTGGGCATACCCCAACCACTAACTTTGGTTTTCATGTACCAACCAAGGCGGCCAATGTTTGGAATGTAGACACAGGGGCTACGTTTAAAGGGAAATTATCTGTTTTGGATGTTAATTCTAAGGAAGTCTTTCAAAGTGATGCCTTGCCTAGTTTGTATCCTAATGAAAAAGGTAGAAACAAAGATTAATTTACTTAATGTGTTTTTTATAATAACTACTTAAGTGTTCGGCTGAGGTGCCAAAGTATTTTTTTAAATGAATAATTATAAAGTGGTATTGCAAGGTCCAAACACCGTTGGTTTTATAACGTCTTGCTGAAGTTGTTAGCCACTTTTGAATCACTACAAATTTTTTGAGTTTATAAAGTTTGCCAATTATAATATTATCTTCATAAATTTTAAAAGTTTCATCAAAACCACCTATACTGTTAAAAAGAGATTTTGAAATGAATAAGCTTTGGTCGCCACCTCGGCAAGCTCTCCAAGGTAGTCTTGTTAAAAATCCCGCAAGTTTAAGCCAACAGTGATTACTATTAAACTTCATAATAAAACAACCAGCTTCATGGCCTTGGTTTGTTTCTTCTAAAATAAATTGATCAAAATTTTTAGGAGGGAACGAGTCTGCATGTAAAAAGTAAAGGATGTTTCCTGAAGCATTTTTTGCTCCAAAATTCATTTGTTTAGCACGTCCCTTTTTAGAACGGATACAGGCTATTGCGGTCTCCTTTGGTGAAGTTGTGTGTTTATGTTTAGTTGAAGATTGTACCCGATTTGAAACAAAATTTTCAATGATTTCCATGGAGCCATCGGTGCTACCGCCATCAACTACGATAATTTCTGAAATGTTTTCTTTGGAACTGTTTTGTAATAGGTATTTTAGCAGATTTACGATGCTTTCTGCTTCATTTAGAATTGGAATTATTATTGAAATTTTAGTCATTCAAATCCCAATTATATTCTTTGAAATTTATTTTAGCACTCGTTGAAATTTGGATCTCCGAGTATTGATTTAAGAATTCAATTAGAGTGCCATTTTGTTTGAAATCTTTTGTAAACCATTGAAAAATTTTGGATAATTCTAATTGGTCTTTGGAAATTGTATTTTTATTAGTGTCCCTCAAAAAAATTTGGGTAGCCTTAGTTAATTGTACTTCAATATTTTCAGGAGAATATGCTTCGTTTGATAAATTGGGACAGGAAACAGACGCGCAAACTATTGCAAAATGAATACGTGGTTCTTCCATTTTTCGAAGAATTTCATGTTCAATATCGTTTAAGTTATACCATTTAGATCCCAATTTCCATAAGCGCTGCTCCCAAGGGTCTTTAATACTCTTAATACTTTTTATAGGGTAATAGCGTAAAATTAAATCGATGGTTAAGGCATTATAGGCATTTATCCAATAGGCCAGTTTTTCTTCTCTAGAAAAAGTGTGAAACCCTTCATTTTGATTTGTGATATTTAATATGTGTATGTAGTCTAGTAATTTTTTGTGATCATCTTTAAATGCTTTGTAATCTACATTTCCATTAACTGATACATGATTTTGTAGTAATTCGTTCCAAAGCTGGTGAATGGATGTATCAGTCAGTAATGTAGTTTGATGAAAGGTAGTGTCTTGCTTTTCAGTTTTGCTGCCATTATTTTTTAGAATGTCAGTTTTAATTATAGCCAATGCATTATTACTATTAACTATAAAAACGGAATCTTTAATAATTTCTTTGTGGTTAGTAATTATTGTTGATTTGCTTTTAGGAATAACCTTAGCTCCAGAACAAACTAGAGCTAAAGTAATTATTAATATAAACTGAAAATATTTCATCAGGGTGTTATTTTGCCTACTGAAATTTTAACAACAGCCACCACCATCGTAATGAAAGGTAGATTCGCTTATGTAAATATCGTCTCTTTGTAAAGATGCTAAATCTTTGGCTGTTTTATCGCAAATTGCTAACGGCTGATTTTTTAACAACACATGGCCTTTTTTGTCGTCAAGGAATGCATTCTCGCCATAATAAATAGCGGCTTTTCCTGTGAAAATACAAGGACCATCGGCAGGCATTGGGTCTTTTATAGCAGCTACTTCAATAGATTCGATATAGATTAATTCGTCTGTTGGATAGTGTTTAGGATCCAGTATTCTATAAGGTTTACGAGCACGAATTTCAATAGTTCCAAAACCTGCATCTGTTAGCATTTTTATATATTCGGCTATTGGTAAACTGCCACTTAAGCACAAAGCACGAAGTCTGTCGTCATTTCTAAGCGCATCATTCATAGGCTGTTCGCAGGTCGGGTCGCTCATTACTAGTTTTCCGTGAGGTTTCAAAACACGATACATTTCAGCAATGGCTTGTTTTAAATCTTCTGCTTTAAATATGTTGAATAAACAATTTTGTGCGGCTACGTCTATTGAATTATCTTCAACAGGTAAATTTAAAGCATCTCCTTTTTTAAGGGTTACAAAATCACTTTTAAACCAAGGGTTTAGTGCTTCTGCTTCTATGAAATTTTTACGGGATGCTTCAAGCATTTCATCTACTACATCAATTCCAATTACTCCATCTTTCTGACGATTAAAATATGAAAATTGTAATAATTCCATACCGCCACCTACGCCAACATAAAGCATTTTTGGGTTGTTTGTTAAATCGCGAGCGTGTACGGTAGAACCACAACCATAATTCATTTCCTGCATTATTTTAGGAATTTTTAATCCTGGTAATTCCCAAATTGGGTTGGTGGTACAGCATAAACCAACATCGGGAGTAAGGGCTGCTTGTTTGTAAACATTATGTGTGGTTTCTAAATAGCTCATTTATTGTATTTTATAAATTTGTATTTTTTAGGTTATCGGTTTTTGTGATTGTTTTGCGTTAGGGATTGAAGCGGTATCCTTTTTTGCCATTAAAAGCAAAAAAGATATAGCGAAAAGCCCGACCCTTTAGGGTAACGCCAGTAAAATTTATAGTGTTTTAATTAATTCTTTAAATAAAGTAATCATGTTTGGCTCCGCTTTTTCTGCCATGGCAATAATTTCTGTAATATTTACGGGTGTTAGATTATTAGGGTCGCATTCATCGGTTAAAACGGATACAGCTGCGGTTTTTAAATTTAAGTGGTTTGCCACAATAATTTCTGGAACGGTACTCATTCCTACAGCATCGGCACCTATAATTTTTAACATGCGATATTCGGCTCTGGTTTCCAATTGTGGTCCTACAACGCTTGCATAAACTCCTTCGTGTAAGGTTATGTTATTTGCTTTGGCGATACTTTTGAATTTTGAATTAATTTCGGCATCATAAGGTGCACTCATATCGGTAAAGCGTTCTCCTAAAAGTTCCACACCTTTAAAGGCTAAAGGTGAACTGCCTTGAAGGTTGATGTGGTCTTCAATAAGCATTAATTCTCCTTTTTTGAAATTTAAGTTTATGGCGCCAGCAGCGTTGGACACCAATAGGGTTTTAATGCCCAATTGTTTCATTACGCGCACAGGATAGGTAACGTCTTGTAACGTGTAACCTTCGTAAAGGTGAAACCGTCCTTGCATGACAATTACTTTCTTGCCTTCAAAAACCCCGTAAATTAGTTTTCCTTTATGAAACTCTACAGTTGCAGTTGGGAAGCTTGGGATGTGGTTGTAACTTGCTTCATGTAATATTTCGATATCATTTATTAGCTGACCTAAACCTGTGCCTAAAATAATGCCAATTTCAGGGTTTTCAAACCCTTTGTTAAGAAGGTAGCTTACGGTTTCTTCTATTTCTTTAATCATTGTAATTGTTGTATTCGTTGTTTTAATGTTTCATTTGAAGTGTAAAATGCAGAGGCTTTTAAATCATCAAATGTATCAATATCATTTAAGGGTTCTAGTAAGTTGAAAGTTACGTTTTTTTGCTTTAATTCTTCTAAGGTAACTTCTAATAAATGGGGCTTGCTCCAAGGTTTATCTTGGAAAATATATTCATGGAATTTGGATAAACCCACTAGGTAATAGCCGCCATCAACTGCAGGGCCAAAAACGACTTCGGTTTGGTTTAATGCTTGTAATCCGTCTTTAATATGGGTTGCATTAATATCGGGCAAATCGGAGCCAATTAAAACAATACGTTCATAGCCGTCTTCAAATCCTTTTTTAAATGCATTTTTCATGCGCTCACCCAAATCTTCGCCATTTTGAATGGCCTTTGTTGCATGTTCCCAAATGGTTTCTTCAAGGGCTTCCGAGAAATATATGCGTTTATCCGTTGTTATGGTTTTAATAGCTTTTTCAGTTTCTTTAACGAGTTCTTTGTACACTTCAAAAGCTGCTCGATTGCCAATGGAGGCGGCTAAACGGGTTTTTACTTTGCCTAATTTTATGTTTTTTACAAAAACAATGATGAGTTCCTTAGTCATAAATTTTAGTGCCTTTGTTTAGCCATTTTCCCCATTTTTCGGAAAAAACATGAACATTTTCGGTTTTTTTATTTGTTGAATCAACTATGTTAAAACCATTGTTTTTCCATTCAAAAATACCTCCGTATAAATTGAAAATATTAAGGTAGCCTGCTGCTTTTAGTTTTTCGCCAATAGCTTCAGATCTAACTCCTAAAGAGCAGTATATTAAAATTTTAGAGTTTTTATGAGGTAGGTGTTTTTGTGTCGATTTTAAATTAAAAGCATCATACCCAACATGAACGGCACCTTCTAAATGGCTAACCTTAAATTCTTTTAACTCGCGTGCATCTAAAATAATAAAGCTGTCTTTGGTATGTGCTAATTTTTCAACCGAGATATAAGGAATGCTTTCGGTGTTGTACTTTTTTAAAAGTTCAGGTAATGTGTTTTGTGAATAGGTAAAAACTGAAATAAAAAGTAGTATCCAAAGGGTTTGTGTTTTCATTTTTAGACTTGGTTATTATTGCTATATCACACTCCCTTGGCAGCTACTGCCGGCACCAGCTGTACAGCCATAGCAATGTTGAGAAATAACAATATCTCTGCCATTTAGTAAGGTTTCATTGAATTCGGAAACATGTTTAGCTTTGCTGTTTACTGGTAATTCTAACATTTGGTTGAAATCGCAGTCGTATAAAAAGCCATCCCAGCTTATGGATAAGGTATTTGTGCACATAACATTTGAAACTGCTGTAGGATTAAAAGCATCAACCAATGCGTACATGTAATCTTCGTAGTTTTCTGAGGCAATTAAATAATCTAAAAACCGACTAATAGGCAAATTTGTTATGGCAAATAAATTATGAAAATGAATATTAAACTCTTCTAAAAGCGCTTTTTTAAAATCCTTTTCCATTGATTTTTGGTTGCTTGGTAAAAAAGCACCAGACGGATTATAAACCAAATCTAATCGTAAACTACTTTCAGGTTTACCATAACCAACATCATTCAGCATCTTTAAAGCTTTAATAGAAGCATCAAAAACACCATTCCCGCGTTGTTTGTCGGTTTTACCACGTGTCCAATGCGGCATGGAGCTAACAACGTGTACATTGTGTTTTTTGAAAAATTCTGGTAAATCGTGGTACTTTTTATTAGCAGTTATTATGGTTAAGTTAGAACGAACAATAAAATCTTTAATACCTACTTTGGAAGCTTCTTCAACAAACCAACGAAAATCCGGATTCATCTCAGGTGCACCACCAGTTAAATCTAAGGTATGTGCGCCCGTAGTTTTTATTATATCCAAACATTGTTGCATGGTGGATCGCGTCATTATCTCTTTACGGTCCGGACCTGCGTCTACATGGCAGTGTGTGCATACCTGATTGCACATGTATCCAACATTTATTTGTAAAATTTCAAGTTTTTTTGCTTTTAGTGGAAATTGATTAGTTTCCGATATCTTTTCCTTAAAAGTTGGTAATGCTCCTTTTTGAAAAATACCATTAGATAGTATTTCTAATTGCCTTTTGCTATTAGCTAAATCGCTTTCGCGTTTATGTAGGGATTTAATCATTAATGCGTATCAAGTTTAAAAAATAGAAAGTTAAAATGGTATTACTTTCTTCTAGGTATTCCTTATTACAATGGGTTTACATGTCCAATTTATTCACTTTATTCATCATTTGTACACCATGTACCAATGAAGCGCCACCACGAATAGCAGCTGCCACATGAAGTGCTTCCATCATTTCTTCTTTGGTAATGCCTCGTTGTAAGCCATCGCCGGTGTAAGCATCAATACAATATGGGCATTGAATGGTATGGGCTACTGCTAAGGCTATTAAAGATTTTTCTCTTTCAGAAAGAGCGCCTTCTTCAAATACTTTTCCATAGTAGTCGAAAAATTTAGCACCTAATTCTTCATTCCATTCGGAAATTTTTCCAAATTTTTTTAAGTCGGCCGGGTCGTAGTATGTTTTTTGCATGAATTTATTTTTCTTAAAGATAAAAATCTAGTTTATAAAGTCGGAAGTTTTTATGATACATAACAAAAAAAAGTTCAGTATTTACCCGTAAATAAATGTTGAACTTTTTAAAGACTTTCTATTTTGAAACGGATTATTGCCTAATTAAGCTCCTTGAGATTACTATTTTTTGAATTTCAGAAGTGCCTTCATATATCTGAGTAATTTTAGCATCTCGCATTAATCGCTCCACATGATAATCTTTCACAAAGCCATTGCCACCATGAATTTGAACGGCCTCAACCGTATGTTCCATGGCCACTTTGGAAGCGTATAATTTCGCTACAGCACTTGAAACATCATAATTGCCACCTTGGTCTTTGTCCCAAGCCGATTTCATAACTAAATGTCTGGCAGCTTCAATTTCGGTGTACATATCTGCTAATTTAAATGCAATAGCTTGGTGGTTGCATATTTCAGTTCCGAAGGCTTTTCGTTCTTTGGCGTATTTTAAAGCTAACTCGTAAGCACCCGAGGCTATGCCTAAGGCTTGAGCAGCAATGCCAATTCTACCACCAGATAGGGTTTTCATTGCAAATCTAAATCCAGATCCATCTTCACCAATGCGGTTTTCTTTTGGAACTTTTACGTCATTAAACTGTAAGGTGTGAGTGTCGCTTCCACGAATACCGAGTTTGTTTTCTTTTGGGCCAACATGAAATCCGTCCATGCCTTTTTCCAAAATAAATGCATTAATTCCATGTGATCCTTTGTCTCTGTCTGTTTGTGCAATTACTAAATAAACATCTGCGCGACCGCCATTTGTAATCCAGTTTTTTGTGCCATTAATAAGGTAATAATCGCCCTTGTCTATGGCTGTTGTTTTTTGCGAAGTTGCGTCGCTACCAGCTTCTGGTTCACTCAAGCAAAAGGCGCCAATAAATTCACCCGTTGCTAATTTGGTTAAATATTTTTGTTTTTGCGCTTCATTTCCAAAAGCTTCAATTCCGTAACAAACCAACGAATTATTTACAGAAACAATCACAGATGCCGAGGCGTCAATTTTCGATAACTCTTCCATAATTAATACGTAGGATATTGTGTCCATGCCGCTACCGCCATACTTTGGGTTTACCATGATTCCTAAAAAGCCTAGTTCGCCCATTTTTTTAACTAATTCTTTAGGGAAATGTTGGTTTTCATCACGTTCAATAACTCCAGGAAGTAATTCTGTTTGTGCAAAGTCCCGTGCGGCATCACGTATCATAATATGTTCGTCGGATAGTTGGAAATTCATATTTTTCGAATTTATTGTTGAATTGATGGAGATTATACAAAAATATAGCTTTTTAATGATATTTTTTCAAAGGGCATTGTTATTTTTGTTTCGTATGATAAAAGATTTATATAACGTAGTAGGAGTTATGTCTGGAACATCGCTTGATGGTATAGACCTGGTTTACGTGCAGTTTAAGTATGATGGCTCTTGGCATTTTGAAATTATTTACTCTGAGACGGTAGCTTATGAATCGCAATGGGTGGATACCCTAAGAGGATTGGTGTCGGCTACTTCTGTAGCTTTAAAGGAAATTGATTTTCATTATACCAATTTACTGAGCTTAAAAATTAAATCTTTTATAAATGGGTATAAAATAAAAACTATTGATGCCATTTGTTCTCATGGGCACACGGCGCTACATCGCCCAGATAAAGGCTTGACTTACCAAATTGGAAATTTGCCGCATTTAGCTAAACTTTTGGAGGAAAACGTTGTTTGCGATTTCAGAGTGCAAGATGTTGCTTTGGGTGGGCAAGGAGCGCCACTGGTTCCTATTGGGGATAAATTGCTGTTTTCAAATTATGAGTTTTGCCTGAATTTAGGCGGATTTGCTAATGTATCTACCGAGGTTGATGGGGAGCGTATTGCGTATGATATTTGTCCGGTAAACATTGTATTAAATCATTATGTAAAGCAGTTAGGACTTAATTATGATGATGAAGGCAAAATAGCTTCAACAGGTCATATAAACTTTCTTTTACTTCAAAAGTTAAACGAACTTGATTTTTATAAAATGAATTATCCTAAATCCTTAGGTCTGGAATGGGTGGATAGTAATATCTTTCCATTAATCGATTCCTTTCAGTTAGAAATAAAGGATATATTAGCAACATTCGTTGAACATATCGCCCTACAGCTTTCCATAGAAATAAATAAAAAACAGCAAGTATCTGTATTGGTAACTGGTGGAGGTGTATATAATAAGTTTCTGGTTGATAGGCTACAGGTATTTACAAAAAACACGATAGTAATTCCTTCTAAATCAATTATTGAATTTAAGGAGGCATTAATTTTTGGTTTTCTAGGTGTTTTAAAACTTCGTAATGAGGTGAATTGTTTAAAAAGTGTTACTGGAGCATCAAAAAATCATTGTTCTGGTAAAATATTTAATTTTAAAAAATGACAAATAGCATAAAATGGGATTTTTGTTTTTTTTTATATTTGTTGCATTATTGTTTGAAACACTTTCATAATGACTCAGTTATAGCTACGCTAGGCCTAAAAAATAAATTCATAATTAAGTTAGCTATAAATTAGTAAGTCAAAATAAATGAAGGAGTTATTAAAAAAGTTTGAAGAAAAATCACCCGAGATCATTTTTAATTGGAAGGACGCTGAAACTGAAGCTGAAGGTTGGGTGGTTATTAATTCGTTACGAGGGGGCGCTGCAGGAGGTGGCACACGAATGCGAAAAGGGTTGGATATGAATGAGGTTTTGTCGTTGGCAAAAACGATGGAAATTAAATTCACGGTGTCTGGACCCGCGATTGGCGGTGCAAAATCAGGCATTAATTTCGATCCAAAGGATTCGAGGAAAAAAGGAGTGCTAGAGCGCTGGTATAAAGTCGTATCTCCTTTGCTTAAAAGTTATTATGGAACAGGTGGCGATTTAAATGTAGATGAAATACATGAAGTCATTCCAATAACTGAAGAAAGTGGAGTTTGGCACCCGCAGGAAGGTGTTTTTAACGGGCACTTTAAACCTACGGAAGCCGATAAAATAAATAGAATTGGTCAGTTAAGACAAGGTGTTATCAAAGTTATTGAAAACCCTTTTTATTCGCCAAATGTATCTAGAAAGTATACAATTGCTGATATGATTACTGGTTTTGGTGTTGCAGAGGCAGTAAAACAATACTATGAAATTTACGGCGGTTCGGTTGTTGGAAAACGGGCTGTAATTCAAGGTTTCGGTAATGTTGGAGCTGCTGCGGCATTTTATTTGGCCCAAATGGGTGCTAAAGTGGTAGGAATTATCGATATTGCAGGTGGTTTAATTAAACAGGAAGGATTTACTTTTGAAGAAATTACCAATCTGTTTTTAGCAAAATCTGGAAATACTTTGAATAGCAATCATTTAATCCCTTTTCAAGAAATTAATCAAAAAATTTGGTCAATTAAAACTGAAATTTTTGCACCATGTGCAGCATCACGTTTAGTGACCATTCATCAGATAGATGAAATGATTGATAGTGGTTTGGAAGTTATATCTTGTGGTGCTAATGTGCCATTTGCAGACAGGGAAATTTTCTTCGGACCAATCATGGAGCACACCGATTATCGGGTAAGTTTAATACCGGATTTTATATCAAACTGCGGAATGGCACGTGTGTTTGCTTATTTTATGGAACGCCGCGTACAAATGACAGATGAAGCCATTTTTAACGATACATCAAACAAAATTAAAGAAGCAATAAAAAAAGTATATAACAAAAATCAATCAAAAACAGGTATTAGTGCAACAGCATATGAAATCGCATTAAGCCAACTTATTTAACTATTAAATTTTTTATGGAAGCAGCAATTATTTTAGTATTTGTAATAGGTTATTTAGCCATCACGCTAGAGCATAACCTAAAAATAGACAAACTTATCCCCGCATTAGTAATGATGGCCATTTGTTGGGCATTAATAGCTTTGGGGTTAGAAAGTTTTCCAAATTGGTTTGACTCGGCAAGACATAGTTTAGTTGAAGGATTTGCTGGATTTGCACCAGAAGAGAAAATGCATTTAATGGAAGAAACCTTATTGCATCATTTAGGGAAAACTGCCGAAATATTGGTCTTCCTTTTGGGCGCGATGACTATTGTTGAAATTATTGATTACTTCGATGGATTCTCAACTATTAAGGACTTCGTTAAAACTAAAAAGAAAACAAAAATATTATGGCTTTTTGGATTTCTAGCTTTCGTTTTATCTGCTATCATAGATAATCTTACAGCTACAATTGTATTGATTTCTATTCTTCAAAAAATAGTAAAAGACAGAGAAATTCGTATTTGGTATGCAGGTTTAATTATTATTGCAGCCAATGCAGGTGGTGCTTGGTCTCCTATTGGTGATGTAACAACTACCATGCTTTGGATTGGTAAAAAAGTATCAACAGGTCATTTAATGGGGTATTTATTATTGCCCTCTTTTGTTTGTATGGCGGTTCCAACTTTTATTG
This sequence comes from Mariniflexile sp., assembly GCF_041583155.1. Classification (GTDB taxonomy): domain Bacteria; phylum Bacteroidota; class Bacteroidia; order Flavobacteriales; family Flavobacteriaceae; genus Mariniflexile. Next base: position 20,086 of record NZ_JBFHGK010000017.1, read on the forward strand.
CTTCGTTTTTACCAATTTTTAAAGGTGATTTAGAAATAGAACAAGTAGAAGAAAAAAAGAAATCTAAGTATAGTGCTATTATGTTGTACTTAGGGCTTGGTGCTATTGTATTTGTGCCAATTTTCAAAACAGTAACTCATTTACCTCCATATGTAGGCATGATGTTGTCTTTAGGTATCGTAGCAGTTTTTGCTGAAGTTTATAGCAATTCTAAATTTAGCATTTCAAATGCAGATTCTACGGAAAGTGATTCGCATGCTCATCATAGCCCAGTGCATCATTCATTGTCTAAAATTGAATTACCGAGTATTTTATTCTTCTTAGGAATTTTAATGGCTGTTGCTGCTATGGAATCTTTAGGTATTTTATTCGGATTTGCAGAATCTTTAAAAGATGGGATGCCACTTTTAGGAACAGAACTACACCACGAAGGGGTGTCGGATTTGGTAATGATATTGTTAGGAGTTGGGTCTGCAGTCATTGATAACGTGCCTTTAGTTGCGGCTAGTTTAGGAATGTTTTCTGAGCCTATGGATAACGAATTATGGCATTTCGTAGCCTTTTCGGCAGGTACTGGTGGAAGTATGTTAATTATAGGGTCTGCAGCAGGTGTTGTTGCAATGGGTATGGAAAAAATAGATTTTTTCTGGTATCTTAAAAAGATTTCTTGGTTAGCTTTAGTAGGATTCCTTTTAGGTTGTGCTACATTTATGGTAACTAGAACCTGGTTTTAGTAATCTTTTAATCGATATATTTTTTTTAACCCTTTCAGTATTTAAACTCTGAAAGGGTTAAATTTTTATAAAATATACTCTAAATTAGGATTACCTTATTTTTTTAATATAATTTTATACAAAAATTAGCGTTTTAAAATTCAAGAAACACAAATTATATGTTGAATATATTATTACAAACTATAACTCAAGATCAAGAGGGTGCAGAGTTGCTTACCGATACTGTACCGGTTGAAAAATCCCTTTCAATAATAGAATTAATTAGCAGTGGCGGCGTAGCCGGACAATTTATTATTGCCTTATTATTTTTAATGTTAGTTGGCGCCATCTATATTTATTTTGAAAGGCTGTTTGCTATTAAAGCAGCGTCAAAAATAGATAGTAACTTTATGAATCAGATAAAAGACCATGTGTCGCATGGCAAAGTGGATTCAGCACAATTACTATGTGCGCAAGTTAATTCGCCTGTATCTAGATTAATTGGTAAGGGTATTTCTAGAATAGGGAAACCCTTAGCCGATATTAATACGGCTATTGAAAATGCAGGGAGGTTAGAAGTATACGGATTAGAGAAAAATGTTAGTATACTTGCAACTATATCGGGTGCAGCACCCATGATAGGATTTTTAGGAACCGTGATTGGTATGATTCTATCTATTTTCGAAATTGCAAATTCTGGAGGACAAATTGATATAAAACTATTGGCAGATGGTTTATATACTGCCATGACAACTACCGTTGCAGGTTTAATTGTGGGTATTGTAGGGTATATGGCATACAATCATTTAGTAGTAAAAACAGATAAGGTTGTGTATCAAATGGAAGCTAATTCGCTAGAATTTCTAGATCATTTAAATGAACCTACATAACAGATGAATTTAAAGGGTAGAAATAAAATAACGCCAGAATTTAGTATGGCATCCATGACGGACATTGTTTTTCTGTTATTAATATTTTTCATGCTAGCATCTACTTTAGTAACTACAAATGCTATCGATATATTATTACCAAAAGCCAGTGGCAAAACAGAAAACAAAAAGTCTATTGCTGTAAGCATAAAAGAAGATTTGACCTATTATATCGACCAACGTCGAGTGGGTGAAAGTGTTTTAGAAGCCGAATTATTAAACTCATTAGCATCAGAAGAAAATCCAACGATAGTGTTGCGAGCAGAGAAATCAGTACCTATTGAAAATGTTGTTAAGGTAATGGATATAGCTAACAGAAATAAATTAAAAGTAATATTAGCGGTAAGACCTGAATAATTCGCTTTCGCGGAATACGGCACGATTTTAGTGCGTTCTAATTAAGAAATTAATAAGCCTCAATGAAGTATTTGGAAACCCCATACGAAAGAAAATCGGCAATGTTAACAACAGTAATATCTGTTATTATTTTGCTGTTATTATTTGTTGTTGGTACTACTTATATGGATCCGCCAGAAGAATATGGTGTTGCGGTAAATTTTGGAACTACCGATTTTGGTTCAGGTACAGTGCAGCCTTTAAAGCCGATTAAATCGGAGCCTCTGGATATTAATCGTCCTTCAGAACCTGAAGTCACAAAAACAGAACCTACAAAAGCAGCCGAAACGAAAGAGGAAGTTTTAACGGCTGATAATTCCGAAGAAATAGCTATTAAAAAGCAAAATGAAGCTCAGGTAAAAGCTAAGGCATTAGCCGATGCTAAGGCCAAAGCAGAAGCTGAAAGAATTGCTAAAGAAAAGCGTGAACTTGAAGAGAAAAAGAAAAAGCTAGATGCGTTAATTGGTGGTGTAAGCAAATCGGAAGGTTCAGCAACTGGAGGTGAAGGGAATGATGCCAAGGCGGGTGATAAAGGGCAGCTAGATGGCGACCCATATGCGCCTAGTTATTTTGGGTCTGGTGGCGCAGGAAGTGGTGGCGTTGGATATGGATTGAACGGTAGAGGAACAGCTACTCATAACACTTTTAAACAAGATTGCAATGAATCTGGGATGGTTATTGTTGAAATCGTTGTGAATAAAAGTGGTAATGTTATTGAGGCAAGACCAGGTGTAAAAGGTACTACAAATACAGCAGCTTGTTTATTGGAGCCCGCAAAAAAAATAGCTTTATCACATAAATGGCGTCCAGACCCCAATGCGCCAACAAGACAAATAGGTTTTGTAAAAGTAAACTTCAAATTAGGGCAATAAACATGACGTATCAGGAGACACTCGATTGGATGTTTTCTCAACTGCCAATGTATCAACGGCAAGGGCAATCGGCCTTTAGAAAAGATTTAACAAACACCTTAAAATTAGTAGAGTACTTAAATCACCCTGAAAAGGACTTTAAATCCACCCATGTTGCAGGAACAAATGGTAAAGGTTCTACAAGCCATATGTTGGCTTCTATTTTACAGGAAGCTGGCTACAAGGTTGGTTTGTATACTTCGCCTCATTTAAAAGATTTTAGAGAACGTATAAAAATTAATGGGAAGGTTATAAGTAAGCCCTATGTAAACGGTTTTATAAAACGCCATAAACAATTTTTTGAGGCAAATTCATTGTCCTTTTTTGAAATGACTGTAGGGATGGCATTTGAATATTTTTCAAAACAGAAAGTGGATATTGCTGTTATAGAGGTAGGAATGGGAGGTAGGTTGGACTCTACAAATATCATAACACCCGAAGTTTCTGTAATTACCAACATCGGATTCGATCACATGCAATTTCTGGGCAATACTTTAGAAGCCATTGCTTCCGAAAAAGCGGGTATTATAAAGCCTAACATTCCTGTGGTGATTGGTGAAACCCAAAAGGAAACTTCCTCAGTTTTTAAAGAGGTAGCTTTAAAAAATAATACAAGTATCGTTTTTGCAGATAAAGAGAAGTTTGATACATATGCTTCCGATTTAACAGGTATTTATCAATCTAAAAACATAGTAACGGTTTTACAAGCTATAAAAGAACTTCAGAAGAAGGGATTTATTTTATCAGAGGAGAATATAAAACAAGGATTATTACAAGTTGTTAGAAATACTGGTTTAATGGGACGCTGGCAGACGATAAAAATAAATCCTAAAGTGGTTTGCGATACTGGCCATAATAGGGATGGTTTAAATTATGTAATGAAACAATTGCAAAATGAAGATTTTGATGCTTTGCATATCGTTTTTGGAGTTGTAAATGATAAAGATTTAACTTCTATTATGGATTTATTACCTAAAAAGGCAACTTATTACTTCTGCAAACCAGATATTCCTCGAGGTTTAGAGGCTACCGAGTTAAAAAAGGCGTTATATAGTTTTGGATTGCTTGGTAAGGCTTATGGCTCTGTAAATGAGGCGTATAAATGTGCTTTAAAAAACGCAAAATCCAATGATTTTATTTTTATTGGAGGGAGTACATTTGTTGTTGCAGAAATAATTTAAAAATTTTTCAAAAAAGTTTTTGCAGATTGAAAATCTAGCTTATATTTGCACACCGATAACAAGGGCAATTAGCTCAGTTGGTTCAGAGCATCTCGTTTACACCGAGAGGGTCGGGGGTTCGAATCCCTCATTGCCCACTAAAAAAATCCTAAAGTGAAAGCTTTAGGATTTTTTGTTTTATACCATTTTCTATTTTAACGCCATGTTTATCAAGTATAATTTGCGTTTTTTTTCATAATAAAGTATCTTGACATCATTAAGGCTCTTGTTAATTGTCCTGATAAATTAATTTAGTTATGGAGATTAGTGAAATAAAAGGTATTTATAAAGAAGTTTTTAAGTCATATGATCATCCTTCACTGGAGGAGCATGTTCAAAAGATTATCGAACTTGATGCTTACTTACCTTATAGTTCTACTTTTTTCTGTATTACTAACACTCGAGATCTTACATTCGAATATATCAGTAAAAATATGTCGTCCTGCCTAGGACTAAATAAGGACATGTTTGAAAAAGAAGGAATGCGCTATTTTTGGGGGAGAATGCATCCGGAAGATATTGAACCTTGGTTGAAAGCCTTAAATGAGTTAATGGATTTCACCTTAAGTGAAATTGCACTTAAAGATAGAAGTAAGATGAGTTATACTTGGAACTACCGTCTTAAAAATGTAGAGGGTAATTATGTAAATATCATCCAAAATACAACGCCCATAGAGTTTGATTTAAATGATAAACCGATTATTGGTTTAGCACATTATACGGTCCTTGATTCCAGAATAAAAATGGAAATATGCGCATCGGCAAAACTTTTGAATGAGAATGATGAATATGAAACCAAGTATTTTAATAATTTTTCTCAAAAATTATTATCAGATGCAGTAAGTAATAGAGAGCGTGATGTCATCAGGTTACTGATATTGAATCATTCTAGTAAAGTGATTGCTGAAAAGCTTAATATAAGTCCAAATACGGTTGATACGCACCGTAGAAATATACTTAAAAAACTAAATATTTCATCAACAGGAGAGCTAATTGGTCTACTTAAAATGAATTCTAGTATAATTTAGATTTTCTTTTTTAGTAGACTATTGCCTTGTTGTACATCCGATTTAATTAGCATTTAAACGAAAAACACGTTGAAATACTCAAATTGAGTATTGTTTACTGACTTATTAAATGACAACTTTACAGTGCTATTAATTAGTTCTTAGGGAGAATTATTGGAAAAGCACCGAGTTATATTTAAAAATATAATGTAGGTGCTTTTTCGTGTTTTAAGATTTTTAAAGGTCTAAAGTAAGTCTAAGATGCGTTCCATGGCCATTCCTCGAGAGCCTTTTATTAGAAGCGTAGCGTTAGTTGTCTTAGTAATGTCGTAATTATTTTTAAAGTCATCAAATGTTTTAAATACGACTATTTTTGAAGAATTTATTTTAGTTCTGTTGAAGTTTTCGCCGATTAAAACTGCCTGAAAATTTAAGGTTGCAATTAAATTGACGATGTTTTGGTGTTCCACTTCGGCATCTTGACCTAGCTCAAACATATCTCCTAAAAATGCCGTTTTAGATACCTCTTTTAGTTTTTCAAAATTTAGTAAAGCAGCATGCATGCTTGTTGGGTTTGCATTGTATGCGTCTAAAATAATGTTGTTTGCTCCTTTTTTTATTACCTGAGAGCGATTGTTGCTAGGAATGTAGTTCTCAATAGCTGTTTTTATGGCGCTATCTTCAACTTTAAAATAATTCCCAAATGTTATTGCAGCAGCAATGTTATTGAAGTTGTAATCGCCTATTAAATGACTTTTTATTCTGATATTATTGTATTCAACACTTACATTGGGTTGTGCTTCAATAAACTTAATTTGAACGTTAAAATGAGCTTTGTTACCAAATGAATACGTATTAGCATCCTTACTCTTTTCCATTTGGATAGGATCAGTCCCATTAACTATAATGGTTTTGTTGTTTGCTTTAATGAAGTTGTATAATTCAGTTTTTCCTTTAATAACGCCTTCAACACTTCCAAAACCTTCTAAGTGGGCCTTTCCAAAATTGGTAATGTAGCCGAAATCCGGCTTGGCAATTGTGCACAAAAACTCAATTTCTTTTTGATGATTGGCACCCATTTCAATAATACCTATTTCAGTTTGTTTATTCATGGATAAAAGCGTTAAAGGTACTCCTATGTGGTTATTTAAATTCCCAACAGTTGCAGTAGTGTTATATTTTTGTGAAAGGGTGGCATTAATTAGCTCTTTAGTAGTTGTTTTTCCATTGCTTCCCGTAAGGGCAATTATTGGAATATTTAAATAGGTTCTATGATAAGCAGCCAATTTTTGAAGCGTTTCAAGAACATTTTCGACTAAAATGGTTTGCGATGAAGTTTTATAGGTTTTTTCGTCTATAATGCTATATCTAGCGCCGTTTTTTAAAGCGTGTTCTGCATAGCTATTGCCGTTAAAATTTTCGCCTTTCAAGGCAAAAAACATATCATTTGATTTTAATTTTCTTGTATCTGTACAAACGGAATGACATTCTAAGAAAAGAGTATGTAGTTGTTCTATTTTCAAAAGAAAAATGGTGTTTTTTTAGTTAATTTAAAAGTATTAAAAAAGTCCTAACATTAGCTAGGACTTTTTTAATTATTTAGATGAGATTTTTAATTTTTCTTTTTTTGTGTTTCTTTAGATTTTGAACCTACGCGAGACATAGCACATCTAAATCCAATGTAATCGGTAGCCATATCTTCTGGGAAGTAGCGTCTTTGCGCAGGGTCTAACCAATATTCTCTGTCTTTCCAAGAGCCTCCTTTATAAACTCTAACATTGTCGCTAATTAAAGATGTTCTGTTATTTGATTTATCATATTCTCTGATAATGTTTCCTTCAGCATCTCTTGTAACGATGTTTTTCGGAGAATTGTACATTTTGCTAGTTTCACTTACTTTGCCAGCAGCACCATCTTCTTCATTGAAATTTTGAAAACGACGAGAAGATTGTCTATCACCATCTCTAAAGTTGATTTGGTTACTTTTATCAAAGTTAGTACGTAAATACGTTTCGTTCTCATCAACAGGAATTTGTAGGATTTCACCAGGAAGATTTCTAGCTACTATTTTTCCGTTTGATAATGTGTCGTAAACAATATTGTCAGCAGTTACAACCTTGACACTGCCATCTTCATTAATTGCATTTTTAGTATAAACGTTTCCACGGTAGTAGTTGAAATCATTGAATTCATCATCAACAATAGGTCTGTAAACATCTGCAACCCATTCAGCAACGTTCCCAGCCATATCATATAAGCCAAAATCATTTGGAGCATATGATTTTACAGCATTAGTAATGTCGGCACCATCGTCGGACCATCCTGCAATCCCGCCGTAATCACCTTTACCTTGTTTGAAGTTTGCCAATTGGTCGCCTCTATATTTGCGAGACCCATTACGCGTGTATTGGCCATCCCAAGGGTATTTTTTACGACCTCTATACAGGTTGTAGCTTCTTATTTCGCTTAAACCTAATGCTGCATATTCCCATTCTGTTTCGGTTGGGAGTCTGTACTTAGGTGTAATTAAACCGGTTTCTCTTGTTGCGTAAATATTTGATTCATTACCGTCTGCATCGGTTCTTACAAATCTTCTGTTTCTTCCATCTGCATTAATTACTTCTTCATTACCACCATAAGTTAAAGTAGGAGCGTTTACGTAGGTGTCCGTATTAAAAGTAGATTCGGCATTAACATCAACTATCTTAGCATCTCGTTTTAAATAGCCTGCTTTTTCTAAGTTATATTCGTTAACACGATCCGATCTCCAATTTGCAAATTCTACAGCCTGAATCCAACTAACCCCAACTACTGGATATTCTCCATAACCAGGGTGGCGAAGGTAATTTTCGGTCATTACTTCGTTATATCCCAAACGGTTTCTCCAAACTAGAGTGTCTGGTAAAGCACCGTGATAGATTGCTCTAAAGTTTTCGTCTGATGGTGGATAAACACGTTTAATCCAGTCTAAATATTCCATGTACATGGCATTAGTAACTTCCGTTTCATCCATGTAAAAAGATTGAACGTGTTGCTGAGTAGGAGTGTTATTCCAATCATGCATTACGTCATCTTGTACGCGACCTTTGGTGAATGTTCCTCCTTCAACGAATACTAATCCAGGTGAAGTTTCTTGTTCTTTGAAGTCAGTATTGTATTGGAAACCGCCTTCTCTTGAGTTGATATCCCATCCAGTTGCTCTAGAACTATTTTTTGAACTCGAAGATTTTTTACAACTAGTCATAGCCACGCTTAATGCTAAAACTAATAAAACCTTGAATGCTAATACGTTTTTCATATCCATACGTTTAAGTAAGCTAATAATGTTTTGGTGGTGCAATATAAGAATTAAACCTAATACTGCAAGCTATTTTTTGCATTTTAACCAAAAAAAAGTGCATTTCACCCTATTTTTTAATCATTACAACGATGTTTTTGTGGTTTTTCACTGTTCTTTTGTCATGTATTAACGTATGTTTTCCTAATTTATTATTGTATTTTTGCTCGAGTTGTTATTTTTGTTACCCATTTAATAATAACATCACATTAATAGCGTTATTCAAGGAATGAAAAAGAAAATTTTACTTTTACTATGTTTTTGTTGTTTACTAATGCGTGCGCAACAACAAACATTTAATTTAAATTGGGAATCTTCTCGAACATTTTCAGGAGGGTCTTACTCTTTAGAAGTTCCCGCTTTCAATTCAGAAAATTTTAATTTCAGTTTTGAGGATGGCTTAAAGTTTGTGGCAGAGTGGGCCACAGTGTCTTCGGTTAATGAGCAATCCATTTCAGTTAATAACGTTAGCTATGCGTCTATTTCATTAAGTGAATTAAAAGATTTGGATGTGTCTACGATTCCTTCCGAATTGGAATATAGTTTAAAAAATGCTGTAGCAAGAGATAAGCGGTTTGCTGTGTTTCAAATATCGCCTATCATTAAGGAAGGGAACGGCGCCTTTAAAAAAATAACATCATTTCAAATTAGTTATACTTCAGGGGTTAGCACTAGTAAAATTTCTTCTGTAAATAAAATTACAAAAACATCTGCAATTTCAAATTCTGTTTTAAGTTCTGGCGAATGGTATCGGTTTTATGTTGATACCACGGGGGTTTATAAATTATCAAAAAGTTTTTTACAGCGTTTAGGGGTAAAGGTAAATTCGGTAGATCCAAGAAATATTAAAGTGTATGGTAATGGCGGGAGAATGATTCCGTATTCCAATGCTGTTGCTTATCCTTTTGATGTTGAAGAAAATGCTATAAAATTTGTAGGAGAGGAAGATGGCGTATTTAATAATGAAGATTATATTTTATTTTACGCTGAAGGACCTAAAGGTTACAACCAAGAAAGCAATACAAATATTAATTGTTATAACGATAAAACTTACTACTATATTAATGTTGGTTCTGGAACAGGCAAGCGTATACAGCCCTTAGCACAACCAAGTGGTGCTGCTAGTTTAGAAATATCAACTTATGAAGATTATAAGTTTTATGAAGTTGATGATTATAACATTGCCTTATTGGGTAGACGTTGGTTTGGTAATAAATTTGATGTTACTACCGAGAAAACTTTTAGTTTCGATTTCCCAGATTTGGTAACCTCTGTTCCTGTAAAGTTGAAAGTTTATGTTGCAGCAGCCTCAACAACAGCTTCAGCAATGCAGTTGTTAGTTAATGGAACAGCAATTTCAACCTTGTCAATGTACGGTGCTTCAAGTCCTAATTTAGCATCAGAATCATTTTATAATAATTCAATTACTGTAAATAGTTCTAAAATAACAGTTGGATTAAATTATGATAAAAAAGGAAATCCGAGTGCTTTGGGTTATTTGGATTATATCTCACTTGAAGCCACACGATCATTAAGATTTAATAAAAAACAGTTTCTGTTTAAAAATAGTGCCGTGGCTTCAGCTTCTGGAATTGCCCAGTACACCATCAGTGATGCGTCTCAAATTTCAGAAATTTGGGATGTAACTGATATTTATAATGTGTCCAATATTTTAAATACAGATGCTCTTGCTAGTTTTAGTTTCAAAGCAAATATGGGTGTTCTGAAAAACTATGTCGCCGTAACATCTTTAGATTATTTCGAGCCGAAATCAGATTCTAATACAACGGTAAGCAATCAAAACATAAAAGGAACAGTGTTCTTAAATAATGAAGGTCAGTTTCAAGACGTGGATTATATCATTGTAGCTCCAGATAATATGCTAACTCAGGCCGAGCGTTTGGCACAAATTAATAGAACGCAATATGGTTTAAACGTAAAGGTATTTGGCTTGAATGAAATTTATAATGAGTTTAGTACAGGAAATCAGGATGTTGGGGCAATTAGAAATCTTGTAAAATATGTTTATGATAATGCAAGTTCGGTAAGTAACAGAATAAAATACTTGTGTTTATTTGGTGATGGGTCTTTTGATTATAAAGATAGAATTCCCAATAATACCAATATGGTGCCTTCATGGCATTCTTATAGTAGTTTTAACTTAACTAGTTCTTTTGTTTCCGATGATTTTTATGGCATGATGGATGCAAACGAAGGTACTATGACAGGTAGTGATAAGCTAGATATTGCTGTTGGAAGAGTTTTAGCAGATACTCCTTTGCGAGCAAAAGAATTTGTGGATAAAGTGGAGTTGTATTATAGCAAAGAATCGTTTGGTAGTTGGCGTAATAATTTTGTTGTGGTGTCGGATGATGTGGATCAGGATTGGGAAGGTATTTTACAAGAAACAACCGATAATATTGGTAATTTAGTCACCGAAAATAAACCGTTTATGAATGTGGTTAAAATTCATACGGATTCCTTTAAACAAGAAACTTCAGCAGGTGGAAACCGATATCCACAGGTTACTACGGAAATGGTGAATGCTATTAATAATGGCGCCTTGGTGGTTAATTATTTTGGGCATGGTGGCGAAGACGGATTGGCTCAAGAACGGATTTTTATAAAAACCGATATCGATGACTTAAGAAACTACTATAAATATAATTGTTTTGTTTCTGTTACTTGCGAATTTACAAAATTTGATAACCCGTATAGGGAAACAGCCGGTGAGTATACTTTTTGGAATAATCAGGCGGGTGCAATTAGCCTTATCACAACAACGCGGCAAATATTTGTGAGTTTTGCTATTACATTTAATAATTTGTTAGGGCAATACCTGTTTTCTTATAGTGATAATGATACCTATTCTGATTATGAATATCCTTCCATGGCGGAGGCTTTGAGATTGACAAAAAATAATGCCTCTATAGCAAGTCAAAGTCAGAATAAATTAGTGTTTTTTATTGGAGATCCAGCTATGAAATTGGCATTTCCTAAACCAAATATTAAGTTAACAAAAATCAACGATATTCCAATAGCTCAATCAACCGATACCTTAAAAGGATTAAGTTATGTTAAACTAGCAGGAGAAGTGACCGATTTGTCAGGAAACTTACTCACTAATTATAACGGAAATTTATCTGTAACTATTTACGATAAGGACATCGACAGAGTAACTCTGGCAAATGATGGTATTACCCTAAACGGGCAATTGGTAAAACTAAATTTTAAAACTTCTGGCGAAATTATCTTTAGAGGTCAGGCCTCAGTTAAAAATGGCGAATTTGAATTCGATTTTGTAGTTCCTAAAGATATTAGCATTCCAGTAGGATTTGGAAAAGTTAGTTTTTACTCAAAGAATGATGATTTATTAGAAGATCAGGCAGGGGCTAGTGTGAATACTGTAAAAATTGGTGGCTTGAACAATGATGCTGAAGCAGATGATATTGGTCCTGTAATCCTCTTATATATGAACGACGAAAATTTTGTGTCTGGCGGTATTACAAATGAATCACCAACTTTATTGGTAAAGCTAGAGGATGCTAACGGCATAAATACAGCTAGTGGAATTGGACATGACATAGTCGCTATTATAGATGGAGATGAAACAAATCCTATTGTATTGAATGATTATTATCAAACCGAAGTAGATAATTACAAAAAAGGAGTAGTAAGTTATCCGTTTCGTGATTTAGAACCAGGGCTTCATACCTTAACTTTAAAGGCTTGGGATGTTTATAATAATTCTTCAACTGCCGAAATACAATTTATTGTGTACGATAAAGATGAGTCATTGGTAATAAATAATGTGCTTAATTATCCAAATCCTTTCGTAAATTATACCGAATTTTGGTTTAATCACAATAGTTCAGCACCTTTAAACGTTTCTATACAGATATTCACTGTTTCTGGTAAGTTAGTAAGAACCTTAAATGGACAGACTACTGGCGGATTAATTACCACAAGTTCACTGTCAAGAGATATTGTTTGGGATGGAAGAGACGATTTTGGAGATAAAATAGGGAAAGGTGTTTATGTGTACAAGCTTACTGTGCAGTCTGAACTTTTAAATAAAAAGGTAGAAAAGATTGAGAAGCTTGTAATCCTTTAATAAAGATTTATATTTGTTAAATAAAATTTAATTCATGAAGAACCAATTATTGCTATTAATTGCCATTGCTTTTGCTTTAAAAGTAGGTGCACAACAAACGGTTATTATACCTAACGAAAACGATTCAAGAGTTATTACTACAGGAATGCCATTTACATTAATTGCACCAGATGCCAGAGCGGCAGGTATGGGAGATATGGGGGTTGCAACATCTGTAGATGCATTTTCACAGCAATGGAACTCTTCAAAATATGTGTTTTCAGAAGCTAAATCGGGTATTTCATTAAGTTATACACCATACCTTAAAAAATTAGTTAATGATATTGGTGTTGGTTATGTAAGTTATTTTAATCGCTTAGACGAACGTAGCGCTTTTGCTACTAGTTTTAAATATTTTGGTTTAGGAGATATTGAACTAACAGATAATTCGGGTAATTTGCTTGAAACAGTAAAGCCTAATGAGTTGGCTTTTGATGTTTCATATGCTTTACGTCTGTCTGATCAATTTGCAATGTCCGTTGCCATGAGATATTTGCGTTCTGATTTAAGATTAAATTACGATGAAAGCATTGATGCAAGTGCAGCTAATACGTTTGGTGTTGATATTTCAGGATATTATCAAAGTGAAGAAGAAGCTTATGCCGATTTTAATGGTCGTTGGAGAATGGGTTTTGCACTTCAAAATATAGGTCCTAAATTTAAATATGATGAAGGTGGTAGCGATAACTTTCAACCTACCAACCTGCGTTTAGGTGCAGGTTTCGATTTTATATTTGATGATTATAATAAAATAGCCGTAACTGCAGAAGTGGCCAAACTGTTAGTGCCAACACCGCCAATGTATGGTGATGAATATAATTACACGGATAATAATAATAATGGTGTTTATGATGAAGACGTTGATGAATTAGGTACACGTGTTAACCAAAATGTCATTTATAAAGGAAAATCGGATGATGTAGATTTTTTGTCTGGAATGTTTCAGTCATTTGGTGATGCGCCAGGTGGTTTTAGTGAAGAACTTAAAGAGTTTACGTATTCGCTTGGAGCAGAATATGTGTATCAGGATTCCTTTGCACTGAGAACAGGTTATTTTAATGAAAGTGAAGAAAAAGGAGCTAGAAAGTTCTTCACACTTGGAGCAGGTCTTAAAGCAAATGTGGTAAATATTGATTTAGCTTATTTGTTTTCAGCATCCAAAGTACAAAGTCCTTTAGATAGTACTTTACGTTTCTCTATAACACTTAATATTGGTTCCGGAGAATATAGAGAATATTAGTAGAATTTTTTATAAAACAAATAAAAACTATTGCCATCAGCAATAGTTTTTTTGTCTAAAATAGTTTGTTAATTTTAGAGAAAAGTAAATACATGAAAAAAATAAAAATTGAAAGCACATTAGAGGTTTACGATACTATGGATGAGCTTCCAAAGGAAATTATTTTACTACTACAAAAAGCTATAGAAGCTAGAGAGAAGGCTTATGCGCCTTATTCAAATTTTAATGTTGGTGCAGCTCTGGTTTTAGACAATGGTGAAATTATTACGGGGAATAACCAGGAAAACGCTTCCTATCCGTCAGGATTATGTGCTGAGCGAACTGCTATTTATTATGCAGGATCTCAATTTCCAGATGCAAAAATTGTAAGAATGGCAATTTCTGCAACATCAAAAAATAAGCCGACTTTAAGCCCAATTCCACCATGCGGAGCCTGTAGACAAGCCATTGCAGAATATGAGGTTAAGCAAGAAACACCTATCGAAATTTATTTTATGGGGGAATCTGGGAAAGTTGCCAAATCAGATTCTCTAGCAAACCTTTTGCCTTTTGTTTTCGAAAAATCAGTGCTTTAACTTTTAAGGGGTTCAATAAGTGTTTGTTAATTTATTGAAATAAAATTCTCAAAACAAGAAATTTTATAATTAAATAATATTAAATAAGTAGCTTTATGTAGAATGTGCTATTTTTTTTCATATTTTTCATACTTTAAACGGAATGCATTTTTGCAATACCTTTCAATGTATTACTTTTGTATTCCGTATAATAAAAATTAATTAGGAGTCAATGCAAAAAATCACAAAAGAGGTTTACCTCAAATGGTACGAAGACATGTTATTCTGGAGAAAGTTTGAAGACAAACTAGCTGCTGTATACATTCAACAAAAAGTAAGAGGATTTCTTCATTTATACAACGGTCAAGAAGCCGTATTAGCAGGTGCATTACATGCTATGGACTTGACTAAAGACAAAATGATTACTGCGTATAGAAATCACGTACAACCAATTGGAATGGGGGAAGACCCAAGACGTGTTATGGCTGAGTTGTATGGAAAAGCAACTGGTACTTCTAAAGGTATGGGCGGCTCTATGCATATTTTTTCTAAAGAATTTCGTTTTTACGGAGGTCATGGAATCGTTGGAGGACAAATTCCTTTAGGTGCAGGTATGGCGTTTGGCGATAAATATAATGGCGTTGATGCTGTAACATTATGTTGTTTCGGTGATGGTGCTGCAAGACAAGGCTCACTTCACGAAACATTTAACTTAGCAATGCTTTGGAAACTTCCTGTGGTATTTGTATGTGAAAATAATGGTTATGCGATGGGAACGTCGGTAGAGCGTACAGCAAACCATGGTGAAATTTGGAAACTAGGTAAAGGTTATGAAATGCCTTGTGGCCCTGTTGATGGTATGAATCCTATTAAAGTAGCTGAAGCTTTTGATGAAGCTATACAGCGTGCTCGTCGTGGAGATGGTCCAACATTCTTAGAGTTAAAAACATACAGATATAGAGGTCACTCGATGAGTGATGCTCAACATTATAGAACTAAAGATGAGGTAGAAGAATACAAGAAAATTGACCCGATTACTCAGGTTAAAGATGTAATTCTTGAAAAGAAATATGCTACCGAAGACGATCTGAAAGTTATTGATAAACGTGTTAAGGATTTAGTATTAGAGTGTGAAAAATTTGCAGAGGAATCTCCATTTCCAGATAAGCAACAATTATACGACATGGTTTACGAACAACAAGATTATCCATTTATTCAACACAAAATATAAGTTATGGCAGAAATTATAAATATGCCGCGTTTAAGCGATACGATGGAAGAAGGAACGGTCGCAACATGGTTAAAAAAAGTAGGTGATAAAATTTCTGAAGGCGATATTTTAGCTGAAATTGAAACTGATAAAGCAACAATGGAGTTTGAGTCTTTTCATGAAGGAACTTTGCTTTACATTGGTATTCAGGAAGGTGAAACGACAAAGGTCGATGAGCTTTTAGCTATTATTGGTGAGCCAGATGAAGATATTTCTGGAATAATAAACGGTGGTGGAAGTGATGCTAAAAAAGCACCTGCCCCAGAAACAAAAGAAGAAGCTAAAGAAGAAGAAGCTCCAGTTGAAGCAAAAACGGAAGCTGCTCCAGCGGCCGAATTACCTGAAGGCGTTATAGTAGTAACTATGCCACGATTAAGTGATACCATGGAAGAAGGTACTGTGGCAACTTGGCTTAAAAAAATTGGCGATACTGTAGCGGAAGGTGATATTTTAGCTGAAATTGAAACAGATAAAGCTACCATGGAATTTGAATCTTTCCAATCGGGTACTTTATTGCATATAGGTTTAAATGAAGGTGAATCGGCAAAAGTAGATTCATTATTAGCAATTATAGGTCCTGCAGGAACAGATGTTTCTGGTGTTGCCGCTAATTTTTCTGCGTCTGCGGCTCCTGCTAAAAAGGAGGCTCCAAAAGCAGAAGCACCTAAAGCGGAAGCTCCAAAACCTGAGGCTCCAAAAGCGGAAGCTCCAAAGGCAGCAAAACCTGCAGCAAAATCTGCTACTAATGGTCGTTTATTTATTTCTCCTTTAGCTAAAAAAATTGCTGAAGAGAAAGGAATAAATTTAAACCAAGTACAAGGCTCTGGTGAAAATGGACGTATTGTAAAAACCGATGTAGAGAATTTTGTTCCAGCAGCAGTAGGTGGCGCATCAGTTGGTAAATTCTTACCAACAGGCCAAGAAGATTTTGAAGATGTTACCAACTCGCAAATGCGTAAAGCGATAGCTAAAGCATTAACAAATTCTAAATTCACAGCACCTCATTACTACTTAAGTGTAGAGTTCGATATGGAAAATGCAATTGCATTCCGTACACAGTTCAATACCATTCCAGATACTAAAATATCTTATAATGATATGGTCGTTAAAGCTTGTGCATTAGCTTTAAAACAACACCCTCAAGTAAACTCTCAATGGTTTGCAGATAAAATGCGTTTAAATAATCACGTTCATATTGGTGTTGCAGTAGCTGTGCCAGACGGATTGGTTGTTCCTGTAGTTAAGTTTGCAAACGAGCAAAGTTTACCTCAAATAGGTGCTGCCGTAAGAGAACTTGCTGGTAAAGCTAAAAACAAAAAACTAACGCCTGCAGAAATGGAAGGTAGTACGTTTACAGTTTCTAACTTAGGTATGTTTGGAATCGATACATTTACATCGATTATCAACCAACCAAATTCAGCAATTCTTTCTGTTGGAAATATTGTTGAAAAACCAGTAGTTAAAAACGGGCAAATTGTAGTTGGAAATACTATGAAATTGTCTTTAGCATGTGATCATAGAACTATTGACGGTGCAACGGGTGCTCAATTCCTTCAAACTTTGAAAGGATACATTGAAAATCCTGTGACTATGTTAGTATAATATACTCCTGCTAATGCAGGAAACACACAATATAAAAACCTGTTTCATATTATTGAAGCAGGTTTTTTTTATCTTTAAACTCAAAAACCTTCAAATGAAAAAAATTTCAATTCTATTAATCATCATATTTTCGTTTGGTTGTAAATCTTCAACGGTTGTAATTAATAATGAAGATGCTAGTCAAAATATAATTCCAAAACCTTCAAAAGGTGATGTTATTATGGCTTCTTCTTTAAATTCTGATAAGCGATATTTGGTATCAAGTGAAGAACTTAAAAACATAGTTGAATATATGGCTTCTGATGAATTGAATGGTAGAGATACTGGTTCAGAAGGTATTGAAAAGGCTGCCATATTCATTGAAAACAGCTTCATGAAAAGTAATATTAAACCTTATTTTACAACATATCGGGATAGTTTTAATTTAAAAGGTGTTAATGCCTATAATATTGTAGGTTTTATTGAAGGGACTGATGCAACTCTTAAAAAAGAAATTGTAATTATAGGAGCTCATTATGATCATATTGGCACTGCGAAACAGGTTAATGAAGATATTATTGCAAATGGCGCCAATGATAATGCGGCTGGAACCAGCGCTGTTTTAGAAATTGCCGATTATTTAGCAGCTACTAAAAATAACAAACGAAGTATTATAATTGCTTTGTTTTCTGCTGAAGAAAAGGGGCTTAAAGGTTCAGAACATTTGGCTGAAAAGCTTAAAGCCCAAAATATTAATTTATATACGATGCTTAACTTCGAAATGATTGGGGTCCCATTTACCGATAGACCTTATGAAGCGTTTATAACTGGTTTTGAACTTTCTAATATGTCGGCTAAAATAAACGAATACACGAATACTAGTCTTACGGGCTTTTCTGAAGTAGCTAAAAAGTACGATTTATTTAAACATTCTGATAATTATCCTTTTTATCAAGCGTTTAAACTACCTTGTCAAACTATTTCCAGTTGCGATTTGTCCAATTATAATTATTATCACCATGTAGATGATGAAGCCGATAAATTAGACTATAATCACATGGAACGTTTAATAAATAAACTATTACCTGCCATTGAAAGCATGTGTAATACGCCAACCAAAGAAATTAAAATGAACAATGAGTAAAAATATTATTATTACGGGGACCAGCAGAGGCATTGGTTATGAATTGGTACAATTATTCGCTAAAGCAGGACATCAGATATTAGCGCTTTCGCGGAATGAAAAGCCCGTTCAAGATTTAAAATTAGCTAATGTGACTTCCTTTTCCTTTGATTTAAATGATTCTGGAGCCTATAAAAAAGTAGAAAATTTTATTGATAGTGACTGGGAGCATGTGGATGTGCTAATTAATAATGCTGGTGCGTTATTGAATAAACCCTTTTCTGAAATCACCATGGAGGAATTTGAATCGGTTTATAAAACCAATGTGTTTGGAGTCGCTGAATTAACAAAAATTGTTTTACCATTCATGAAAAAGGAGAGTCATGTCGTAACCATAAGCTCTATGGGAGGCGTACAAGGTAGTATGAAGTTTCCTGGGCTTGCAGCCTATAGTTCTAGTAAAGCAGCCGTAATAACCCTTACAGAATTATTAGCAGAAGAATATAAAGCGTCTGGAATTTCGTTTAACGTTCTAGCATTAGGGGCGGTGCAAACTGAAATGTTGGAGGAGGCATTTCCTGGTTATATAGCCTCCACGTCAGCCTTAGAAATGGCGCAGTATATTTTTGATTTTTCGCTTAACGGGAATAAATATTATAACGGTAAATTGTTGCAGGTATCTAATTCTACCCCTTGAAACAATTATTACTTATTTATTGGAAAAGAAAAACTAACTGCCAAGGCTCCAGAAAATTGTTCTACAGAAGGGTGGTCATAATAGGTGGCTGCAATTTCAACGTCATGGTTTCTGCCTAATGCTAATCCCAATGAATAAGGTATGTGCATAAGCAAACCACGTTCTTTTTTGAAAAAAGAAGGCGTGTTGGTTTCAAACGAACCGAGAGAAGCACCAACACCTAGTTCAATAAATGGCGCAACCCACGGAATTGGTGCGCATATGCGTGCCTTTCCGCCTAATAATATGGCTTTAGATGTTACAGAATATCCTGTTAAATTTATATCTGTGTTGTTTTTACTAGGGTTAGTAATTACAAATCCTGCGTAGGGTCTTAGGCCAATCCACTTTCTAAAAGCATAAACATACTCCGCTTGTGCATAAAACCCTGTTCCTATAATGTTATAATTTTCATAGGGCGCACTCATACCATAACCTATTGATGCTTGTATGAATTCGCCTTTTTGAGGTTGGGCACCAGAATAATTTGAAAGGAATAATATTAAAAATGTAACAATTGAAATATTACGAAAAGACGCTTTCATGTAGATGGATTTTAATTATGTAATAATATTAATATTTTAAATAATAATTATTATATCAATTGTAAAAATTTTCTTGAATTGTACGTGTATGAAAAATAGTTTTAATATTTTTAAATTAAATTTCAATAGTTAAGTTTAGGCTTTTTTATTAGAAAACGCTTTAACTACTGGTTGTAACCCATACCTTTTGGGCCATAAATTATGATTAAAAGACTACTATATATTCCATTCTTGCTATTTAGTTTTTTGTTGCCTGCCCAAATTACATTGACACATAATATAGGTACAACACCAATTCAAACCGATATGAGTTCCTGTGAGTTTGCTCAATCTTGGGCACGGGCTTTTAAATTAGAGGATTTCGGTGTGTCTGGAAAGAATAAATTGGTTATCAATTCTGGTCAAGTTGCCATTTATAACTCCTTAGGAGGATCTAGCTTGCAATTCAATATTTATAAAATTGATTCAAATTTTCCAAATACGTATTCAAATACAAATCTTATTGGAAGCAGCCAAATTGTGGGAATTCCTGTTATTGGAGCAAACCCCGAAATAATTCAGGTTGATTTTGATGTTCCTGTTGTAATTCCGGATGGCGTAGAGCGTGTTTTAGTAGAAGTTAGAAAATTTTATGATGTTAATAAACAGGATACATCCGTTGCCTATATAGCTGGAACGGCTTATGATAATGATGTTTCATGGTATTGGGGATGCCATAATGTGTATTCTCATACGGCTACTGAAAACCTTAATCCACCGTCTTATAATGCTAATTTTTATATAAATGTTACAGGAACGCTTTTAAATATAAATGATTTGGGTTCCGATATCATGTTAACACATAATCTTTGCGATGATGTTGTAAAGGTGAATCAATATAGTTGTAGTTGGGGTGGTTTAAAGTATGCTAGAAGATTCATTTTGAAGGAATTTGGTGTTTCAGCTAATGAAGAATTTATAATTGATAGGGGGCAGGTAGCTTTGTCTAGTGTTGGTGTTTACGATGCTAAAATTCAATTCAATATCTATAAAATCGATGATAATTTTCCAGCGTCGTATTCACAAACTGATTTATTAGGTAGTAGTCAGGTAATTTATCTTCCTGGTTTCAGTACAGGTGGACCTAGAATTTTCGAAGTATTATTCGGTACACCAATAACGGTTCCTGCGAATGTAGATAAAATACTTGTTGAAGTGTATAATTTAGGTAGCTCCAGTAGTGCTGGTCTTGTTTTTATTGCAGGAGGAGCTCAAAATAATGATATTTCTTGGTTAAGGTCGGAGGCCGGAGGCTGTCCGCCATTTCAGCAATATACAGCCACTACCAATCCAAACATTAATTATTTTATTAACGTAACCGGAAAAACAAAACATGTAACCAACAACTTTGAGATGAATGTTTCAAATATTTGTTCGGAGTTTTTAAAGGAATTTAGTGTAGAGAATAAAGCAAATGTAGCTTTAGTATCATGGGATTTTGGTGATGTAGCTTCAGGAGCAGCTAATTTTTCAACAGATTTATCACCGTTTCATGATTTTTCACAAGATGGAGAATATACTATTACTGCTAATGTAACAGCTAAAGATGGGAGTATAGAAGTATTAAAAGAAACAATTGATGTTAAGGAACCCCCTCAAGCTTACGGTATTAATAATATATACGCCTGTGAGGATAATTATGGAACAGGAATTTCTTCAAGTTTTGATGTTTCAGCTATTCATTCTCAGGTGCTTAATGGAAGAACCGATGTGGTAGTTACTTATCTTGATGGTAGTGGAAGAAAAATGGCTAGTCCCATGCCAAATACCTTAACAAATTCTATTAAAAATAGAGAGACTATCAGTGTTCGAGTGGCATATAAAGATGAACCTTGTTGTTATTCTGAAACCACTTTTGATTTAATTGTGAATGCCTTACCTAAAACAAAAGAGGTTACAGATGTGATTATTTGTGATGACGATTTTGATGGGATTGGCTTGTTTAACTTTCAAAAAATAAAGGACGAAATTATAGGAGTAGAAACAGATATAAATGTTAGATTTTATCATCAAAATGGAAAAGAAATACTGTCGGATTTAACTTCAGTATCCAATATGATAGCTAATGAAGAGCTAATTAAAGTAATAGTTAAAAATAGTAATACCGAATGCTTCTCAGAAACTACTTTTAAACTAAGGGTACTTTCGTTACCTATGGCCAATACATTGCAAGAATTAGTAGGTTGTGACGATAATAATGATGGTATTTCGGAATATTTTGATACTTCAAACATTCAATCTCAAGTTTTAGGAAATCAAATAGGAATGGAAGTTTCTTATTTTAAATCGGATGGAAGTCCATTGCCAAATCCATTACCAAATCCATTTACTAATACGGTTTCCAACCAAGAGATAATTACTGTAAGAGTTACAAATAGTTTAACAAAGTGTTTTTCGGAAACAACATTAGTTCTTAAAACAGCTTCCAAGCCTCAAATTAGTAAGCCGGAAACCATTTATGCTTGTAATGATGGTGAAGGTTATGGGCTCTTCAATATGTCTTTGGTAGAAAGCCAACTTATAGGCAATCAAAATGGATTAAAAA
Source organism: Mariniflexile sp. (assembly GCF_041583155.1). GTDB lineage: Bacteria > Bacteroidota > Bacteroidia > Flavobacteriales > Flavobacteriaceae > Mariniflexile. The sequence goes on from NZ_JBFHGK010000017.1 coordinate 42,385, forward strand.
TACAATATTTTGATGCTAATAATAATCAGTTACCAAATCCGTTGCCTTTCGAATATAAAAACACAACGGCTTGGTTTCAAACAATATTTGTTAAAGTTGAAAATGAATTTAACAGCCTGTGTTATTCGCAAACTAGTTTTGATTTGGTTGTAAATGAACTGCCTCTCGTAACTATTGAAAACGCTTATTTTTTATGTAATCTAGAGCCTTCAATGCATTTAATTGTAGAGGACTATTTAGATTATTATGCGTGGGAATATCAAGATGGGACTGTTATCTCTAATTCCTATGAAGTTAATTTAGTGGAAGCAGGAAACTATAAGCTTACGGTTGGCGAAATTAAAAACGGTATTTATTGCGAAAATAGTTTTCATTTCAAATTAATTCGTTCCGAGCTTCCTGATATTGTTAATGTTGATTTTCAAGAATTGTCTGATGCTAACTTTATAACAGTAAATGCAACGGGCGATGGCGATTTTGAATATTCAATTGATGGGATTAGTTTTCAAAACAGTAATACTTTTAAAGATGTTTTAGGGGGTGTTTATACCGTTTTAGTAAGAGATAAATTAGGTTGTGGCGAAGATTTTGAAAAAGTAACGGTTATTGATTATCCTAAGTATTTTACCCCAAATAATGATGGTGTGAATGATACTTGGCATATAAGAGGTATTGCAGAATATCCTAGTGCAGAAATTTTTATTTATGACCGCTATGGTAAGCTTTTAAAACAATTAAGTACAAACAGCTTGGGTTGGGATGGCACTTTTAGAGGTGAAAAAATGATTTCAACCGACTATTGGTTTATTGTAAAATTGAATAATGAAAGTGAATTTAAAGGGCATTTTGCTTTAAAAAAATAACTTATGAGTAAATATAAATGCATCATTTTTGATTGTGACGGGGTGTTGGTAGATAGCGAGCCTATTAGCATTCAAATTTTGGTGAATATGGCGAACAGTTACGGTGCTTCAATCGATTTAGCATACGGAATGAAACACTTTAAAGGTAGTTTTATGTATGAGTGTATTGAAAAAATATCAAAGTTAACTAAAGAAGCTTTACCAGACACTTTTGAAAACGATTATAGGAAACAAAGTTTTGAAGCCTTTAAAAAGGATATGAAGCCTATTGAGGGAATAAAAAATGTTTTAAATGAACTAACCATACCTTTTTGTGTGGCTTCCAGTGGCCCAGAGAATAAAATAAAACTAAATTTAGAACTTTCTGGTTTGTTGCCTTATTTTGAAAACAAGATTTATAGTTGTTACACACTTCAAAAGTGGAAACCAGATCCAGCCGTGTTTTTATGGGCAGCAAAGGACATGGGTTTTAGTCCAAATGAATGTTTAATTATAGAAGATAGCCTATCTGGTGTGAAAGGTGCTAAATTAGGTGGTTTTGATGTGTTTGGATTTACAGCGCATGATTATAATAACGAACTTAAAGCAGTTGCAACTAAAACCTTTGGTAATATGGCAGAACTGTTAAAATTGATATGATTTTTTCATTCAGATTTAAATTCTTTTTTTATTCCTCATTGAGATATAATTGAAGGCTTAAACAGAAAAGTTCCTGAAATCACTTAAGGATTTCTTAAAATATGGCAGTTCGTAGAAGAAGGTGTTGGGAAAAGTATCCTAACCCCATTCTTCATAAAGCAAAATTTCAGAATTTTTTCTTGTTTTACATGTAGTTTTATTAAAAGCTACTTCAGTTTTTCTTTAAAAAAGGCAATCGTTCTATCCCAAGCTAAGGTTGCTGCTTCTTGATCATAACGTGGGGTAGTGTTATTATGAAACCCATGATTTACCTCTGGGTAGAAATGCGCAGCATATTCAATATTATTAGCTTTTAATACAGTTTGGTAAGCATCCCAACCTTCATTCACACGGGTATCTAAGCTTGCATAATGTAATTGAAGAGGAGTTTTAATTTTTGCAGCTTCCTCTGCGGTGGGTTGCCCGCCATAAAAAGGTACTGATGCTTTAAGTGTTGGTATGTGAACCGCCATCATATTGGCTATCCAACCGCCAAAACAGAACCCCACAACACCAATGTTGCCATCACAATGTTCATGATTGCTTAGGAAGTGAAAGGCAGCAATAAAGTCTTCGAGCATTTCGTTTCGGTCGCGTTTTTTTTGAAGTTCCCGTCCGTCGTCGTCGTTACCAGGGTATCCTCCTAACGGACATAGAGCGTCCGGTGCTAAAGATATAAAACCATCAAGAGCAACACGTCTTCCTACATCTTCTATATATGGGTTTAATCCGCGATTTTCATGCACTACAATAACACCAGGTAGTTTGGTTTTAGTTTTCTCTGGCTTAGTTAGTAGTCCTTTTATCGTGCCACCTCCTTTTGGGGAAGAATAGGTGATGTACTTAGAATCTAAACGTTCATCATCTGGTTTTACCAATAGGGTATCAATATAGTTTGGAGTCATGAAACTAAGTAAGGATGATACAGTAATGCCCCCAATGGCATATAGCGATAACTTTTCTACAAATTGACGTCTGCTAATTTTATTGTGGGCATAGTCATCATACAGGTCAAAAACATCTTGATTTATATCTTCCTTTGCTAGTTTTTTCATAACGATATGTTTTTAAATTTCAATATTATAGCCCTAAGTTATTTAAAAATTCCCAAAGTTGTTTACTAATCATTTCATTTTGTTCAGTGCTAAATTTTCCATGGGCACCATCTTGAATAGTAATAAATTCAGTTTTGACTCCTTTAGCTTTTAATGCGTTGTAAAGAATTGTAGATTGGTTGTAGGGTACAATAGGATCGGCATCTCCGTGAATTATAAAAACAGAGGGGCTTTGGGTATTTACGTAATGTATTGGTGAAACTGACTGAACAAAGTGTTCGTCGTTATATTTTGTTCCCAACCAGTTTTTGGCTGATTTCCAAGTTGCCAGCGGTGCTAAATCGCTAACGCCGTATTTGTTTATTATTGCTGTAACTTTAATGGGTTCGTCATAACTGCAATTGTAGTCAAAACGGTTGTCGCTTCCTAATAAGCCTGCCATAAGCGCCAAATGGCCACCGGAGGAAGCCCCCATGATCACAATTTTGTTGGTATCAATATTTAATGTTTTTGCATTTTTGATGATGTATATTAATGCACATCTTACATCCTCAATAGCTGCTGGGGCTGGGGCAATATGCACTAAGCGGTATGCTACATTAGCTACGGCGTAACCATTTTTAAACCAGGAGCCAAAACCTGTTTGAGATTCTTTTTCGCCGTGGTTCCAGCCGCCACCGTGAATATTGATTACGATTGGTGTTGGTGCTTCGGCTTTCGGATTAGTGTACAAGTCCATTTTGCCGTCCCAACCATTAACCCTTGTGTAAACAACGTTTATTTGGGTTAGATACTCATCCGGAACATTTACTGGGTTGTGTTTTTTTTCCTGCGATAATGATGTGCCAATACTTAAAAAATTAAAAAGTATGAAATATAGGAGTTGTTTCATGTGTGTTCAAAACTGATGTATTTTATTCAGTTTTACACTCCTAAGATATTTAAAAATATCTAAAATTTTTGTTTATCCCAGTGTTAAGCTTTTTCTGAAATTATTTTTGTCCCTTTTTGAAGCCGTAAATGTTTTGATGAAAAAAATCTTTTGGAAATTTATCATCACCTTTAAACCCTATTTCAATGGTTCCGCTGTCTTCAGGGATGTAGTTTGTTTTAAATATATAATCCCAAAGGCTTAAGCTAATGCCATAATTTACGCCATAAGTTCCTTTTGGTAATACGTACGCATGATGATATAGATGCATTACCGGATTATTGAAAATATATTTTAGTGGTCCCCAAGTTATTTTTATGTTGGAATGATTTAAATGCCCTATGGTTATGGCAATAAAGTGAACTATATAAGCTTGTTCTGGTTCAAATCCCCCAAGTAACATAACTCCAAAAGTTTTTAAAGGTTTGTAAAAAATGTTTTCCATCCAATGGTATCTTAAATGCGCAGCAAAGCCCATTTCTTTCACGCTATGATGTACCTTGTGAAATTTCCATAAAAATGCATACTTATGCAATAGTACATGAGTGAACCATTGTACAAAGTCAAGAATGATGAAAAAAACCAGTAATTGTGCCCACATTGGCCAGGTTGCTATATCTATAACGGCGAAACTTTTAGCCGTGATATTTAATTCTCCAAATAACACCGCCAACATATTATAAACACCACTTATAACAATAGAAAAGAGGAAAAAATTAAAAAACATGTAAAAGGCATCTAGCCAAAAATCTTTTCTAAAGATGGCCTGTTCTTTTCGCCAAGGAAAAGTAATTTCTAATAACCATACAAGGATGGAAATTAGGGTAAGTCCCCAAAAGTAATTCGTGTACCATGGTACTTCGAAAAGTATCGATTTCCAAGTCCAGCTTAGAGTGCCGTTAAAGGCAGTTGAAAAGGCGTCTAAATATTTTTCCATAATATGCTAATTTATGTGTTAGAATAATAATTCGTGCGTTTTTAAAACTTATTTTTTTTCAATATGAATAAAGAGACTAATCCTTTAATTCATACCAATCAATGTTTGTTAAAATTTCTCTTCTTCCTTTATCTTTTGGAGGATAATTTGTTACTAAATAGTTTACAATAATCTCTTGATTCTTACCAAGCTCCCAAAGATTTTGTGTTTCCTGCATCCATTTAATAGTAGCGTTCCATCGTTCGGTATTCATTCTATTTTGAATTAATAATTTGGATGAATGACAATTGGTACAATTATTAACCACCGTCATTAAGCCTTCTGCATCAATTAATCCAGTTCTTATATGTATGCCATTTTCAATTTTGTCTTCATCTTCCTCTACACTAATAGGAGTGCTAACAATTGTTTCAGTTTGGGTTTCAAAAGTAAAAAAGCCTGGATTGATAGTGTAGAACACCAGCATTCCTCCAGTGATGAGAAGCAAACCAAAAAATAAAAATAATATGCGATATACTTTTTTTATTTGTTTCCTGAAAAGTGCTTCTTTAGACATTTAATTAATTTTTACAGCAATTCTGTGACAAGCATTATTTAAATACCCTTTTGGATTCCAACCCGGTAATAACATTGGTTGTGAAGTGCCTTTACTATCGGTGGCTCTAGCCCAAATCTCATAATATCCTTTTTTAGGTAAATTTACCGATGCTTTGAAATGTTGCCATGCAAATCGGTTTGATGGTTTTTCAATATGACAAGATTTCCAGGTAGCTCCAAAATCTATTGAGTATTCCATTTTGGCAACTCCCAAATCGCCTGCCCAGGCATGCCCCCTTATGTTCAAAGCTTTACCTTCTTTTAGTATGGCACCAGATTTAGGATAGGTAATTATCGATTTTACGGGCATTGACTCAATAATACACATGTCTTCATCTTTAACTTTTTCTCCTGGTGCAACTGGTTCACACGGTACTCTGTATGCATCTCCAGTCATTTTCGGGCCATCATGAATTTTGTTTCTTACGCTGATTCTATTTACCCATTTTCCCGAAACCGAAGCCGGCCAACCTCCAATAATCAAGCGAAGTGGATAACCATGAATGAGTGGAATATCATCTCCATTCATTTTAAATGCCAAAAGAGCTTCGTCTTCTAAAGCCTTCCAAATGGGGCAACCCCTAGAAATTGGTTCTTTGTTTGGGTCCATGCTAAGGTGTAAATCCGTTGCATGATAGCCGATATATACTGCACTTTTTTTTATGCCAACATCTTTTAAAACATCTCTTAATCGCACGCCCGTCCATGAAGCACAATGAACTGCTCCAACCGTCCATTGATTTCCCTTTGCGGGAGGATTAAATTCACTTCTACCATTACCGCCACATTCTAAGGTTATTTGATAAGTGTGCTGCTGAAATTTAGTTTTCAAGTCGGCTAAAGAATAGGTTTTTTTATTAATTACAGATTCGCCATCAAATGTCAGAGTCCACTTGTTGGCATCATTATCTTTTGGAACCAAACCGTTATTTCTTATAAACATGCAAGAATTTGGTGTGATTTTATCATCCAGTAAATGGGCTTGTGCCTCCATGTTCCAAGGTTTATCGTTAAGCACAATCATGTCTTTATGCTTGTTAAACATTTTAAATGGATCTGGATTTTGTAGTGCCAACGGACTATAACCTTCCATTAGGCGAGAACCAAAAACTATCTCTGCTCCAATTAAGGTTGCAAAAGTGCTTAACGTTGCTTTTTTAGCGAAATCTCTTCTATTCAAAACAAGTGTTTTAAAGTTAATTATTGGATAATCAAAACCTTATGAAGTTACAACTTATTATAATTGAATACTGTAACAAAAGTTACAATGAAATCCATGTTGATATCGTAAATTGTGTAATTGCTTAAAAAACTGAAAGTTATGGTTAAAAATTTCGAAACTAAATTTACTGGTTGGGCATTTATAGTTGCTGCAATCTTATTGTGGGGTGGTTGGGGGCTTTCTTCACATCATGTCGGGGAATATTTTGTGGTTTCAGATTTTGAAGCCATAGGCGAAAATGTATGGTACTGGATTTGGATGTATAGATTTCATATTTTTGGTTGGGTTACTATGGCAATTTCGATGTTTGCATTGGTATCCATAATAGCTAGAAAACCTTATAGAGTTTTAGTCTTGCCCGGAGCAGGAATGATAATTGTAGGTACGTTTACAATAGCAATTGCAGCTGCTTATTATTACAACTATGGAGCTTGGGGTGTAGGGCAAACTGCAGGAAAATCTTCAGAAGAAATTCAAGAATTTATGAATAGCATTTTATATACTAACCAGTACGTTACTTGTTTTGTGCGTTTCGGACGTATTTTTTCCGGTGTTGGTTTTGTGCTGTTAGGGACTGCCTTTGTAAAATGGCATTTGTTGGCTAAATGGTTAGGATGGTTTACTATAATATTCGGACTTGCAGCAATGGGTGTTATTATGATGATTCCTAATAATTTCGAAGTTTACAAGCCCTTATTTCATGTAAAAGTTATATGGTTAGTTGTAATGGGTGTAACTTTATTAATAAAAGGTGTTAATCTGCCAGAATCAAAACCGTAAAATTCTAAGGAAATCAATTATATGAAAATGGCGTTGATGCAAGTGTAATCAACGCCATTTTTATTCAGTTTTTTTGTTATATGATTTCAATATTAAAGACCTAAGGCACTTAAAAATTTCCAAATACTTTTGCTTAACTGGATGTTTTGTTTTTTAGTGAAATTACCATGTTTTCCTTTTTTGATGGTTAAAAGTCGGGTTTTAACGTTATGGGCTTTTAATCTTTTATAAAGGATTACAGATTGGCTGTATGGCACAATAGGGTCTGCATCACCATGTGCAATGAAAATAGGTGGACTGTTTTTTGATATGTAATTAATTGGAGAAACTTTCTTAACAAAATCGGCATCAATATTATTAAGTCCTAACCAGTCTCTTGGCGAATTTCTATAAGCAAGAGGGGTTAAATCTGTAACGCCATATTTGTCTATAATTGCAGCCACTTTTATGTGTTCGGAGTTTGGGCAATTACTATCAAAACTATTATTGCCTCCCAATAACCCGGCCATAAGTGCTAAATGGCCACCTGCAGAACCACCCATAATAACAATTTTTGATGTGTCAATATTTAATGCTACAGCATTTTCGTAAATATATAACAAAGCGCATCGAACATCTTGAATAGCTGCCGGAGCAGGAGCAACATCTATTAAACGATAGCCAACATTGGCAACGGCATAACCACGACTAAAAAAAGTGTCTAGTCCTGTTTGAGATTCTTTTTGGCCGCTTTTCCAACCTCCACCATGAATGTTAATCACTACAGGCGTAGGGCTTGTTGCTGTAGGGTTTATAAAAATATCCATGTAGCCCTTCCAATTATTGACTTGTGTGTAAAGAACATCAATTTCCGCCTTGTACTCTTCAGGGTAATCTACAGACGTGTATTCCTTTTCTTGAGCCAATAACAAGTTTGTGTAGCTAAAAATAGCCATGATTAGCATGAAATACTTCATATATGTTATTAATATGGGTTAAAATACGGTACTTAAAAAATGAGCAATACTTTCTTGGTTGGAACGGATTAATTCAGCCTTAGCATGTTCAATGTCTTGAGGTTTTTTGTCTTTAGAAAGTTTAAATTTACCCTCCCAGGAATTAATGGTGATTTCAAACATATCAATATAATCCAAAGCACCAAGCATTCGTGGGTTATCCGGCTCTAAAACATAGTTATGGTTTGGCTGTTCCAAAAATTCGGTCATTTTAATAAGCGAATCTTTTAAAGCTTCTTTACTTTCAATCGCTTTTACGGTTCCCTTTATGTGAACTTTAATATAATTCCATGTTGGCAACTGCGCAGTTGAAAAAATACTAGGAGATATGTAACATTGAGGTCCAGAAAACAAAATTGTTATCGGTTGGTTGTTTTTTAACAATTCAGCTTGAGGATTATTTTTGTCAATGTGTCCAATTAATTTGCCAAACTCATTGTAAACCAAAGGTAAATGAGTGATTATAGGTTCGTTGTTTTTTACAGAAATGAGGGTCGCTAGAGGATATGTTTTTATAACATCAACCATATGTTGAATGTTATTATCTTGATGTATTTTTGGTGGATAATTCAACTAGATTTACGTTTTAAATTTTTCACTTTTCACTTTTTAAAATTACAATTTTTATCTTTACTCAATGCAAGAAAAAAAAACCTCATTTTCAATAAAAAATTGGAGTCAAGACGACCAACCTCGAGAGAAGTTACTCAACAAAGGTAAGGCCAGTTTAAGCGATGCTGAATTGGTAGCTATCTTGATAGGATCGGGTAATAGAAACGAAAGTGCTGTAGAGTTATGCAAGCGTATATTAGCTAGTGTAGATAACAATTTAAGTAAGTTAGGAAAGCTTTCTATTAAGCAATTGATGCAATTTAAAGGCATTGGAGAAGCTAAGGCTATTAGTATTGCTGCGGCTTTGGAGTTGGGAAGAAGGCGGAGAGGCGAGGAGGCTCTGGATAATAAACAAATAACATCTAGTACATCTGTTTTTGAGTTGATGCAACCAATAATAGGAGAGTTGGAACATGAAGAGTTTTGGATTATATATTTAAATAATTCAAATAAGGTGATTCAAAAAACTCAATTAAGTAAAGGAGGGATAACAGGAACTCTAGTGGATGTGCGTTTGGTATTAAAAAATGCTTTAGAAGTTGGTGCTACCGGACTTGTATTGGCACATAACCATCCTTCAGGAACCCTAAAACCAAGTGAGGCCGACAAACAAATAACCAAGAAATTAAAGTTAGCTGCAGAAAGTTTGGATATAAAAGTGCTAGATCACCTTATTGTAACCGAAAATGCATACTTTAGTTTCGCTGACGAATCCCTGCTGTGAATAATTTCAGAATAACAATTTTCAAATTTCAGCTGGAAAATAAATCTTTTAATATTGTATTTTGGGGTTTTTAAAAATTGGATTTTAATAATAGTATGCTTTTAGTTTACACACATGCCATTACTCCTCGTTTCAAATATGTTTTTAAGCACATATGTACGCGAGTATTGGGTATTGAGGTTGCTTTTACCACAAAAATTGAGGAGTTTATTGCTCACGATAGCCTAAAAATATCCTACACCAAGCAACAATTAGGAAGCGAATTTTTCATTAAAAGCCATGATATTTTATTCGAACAGGGACTTAATGATATCGATCCAAATGTTCAAAAATGGGGACAAACCAAATGTTTCTTCTTTAATGGAGAAAAAAGCGCTATTCCGTTTGATATTTTTGCGGCATCTTTCTATTTACTATGTAGGTACGAAGAGTATTTGCCACACGTAAAGGATCAATATGGCCGATTTTTGGCAACCGAAAGCTTAGCTTATAAACACGGATTTTTACATCAACCTGTAGTTGATATTTGGGCATATAAGTTTAAGGATGCATTGCAAGCACAGTACCCAGAGTATGTTTTTCCAGAAAGAAGATACAGTGTAAAACCCATTATAGACATTCCAATTCCATATCGTTATAAATTAAAAGGTGTTATGCGGAGTTTTGGTGGTGTAATAAAAGATTTATTTGCACTAAAATTGAAAAATATATATACCAGATTTATGGTAATTTTTAATTTGCAACACGATCCTTTCGATACTTTCAAATATATAATCAACAGGCAAAAACAAAGTAAATTTAAATTTTTGTTTTTCTTTTTAATTGGGGATTATTCAACTTTCGACAAAGGTATTAATCCTAACAAAAGGAAATTTGTGTCGCTTATAAAACACGTTGCTGATTATTGTGAAGTTGGATTAAAAACATCGTTTTTTTCCATCGATAATTTTTCTATTATGAAAAAAGAAAAACAAAAAATGGAAGATATTTTAAATAGCACACTAAAAGCATCTCGCCAATCGTTTTCTAAATTAAACTTACCAGAATCTTATAGAAACTTGATAGAATTAGAAATTTTAGAAGATTACACCATGGGCTATGTAAATCATAAAGGATTTAGAGCTGGCTCCTGCACGCCATTTTTCTTTTACGATTTAGATTATGAAGTTCAAACACCATTAAAGGTATATTCGTACCATCTTATGGATTATGTTTTATTAAAAAACCACTCCTTATTGGATAAAAAGAAAACCTTAAACGAAATTATTAACGAAGTAAAACAAGTAAATGGTGAGTTTATACCTGTATTTCATAATTATACTTTTAGTGATATTGAGCGTTGGCAAGGGTTTAAAGAATTATTTAATATTATTTTGGAATCAGGAAATGAATCCAATGATTGAAATAGCCGATAATTTAATTTCCCGAAAAAAATAAATAAAGAAGGACAAATTACCTGTAAAACAATAAAAAACAAACATGAAAATTAATGGCATAACAGATGTTTTTTTTGATTTAGATCATACCCTTTGGGATTTCGATAAAAACTCTGAATTAACTTTGGATAAAATTTTTAAACTTAATTCTATTAGCGTAGATTTAAATGAGTTTCTTTCTCATTACCGAGATATTAATTTTAGATATTGGAAGCTTTATCGCGAGGCAGAAATTGACAAAGAAGTATTGCGCTTTGGGCGCTTAAAAGACACATTTACAGCTGTTAATTATCATGTTGAAGATGAGATGATTAAGCAGCTTTCAATTGATTACATCACTTACCTTACCGATAATAATTTTTTGTTTGAAAATGCCGTTGAAATTTTAGACTACCTAAGCTTAAATTATAATCTACATATATTGTCAAACGGTTTTGAAGAAGTACAATACAGGAAATTGACTAAATCGAATATTCATCATTACTTTAAAACAATTACAAACGGGGAAGATATTGGGGTTAAAAAACCGCATCCTCAAATATTTTATCATGCTTTGGAAAAGGCTCAAACCGATGTAAGTAGAAGTATAATGATTGGTGACGGTTATGAAGCTGATATTGAAGGTGCGCTTAATGTGGGAATGGATGTTATTTACTTTGACACCAATAACATAAAAAACAAAACCACAGTGAAACAAATTGCAGCTTTAATTGAAATAAAAAACTACCTATAAAAATGTATCTTTACAATTGAATTTTAAATTAAACTTTATATAAATGAAACTTAAATATATTACAATACTTCTGGTATTTTTTACCGCTTCAAACCTATTTTCTCAAAAGAATTTGAACAACTACAAATATGTAATTGTTCCCGTTAAATACGATTTTTTAAAAGAAAACGATCAGTTTCAACTAAACTCACTTACCGAATTTTTGTTTAAAAAATATGGTTTTACACCATTGATGGAAGGTGGTAGTTATCCTGCTGATTTGCTTAAAAACAGATGTTTGGCTTTAAAATCCAATTTAATTAAAGATTCTGGAATGTTTAAAACCAAGTTGGCAATTGAGCTTAAAAATTGCAACGACCAAATTGTTTATACTTCAGAAATGGGAGAGAGTAGGGAAAAAGAATATCAACGCGCATATACAGAAGCTTTACGTAGTGCTTTTGAATATATTGAAGCCCTAAATTATAAATACGTGCCAAGTGAAGTTACAAATCTAGCAGGCTTGCAAGAGGTTGAGGTTAGTAGTGAGGCATCAAAAGAAATAGAAAGACTAAAACAAGAAATTGCAAGTATTAAGAACGCTAAGGAACTTGAGTCTAAAAGTAATGTTGTTTCTGATAAAACTGTGAATGCAACAGTTGAAAAATCGGAACCAAAAAAAGTTATAAAAAAAGAGGCTGAAATTGTAGCACAATTAAAAAAAGCGGAAACAGGTATTTTATATGCGCAAGCTATTGAAAACGGATTTCAATTAGTAGATAGTTCTCCTAAAGTGGTTTATAAGATTAAAAAAACGAGTATTGCCGATGTGTATTTGGTAGAAAACAAAGATGCAACGCTTTACAAGAAAGATAATATTTGGGTTTTAGAATATTACGAAAATAATGTTTTAAAACAAGAAGAACTTAACATCAAATTTTAATTATTGTAGTTGTGGGTTGTATTTAACAACTCACAACTTTACAAGTAACTAATAGCCATATTTATCTTTCCATCTTAGTTTTAAAAAAGCTCTATCAGTATTTTCTCTGCTATTATTCCCAGGGTCATAAAGCTTTGTGTTTTTTATGGCATCTGGCATAAACTCTTGGTTGGCAAAGTTATTTTCGTAGTTGTGAGCGTATTGGTAATTGTCACCATAACCTAGTTCTTTCATAAGTTTGGTTGGCGCATTTCTAATTTCTAAAGGTACCGATAAATCACCAGTTTGTCTTACTAATTGTTGCGCCTTGCCTATAGCCATATACGCAGCGTTACTTTTAGGGGAACAGGCCAAATACGTAGCACATTGGCTTAGTAAAATTCTAGATTCTGGGTAGCCTATGGCGGTAACCGCCTGAAATGTGTTATTCGCAATAACTAAGGCTGTTGGGTTTGCGTTTCCAATATCTTCGCTAGCCAATATTAGTAAGCGTCGGGCAATAAACTTCACATCTTCACCACCTTCAATCATACGAGCCAGCCAATACACTGCGGCATTTGGGTCGCTGCCTCTAATCGATTTTATAAAGGCCGATATAATATCATAATGTTGTTCGCCTGTTTTGTCGTAACGCGCCGTATTATTTTGAATTTTTTCAGAAACTAAGGCATCCGTAATTGTAATATCATCCGAATTTTCAGAATTCACAATCAATTCAAAAATATTCAACAGTTTTCTGGCGTCACCACCCGATAGCCTTAAAATAGCATTGGTTTCTTCAAGTTTAATGTTTTTTTTAGATAAGTAGACATCGGTTTTAATGGCCCGTCTTAAAAGGGTCTCTAAATCAGTCTTATCAAAAGCGTTCAGTACATAAACCTGGCAGCGTGATAATAGTGCGGGAATAACTTCAAAACTTGGGTTTTCAGTTGTAGCCCCAATTAAAGTAATCCAGCCTTTTTCAACAGCTTGTAATAATGAATCTTGTTGCGATTTACTAAACCTATGAATTTCATCAATAAACAAAATAGGGTTTTTGGTAGTAAACAATCCGCCGCTTTGTTTCGCTTTGTCAATAACATCACGTATATCCTTCACTCCCGAATTTATCGCACTCAAGGTAAAAAAAGGTCGGCCAGATTCCGTTGCAATAATGTTCGCCAATGTGGTTTTACCTGTGCCTGGAGGTCCCCAAAAAATCATTGATGGAATTAATCCTTGTTTTATATGTTGAGTTAGTGTGCCATGGGTACCAACCAAATGGGTCTGACTCACATAGTCGGCTAAAGTTTTGGGTCTCAAACGTTCGGCTAAAGGCTCATTCATACTGTAAAATTAATTAATTCCTATTAAAACTGGAGTCTCCTTGTAATTAAGTTTTATTTATTTGGCGTGTCCCCCGAAAAAAAATCGGGGGTCGCGCTTTTCGTTGCAATCTTTTTGTTCGTGCCTCACAAAAAGGATTTCCACTACAATCGCTCACGCATCTGTCTGCCATTTTAGCATTCACATCAAATATGGATAACTATTTGTTATATTTAGGCTTATGAAGAACCAAGATCATTTCAAATTTTCAACAGGTGTTATTGCTTACCCAATAGCATTTGTACTAACTATATGGTTGGTGTTTTGGTTTGAAGTACGTTTTAGGTTTCATTTTAACGATTATGGCATTTACCCTCAAACCCTAAAAGGACTTCGAGGTGTTTTTTTTAGTCCTTTTATTCATGGAAGTATTCAGCATTTGTATCATAATACAATACCGCTTTTTGTATTGTCCATGGCATTGTTTTATTTCTACCGTCCTATAGCTTGGAAAGTGTTACTCTATGGTATCTTGCTATCCGGTTTTTTAACTTGGTTCATTGGCAGGCCTTCACACCATATCGGTGCGAGTGGGCTAATTTATGTTTTAGTAAGTTTTATTTTTTTTAAAGGGGTTTTAGCAAAACATTATAGACTCATTGCTTTGTCGCTATTAGTAGTTTTTCTTTATGGAAGTATGATTTGGTATGCCTTGCCGCTAGAAGAAGGTGTGTCGTGGGAAGGTCATTTGTCGGGGCTTGTTACGGGATTGGTATTTGCCCTTATTTTCAAAAAATCGATAGCAAAACCCAATAAATTTGAATGGGAATCGCCAAATTTTGTAGATGCCGATGATCCCTTTTTAAAGCACTTCGATGAAAATGGTAACTTTATTGAACATTTAGAACCCGAAAAAGAACAGGGGCAACCAGATGTAATTTATACTTATAAAGAAAATAATAATTCAGAATAAGTTTTAAAAAATAAGGCAAGGTTTCTGAACAAATCTTGATTGTTTGTTCTAAATAGATTTAACCAAGTCGTTGCCTTACGGCTTCATACAAAAAGGCGCCACAAGCTACAGAAACATTCAACGATTCTATATCCCCCAATATTGGTAATTTTGCTTTAGCATCAACCACTTTCAAAATAGAAGGATTGATACCTCTATCTTCCGAACCCATTATGATTGCACAAGGTTCAGTAAAAGAAACATCATAAAGCAAATCATCCGTTTTTTCGGTGGCAGCAATAACTTTTATTCCTGAAGACTGCATGTAAAAAACAGCATCTTTAATATGGTCAACTTTACAGATTGGCACTTTGAATACGGCACCAGCACTTGTTTTAATAGTATCTCCATTTACGGGGGCACCACCTTTTTTTTGTACAATAATTCCAGAAACACCAGTACATTCTGCAGTTCGTATAATAGCACCAAAATTCCGCACATCGCTTAATTGATCTAGTAATAAAAACAAAGGTGTTTTTCCAGACTCGATTACATTAAGAACCAAAGTTTCTAAATCATAAAATGCTATTGGAGAAATTTGTGCAACGGCACCTTGGTGATTTTTATTGGTAAGTCTGTTAAGTTTTTCAACAGGCACATAGGATATGTTGATGGCATTTTTGTTGAGTAAAGACTCGAGTTCGCTAAAAAGATCTCCTTTTAAACCTTTTTGTAAAAAAACTTTATCAATAGTTTCGCCTGCGTTTACAGCTTCAATAACAGCGCGTATTCCAAAAATTTGTGTCTGGTTTTCCATGAGGCAAAGGTATAAAAAAACAAAAGGTAGTAACTTAAAATTACTACCTTTATAATTATTAATTCTTGCAATGTTTATTCATTACGATGCGTGATTAATTTTGATCTGCATCTGTAAGGAAAGGATTCGCATCAATTTCTTTTTGAGGTATTTTCCATATCCATTTATCATTAGTTGATGGTTTTGCTTGCATGAAACCATCTTGATATAATACAAGAGACGCACCAGAATTTGTTTGGTCTATAGCTTCATCCCATCTGATATTATCGTGGAAGCTAAAGCCTTCACCCCATAACTCAACTCTTCTTTGCCATTTAATTTCATCCATAAGCTGTGCTTGTGTAGTAAATGCCAATTTGTTGAAATTTGGATTTCTTTTTATTCCTAAAACTTCAAGAGCATTTTGTGCGCCTGTAATATCCGAAAGCATCGCTTTTGCTTCTGCTTCGATTAATACCATTTCAGAGGATCTCATGTAAATAACATCATCAACTCCAGTGGTGCCTGGGTTTTTCAATTGAAACTTCACATTCATATATGGATGCGTATTATGAGCACTTGTAGCTCCATATTTTGCTATAATTGCCGCTTTGGCAGCATCAAAAGAAGCTTTGTCGTTATAATTAGGATCTGTTAAATAGCTTCCTCCTTGTCCATTTGAAGCGGCGCCATTTGTATTTGGAGCTAATGGTAACCATGCTTTGTTTCTGTAATCTGTAGCAGGTATTCTATCATATAATTCTTTGCTAATTAATTTAGGGTTACTTCTGTTTAGAGACCCATTAAAAGAAAATGAAATAAAATAGAAATAAGATTGGAAGTAATTTGATTCTGTATCGATTACTTTTCCTCCCCAAATAACTTCTGGTAAATCGTAAGAGTTAAAGCCTGATAGCCATTCGGTTTCGTTTAATAAAGGATAGCCAACCCTAGCTAATGCCGCATTACTTGCTGCTGCAGCCCAATCTCCTTTTGATAATGCGATACGTGCTTTAATTCCATAAGCTGCATTAAGTGAAATATTTGATTTGTTTTCTGCAGCACTTGCAACTTTTAAGTAATTTATAGCAGCATCAATATCTTTATACATTTGTGTATAAACTTCTTCCACTGTGCCACGTGGTGCTCCTACATACGGTGCACCTGCTTCTAGTATTAAAGGCACTCCCGGATCTGTAGATGGGTTTCCTATAAGATAACCTTTAGAGAACGTAGTTACTAATCTCCAATAAGACCAAGCACGATATGCATGAGCTTGTCCTAAAATGTTATTTAATTGTGGTGTTACCGTAAAATCACTTGAAGCAACTGTATTAATAATGTTGCTTGATGTTGCGATAAAGTGGTAACGCTGAAACCAAAGATTTAAATTAGTTGTGGAATTAGGGTTGATATGACTTGTCCATTGTGCATCAGCTCTCATCCAACCGTTACCTGGAGAAGAATGTATGGTATTTCCGCCAACAGCATCAAAACCTGGTATAAAGTAACTCTCTCCAGATCTACTTGATTCACCTCCCTCTAGTTGATTTTGGCCATACATCATTCTGTGTAGACCATTCAAAACAAGTTCCATATTATCAGGATTTGAAAGTGCAGCAGCTTCAGAAATTGAATCTGTAGGTACCGTTTCAAGATATTCTTCAGAACAGCCTACGACCATTACCATTGTCAAGGCAAGTAGTAATTTAATTTTATTTCGTATCATTTTTTATGTTTTTAAATTTAATTTTTTAACTAAAAAGCCACATTTACACCAATAGAGATTACTCTGTTTGGATTGTAATCATTACCACTTGGAGTTCCAGCAAGATTGTATTGTGGGTTTAAACCAGTTCTTTTTGCAAACATGAATAGATTTTCACCTGAAGCAAATAATCTTAATTTATTAATTCCTATTTTATCTGCCACAGAATTACTTAAACTATAAGATAGATTTACATTTCTGATTGCTATGTAAGAGGCATCAGTTAACCATCTTGTTGATAAAGATTGAGCTAAATTTATATTGCCATTTTGTAATCTTGGTACATCGGTAATATCACCAGGATTTTTCCAAGTATTCAGCATATCAGGGTGTAAAGATGCTCCATAAGTACCTGCGTGCATCATATCTGCATAACCGTAATCAAGGATATCACCACCAATTTGGTAAGTTAGTAAGACACTTAAATCTATATTTTTATATTTAAAACTGTTTGTTATAGAGCCAATTAAATCTGGAATGGCAGATGCATTAGCATAGCCTTTTGATGCAGTCGCCCAGCTATTAGATGTTTTATGAGTGCCATCATCATTAAGCACTGGAACACCTACTTGTCCGTCAACTTCTTCATACATATAATATAAAGCATCTCCGTTTGTTGGATCTACACCAGCATAATCATACAAAAAGAAATCATATCTTGAACGACCAACTTCCCAACGTTTAGACCCATCTACGAAAGGGTTTGGAAGTGCTGTAATCTCATTTTTAAGAGTTGAAGCTTGAATGCCTAAATTCCAAGAGAAATTATTTGATTTTATAATTTGCGCATTTAAACCTAGTTCAAAGCCTTCATTGTATAAATCGCCAACATTGTCTGGAGCTTCAATTTGACCTTCTGATGGAGCTATAGGTACGTTGTATAAAAGGTCAGATGAAATCTTTTTATAATACTCAAATGAACCTGATATACGATTGTTGAATAATCCGAATTCTAAAGCAACATCATAACTTTCTGAAGTTTCCCATTTTAAATCAGCATTACCCGTTGAGTCCCAAAAGATACCAGGAGCTCCTGCATTTGGATAAATGGCATATAATGGTTGAGAGATATAATAGTTACCTAATTGGTCATTCCCAACTTGACCATAAGAACCTCTTAGTTTTAGGTTATTTATAAAATTCACATTTTTCATGAAGCTTTCTTGATCAATTCTCCATGCACCACCAACAGAATAAAATGTTCCCCATTTATTATTGGTGAAAACGGATGATCCGTCTCTTCTTACAGATCCACTTAAATAATATTTACTACCAAAATCATAATTTAGCCTAGCTAAATAACCTTCTAGTTTATAATCTGTACTACTTCCATCAGCATCTAATATAACCGAAAAGTTTGCTAATTCATAGATTCCAGATGCAGTTTCAGTACTTTTGAACGCTCTATTTTCAGAAAAATTTCTATCAAAACTTTCGTGTCCTAAGGTTAAATCAAAATTATGATTTCCTAAGGTTTTGTTATAACTAATTAATTGATTGAAATTTTCAACAGTTCTTCTGAATCTGTTATCATCAAATCTAGCAGTAGGAGCACCATCACCAACTACTGGGTTTTCATAGCTTTGATTGATGCTGTCTTGGTAATCTTGCCCATAAATGAAACTAGTTTTTAGCCCTTCAATAATTGTAAAATCGGCATTAAATCTATAACCATAGTTGTTTCTTCTGGTTATTTCTTCATTCAAAATAGCTTCCTCAAGAGCGTTACGCCCAACGTTTGTTGGTCTTGATTGAATTCCTAAAGAAGCGATGCTTTCACCTCTATCCCAAATAATATCACCTGCTTCATCTCTAAGTATTTGGCCTGTTACAGGATCTAGTAAGTAAGGAGAATAAATGGACCCCATATTTTTTGCAAAACCAAAAACGTTTGCAACTGATGTTCCTCTTGATGCAGGACCGTGTGTGTTTTCTGTAGAGATGTTAACATTACCGCCAATAGTTAACCATTTTGCAGCGTCGAATGTCCCACTTAAACGTGTAGTAGTTCTTTTGTAATTGCTCTCAATTACATATCCATTTTCATCTAGGTTGGAAGCAGATAAAAACACAGAGTGTTTTTCCCCTCCTCCTGATACGTTTATAGAGTGACTTTGTCTAGAGCCTGTTCTTTCCAAAGCATCATACCAACTTAAATCCTCTGCAATTAGCTGAGCATTTGGGTTTAAAACACCATTAACGTCTACTATCTGGTCATTTGCAACATTAAATGGATTTCTGCCTAAACGATTGTATAATTGTGAAGCAGCAGTTTGTGCGGCATTAGCACCTGTTAAAGAGTTTTTATATGACTGAAACATTAATTCGTAATATTCACCTGGGTTAACAGCGTCATATTCATCAATGCCCTTGGTTATGGTTCCGAACTGACTAGTTGCATTAACAGTAATCCCTGTGCTTTTCTTACCTTTTTTAGTGGTAATGATAACCACACCATTAGCGGCACGAGATCCATAAAGCGAGGTTGAAGCGGCATCTTTCAGGATGGTCATCGATTCGATATCATCTTGATTAATGGTATTCAGTCCGCCTTGATAAGATACGCCATCCACAATAAAAAGTGGATCCGTATTTCCGTTTAACGTACCTACACCTCTAATTACGATGCTAGGAGAGGAGCCTGGTTGCCCAGAAGCTGATAGAAATTGCACCCCAGTAGCATTACCTTCAATTGCTGCAATTGGGGAGGTTAGTGGTCGAAGCTCAAGATCTTCAGCCTTAACAATGCTGGCAGAACCTGTAAATGCTTCCTTTGTGGTTGTACCAAAAGCCACTACAACTACTTCGTTAAGTGAGGTTGCATCTTCTTCTAAAACTAAATTAATAGTGTTTGATGTACCAACTTGTACTTGTTTGGTTGTATAACCAACGAAACTATAAACAAGAGTTGCACCCTGTTTAGCTTTGATGACATACTTGCCATCGAAATCTGTTGAGGTACCAAAAGAGGTTCCTTTTACTACGACTGTTGCTCCAGGTAGCGGTAAGCCAGAAGCATCTGAAACTTTACCTGAAATAGTCTTTTCTTGTGCAAAAGTAAATTGCACGGCAAACGCAAGTAAGAGCGTTAGAATTCCACTAAACTTTGTTTTCATTTTATAATTATTTGAATTAGTCAGCGTCAAAAATCAAAATAAAAAGTTAATAAAACAATAAAAAAATGTAAAATATTTAGCTTGATTATTAAAACTCTAACAATAAATTAATAAATATTGGGTTTTAATGTAATTTTTTCATGATTTTTAATAAATAACTTGTAATATTTTATTTGTTAAAATATTGTGTTATTTAATTGTTAAATTAAGATGAATTGTGTTTGTTTTAATCTTAACTTCCGCTATTCCAGGCAAATGTCATAGTTTTTTATAATTTTTTTTTGTAATAAAATCCAAATGTGAGAAGGTTGAAATATAATTTATATTGTAAAACTTGTCTGAAGCGAATGGAATCCTTTACTTGAAAAGGTTTTGCGATTTATTAATTGTTTTTTGTTTTTATTATTTAACAAATAACATCTTTTTTCTTACAAAAATTGTTTTTGCTAAATGTATTCTAACATTATAAGGGGTGATAGGAAATCATTTTATGTGAAATTAGTCAAGATTTTTTATTGATTTTGGCATTAGGCATTAAAAGATTTAGACATAAAAAAACCACCTCCTAAGAAGTGGTTTTTTTATGAAAAAAATATTCTTTTATTGTTTATTTAGTTTCAAATGGTGTGCTGATTGAACTATCATAGCTGTACGGTTGCGTAACTTGAGCAATAACAACTCCATCTAATTTTAAAGAGAAGGTGTGCCCACCATCTCCATAACTGTCTTTTAAGATGAAAATGAAGTCTCTATCTCCACAAATCGAAATTGTTTCGGATGCAGTGCTCATTCCTGAATAGGTTCCTTCTTCAACTGAAGCAATTACATCTCCAAGGGAATTTTGTATTTCCCAATAAGCTTCTTCGGGATAACTATCGAAGGCTAAATCTAAAGTTAAAGTTACTTCATTACAAATCTGGTAGTAATTTATAGTTGTTCCGTCTCCAATGTTAGCTACTGTTCCGTCTGCCACAAAATTAACAATTACTTTGTTTATACCTATTCCTAGGTTGACGTCTGATAGGTTTATGCTTAAAACACCTTTGTTTGTTCCACCAGGTACCGTAACGGTTTGAGGTACGGTATATGAATTATCTGATGCACCTGTTCCATCAATTGATAAACTGAAGGTCCTATCATTACCTGTAATGTTTGAAGTGTAAATTGGAATATCTACTGTAGTTTCACCACCAACATCAACTCCAGCGGAGTAACTAGCGTTTCCAAAAGTTACATAACTAAGGCTAGATTCATTGGTGTCTTCTTCGCAATTGTAAAGTAATATTGAAGAAAATATTGCTAAAAAAATGTATGTTATATGTTTCATTAGTTAATTTTTAAACGATTATACTAATTGTTATCGATTTGCATTAACGCTGTTGTCAATGTTTTCATTAGCGTCAATTTCCTTTTGTGGAACTTTTAAAAAGAACTTTTTGTCATCAGGTAAAAGTCCTGAGTTAATTAATCTATGATTTCCAGTTCTTGTAATACCTCTTCTTAGCCTTTTGGCATCAAACCATTCTACACCAATTTCTGCATATAGTTCTTTTCTTCTTTCAACTAAAATTTCTTCATAAAGGGCATTTCCAGTATTAGTTGATTTTACAGCTAATGGGTCTCTGTTAGATTGTAATTGAAATAATAAATCGTGTGCGGTATCCACATTTGCACCGCCTTGTTTAAACAACGCCTCTGCTTCAATTAAAATCATTTCTGGAGTTCTCATAAGAGGTATGTCTGAATCAAATGCGAAATGAAACTTGGTAGTGGTGTAATAATTCCAATTGGCATCTGAACCACCATATGGAGTTTCAAATAAATTTCTAACATCTGAATCTGAAAATAAAGCTACAAAGTCTCTATTTATGTATGTTCCATAATAGGCATCTGCTTGATGATCTGTAAATGCATGTGGTGCGATATAATAATAATTTGATTGATCGGTTGTTTGAGGCATACCCCAAATCCATTCCATATTATTAATATCATCGAAGCCATCATCATAATTGTTAGGATCTAAAACAGCCGAAACATCCCCTCCGTAGGCATTATGAGCTGCTTCTGCTGCACCAGCCCAATTTTCCATTACTAAATATACATTGGCTAATATACCATTAGCAACTTGCTGATTAACATACGATTTGCCTAATCTTGATGAATTTAAATTTTCAACAGCTTCTGTTAAATCTGAAAGAATTAAAGCATACATTTCATCAAGTGTGCTCATTGGTTTACCATCTAAGGATAACTCTGTGTAGATAGGTGGTGCTGGCAATGATGAATCGTAAGTATAAGTGTGTTGAAACTCCATGGCTAATTGAAAATAGAAAAATGCTCTAATAGTTTTTCCCTGCGCAATTAACTCACTTTTGTCTGCTTCCGATATGGAACTACTTAATTCAACCCCATTAATTAAACTATTTGCTTGATTAATCATATAAAAAGGGTATTCCCAGTTAAAAATAGTTCTGGTATAAGTAGGTTCTCTATTATCATTGTCATAATCAAAATTGTACCAAGAATTCTGGATTAAATCGTTCCCTTTAACGGCTCTTGCAAAATAAAGCGAGTAAACACCACCAGCATCTGTTCTGGTGAATTGTCTTCTAAAATTTCTGTGAATTCCAGATAGTAAAGCTTCCGCCCCTTCTCTAGATCCAAAAATAACAACATCCGAAACCGAACTTGTAGGTGCTGGGTCGTTTAAGAAATTATCCTCACAACTAATAGTTATGAAGGGTATAAGTAGTAAAATTATATATTTTTTCATTTTTCTAAATTTTTAAAAGTCTAAATTAAAACCAAATGAAAATATTCTTTGGTTATATGAACGGTAATCTGTAGTTCCAGCTAAACTTTGTTCTGGATCTAAGCCTTTATGACTTTGGAAAGTTGCTAGATTATCTCCTTGAAAATAAACTCTTAGTTTTGATATCCCAAACTTGTTAATGGTTTGTTTGGGTAAGTTGTAACCAAACGTTAATGCTTTTAATCTTAAATAGTCATTCTTAAATAAGAATCTATCAGATCTACTAGAAAAATCGTTTTGAGATGCTAGTAATAATGGAATATTTGTGATATCTCCAGGTTCCTGCCATCTATTATTTAAATCTACAGTACCTGGTATTCCAGCAGTTTCGAACGCACCAAATAAACCAGCATAATTGGAATCATAAATGTATGAACCCATACTGAAATTAAATAAAATATTGAAATCAAAATTACCCCAAACAATTGAATTATTGAAACCTCCAATAACATCTGGCAAGGATGATTTGTCCAAATAGTTTCTAGAAGCCTCAGCATAATCACTAGTAACTTCTCTTTCTCCTGTTGGTTCACCGTTTGTGTCTAGCACATCTTTATACCAAAGCGCATAACCGTTTTGTGGATCAACGCCTGCCCATTCTTGCATATAAAATTCGTATAAAGACTTACCAACTTCCCATCGCTTAGTACCGTTAATAAACGATTCTTGGCTTAGTTCTGTAATTTCGTTTCTGTCAAACGAAAAGTTAACACTTGGTGTCCATCTAAAATTTTCCTTATTGATAATATTTGCACTTAACGCAACCTCTACACCATAATTTTTAATGGCACCAATATTAGTTGTGATAGATTCGTTACCTGTTGATACTGCTAACGGTTTGTTATATATTAAATCAACAGACTCTTTTGAATAGTAATCAACAGATCCGTTGATAAGGTGATTAAATAGTTCGAAATCTACACCAATATTGCTAGAAGCAGTTTTTTCCCATGTTAGTCTTGGGTCGGCTACTTGACCTAATAATACACCTGTGTTATCTAGTTCGTTTTCTCCTGTTTCAAAAAGTGATAGGTAAGGGAAGTAAACCGAATTTCCTAGGTCATCTAAAACTAAATTATTCCCAAGTTCACCATAAGAAGCTCTAATTTTAAATAAATTTACAACATCGTTATTATATAAGAAATCTTCGTTTGATATGATCCAAGAACCACCAACCGAGTAGAAATTACCCCATCTAACATCTGAACTGAATCTACTAGAACCATCTGTTCTAAAAGATCCCTCAACATAATAGCGCTCTTTGTAGTTGTATGAAAGTCTAGCTAAATACGAATCTAAAGTCTCGTCTGAAATGGCACCGCTTACACCTTCTGGAGTCGTGCTACCGTTTAATACCTTTACGTTTGGTAAAAAACCAACACCTTGAGCACCCAAGTCATCGTCACTTCTTTTAAAAGCTTCATGTATAACATCAACAGATATTTTATGATCATTAAACGTTTTGTTGTAGTTTAATGAGTTAATCATGTTTGTAGTGGTAACAAAGTTTCTATCTTGGTCAACACGCCCTCCAACACTAGCAGCAACACCATATTCGCTATGGTTGTAGCTAAAATAGTCATAAATATATTTTTCATAAGAAACTTGAGTTTTAAAGCTCAAATCTGGTGTTATATTAACTTGAAAATAGGTGTTCGCAGTAATATTGTCTCTTTTGTATATTTCATTATATAAATATAAAGAACCAACAATATTCTCTCCTTGGTATTGTGGTCTGGCAGCGTTAAGAGATTGACCTGCAGTATTGCCATAATCATAAATTGGATTACCGTCGTTATCTAAAACTATGTTGCCATTTGCATCATGTCTGTATAATGGATAAAATGATGATAAGTTGTTAATCCACTGAATTGTACTTGTATAGGAAGAACCACTCTGATCTGGGTAAGTTTGACTTGAAGTTGAATAAGATAGGTTTAATCCCATTCTGAACCATTCTTTTACTTTACTATCAATGTTTAAACGTGTCGTGATTCTCTCAAAATCTGAAGTTTTGATACTTCCTTCTTGATTTAAGTAGTTCCCAGAGAAATAATATGATGTGTTTTCACTACCTCCTGAAACACTTATAGAGTGTTCTTGTCTAGTAGCAGCATCGTTGAAAAGTAAATTTTCCCAATCCGTATCCCATAACTTGGTAGTGGATACTAACTTGCCATCAGTTCCCACAGGATTTGCGATTCCGTAAGGATTATAACCTAAAATTGGAATTAAATTGTTTGAAGCGTAAGTTGCTGCATTTGCAGAAGATAGACCATCTTCATATTGTGCTGCATTGCGCATAGCTTCCCAAGTATATTCTGTAAAAGTATCAGTGTCTAATAACTCGTGAGGTTGTACAGCTTGGTTAGCAAAACCGACTGTAGATCTAACTGATACTGTAGTTGGAGCGTTAAGTTTACCTTTTTTAGTATTTATTAAAATAACTCCATTCGCACCTCTAGATCCATATAATGATGTTGAAGAGGCATCTTTAAGTACATTCATACTTTCAATTTGATCTGCACTGATGGTATTTAAGTTTCCATTAAAAGGAGCTCCATCTAAAATAATTAAAGGAGAAGCAGATGCATTGATTGACGAAACACCTCGTATTCTGATGGTTGGGTTGTCACCTGGTTGTCCACCGCTTGCTATAATACTAACACCAGGAACACTACCTTGTAGTGCGGTAGTTACTGAAGTAACCTGTTGGTTTTCTATTATATCGGATGATACTACGGCTACGGCACCAACTATAGCTTTCTTTGTTTGCGTACCATACGCAACGACTACAACTTCTTCAAGTGATGTAGCATCCTCTTGCATGGTGGTATTAATAGTGCTTGAAGTACCCACTTTTATTTCTTTGGTAGTGTATCCAACAAAACTGAAAACTAGGGAAGCACCTGAGTTTGCCTTTATTGCATATTTTCCGTCGAAATCGGTAGACGTTCCTGTATTGGTCCCTTTAATTACAACGGTTGCTCCAGGAAGCGGGAAGCCCGAAGCGTCCGAAACTGTTCCTGAAATTGTTCTTTCTTGTGCAAATGTTAGTTGCACAACAAACGCTAATAATAGCGTTAGAATTCCACTAAACTTTCTTTTCATTTTAAGATTTTTTGAATTAGTCAATGACAAAACTCCAAATAATAAGTTAAAAAAACAATAAAATTCCGTTAAAATAAACATTTGTACTACGTAATTATTACGAAAATACTTATTTATTTGATTGTTTGTTAGTGTCTTACGAAAAGATGGTTAACGATATTAAACAAAAGGAATAGGGATTGTTTTTGATGGTATTTGTAAGGGGTTTTTACAAAGTATAACCTTATTATTAAGAGATGGTTTATTAACGCTATGTTTTTATTCGCCTTTATTTTTATTAATTTTTTAGACCTTACTAGCCATATGAGATTTTACATGGTGATTGTTTCCACTAGCTTTTTTTGTATATTTCCTTTAAATTAAAATAGAATGAGAAAAATTATTATACTTATTGTCGTCTTATGTTTTATTAGTATTGATGCTCAAAATTTAGATAACCTAGGAGAGCGATCGTTACATCGAATTATTATAACTCCTAATAATGAAATTAAAGGCAAAGATTATATTTATAATGAGTGGAATAAAGGTGAGTTATTTATTAAGGATAGTGTCGTAATGAAACAAGAATTTTTAAAATATGATGTTTACAATGATCGTATTTTAATTAAATTTAGGGATAATCCTATTGAAATTGTCGCTATTGAGGATGAAAAAATAAAAGGGTTTGTGATTTTCGATAGTGGTTTAAATCATTATTTTGTAATGTTAGATGGTATTAACTTCGTGGATACTGTAAAAAATGGTTACTATGAAATTCTAGGAAATAATTTTAAATCTAATTTTTTAATAAAAAAGAATATTAAGGTCGTATTTGACCCTAACCGAAGTAAGGGTAGTCAAACCATAAATAATTTACCTCTTGAGTTTCAGGATAAGACAATTTATTATTTAAAGAATGCTGATGGGTTATATGAAGAAGTAAGATTAAAGGAGAAGGACTTTATGCAAATATTAAATTCTAACCAAGAGGCAACATCTAATTTTATTAAAGAAAATAAATTACGTTTTACCAAGGAGGAGGATGTTATTAAAATAGTTGATTATTACTATTCTTTATAGTATTTGATAATTTATGAGGTTGTTTAATTCTCAAATAAATTACTTATTGTTTAGCATCATGCAAAAAAAAACCATCAGTTTAAAAACTGATGGTTTTTTCAAACTATTTAAAAACTTTTATTGTGTAGAAAATATTAAAGTTTGATTTTCATAAAGTCCCCAAGCTCCCAAATCGTAGGTAATTGATAAGGTTATTTCTCCAGTACAAGGGTTAACTGTACCAGTTCCATATTCATCTCCGCCACCACCAGGTTGGCCATAGTCGAACCAAGTATTTGCTTGAACAGTAACATTTAAGGTTAATGGATCAATAGTTACCACCATGTAAGCTGTATCGTTGTTAGCAATCCAAGTCATGTAAGAAGGTGTGTCTATAATAAATGAGTAAGGATCTCCAAGCACAGGTAGTAATTCTGTTGTGTCTCCAGGAGAATAATCAGCCCATTCGTCTTCAACTGCTGTAGCGGTTCCTATAAAAATTGAAGCATTTATATCGGCTACAATTTTACTCTTTTTCTCTCCAACTCTATTAATTGTATAAGTAGAACCAGATTTTACAATTTCAGCCATTATGTAGTATGTTGACACGTAAGTGCAAAATTCAGTTGAATTTATAGCGTTAGGGAAAGCCATCATTTCGTTTGAGATCACACCTGTTTGGTTAAAATTGATATCCAAATTCATGTCTCTTGATAATGATGTATCTACATCAAAGAAATCAGCCATTACATAATAGGTTCCATCAGGTGTTGTTGAAGGTAAAACTAAACCTTCAAAACCAGCGCCATCAGCCTCATCAATATCACCTACAACATCTTCACTACTTGAGATTAAAAGACGCATATCAGCAAAGTCTGTTGGTTCGATTTCTACTCCTGAATTATCAGTTGTAGTCGTGGCAATAGCCCATTCTAAATTAATTGCTAAATCACCTTCTGTATAATTTAATATAGTGAATTCCATTGTTGCAGGGGTTATCGAAGCATTGGCAGTTGTGTCATCACCAATTTGAATTTTAACAGTTTCTGTTTCCTCTGCTATATCATCTGAAAGAATAGTAATCTTACCAGTAGCAGATAGCGATCCAGCTCTAATTACCAATTCACTATCTACAGTATAATCTTCCCCTAAGGTAGCATCTCCTGCTATTTGATTTACATGTAACTTTACATCTACCATTTGCACTGTACTTAAGGTTGCTGTAAATCCATAAGAAGAGTCGTCTTCTATTAAATTTAAGTTGCTTACCGTTGTGGTAACTGTTAAGTTTGGTGCGGTAGGTACCAAAGAGCTATATCCTGTATTCTCTTCCTGATCGCAACTAACTACAATGATACTTATAGTTAATGCTAACAGGCAAGAAAATATATTTTTATAATTTTTTGTTATCATTTTATTTTTTTTAATGTTAAATTAATCTACAATCTTTTGTAGTTTTTCATAAAATTCTCTTGGACCTGATCCAGATGTAAAATAACCTACAGTTAGTATTAATTGGTCTTCACCTGTTACATCATTTTTGATTGCTATATTAGATCCCGTACAAGGAGCTGTAGTCATCGCAAAATTATCACATGTAATTATTGGATTATCATTTAATAAGGTAGCTGTTCCATCTAAATTAGTTTCTAATATGGTAATTTTACCTGTATCAGAATCAACGGTGAAATAGAATGTGTTGTCATCCCAAGCAGAAATTCCATTGTGCTTATAGATAGAAGCATCAATAGATTCAATTACCACAGTAGGATTAAAATAGTTTGCATAATACTCTCCAATTCTCCAATAATCACCTTGTAAAACTGTATATGTACCAGCAAATCTTGTAGATACAGTTGCTTTAGTGCTTTGATAATTAATTCGTTCGCCATTGCTGGTCATTACATAATAATCCAATTGCCAGTAATCTCCAACTAAGTAATCTCCGTCATTGGTTGATAACGGACTTCCATCTGCGATTAAGTCAGCAGCCAATTCTTCAAAAGTAAAACTATAATTTACCAAACTGTTTTGGTCTCCAGTTACCGTAATTGTTTTGAAATCATCAATAGTATTTGACTTTACTACAACTTTTGATTCAACACCGTCTGTGTCTGTAACTGTTTTAGAAGTGTAAAAAGTTTTGCTCACTCTGATACTTGTTGTTTTCACAGCGCCTTGGTATACTCTTATTGAAGCAGAATAAGGACCAGGATTACCAACTACGTAATTAATAGAAGTGTTTTTAACATCTAAAAGTCCGCCTTCGCTATAGTTACCATCTGGATTATCCACATTTAAATCAGCATCATTACAAGACGAAACTGTAATAAGTGTGAGAAATAATAGGCTTAATATTTTTATTGCTTTCATAATTTTATTTTAATAGTTTGTAAATTAATCCATCCACCAAAGAGGTGTCGTTAAATTATCTGTACCTTGAGACGAAACAGCCGCTTCATAATTGGCTTTATTAATAGAAGCCTCAGTTGTAGGATAGTTGTAACGCAATGGTATTTGTGTTAAAGCACCATCTATTGCAGGAGTTAAAGCAGGAATCTTAGTTCTTCTCCATTCAGTCCATGCTTCAACACCTTGAGAATAAAGAGCAATCCAATTTTGGGTTGCGATATCTGTAAGGGCTGCTTGTGTTGATGAAGTAGCTAAAGATTTGTTTAATAAATAAGAAGAAATATCGGCTGTAGAAACGCCGTTGTACTCCATTGAAGCTCTAATTCCTTCTAAATAATGTGTATTTGCATTACCTGTAATATAATTTTTAGTAACCGCTTCGGCCATTAAGAATTTAAGTTCAGGGTAGGAGATAAAGAATCCTGGAAGTTCAGGACGTAAATAGAACGTACCCAATGCAGAAACATTTGTGTAGTTATAGTCATCACTTGGAACATCATTTAGGCCAGAAGGCTTCCCTCTATAAACGCCGTCGGCATTTTTCTGCGCATATACAGCCAAACGAGGATCGTTAGTGCTTGCTAACATATCAATCATTACAGAATTAACTTTCCATTCACCACGAGTACCAAACACAATAGTTTCATAAAGTGGATTTGCACTTGGGTCGGCACCTAAATAAACTAATCGAGCATCTTCAGAATTACTTGTGAATAAATTTCCAGCAGATACTAAGGCTTGCAATTGTGAAGCTACGTCCATTTTGGCAGAAGCTCTCATAAGCACTCTAAATTTTAAAGAACTTGCAAATTTTTTCCATAAAGTGGCATCTCCGCCATATATAATATCATTTGTAGAATCTATAGTTCCAGAAGTTCCTAACAATGCAATGGCATCGTCAAGTAACTTTAAAATACCATTGTATACAACTTCTTGTTCATCATAAACAGGAGAAATATTTCCATCAACACCAGCTTTAATAGCCTCAGTAAATGGGATATCACCAAAAACATCTGTTAAGAATGAGTATCCGTATGCTTGTAAAGTTAAAGCAACACCCATCATGTTATTATTTTCTTCTTCTGAAGCAATGTTATACATAGAATTAGCGTCTGATATTACTACGGCGTAGAAGTCATCCCAAACAGTCGTAATAACAGATTGTCTAGGGATATATCTTTCCTCATCGTTGTATTGTACTTTAGAAAATTGTTGAGCCCAACATGCTCCCATATCTCCTCCAACAAATGTGCTGTAAGATCTGTTTTGAGCCCCTCTTGCTATTCCAGGAATAAGAAGACTTGAAGGGACTGCTGTAGGATTGTTAGGATCCTGGTTTAGCGTTTCAAAATTATTATCACAACCTACTAAAACTAATAAGCCTGATAATAAAAATGATATAATTTTAAATCGTTTCATATGTTTAAATGTTATTTTTATAATTGTTATTATAGTTTCAATTGAATATTTAAACCAACACTTCTTGCAGATGGTAATTGACCAAATTCTTGACCTTGTTCAGAGTTATCATCGCTAAATGAAGATTCCGGGTCAATGTGAGGTGCATTTTTATGCAAAATAGCCAAGTTTCTACCTACCAAAGAGAAGTTTATATCTGTAAATAACGTTTTATCAATTAATCTTCTAGGTAGTTTGTAGTTTAACATTACCTGTCTTAATTTAACGTAAGATGCATCAAAAACAGAACTTTCAACGATACTGTTTGAGTATGCTCTTTTGTTATAGTCTTCTGCAGTTACTGTTACATTATTAGGAACATAATCCCCATCAACCAACATAACACCGTCACCAATAATACCATTTTCTCTTCCTGCTAATGTTTCGTATAACACACCTGCATATCTACCCCATGTATTTGTCATAGTATAAATATCACCACCTATTTTAGCATCAACTAATACATTTAAACTTATGTTTTTGTATGAGAATGTAAAATTAGCGCCACCAGTCCAGTCTGGAGTAATGTTGCCTAATACCTTTGTTCCTGTTGCAATTGTAGGCAATCCATTTTCATATATTACTTCACCACTAGGACTTCTTTCGAAATACGTTCCTACTATTGAGCCATATGGTAAACCTTCTCTAGCTTCCAATGTCATATTCCATTGACCACCAAGTACTAAGGATTCTAAACCACCCAACGAAACAACTTCGTTTTTGTTTTTAGCAAAGTTTAAATCTAAGTCGAAAGTAAAGTCACCACTTTGAACTAAGGTAGAACCTAATTGTAGCTCAATACCTTTGTTGTTCATTTCACCAACGTTTTGAACCGCGCTAGTATAACCAGAAGCTGCAGTTACCTGTACAGGTACTACAAGATCAGAACTTGTTTGATCGTAATAAGTTGCGTTAAAACGAACATTACCATTAAATAATCTAAGGTCCATACCAAATTCAACACCAGTAGTTGATTCTGATTTAATATTAGGATTGTTTAACTGACTTGGCAAGAAAGCCACAGAATTTCCACCCCATGTTTCAGTGGATAAAGAATAAGTTGGCTGTAAACTGTATGGGCTTAAAGCACCAATACCACCAACTTCAGACCAACCACCTCGTAGTTTTAAAAATGATAAAACATCTGAATTTATATCAACCATATCAGTAATAACAGCACTAGCTGTTACAGAAGGATAGAAGAAGTTATTATTAGCAATTGGTAATAAACTAGACCAGTCATTTCTTCCTGAAAATTCTAAAAATAAATAGTTTTTATATGAGAATTTACCAAATCCAAATAAACTGTTTATTTTTTGCTCTGAAAATGAGTTGTTTACCACCCAGCTACTACCTGCAGCTAAGTTGCTTACATTGTAAAAGTCCGGTAATTGAAGTTGAGGAACTTGTGTTTGAGCTAATTCTGATTTTCTGTACATAGAGTTTCCACCAGCACTTATTTCAAAATGTAAATCGTCAGTAATTTTTGTGTTATAAGTAGCTATTAACTCCGTGTTTCTTTCAAAATAAGTACGGTTAATTTCTTCATAGAATCCATTTGGAGCACTATTACTTCCAAAAGCTTGTCTGTTGTTTTGTCTAGAGTTCCAAAAGTTTGAACCTATTTTACCGCTAACATTAAATTGGTCGTTAATTGCGTAATTAAATCCAATATTTCCTACAAGTCTGTCTTTAGCATATTGTTTTGTGTTTGTGTCTAACACCCAATAAGGGTTGTTTTGGTAAACAGTATTCCAGTTTAAGGGTGTTCCCGCAGCAGCTGTACCTTCTGGAGATAAAGGTAGATTTCTCCAATCTTTTAAATCTTGGAAGTTAACTTGTCTTTGAGACCAAATCATTTGTTGCACAGGATTCTCGTTGTTATAACCTTGTGTTACCAAGTTATCACTTTTAGAACGAGTGTAATTCACATCAATTGAAGTTGTGAATTTATCAGATATTGTGTAGGTAGATGAACCATTTACAGAGAATCGACTAAGATCAGTGTTTGGAACCATACCTGTTTGTTTCATTGTTGCAGTGGATAATCGGTATCCAATGTTTTCTGCTCCGCCAGAAAATGAAAGGCTGTTATTTAAAGTAATACCAGTATCAAAAAAATCTTTGATGTTATTTGGATTTGAAACCCATGGAAGAGGAGCTCCTCCTACTTTATAAGAATCCCATTGTACAAACTCTAAACCCACGTCTAAAGGTGGACCCCAGCTTTCATCAACACCACCACTACCAGTGCTACCATCTATCCATTCATAGAAGTCTTGGTTACCTCCACCACCGTAAGAATTTTGGAAGTTAGGTAAAACAAGTGGGGTTTCAACAGACATAGTGCTGTTGAAAGAAACTCCTAAGCCTTTACCTTTATTACCACTTTTTGTAACAATTTGAATTACACCATTTGATGCTCTTACACCATATAGTGCAGCAGCAGCTGGTCCTTTAAGAACAGATATAGATTCTATATCATCAGCATTGATGTCCGAGATACCATTTGGTAAATCAGCACCACCACCATCACCAGCATTACCAAAGTTTCCACTTTCTAATGGTACACCGTTTACCACATATAATGGCTGATTGTTACCAGTAATTGAAGATGCACCTCTAAGAATAACTCGAGAAGAAGAACCAACGGCTCCTGAGCTATTTGTAATTTGTACACCAGCAATCTTACCTGATAAAGAATTTACAATATTGGTTTCACGAGCGGCAGTCATTTCGTCTCCGTTCAATTCCTGTACGGAGAAGGTGGCAGATCTTTTTTCAACTTTTCTACCAAAACCTGTAATAACCACCTCTTGTAAAGATTCTGCATCCTCTAGTAAGGTTATTTTAACGGTGCTAGAAGCACCTACTTTGATTTCTTTGGATGTGTAACCAACAAAACTAACTACAAGGGTTGCTCCTTGCTTTGCCTGTATTGAGAATTTACCATCGAAATCTGTTGATGTACCCGAAGAAGTACCTTTTACTAAGACAGTTGCTCCAGGAAGCGGTAAACCAGAACCATCTGATACTGTACCTGAAATTGTCTTTTCTTGTGCAAATGTTAATTGCACGACAAACGCTAACAAAAGCGTTAGTATTCCACTAAACTTTGTTTTCATGTTAAAATTATTTGAATTAGTCAATTTCAAAAATCAAAATAAATTGTTAATAAACCAATAAATTATGGTTAAAGTTTCTAATTATTGCCTATTTATTAAGAAAGTGTTATTTTAAATTTAAAAATTCGCAATTAAACTAAGGTGTATTTTAGAATTAGCCAATTTAAATGAGTTATTCTCATTTTTGCCATTAGCGAAATTAAATTTTAAAAGGCCTGTTTTTGTCAGAATTCCAAAACCAAAACCAAAAGTGTAAAGTCTTTCTTCGGTGTTTTGTAATTCGTTTTCGAAAAAACCAAGATCGGAAATTGAATGTATATAGAGTGTGTTGTTTAATTGATAACGATATTCGGTGTTTATCAATCCAAATAACGTTGCGTAAATGCTGTTTTCTTCAAAACCTCTTATGGAATTTATGCCTCCAAATCGTAATAATTCATTTTCAAAATAGGTTTTTGAATTGAGATTAGCTACATTAAGTCTTAGATAGAAACTGTTTTTGTTGTCTAAATTTAAAATCTTGTAGCCGTCAAAACTCATTAAGGATTGATTTTCTTGTTGGTCCGTTTGGTATCTTGTTCCAATATTTGTTTCAAATAAAATGCTGGTGTTTATTGGGAATAATGAATTATAATTTTGATTTTTCAGAAATTGATAACCTAGCGAAAAATACCTTGTATTATAATCGAAAATGGTAGTGCTAGTATTTTCATTTAGTAGGTTGTTTGATTGTGTTGATAGGATGCCTGAATAAATTTTATGCTTAGTGTTTATTTGGTAATGTGCTTTTACCGATTGGTTGACTGTGCTAAAAGATGAATCTTGTTTAAAAATGCGAAGTGCCAAATCAATACCGATAGGTGACTTTAATAAATACGGTAGACTTAAATTAGTTTCAAATGTTTTTTGGTCGTTTTCATCACTCTTGTAATTCAACTTAAAAGACTCACCATAATTTAAATTATTGATAAGACTTAAATTGAGGTAGCCATCAAATTGAAGGTTGTTAGTGTCTTCATTAGTTCCAAAACCTAAAAAGCCGTCAAAAGTATTGCTCGCTGTTTTTTGGAGGTAAACATATAAGGTAGTTGAATCTTTAGAAAAAAGTACTTCCGGAGGTTTTATCTCGCTTGCAAATCTTAAATTATTTAAGCCTTTAGTTTTGGTTTTAATTTCATTTAGGTTAAAAAGTTGATTAGGCTTAATTTTTAAATAGTATTTTAAGAAGGAATGGGGGAATTTTTCATAACCCTTAATTATGATTTTACTGATATTACGTTTTCGGTTTGTAGTTTCAATATTTAAATAAGCTTTTAGGTTATGTCTTGATTCAATTTCGATATTGGATAATTTCAATTTTGTAAAAGGAAAACCTTTTTCTATCATTTTGGAATTAATAAAATTCAAAGTGCTTTCGAGTTGAATAAAATCAATTATAAAATAATTTTCAAATACTTTTTCTGAAACTGAGTTTAGTAGTTTTATATCAATTTGCGATCTTTCGTAATATATATGTATCGCTTTATACTTTGTTTTTAGGCTTATTTGAGTTGAAAATGTAGAATCGTTATTTTTTTTTAGCGGATAGATATGGTTTTCAATGTAACCAATATTGAAAAGTGTTTTTTGAATTAAATCAATTTCATTCTGGATGGAAACGTAATTCTCATGCTTTTTTCTATAATCGAGCGAATCTAAAACTTTTGTTTCATACGGATTATTTCCGCTGATGTGAAGCGATAAAGTTTGACCAAACACGTCAAAAGAAATGCTTATAACTATAATAAGGTATAAAATGCCAGTTTTTTGCACCAGTTAAATTGCTGTTTTATAATGTAAATCTAACGGAAAAGTTAAACTAATAATGTAAGCTTAGAAAAAAAAATCATAAATGTTATGAAAATTAATGAATTAGGGTTTGAATTTTACATTTTAATTTCTACCTTTGCGGCCCTCTTAAAAGAGGATTATTAAATTTATATATAATATATATGCCAACAATTTCACAATTAGTACGAATAGGAAGAGCCAAAATAACCAAGAAGAGTAAATCGGCTGCTTTAGATTCGTGTCCACAAAGACGTGGGGTTTGTACGCGTGTTTACACTACTACACCTAAAAAACCTAACTCGGCAATGCGTAAAGTTGCTCGT
>NZ_JBFHGK010000018.1:0-68725 GCF_041583155.1 Mariniflexile sp.
TAAAAGTCAAGAAGAACCAGATATTGTAAAAGCCTTGCTGTGGGCAGCTTTTATTTG
Organism: Mariniflexile sp.; assembly: GCF_041583155.1. Taxonomy (GTDB): domain Bacteria; phylum Bacteroidota; class Bacteroidia; order Flavobacteriales; family Flavobacteriaceae; genus Mariniflexile. Next base: position 58 of record NZ_JBFHGK010000018.1, read on the forward strand.
GCAGTCTCTTCTTATTATCTTAATGCTTATTTTTTAAAACACATTCCAATTACAAAACTTATAACATTAGTTATTACTAATAGTATTAAAGCAATTTTTACTTGTTTTTCTTGAATTAAAGTCTTTCCTGTATATATCTTTATTAACCAATATCTTATCCAACTTAAGTTAAGTAAAATTTTTATTGCTTCGTTTTCTGTTCTAAATCTAAGCGCATATTTGTAATCTGTAAAATGGAATTCATTTTTTTTATAATAATACCTATTTAAAGTAAAATCAACGTCTTCAATATCGAAAAAGCCCATCATTGGAATATCACTGTCAAATGTGATTTGATTAAGTTTTCTGTTTTGTATTTCTACCGTACAGTCAAGGAAGGAAACAACATCTTTTTTATATTTACCTTTTATATCCATTCTTCTTCTTTACTCATTTGTTGGTGGTTTTAAATTAAACACAACTTGTTTATATCCGTAACTTTTATCCTTATATACAACCAATTTGGTTGGCTATGCAGAAGTTTTGATAGTTATTATCATTTTTATCTACCATTTCTAAAAAGATGAAAATTCGTATATTATGAAATATAAATATGTTTTATAAATTATCAAATGGATTTTTTATTTTTCTTACACTTGTTTCACTTACATGTGTATAAATCATGGTCGTTTTAGGACTACTATGACCGAGCAATTCTTGAATGTATCTAATATCCGTTCCGTTTTCCAATAAATGTGTTGCAAAACTATGTCTTAAAGTATGCAACGTTACCTGTTTTCTTAGACCTGCTTTTTCTACAGAACCTTTCAACACTCTTTGTGCACTAGAACTACTGTACTGTTCGCTATTTTGTCCTTCAAATAAATATTCCTTTGGTTTATACTGTTTGTAATAAGCTCTCAGCAAGTTCAAAAACACCTCCGAAAGCAATGTATATCTATCTTTTTTGCCTTTAGCTCCCTTTATATGTACCAACATCCTTTTACTATCTATATCCTTAACTCTAAGATTAATGGCCTCACCTATTCGTAATCCTGCTGAATATATAAGGCTTAGCAGAGTTTTATGCTTTAGATTATGCGTTTGGTCCAAAACCCGCTTTAACTCTTCAACACTTAAAACTACCGGCAACTTTTTTTCCTTTTTAGGTCGCTGTAATTCAAACCGTTCCACTTCCAACCCTTTATATTCTAGATATTTCTTAATCCCATTTATACATTGATTTTGATAAGAAACGGACTTATTGGAATGTACAATAAAATCATAATTGAATGACTCAATGAGACGCTTGCTATAATCTACAGTGTTCTTTAAAATCGAGTATCTAATAAAAAATGATGTCACTTCAACATAGGTATTTACAGTATTTTCGCTTAATCTTTTCTGCTGAAGCCATTTTCTAAATTTTTGAAGATTTTTTTCTTGACCCTCATTTAATTTGGGTAATTGTATGTTCAGCGTTTTAGAAATATTAGGCTTTTTTATTATTAACTCACTATAATTTATATAACAATTAATCAGCCTTAAATGATTATAAATTTTTGATTTGTTTTCTGTGGAGTTTTTTATGTAAAACGTTTTATGCGTGTTGCTCCATTTTATATCCAACAACTTCTTCAAATGAACTCTTATAGCATCGTCATACCCAAACTTAACAGCTATTTGCTCTTCATTTTTATGATTAAAAGGAACCAATTTCACTTCTTTCATAGGCGTAGTTTCACACATTTAAAGTAATAAAAAATTTTCAATTTATATAAAATTTAAATCTTATTTTTTCCTGTAATCTTTATCTTTAAAATTATTGATGAAATCAATTGTAAAGCAAGAGGGTAACACGCTGCGCGATGTTACTTATTTCCATCTATTTGGTTTTCAGTCGATTAAATCGTTAATTTTATTTGCCTATTTTTAAAATTGCGTTAACTTGAACGCTGAGACCAATAGAATCAGCGTTTCATTGTAACAATCTCATAAAATATGGATGATTTTAATACCATTCGGCTAAGGAAAAAGACCATCAGTAATTTTAAGGAATATTCGAAAATGATAAGCCCTAACTATTCGGAAACCCTGGATTATATGGTTGCCTACTTTAAGGACAACAACATTTCACCCTACGACCTACCAAATAAGTTTGGCCTAAAGCCTCTCATTAATGACCTCAATAAAAGAACGAATGCCATTGCTACCATATTAAGGGACATTGAGAAGAACCAACTTGAACCGAACAGACAAAGATTGGAATCGCTCTTTGATGCTATGGACGAGATAAAGGAGCCTATTTATATAGCTAAAAGCCTGTCGGAGATTGAAGCTTCAAAATCTGACACAGAAAGGATGCTGGACTATTATTCCAATGCCTATGAAAATAAAAATAGAGAGCTACACCTTGTTAAGACCGAACTTAAAAACCTTGTGAAAAATTTATCTTATGTAAACAATACATTTGGCAAAGATTATTTCAGACTGGATATGTCTAAAGAAAAATTAGAAGATATCAAGACCAGGTTGCTTTGATGTTATCTTACAAGCCTAAATGATGTTTACCATTACTTGATTTCCTCCTTCTCCAAAAACACTTCATAGTATTAGTTCGATAGATGTTGGGGCTTTTAATCCGTAAAAGAATTAAAATGCAACATCTATTCGTATTATGCTTTTATACCTGCTTTTGGTTCTTAGACAATATTAGTTTTTCAATGGCGTCATAGCTTGCCAACTGTGCATCGGGCAATATACTATCCACCAGTTCCAATACGGTTGCTATGGTCAGTTCCTTGGAACAATGGTTCAATCTGGGTGATGCAAAGTCGTTCTCACTGTCCAAAGCCAAAATACATACCCGTAATAGACTTGAAATAATATAGCGCAGTTCACCATTGTCAGTTACTTCAAAGGTCACTTCCTGCATAACAGGGTTGCCCTCCCTCCTATAGTATTTACGCTCCCGGGGGTTCAATAGCCTAAAGACTGTTTCCAATGTTTCCTTGTCCTTTTTATGCTTTTTGCTTTTTGTTTTCATCAGCTTGGGTTTTTAATTAAATTGGTGCATGAGCTTCACAGTGGACTTCCTTTAGATGTTTCAGTTGTTTTTCTCCTAACTGGTGGGCTTCCTTTAAGAAATGCTTACAGCGTTTCAAAACCTTGTCCACATCCTTTAACCCAAAATCATTTGTTCCGTTTGTGCCTTTAAATCGCATGATTTCAGATGCGTTACAAAGCATATAGTACTGGCGTTGCAGGCCAAAGGTCGTTTGGGGGAATATGTTATTGGGCAGGGATGTAAAAGTGCTGCAAAGGTGCAATAAATAGGACAGGGCATAATGATGGGGCATAAACTCCCAAAACACATACAACAGCCCCAAACATATTTGTTCCATCGCATCTTGGAGTACCGCAAGCTTCGATAATGGCTCTTCATCTTCATGGATAACATCAATAACCGAGAACAAATATTTTGACCGTTTCATACGGTGCTTCCAAATGGTTTTGATCTCTTTATAAATTGATACATGGTACATTAACCCGTATTGGCTATATCTTGACAACCCTTTATCTTGTTTATACATACAGGGGGTTTCTTTTAAAGTCCGTGTTAAAAAATTATCGCCAATATCAATCCGCTCCATGAGGTTGGACAAGGTGACATATATTATATAGACCTTGCAACGCTGTTCCATTTTATTATAAACTTCTTCCATAAAATCATCAAGGTTTTTGTGAAGTGTCTTATCAGCTACAATTAATATAATGTAGATTGCTTCCTTGTGAGCTTGTCCGTCTTTTGGTGATAAATAAGCAAGGTGCCCCTGCTTTTGCACGTATTCATATGAATAACATATACTGAATGCAATGGGATCAAGCTCTTTAAAAGGGGCAAGAGCTCCTCTCCTAAAGGAAATTTTATCGGTGCCATTATCTTTTTATTCATTTTTGCAATTATAAATTGAACAAGTTGTCATGTTACTATACGACAAATATAATGAAAAAATATTAATGTCATATTATTATATGACAAAAATGTAATAGAATAATATGACATTTGTAATATGAATAAAGAGCAGTTAAGTAAAAAAATTGGAAAAAGGATTATTGAAATTAGAACCTTAAAAGGTCTTAATCAATCTGATTTAGCTCGTGCCTGTGGAAAAGATCGCCAAGCAATTGAAAAAATTGAAAATGGTAAGGTAAACTCGACCATTCACTCATTATATATAATAGCATTGGCTTTAGAAGTTGATTTATACGAACTTTTTAAATTCAGTTAGACCTAAAAATCCTTAAATTTGGATATAATTGTTTTTTTTATACAATAAATTTCCTTTCAATACGCTCCCGTCTTCTTGTAAAGAGCGTATTGAAAGGAAATTCTTTTTTTATCCTTAAAAAATATTGGTTTAGGACTGTCCTTCGCATTTCCGCTTCTTGGTTTCAATTCTTGCAACCAAATTGTTTATATCCTCGCTTATCTTGGTCTCCACTACCCTGGCATAAATCTGTGTTGTGGACAGTTTGGTATGCCCCAAAAGCTTTGATACCGTTTCTATGGGTACGCCATTGGAAAGCATAACGGTTGTGGCAAAAGTGTGTCTTGCAATGTGAAAGGTCAAGTTTTTATTGATCCTACAAACATCTGCTATCTCTTTTAAATAGGAGTTCAATTTTTGATTTGAAATGTTTGGAAATAAAGTCTGTTTGTTTTCAGTGTTTGCATGGGTTTTGTACTTATCGATAATATCCAAAGCTTTCGATAATAAAGGAATTTTAATTGGGATGTTTGTCTTCTCCCTTTGGGAATGTATCCATTGCTTTCCGTCTATACCTATACATAGATCATTTGAGGATAAATGCATCACATCGCGATAAGAAAGTCCCGTATAACAACTGAACACGAATAGGTCTTTGATCAATTGCAACCTTGGTATCCCAAAGATTTTGTTTTCTATACGGTCCAACTCTTCCGAAGTCAGGAATTCCCGTTCCTTTCTTTCATATTTTGCTTCAAACTTCACAAAGGGATCCTTATCTATCCACTCCATCTTAAAGGCCAGACTTACCATTTTCCGTAACCGTTCAATGTGCTTCATAACGGTATTGTTTCCCATCTTTTTCTGGCCTCTTAAAAAGCGTTCAAAATCTATGATGAACTTATAGCCCAATTCAGATAGGAACATATCTGTGGTTTTATACTTTTCCTTTAGAAAGAGATAAATATATCTATGCGTTGTATAATAATTCTTTTGTGTACCCCAGCGCAAGGTGCTTTCCATATGGGTATTATGGTATGCTATGATATCGGATAATGCGTGGCTGCTTTCTGTATTTCCCAAAAAATGGGCTTTGATAACGTCCGAGGTCACCAATTTGTTCCTGTTCTCCAATTGTTGGAAGCATTCGAACAGTTTTACATTAACCTGTTCTAAGTAAGCATTGATCAACTTGTTTTCATCGCTTACGGCTTTTAATCTGCTTTTGTTGGAATCCCAATCCGAAATATAGACCTTTCGCTTTAGGGAAAGCTCAGAACGCTTGCCATTTACCGTAATTCTGGCATAAAGTGGGGCTTTCCTGTGTTTGGCACTTGCCAGTTTTAACCAAAACAGGATACTGAAGGTGTTTGAACGTGTCATAATCTTTCATTTTTAAATTAAACATTAAAAACAAAAGTCAAATCAAGTCATCCGGTTACCTTTTTTATGGCCTTTTAGTATTGGTAACCGAATAGGTCACTTTTTTTACCAAACCAAAGCAAATTAAATGAGACCCTTTAAAATGCAAAAACTTGATAATCATTCGATTACCAAGTTTTTAACACTATCTGATATACTAAAAAGTCGGGGTGGCAGGATTCGAACCTGCGACCTCCTGCTCCCAAAGCAGGCGCGATAACCGGGCTACGCTACACCCCGAAGGTAATTCTAACGGGATGCAAATATACTTTTTTATCTTATATAGAAACTAATTATTTAATTTAATTTTTAAAAATATATATTTATAGCAAATTGCAGACTAATCTTTTTCAATACGATAAAAACAATGGGCAACCTCCATGCTTTCTTTTTAAGAAAAACACGCTTTATCATAGTTTTTTTAGCAATTACTATAAAAACTTATTCCCAAGAAATCATAAAAGGCAAAATAATTGATAGTGAAAATGGCACGGCAATACCCAATGTTTCAATTCAAAACTCGACAACAAATACTTTTGTTGTTTCAAATAATTTAGGTGAGTTCCAATTAATAGAATCTGGTACATACTATTTCTCAAAAACCAGTTATCAGTCGAAAACCGCATTTTTAAAATCCGGATATGTAATTATACAACTAGACCTAAGTCCTTCAAATTTAAATGAGGTTATTGTTAGTACCAACCATATCCCTCAAAACCTAGGGAAAGCAAATACAACCATAAACATAATTACCTCAAAGGACATTGAACGCGGAAACACAACCAATGTACTGGACGCACTAAATAGAATCCCTAGTGTGTTCATGCAATCGGGCGCATTGAATACCAATAAAATTTCTATCAGGGGTATCGGCTCAAGAAATTTATATGGTACTTCTAAAATACGGGCTTATTTTCAAGACATACCTCTTACTTCTGGAAATGGAGAAACCACAATTGAAGATTTTGAATTGGCTTCCATTGCGCGTTTCGAAATCATTAAGGGCGCTGGTTCTAGTATTTATGGTGCTGGCTTAGGAGGTACTATTCATTTAATTCCAAAAAGTGCTTATTTAAATGAAACCAATTTTCAAAGCGATATCTCTTTTGGGTCATTCGGATTAATGAAAGGTATCTTGAATATAAATCATGGCTCAACCAAAAACAGTTTTAGAGCTGTTTACAGTAATACGCATAGCGATGGATACAGAGATAATAATCAGTACGACCGCCAAACTCTAACTTTAAATTCAAATCACTTTTTAAGCAACAAAGACGACATCTCCTTTTTAGCCAGTTTAGTTAATCTAAAAGGTTTCATACCAAGCTCTCTTAATGAAACTGATTACCTAAACAACCCAACATCGGCCGCTTTTACCTGGCGGCAGTCTAAAGGTTACGAAGATTCAAAACGTGGTATTTTAGGTCTTTCTTGGAATCACCAATACAACAACAACCTTAAACAAGCCTCTAGTGTTTTTACTTCTTTCAAAGATGCTTATGAACCAAGACCTTTCGACATTTTATCTGAAAACACTTCAGCCATTGGTTTTAGAAGCCGTATTATAGGAACTTTCAAAAAATTAAATTGGACACTTGGAGGCGAACTATTTAAAGATATTTATATTTCAAGAAATTATGAAAACCTATATCAGGATTATCCGGCAGGAACAGGCAGTGTGGAAGGTGAAAAATTTACAGATTTAAAAGAAAATCGACAGTATTACAATCTGTTTATGGAAACTAATTATGAGCTTTCTGAAAAAACCAAGCTTTCTATTGGTTTGAATTTTAACAAAACCTGGTATGATTTAATGGACAGGTTCATTTCTGAGAACAATGCCGACCAATCAGGTGCATACAGTTTTAAAGGAACACTTTCACCAAAGTTTGGTGTATCACATATTTTTTCAGAAAATATAAATTTTTATTCGAATGTTAGTCATGGGTTTTCACCACCAACAACCGCCGAAACCCTATTACCCGATGGCCTAATTAACACGGACATACAACCAGAAACAGGCTGGAATTTTGAAATAGGGACGCGAACAGCATTCTTAAATAACCGCTTGCAAATTAATTTAGCCTTTTACAAGCTAGCCGTTAGAAATTTACTAGTAGCCCGACGTACAGGTGATGATCAATTTATTGGTATAAATGCTGGAAAAACGGTACATAATGGCATAGAAGCTGTTTTGAAATACCAATGGATGAAAACAGAGTTTATGTCCTTAAACCAATACGTCTCTTACACTTTAAACGATTACAAGTTTAAAGAATTTGTAGATGATGGCACTAATTTCTCTGGCAATAAGTTAACAGGCGTTCCTTCCAACTTATTAAATACAGGCATAGATTTTGATACTAAATTAGGCTTCTACGCAACTGTCAATTATCAATACACTGGAAGTATTCCCATGACGGATAGCAATGCTCTTTTTACAAAGGATTACGCCCTAACCAACATGAAATTAGGATACAAACATCATATCAACAAATACCTGAAATTAAATGCTTATTTTGGTTTGGACAATGTATTCAACAAACACTATGCATCCCAAATTCTTATTAATGCTACGGGCTTTGGCGGTGCTGCTCCTAGATATTATTACCCGGGAAACCCATCAAATTATTATACTGGAATTAACATAAGTTATATGTTTTAACTATTTTTAAGGAAAAAAAATCATGAAACAGTTACATTTAATACTAACATTTATTTTACTCTCCTTCTATTCTTGCGCACAACAAAGTGAATCTAGCGTAAAAGCTGAAGATCCTACCACTGTAAATTACACTACCGAATTGGTGGTGCCTGACATAAGTATTCCTTGGGGTATTGCCTTTTTACCAGATGGAAGCATGCTAATTACCGAAAAGGCTGGTGAACTTATTCATTTTAAAAACGGCAAAAAAACCTTAATTGAAGGTGTTCCTGAAATTTATGTTCGTGGTCAAGGTGGTTTTATGGGCATCAAATTACATCCTAATTACGAAACAAACGGTTGGATTTATTTTGCATACGCTTCCGCAGAGGGTGAAGGCGAAGGTGGCAACACAGCTATTATGCGAGCCAAATTGAATAATAACAAATTAACTGATAAAGAAGTACTTTATAAGGCGAGTCCTAACTCCAAAAGGGGGCAACATTTCGGTGCTCGTATCGAATTTGACAATGAAGGCTATTTATATTTTTCAATAGGTGAACGCGGTGAAGGCTCCGCTAACGCTCAAGACCTAACACGCGATTGCGGTAAAATTTACAGACTACACGACGATGGTCGCATTCCGAAAGACAACCCATTTCTGAACGTTCCAAACGCTAAAACAGCTATTTACACATACGGTAACAGAAATCCACAAGGCTTAATAAAAAACCCATACACCGGAGATATTTGGTCGCATGAGCATGGTCCAAAAGGCGGCGACGAAATAAACATCATAAAAAAAGGGGCTAATTACGGATGGCAAATCGTTTCGTATGGTATCAATTACAATGGCACATCATTTACCGATATAACCGAAAAAGAGGGTATTGAACCACCTATTTTTTATTGGGTTCCTTCTATCGCACCTAGCGGAATGGCCTTTGTTACATCAAACAAATACCCCGGTTGGAAAGGTAACTTATTAGTCGGTTCGCTTAAATTTGCATACTTAGAACGCCTTGTTTTAGAAAATGAAAAAGTAGTAAAACGTGAAAAATTAATAGAGAAAACAGGCCGAGTTAGAGATGTAGTACAAGGTCCAGATGGTTACATTTATGTAGCAGTTGAAGGCAAAGGCATCGTAAAAATTGTTCCAAAAAATTAATAAGTAAAATTTATCAATTTATGAAATCACTTTTAATTAGCATTGTTGTTATTAGTTCTTTTGCATTCACAAGTCATTCTCAATCTGCAGAATTAAAATCCAGCATCACTCGTGGCGAGGAAATTTATACTGATTTTTGTGTGTCCTGCCATTTACCTAATGGAAAAGGAGTTGAACGCGTGTACCCTCCGCTTGCAAACTCCGATTATCTTAAAAAAAACAGAGAAGCCAGTATTAAAGCCATTAAATATGGTCTTGAAGGAAGCATTACTGTTAATGGAAAAAAATACAATAGCAGCATGGCACCTATGGGTTTAAGTGATGATGAAGTAGCAGATGTTATGAACTACATCACCAATAGCTGGGGAAATAAAAATGACAAAATGATTACTGAAGCTGAAGTTTCCAAAATCAAAAAATAAAATAGGACACGTTAAATGACTTTCATTTAACTAACTTTGCAGTTTAGTTAATAAAACTTATTCACACATGCTTATTATAGGAATTGCTGGAGGCACTGGTTGCGGCAAAACAACCGTTGTAAATCAAATACTTAACGAACTCCCAGAAGGTGAAGTTGGTGTTATTTCACAAGATTCTTATTATAAAGACACCACGCATTTAAGCTACGACGAACGGATAAAAATAAATTTTGACCATCCAAGATCCATCGATTTTGAACTTTTAGAAAATCATCTAAAAGAATTAAAAAAGGGCACACCCATACACCAGCCCGTTTATTCATTCGTTAAACATAACCGAACTGGTGATACCATTTTAACACACCCTAGAAAAGTAATGATTGTTGAAGGCATCTTAATTCTTACAAACCCTGAATTACGAGATATGTTCGATATCAAAATTTTTGTTCATACGGATACGGACGAGCGTTTAATACGCCGATTAAAACGAGATATTACTGAACGTGGTAGAGATTTAGATGAAGTTTTAACACGCTATCAAACAACCTTAAAACCCATGCATCAACAGTTTATTGAACCAATGAAGGAGTATGCAGATATGATTATCCCTAACAATAAACACAACACCGTTGCGGTTGATATGGTGCGTACTATTATAAATAACAAACTGTAAATGGGTATTTTAAATCATAAATTACTTAAGCCGTTCCGAAACATTTTTATTCTAATTTCGGCAGTTTTTATTGTATGGATGTTATTTTTTGATGCCAATTCCTGGTTAATTCATCACGAATTAAACACAGATATTGATGCTTTAGAAAGTGAAAAAGAGTATTACCAAAAAGAAATAGAGAAAGATAATAAAGCTATAAAAAACCTAAACAACGAGGAAGGTTTAGAAAAATTTGCACGCGAAGAATATTATATGAAGCGGGAAAATGAAGAAATTTATATTATTGAATATGAAGATAGCTTGAAAACGGAAGACGATGAATAATGGGTTATTTGATGAGTTTAATGACGTTTCGGCAAAACAATGGAAACAAAAAATCCAGTTCGATTTAAAAGGCGCAGATTATAACGAAACCCTTATTTGGAATACGAACGAAGCTATCTCTGTAAAACCTTTTTATAATTCTGAAGATTTAAAAAACCTTCCAGAAGTCTCAAACACCCAAGCAACCGAATGGCAAATTTGCCAACCTATATTTGTTGCCAATATAGAAAAATCAAATAAAAAAGCCCTAAAAGCTATTGAACTTGGCACAGAAAGCATCAAATTTATCATACCTAACGACACTGTTTCTATTGAAGATTTATTAAAAGATATTCAAAATACCCCCATTTTTCTGGAACTTCAATTTCTTTCTGAAAAGTATATAGAAAAAATTAAAACCATTTCTACGGAAACACCTATTCACATTCAAATTGATACCATTGGAAATTTAGCAAAGTCCGGCAATTGGTTTAATAATTTAAATGACGATGTTTCTAAATTCAAATCCATAATTAAGCACACAGAATCCTGCTATATTGATGCTTCATTATACCAAAACGCAGGCGCAACTATGGTTCAGCAGTTGGCTTATGCCTTAGCTCACGCCAATGAATATCTCAATGTTTTGGATAGTGAAATCTCGTTTGAAACAAAGGCCTCACTAAAAGTTACCTTCAATGTTTCTGTGGGAAGCAATTACTTCTTCGAAATCGCCAAATTACGAGCACTACGCTTGTTATGGAAAACATTAGCATCCGAGTATAAGGTAAATACTGAATGTTACATAATTGCCACACCTTCAAAACGGAATAAAACAGTTTTCAATTCTAGCACCAACCTACTACGAAACACTACAGAATGCATGAGTGCCATACTTGGTGGCGCCAATACCATTTGCAATTTGTCTCATAACGCCATTTTCAAAAAAACCAATAGTATAAGTGAACGAATTGCACGCAATCAATTGCAAATATTAAAGCAAGAAAGTTATTTAAACAAAGTGAATAACCCTGCCGATGGCACCTACTATATTGAATCACTTACACAACAACTTGCGGAAAAAGCATTAATACTTTTTAAAGACGTTGAAAATAACGGTGGTTTTTTAAGACAATTAAAGGAAGGTACAATTCAGCGTAAAATAAAGGAAAATGCGTCCAAGGAGCAACAACAATTTGATGCTGGCGAACTCATTTTGGTGGGCTTAAACAAAGACGCAACCCCAATTGAAAGTATAAAAAATGAGTTGGAACTGTATCCGTTTGTTAAAATAAATCAAAGAAAAACCTTAATAGAACCTATAATTGAGAAGCGTTTAGCAGAAACTTTTGAACAAATAAAATTAAAAGAGGAAGATTAAAATGGCTAGAAAAAATCTTCAACATATTGTTTTAAAATCCGAATCCGGTGAAAGGATTTCTACAGTTCCTGAAACATTTACAACTTCAGAAGGCATTACTATAAAATCGAACTATTCAAAGCGGGACATAGCTAATTTAAGGCACCTCAACTTTGCTGCCGGAATTCCGCCCTATCTCCGTGGCTCTTACAGCACTATGTATTTACAACATCCATGGACAATTTGTGAACACATTGCACTCCTTAAAACTGATCGCAAAGAACTTTCGACTCATTTAGATTTTGAAATTCCATACAATCAGAACCGCGATAATAAGGTTTTAGTTTTCGATTTTGAAAAGTCTGATCTAAACATCATTACAGTAGAGGACATGACCTTACTTTTAGATCAATTTGCTTTTGATAACAGTAGCGTTTCAATACCCTTAAATAGCACCACTTTACCATTAATGGCATTCTTTATTGTAGCTGCAGAAGAAAAAGGAATAAAACTTGAACAGCTTTCCGGAACGTTTCAGTTGAACGTTTTTAAGGTTCTCATGGCACAGGAAACTGATAGCGCTTACCAAAAACTCCTTGAAGATATTTTAAAATTTAACACGCAATACATTCCAAAATTCAACGGCATTACTATTTCAGGTTACCAACTTCAGGAAGCTGGCGCAACTTGTGATATTGAATTGGCATACACCTTGGCTTTTGGTTTAGAATCCATAAAAAAAGGTATTAAATCGGGCTTAGATATTGATAGCATAGCTCCTCGCCTCTCCTTTTGTTTTGGCGTTGGGATGAATCATTTTATGGAAATTGCGAAAATGCGAACGGCACGAATGCTTTGGACTAAATTGGTAAAGCAATTCAATCCAAAAAACGAAAATTCATCCATACTCCGTATGCATTGCCAAACTACCGAGTTGTTAAAAAAAGAAAATTCACACAACACTATTACCAGAGGTACTATTGAAACTGCTAGCGCTATTTTAGGAGGCACGCAATATTTGCATACTACCGTTTTAAACACCAATAACAGCTTAGCCCCTCATGGCGTTAAAAGTAGCACAACCCATGTCCAATCATATTTACTTGAAGAAACAAACATCACAAAAACAGTTGATCCTTGGGCAGGAAGTTTTTACTTAGAAAAACTGACTCATGATCTTGCAGAAAAAGTATGGGGTCTACTTGAAGAAATTGAAGCTTTAGGCGGCATAAGTAAAGCTATAGAAGCCGGTGTTCCACAATCGCGGATAAAAGATGCTTCTGAAAAAGAGTCCATTATTGAAGCGAACAGTTATAAATCACAAGAAAAAGACTCATTTTTAAGTTCGAAAACAGATATTCAATCAGAACAACTACAGCTTATTAAAGCGGAACGGAATCTAGAAAAAGTAAATAGGGCATTATTAAAAATAAATGGTTACTCTTTAAGTGAAAAGTCCGATGTATTAACTTTGGTTATTGAGGCTGCCAGAGAGCGTGCTACAATAGACGAAATTAGGGAGGCCCTCGATATTATTTCAAAATAAAAAAAGGTAGCGCATGTATAATAAAGAAATAAAAGTAGACGAATCCTTTAAAAAAGCCCAACAACTGGCTGATGTATTTTCAAAATTGGATGGTAGACGTCCACGTATTTTAATTGCTAGTACCAAAAAAAATGAACAAGATAATCGCGCACAAGTTGTTGCCGCAGGGTTTGCCGACGTTGGCTTTGATGTGGATATTAGTCCTGCCTTTCAAACAACAAAAGATTTGACAAAGCAAGCCTTGGAAAATGATGTACATGTATTGGGCATCTTGTTATCTGAACTAGAAAACAACGCTTTTGCCGCAGAAATTATTGAGGATCTCACAAAACATGGTCGTAAAGATATCATGGTAATTGTTGGGGTTGAGACTTTAGAAGCTAATAATCAGTTATTACTGGATGCGGGTGTAACCTCTATATTCGGACCAGATACTAAAATTAGTACTATTTCAATAAACCTATTAAACAATTTAATAGATTCAGAATAAAAAAACGCCAATTTGAGAAATAAACTGGCGTTTTAAATAATTTATTAAGATAAAATTAATCTACTTTTTTCTCTTCATTTTTAATTTCCTGTTCTATAAAATCACCCGCATTTACAACCGTCCATTTATCAAAAGGTTTAAAATATTTTTTAATTACTTTATTTACATCTGCCACTGTTAGCGATGTAATTTTACTTTCAATAGCCTTATGGAATGCCATATCTCTGTCATAATATAGATTGTTATTTATAAGCGATGACAACTCATTATCTTTAGCTCTCGATACATTTTCACCCTGCACCCAACTAGTAACGGCCACTTTTAATTCCTCTTCAGTAATACCATCTGTAATAAAACGAGCAATTTCTTCTTTAAACCCAGTTTGAACTTTAGCTGCATTTTCTGGAGCATAAATAGCATAAACTAACATTGAAGAATTTTTATCACTTTTATTGGCATCAACATTTACACGACCACCAGCACCATAACTAATCCCATCTTGCTGACGTAAACGTGTTGTAATCCTAGAACTTAAAACCCCACCTCCAAAAATTTCACCTGCTATTTGCAATGCGGCATAATCTTCTTGTTCCTGACTGCCTTCAAAGGCTAAAATACCTATGCTTATGGCATTCTTTTTATCTGGTGTTTTAATATTTACATTCACAGGGGTGTTTTGAGAAAATGTATCGGCAATGTTGGTAAAAGATTTGTTCGATTTAAAATTAGCATATTCGGTTTCGAAGTAGTTTTTAAGAGCCGATTCATCTATATTACCAATGGCTATTAAGGTAGCACTGTCAGAAAGTCCATAAAATGTATTGTAATAATCTTGAATCCCTTTAACAGAAACAGCTTTGATAGCTTCTATATCTTCTTCGATAGTGGTAGCATAAAGCGGGTGTCCCTTCTTATATTTCTGATTTAGTAACGATAATTTCTTGCTAGCTAAAAATTGAGGTTCTGTTTTATTTTGCTCAATCCCAGCCAACTCTTGAGTTTTAAGTTTTTCGAGTTCATCGGCATCAAACTTTGGATTTTTCAACATATCCGTCATTAAAGCTAAGGTTTCCATCAAATATTCCTCGGTTGTATTAATATTTGCAGTTACCCGACCATTAGAGCCTCCAAAACTAATAGAAGATTTAATAGCACTCAACTTATCTTCTATGGCTTGTCTAGAATTGTTTTTTGTGCCTTTATTAAGCATCCTTGCTGTGTAACTAGCAATTTTACCTTTGTTCATAAAATCGTTAACGTTTCCTGTTCTAAAGGTAAATGATAAGGTTACCGTTTTTCCACGGTTGTCTTTTTTAATAAAACCGTATTCAATAGGGGTTTTTGGCAAAACACCTGTATCTAATCTACTTTGGATATTATCATAAGACACATCGAAGGCCTCCCCTTCACCTAAACCTTGTTTCCCTTTGTAACTAGAAACCAAGGCTTCAACACCTTCAGTATGTTCAATTTCTACACGAATTGGCTGTTTGCTTGGTATAAAATTTCCAATTGTTCTATTGGTATTAATTAAATAACGTTGAATAGCTGCATTAACTTTTTCTGCTGTCATATTTTCAACTCTATCGCGCTGTATGAACGATAAACGCCAATCGCCTGCACCAATAAACTCACTCATATACGTTCCTAAATAGCCAGAATTTCTACTAATTTGGTCGTATTGTTTTAACAAATTAGCTTTCGCTCTGTTCAATTCCTCATCAGTAACTGGGTTATCTTTTAACCCATCTAGCAATGAAGTGAGCGTTGTTTCTGCTTCTATCAATGATTTATCGGAAGGCACATCTACATTAAAATATAAAAATGAAGGCTCCTTAGTAAACGGTGAAAAAGACCAAATTGATGATGCTTTTTTACCATCAACTAAGGCTTTATAAATTCTACCGGAGGGCTGGTCGGTTAAAATAGCTTCAGCAACGGCCATGGCTGCAAAATCTTCATGCGAACCTGCAGCTATATGGTAAAGCGCCGATACTATTTGCAAGTCGCCAACTCTACTAATTGTTACACGCTTTTCACCATCTTGAGCAGGCTCAACGGTGGGTATATCCTTTAGAGGAATACTAGGGTTTTTTATTGGCGAAAACTTTTTATCAATTAGTGCTAATGTTTTTTCAGTTTCAAACTTTCCGGTTACCATTAAAACGGCATTATCCGGACGGTAATATTTTTTATAAAATGCCTGTAAATTTTCAATAGGCACACGCTCAATATCCGAACGATTCCCTATGGTAGAATTTCCATAGTTATGCCATAAATAAGCTGCATTAATCACTTTTTCCATCAAAACACGTGTAGGTGAATTTTCTCCACTTTCAAATTCATTTCTTACTACTGAAAATTCAGACTCTAAATCTTTTTTGGCAATGAATGAATTTACCATTCTATCGGCTTCCAAATCTAATGCCCAATCTAAATTTTCATCATTTGCATTAAAAGTTTCAAAATAATTTGTTCGGTCATACCAAGTAGTTCCGTTAGGTCTTGCACCCCTTGCGGTTAATTCTTTTGGAATATCTGGGTGATTTGGAGTACCTTTAAACACCATGTGTTCAAGTAGATGGGCCATACCTTTTTCACCATAACCCTCTTGTCTAGAACCCACTAAATAGGTAATATTTACTGTAATGGTTTGCGATGAATTGTCTGGAAACAACAGAACTTTCATACCGTTATCCAATATGTATTCCGTAATACCTTCAACAGTTGCCGACTTCTTAATCTGTGCTTCAGTAATTGTTGAAAATGTAAATAAGACTAATAATAGTAGTAACTGCCTCGCTATCTGATTGCTATTTCTCATAAAAAGTATTTTGTGTTTTTGTAAAAATATTAAATTCCTCGCTACAAAAGTATAATTAGGACTACAAATAATGCCGAATTTTAAAATTACTCCATATCTAAGAGCTAATTATAAACCGTAAAATTTCTTTTCGCTAACTGTTAACAATTAGGATTTTTATTCCTAATAAATAATTGTATTTTTACCGTTCATAAAACCGAATCAATTAATGGGCAAAATAATTGCAATTGCAAATCAAAAAGGAGGCGTTGGAAAAACGACAACATCTATTAATTTAGCTGCTTCACTTGGTGTATTAGAAAAAAAAGTGTTACTTATTGACGCTGACCCTCAGGCAAATGCAACATCTGGAATAGGACTCGATGTAGAATCTGTTGAGATAGGAACATACCAACTTTTGGAACACTCTAGTAGTGCCAGAGAAGCGATTCTTAAAACAGAAACGCCTAATTTGGATATTATTCCGGCGCACATTGACTTAGTTGCTATTGAAATAGAGCTAGTTGATAAGGAATCTAGAGAATACATGCTAAAAAATGCATTACAAGAGATTAAAGATGATTACGATTATATTTTAATAGATTGTGCTCCATCTTTAGGCTTGTTAACATTAAATGCGCTTACTGCTGCAGATTCTGTTGTAATCCCAATTCAATGCGAATATTTTGCACTTGAAGGCTTAGGCAAACTATTAAACACTATAAAAAGTGTTCAAAAAATACATAATCCAGATTTAGATATTGAAGGATTATTACTTACCATGTACGATTCGCGTTTAAGGCTTTCTAACCAAGTAGTGGAAGAAGTTCAAAAACATTTTAACGACATGGTATTTCAAACCATTATACAACGTAATGTTAAATTAAGTGAAGCACCAAGTTTTGGAGAAAGCATTATTAATTATGATGCTGCAAGTAAAGGCGCTTCAAATTACTTAAGTTTAGCAAAAGAAATTATCAATAAAAACGCTTAATTATGGCTAAGGCAATAAAAAAACAAGCTTTAGGTAGAGGTTTATCTGCACTTTTAAAGGACCCCGCTAACGATATTCAATCGGCACAAGATAAAAATGCCGACAAAGTTGTGGGTAATATTATTGAGTTAGATATCGATTTTATTGAAGTTAATCCATTTCAACCCCGTTCTAACTTTAGTGAAGAATCATTGCGTGAATTAGCATCTTCTATTAAAGAATTAGGTATTATTCAACCTATAACCGTTCGTAAATTAGGGTTTAATCAGTACCAATTAGTATCGGGTGAACGTCGTTTTAGAGCATCAAAACTTATTGGCTTAGAAACCATACCTGCATATATTCGTATTGCTAACGACCAAGAATCATTAGAAATGGCATTGGTTGAAAATATCCAACGCCAAGATTTAGATCCTATTGAAATTGCATTATCATACCAACGATTAATTGACGAAATAAACCTAACACAGGAGCAAATGAGCGAACGTGTAGGCAAAAAACGTTCTACCATAACCAATTATTTACGTTTACTAAGACTAGACCCCATCATTCAAACTGGTATGCGCGATGGTTTTATTTCGATGGGTCATGGCCGTGCGTTAATTACTGTTGAAGATCAGTCTATTCAATTAGATATTTATGAAAAAGTACTTTCAAACGAATTATCGGTAAGAGATACTGAAAATTTAGTACGCAATTATAATACAACTCAAGAAGTAAAAGTAGCTCCTAAAAAAGAAAAAGTACAGGTTCCAAGTTATGTTAAAAATGGCATCAATGTATTCTCTGAATACTTTGGACACAAAATAGACGTTAAAGTTTCTAAGAATGGTAAAGGGCAAATTACAATTCCTTTTCATTCTGAAGAAGATTTTAATCGTATTAAAAAATTAGTTGAAGGTGCTAAATAAACTTTTTATAACCTGTGTATCCACACTATTATTTTGTTGTTTAATAACAGCACAAGAAAAAAACAAGAAAAAAGACGTACTTCCAGAAGCAATATCGGCAGACACGTTAGTTTTAAAAAAACCTATTAACCCTTTATCCCCAGCAAAAGCCGCCTTTTATTCGGCTGTACTCCCTGGGTTAGGGCAAGCATACAACAAAAGGTACTGGAAAATCCCCATCGTTTATGGCGGTTTAGCAACGGGAATTTATTTCTATTCTACTAATAATAAACAATACAACCGTTACAGAGATGCCTACAAAAGTAGGCTTGCAGGTTTAACAACCGACGAATTTTACTTGGATGTGAACGGAAATCAATTAACAACCCCTAGGGTTACTACCGATGGATTACAACGTGGACAAGAATTTTACAAAAAAAACAAAGAAATTTCACTGCTAGTAACCATTGGTATTTATGCTTTAAATATTATCGATGCCAATGTTGATGCGCATTTAATGCAATTTAATGTAGATGAAAACTTATCTTTGGCTCCACATTTTAGAATAAACGAGTTGGACAGAACAAGCAATCTTGGTTTAACATTAAATTTTAATTTTTAATTATGAAAATAGCATTACTTGGATACGGAAAAATGGGTAAAACCATAGAACAAATTGCTATTAAACGCGGACACACCGTAGTTTTAACAGTAGATAAGGATGATGAAGGTTACGATATCACAAAAGCTGATGTTGCCATCGATTTTAGTATTCCAACAGTAGCATTTAATAATATTTCCAACTGCATTAACAACAATGTACCGGTAATTTCCGGAACTACGGGTTGGTTAGAAAATTACGACAATGCAGTTGCCTTATGTAAAGAAAAAAAAGGTGCTTTTATATATGCATCCAACTATAGTTTGGGGGTTAACATCTTCTTCGAACTTAATAAAACCTTAGCTAAAATGATGAGTACTTTAAAACAGTACAAGGTTACTATGGAAGAAATTCATCATACTCAAAAATTAGATGCACCAAGTGGAACCGCTATTTCTTTAGCTAACGATATTATTGCTAATAATGCAAATTTCGAGCAATGGAAACTCGATGAATCTGCCGAAAAAACAATTCCTATTGTAGCAAAACGTATTGCAGAAGTTCCAGGAACGCATACTGTAAATTATGAAAGTGAAGTGGATACTATTACCATAGAACACGTAGCGCATACAAGGCAAGGTTTCGCATTAGGAGCCGTTATTGCTGCAGAATGGATTGTGGGAAAAACAGGTGTTTTCACAATGAACGATGTGTTAAATATTGGTTAATAGTTACAAAACACGTAACATCGGTAGTAAGTTTAACTACAAACAGAACAATTAAAAATTACGATTATGACATTGATGCAATGGTTTATTTTCATCTTGATTATTCAAGTAGTACATGGTTTAGGTACTTGGAAATTATATATTAAAGCCGGAAAACAAGCATGGGAAGCCTTTATTCCTGTTTATAATGGTGTTGTTTTAATGAGAATTATTAATCGCCCATGGTGGTGGGTTATTTTGTTATTCTTACCAATTGTGAATCTTATAATGTTTCCTGTTATTTGGGTTGAAACTGCCAGAAGTTTTGGTAAGAATAGTCAATTAGACACTGTTTTGGCTGTTATAACCTTAGGCTTTTACAACTACTACCTAAACTATGCTACCAACATAACTTATATTGAAAACAGAAGTTTACATCCTAAATCGGGTGCAGGAGATTGGGTAAGTTCCATTCTTTTTGCTATTGTAGCCGCCACTATTGTTCACACCTATTTTATTCAACCGTTTACCATTCCATCGTCATCTTTGGAAAAATCACTTTTAGTTGGCGACTTTCTTTTTGTAAGCAAGTTTCATTATGGCGCTAGAGTCCCTATGACAACCGTAGGTGCTCCGATGGTACATGATACCATTCCTGTTTTACATAAAAAATCGTATTTGTTTGATGACCATAAAGGTAGTAGCTCGTGGAAAAACAAATTACAATTACCTTACCTCAGAATTCCAGGGTTTGAAGATATAGAAAGAAACGATATTGTAGTTTTTAACCAACCTGCCGATACACTGCTGGATATGAATGATTTTCATCCGGACAGGAACTATTACAAACCTATAGACAAAAAAACTAATTTAGTAAAACGTTGTGTGGGAATAGCAGGTGATTCTCTAGAAGTTCGAAATGGGTATGTTTATATTAACGGAAAGAAAAACGAGTTGCCTGATAGAGCTCATTTACAATTCAGTTATTTTGTACAGCCAAAAACCACACAATTTAATCCATTATACGTTAAGGAACGCTATGATATTACTGATGGTTTTGGTATTATTCCAAACTCTAATAATACTTATTATTTCGCTGCAATTTCAGATGAAGCTTTAGCTAAATTTAAAAACAATCCTAACGTAGTAAGCATTACACCAAACATTCAAGAAAAAGGTGTTAGAGACGCTGGAATTTTTCCGCATCACCCAGATTACAATTGGAATGTGGATTTCTTTGGTCCATTATACATTCCTGAAGCGGGAAAAACCATTGCTATTAATTTAAAAGTTTTACCACTTTACAAACGTGTTATTACGGAATACGAAGGCAATACATTACAAGTAAAAGGCAATCAAATTTTAATTAATGGTGAAGTAGCCACTACCTATACCTTTAAACAAAATTACTATTGGATGATGGGTGATAATCGTCACAATTCGATTGATGCACGTGCCTGGGGCTTTGTGCCTTTCGACCATGTAGTGGGGAAACCAGTATTTATTTGGATGAGTTGGGATGGCAAAAAGCCACGATGGGATCGCTTCTTTACCACCGTTAGTGGTGAAGGAAAAGCAACATCCTTTTTAATTCCATTCTTAGTATTATTAGCAGGATACTATGGTTTTAGTAAATGGCGAGCTCGTAAAAAAGCAAATGGTTAAACTGTAAAGTCGTGTGCTGGTAAGTTGATTTACACTTTCACTATGCAACCACAACTAATCAAATGAACACAATATTACATCCTACATATTTTCCTAACATAGCGCATTTTGTTGCTATTGCCAATGCTAGCGAAATTACGTTTGAAACGGATGATAATTTTTTAAAACAAACCTATAGGAACCGTACCTATATTTACGGGGCAAACGGTAAATTGGTTTTAAACATTCCTGTAATTCACAGTCAAAAAAACAGACAAAAGTATCGGGATGTTAAAATTTTTAATGAAGAAAAATGGCAAAATAATCATTGGAAATCACTGCTATCGGCTTACAAAACCTCACCATTTTTTGAATATTATGAAGATGAATTGCAACCTTTATTCCAATTAAAAGCTGATTTTATTTTAGATTTCAACTTAAAATGCTTTGAAGTTATTTGTGATTGTTTGCAATTGGATTTGCCTATTTCAAAATCGGAAGTCTACAGAAAAAACATTGAAGACATCTTGGATTTTAGACCATTAGTAAACGCTAAAAAAGAACAAAAATATAATTTTGATAGTTATACCCAAGTTTTTGGCGATAAACATGGTTTTATTCCTAATTTAAGCATTTTAGACCTACTTTTTAATGAAGGACCTAATACCTTGAATTATTTAGAATCGCAAACTATAGCTCCTTTATAATGCTTCAAACAGTAGCTCATTACAGCTGTCATTTCGTATTGCCTCTGGCAGTTGCACTTCTATTTTACAAATCTAATTGGAAATTTGCTTACGTTATTATGGTGTTGGGTATATTGATTGATTTGGATCATTTATTAGCTACACCTATTTTTGATCCAAATAGATGTAGCATTAATTTTCATCCCCTTCATTCGTATTACGCAATGGTAGTTTATTTGCTACTATTAATTCCTAAAAAAACCCGATTGATTGGAATAGGTTTGGTTATTCATATTATTGCTGATACTGTTGATTGTTCACTGATGTAACTCCGCCTTTGAAGTGTAAAATACGACAAAGCTCTTTGTTTCATAATACAAATTTTAGAAGGACTATTATTCCCACTTAAAACTACTTTCCTAGACTTAACATGGTTGAGATAGGATAATGGTCGGAATAATGCTCATTATAAGCCTTAAAGCCATTTACAGCAAAAGCTGGATCCGCAAAAATAAAATCGATACGTACTGGGAAGAACTTGAAGTCATAGGTGCGCCCGAAACCATTTCCTGCCTCTAAAAAAGTGTCTTTCAAATCGCCTTTAATTTTTCTGTATACATAAGAAAAGGCTGTATTATTAAAATCACCACAAATAATAGTTTTGTAACGAGATTCCGACTGGTGCTTTAAAAGCATTTCCGTTTGCGATTGTTGCATTTTAAATGTAGAACTAACACGTTTAAAAATACGTTCAGAATTTTCCTTTGTTAAACTGTCGATTTGGGTGTTAATTCGAAGCGATTCTAAATGAATATTGTAAACCCGGATGGTATCTTTTCCCTTAACAATATCAGCAAAAATAGCATTGTTAAACGTATTAGGAAATTCTACAGAACCAGAATTAATAATTCGAAACTTTGAAAATATAGCTTGCCCATTTTTAATTTTCTTTCCTGAAAGATGTTCATACTTGTATTTAAAAAAGGCTAAATCATTATTTTTCCGAGGATGATAATCTTGAATACATAAAATAGCAGGATCTTCTTTTTTTATAAATTCAATTATTTTTGTGTCAATTTCTTTATCAGGAATCCATTCAAACAAATTGAATAACCTAACGTTATAATTCATCACTTTAAAATTATTAGGGTCTTCATTTTTTTTGGAAGAAGAAAACTTATATAACGATCCGAATACCAACTGACCTATTACCAATATTACTAAAGAAAGAAACAACTGTTTTCTAACCCTGAACAACCAATATAGAAAAAATAACACATTCACTAAGATTAGAAAAGGGACTCCCAAATTAACCACGGACAACACAGAAAATGTTTTGGGAGGAAGAAATGGCAAAACAAAAGCCAACAACAACACAAAGGCAACCAAAATATTGATAATATATATAAGCTTATTTATGGTGCCTAAATCCTTCATGTGTTAATGCTATTGCTTTTTACTGGCAAATGCGCCTTGCTGTGAATCATTCTAATTAGTATGGTTCTGAATTGCTAGCTTCTTCCTATTTTCCTGCTCTAAATAAAAACTCTTTTTCTTCGGTTGTTAAACTATCGTATCCACTTTTACTAATCTTATCTAAAATAACATCAATTTTCTTTTGATTATTAAACTCGTTAAAATCAGATTTAGTATAACCACCAATTTTACTTTTATTTTTATGTACGGTTTTTAGAGGTCCTTTTTTTGAACGTTTAAACATGTTTGAAAACAATGCTATTAAACTTTCAACACCTTTACCTATATCATTTCCTACCAATAGTTGCTTCGCATAAAAATAACCCAGCATCGCACCTCCAAGGTGCGCCAAATTACCTCCTGCATTTCCTGAAACAGGGTTACTAATACCAGAAAACACGCCTAAGATATCTAAAATAACTATTACTAAACCAACATGCCAAAGTTTTATATTAAACATAAAAAGCTTAACGTCCTGACTTGGCATATAAGCACAAAGAAAAATCAATAAAGCTCTAACAGCTGCCGAAGCCCCAACTAAGTTAGAATTACCACCAAAAGTGTTTGGAAATAATGTATAACAAAACATGAACAACAAACCGCCAGACATGGCCCCGAGCACATAAATATTTAATGCCATTTTAACACTAAATAAATTTAAAAACATACGTCCAATAACAAAAAGCCACAGCATATTAAACAGGATATGCAAAAAATCGTAATGAACAAATGCATAAGTAATAATGGCCCATGGTTTTGCAAAAAAATCTCCAAAACCACTTGGTAATTCAAACCAACTTAGATTTAAAAATAATGCAAGAATATACACTATCAAATTGATAGCTATAATCTTTTCTAATACGTTCAGATTAGATAATTTGTATTTTATATCGTTTGTTAAACTCATTTAGTACCATCTATTGTTGTTAAATTGATTTTTTTTCCAATACCACATAATAATGAAACCGGTTAAAGCACCACCTACGTGCGCCATATAAGCCGTATTACTTGGGCTAAAAAACGATTGTCCGGTAATACCTGAAATCAAATCCAAAATAATAATTCCAGGAATAAAATACTTCGCCTTAATTGGAATAGGCAAAAATATAAGCATCAATTCTGCATTAGGATTCATCATACCAAAAGCAGCCATAACCCCCATAATACAGCCAGAAGCTCCAACCATAGAGGCATTGAAAACTTGAAACATATCCTGCAATTCTAAAAATTGTGCTTGTGTTACACCTTCCAAAACTTTACTTGAAGTAAGCATATAATGAATATTATCGGGTGTTAATCCGGAAGCTATTAATGAATTGTAATTTGGTAAATACTGCGAATAATAATACCCCACCTGTAAAGCTACAGCACCTAAACCTGCCGATATATAAATAAACAAAAATCGCTTAGTTCCCAATACCTGCTCTACGGGTGAGCCGAACATCCATAAGGCGAACATATTAAACAACAGGTGCATGATGCTTAAATTCTCAATATAACCACCGCCATGCATGAACATATGCGTGATAATTTGCCATGGTTCGAACAAATCATTTTTGGGGAAATACATCGCAAACCACTCGTAAAAAGCACCATTGCCGATAAATATAGTACCTATAAACATAAGTACATTAATTATTATTAAATGCTTAACAGTTTCTGAAATTCGCATCATAGTTATATAAATTTTTTATCTAATTCGTCAACACTCATAGTTATAAATGTTGCTCGGTTAGTTGGTGACACATTTGGCTCCTTACAAGCAAAAAGTTTATTTACTAAATGCTCTTGCTCGTCTTTCAATAGAGATTGTCCGCGTTTTATCGCTAAACTTTTTGCCATCGATTTGGCTAATAAATCGGTGGTACTAAAATGAGTATCAGGCACATCATTTTCAACATCGCTAATTAATTGTTCAAGTATGATAGACACTTCACTATCCGGAACCGTTACAGGCACTCCTACGATCTCAATCGTTTCTTTGGAAATGTTTGAAAACACAAAACCAGTATGTTCTAAATCTTCTTTTAACTGATTTAATATTTCAATTTCTTGTGATGAAAAATGCAGTTCTAAAGGGAATAATAATTGTTGACTTACTCCTGACTTGATAGTTAAACTCCTAAGAAAATCTTCGTACAACACGCGCTGGTGTGCTCGGTGCTGATCAATTACCAGCATCCCCGATTTAATAGTGCTTACAATATATTTGTTATGAAGCTGGTAAGTAGTTTGCAATTTATCTACCTCCTTATCGTCAGTAAAAACAGAAAGTGTAGTTTCTTCACTCTCAAAATGAACTTCACTAAAATCGGGTTCTGTTTGTGTGCCTTTAGATTCTAAACCAACATACAAACTATCCCAATTATTGGTAGTTTGTTTTTTAAAAGCGGTTGTTTGCTTCCCTGGAACATAATTATTTTCCTTAAACGGATTATAACTTCTATCCACCTCAATAACTGGCGATTTTGTTTCTTTGCTACTATAATCATAAGGCATGTCTAAATTAGCATCTCGCTCAAAATCGAGCACAGGCGCTATGTTAAATTGCCCCAAACTATGTTTAACAGCCGATCGTAACAAGGCATATAAGGTATGCTCATCATCAAATTTGATCTCCGTTTTTGTAGGGTGAATGTTAATATCTATAGTTTGCGGATCTACCTTTAAATTCAAAAAGTAACTGGGATGGTT
This sequence comes from Mariniflexile sp., assembly GCF_041583155.1. Classification (GTDB taxonomy): domain Bacteria; phylum Bacteroidota; class Bacteroidia; order Flavobacteriales; family Flavobacteriaceae; genus Mariniflexile. The sequence continues at coordinate 26,831 of NZ_JBFHGK010000018.1, forward strand.
ACCCCCTTTTAACAAGCCCTCGAATGCGGAACCAATGGCATGATTTAGATAAGGGCTTTTAATAAATCTATCGTTCACAAAAAAGTATTGCTCTCCTCTGGTTTTTTTAGCAAACTCTGGTTTTCCAACAAATCCAGAGATGGTTAAAATTTCGGTTTCCTCTTCAACCGGCACCAATTTTTCATTGGTTTTAGCTCCAAAGATATTAACTATACGCTGTCTATAATTGCTAATAGGCAAATTAAATGCTTCGCTTCCGTTGTTATAAAAGGCAAAACTAATATTAGGATGTGCTAGGGCTACACGATGAAATTCATCAAAAACATGGCGTAATTCTACTGTATTCGACTTTAAAAAATTTCGTCGAGCAGGAATATTGAAAAATAGGTTTTTTACAGAAAGTGATGTGCCCTTTGGAGTTACAACCACTTCTTGAGAAACAATGGTACTCCCTTCGATAACAATAGCTGTACCAACATCATCATGCGCTTGTTTGGTTTTTAGTTCTACATGTGCAATAGCCGCAATACTTGCCAAAGCTTCACCACGAAAGCCCTTGGTGTTTAGGTGAAACAAATCATCTGCAGAACGAATTTTTGAAGTTGCATGACGCTCAAAACTTAATCGGGCATCGGTTGCACTCATGCCTTTACCATTGTCTATTACTTGAACAAGGGTTTTTCCGGCGTCTTTAATAACAAGTTTAATAATGGTAGCATCGGCATCTATGGCATTTTCTAGCAATTCTTTAACCACAGAAGCTGGACGTTGCACAACTTCTCCAGCAGCTATTTGATTTGCCACATGGTCGGGTAATAGCTGTATAATGTCTGCCATAAATTATTTAGAAAAGAAAATAGTTAAATCAAAATCGATGATAAAAAGGAAAATTAAAACCAAAACAGCCACAATAATTAAAATCCGTCTATCGGTTTGCTGGTCTCTGTTATTTTTAAAATCATCTAAAGCATTATTTAACTTGGTTTTGAAGCCAGTATTAGCGCCAACAGTTTTTCTATATTCGTCAAATTTATGTTTAATTTCAAACGGGTTACCTGCACCTTTGTCATCAAAGTAACGAGGTGTATAGCTAAATTTTTTGTTTTTTCGCTGTTTTAAAATTCCCATAATTCCTAAATTAATTGAATTTTGAATCCAATATATACATACATATCAATAATAATACCAAAGCGAGGATTAATATTGGTAAAGACATAGCGCCTTTTACTTTCCGACTTCCAGCATTTTCACGCCTCCATTTAGAAACAAAATCTCTTTTTTTAAACGATTCCTCCACAGTATCAGTGTTCTTTTCTTCAGAAAAAAAAGATGGAGGATTAAATGTTTTATGTTTGCGTTGTTTAAACAAAATTGTTGCTACTTTTAGCTCAAAAATACTTAAAAATAGGCAGAAAGCGAAGATTGAAATGCTAAAAAATTCCAAAAAGCGATTTGCATTACGCCTTTAGAATCTGGGATTTTACAATAAAATTTTTAATTAGCTGTTTTTTCTTAACTCAGCCATCTTGATAGCTGCAATGGCAGCCTCGGTTCCTTTATTGCCATGTTTACCACCAGAACGATCGATAGATTGCTGCATGGTATTATCGGTTAGCACACAGAAAATTACAGGTGTTTCGTGTAATACATTTAAATCTTTGATACCTTGAGCAACACCCTCGCAAACAAAATCAAAATGCTTGGTTTCGCCTTGAATTACACAACCAATAGCAATAACAGCGCTAACCATCTGCTCTTGCATTTTTTTACTTCCGTAGATAAGCTCGAAACTTCCAGGAACATCCCAACGAATGATATTATTTGGCAAGACACCATTCTCAACCAAAGCATTGTAAGCCCCTTTATATAAGCCTTCTGTTATGGTATCATTCCATTCAGAAACAACAATCCCAAATCGAAACTTGCTCGCATTTGGGATTGTTGTTTTATCGTAATCGGATAAATTTTTGTTTGCCGTAGCCATATTATTTGTTTGCCAATACCTGAGCTTTACCAATAAAAACTTCAATAGTGGTAGCCTCAGATGAATTTGGATATTCTTCTTTAATTTTATTAAAATAAGTAAGTGCTTTATCAGCATTTCCTAATTCTAGAGCAATTGCGCCTGCTTTATATAAATACATTGGAGTTGTATATTCATTATCACGCAATTCAGCGGCTTGCTCATAATAATCCAAAGCGTCTTCAGATTGGTTTAATTGTGCAAATGCATCGCCAATATTGCCTTTTGCTAAAGGCGCTAAAATTTCGTCGTCACTTTTAAACTCACTTAAATGCTCAATCGCTTTTTTATAATCTTTTAAATGCAAATAAGCAGTTCCAGCATAATAATGAGCCAAGTTAGCCGATGGTGTACCGCTATGCTCTTCAATAACGTCTAACATGCCAAATTTTCCCTCTCCCCCTTTTAATGCTAACATATAAAGTGAATCTTTTGCAGTACCATTCACAGCTTCATTAAAATATTTTTGCGCTTGAAACATATCGTTCATCGCAGTTACTTGCTTCGGTTTGGCAATAAACTCATTATAGCCTAGATACCCTAAAACAACAGCCGCAACAACACCAATTATTATGAAAATGTATTTTTGGTTTTTTGCAACAAAGTCTTCTGTTTTTGATGCACTCTCGTCAAGTGAATTAAAAACTTCCGCAGTAGTAGAATGTTGTTCTACTTCTTCCACCTTTTCTTCCTTTGTTTTTGGTTTGTACCCTCTCTTATTATAAGTCGCCATGTATTTAGTCTAAATTTTTAATGCGCCGCAAAAATATAATTTTTCTTCATAACTAAAAGGGTATTTATTTGATATTTTTCAATAATTTGCACATCCTTAATTAAGACGCCTCTGGTTCTTATTGCCTTTAAGTTACTTTTTATATGATTTTAAAATCACTTTCATTATTAAATTATAAAAATTTCGATAGCAAGTCGTTCATTTTCAACGAAAAAATAAACTGTATTGTCGGCAATAATGGCATTGGAAAAACTAATGTTTTAGATGCTATTTATCATTTATCCTTTGGAAAAAGCTATTTTAATCCAGTAGCATCTCAAAACATAAAACATGACGAAGCTTTTTTTGTGATTAACGGAGAATATGAAAAGGAAAACAAAACCGAAAAAGTAGTTGTTAGCTTAAAGCGAGGACAAACCAAAGTAATTAAGCGAAATGGAAAACCATATGAAAAGTTTAGTGAACACATTGGCTTTTTGCCTTTGGTGATTATTTCACCCGCTGATAGAGATTTAATTATTGAAGGTAGTGATACGCGGAGAAAATTTATTGATAGTGTTATTTCACAAAGTGACAAAGGCTATTTAAGTAGCTTAATTAATTACAATAAAATTTTAGCTCAGCGCAATGCACTTTTAAAATATTTTGCTTTAAACCATACGTTTAATAAAGACACTTTAGAGGTTTACAATAATCAGTTAAACGACTATGGGGTTGTGATATTTGAAAAACGGGACGCTTTTCTTAGAACATTTATTCCCATTTTTAAAGAACGATACCAAGCCATAAGTAATGGAAATGAAACAGTTGAGCTGCAATATCACAGCGATTTATTTGAAACCGATTTAAACACACTCTTACAAAAAAACATTAACAAAGATAAAACGTTGCAATACACTAGTGTAGGCATTCACAAAGACGATTTACATTTTAATATTGAAAATCATCCCATTAAAAAATTTGGAAGTCAAGGGCAGCAAAAATCGTTCTTAATTGCATTGAAGTTGGCACAATTTGATTTTATAAAAGCACAAAGTAATGTAAACCCTATATTGCTTTTAGATGATATTTTTGATAAATTAGATGAAAATAGAGTTGCTCAAATTATCAAATTGGTTGATAATGAAAATTTCGGTCAGCTTTTTATTAGTGATACACATGCAGAACGCACGGAGAATGCGGTAAAACAAGTACATCAGTCCTACGAAATTTTTAAGTTGTAAATTAGCATAGAAAACGAAATAGATAAGCAATAAAACGTTGATTAAAGGAGCCGATTAACCAAATTACTTTCTACTTTCAAACTTTCTTCAATTAAACTTTAACCTGAAACAAAACCATGGCAAAACGCAATAACGAACATATTAGCATCTCAGATGCACTCAAAGAATTTGTAGAAACCAATAAATTAGAAACTGGATTAAATAAAGTAAATGTTGTTGATGCTTGGGCAGACTTAATGGGTAATGGTGTAAACAATTATACAACCTCTGTAAATCTAGAACGCGACACACTTTATGTACAATTAAGTTCCAGTGTTTTGCGCGAAGAATTAAGTTATGGAAAGGAAAAAATAGTAACCATGCTTAACGAAGCTTTAGGAAAAGAAATCATTAAAAAACTGGTTCTGCGCTAATTAGATATTACTACCAAAAATAAAAAAAACAACAAAAAGCAAGGATGTATGAATAATTATACTACCTTTGGCACTTAAATTTTTTATAAATAAACACAATGAGTAAAGGTACCGTAAAATTCTTCAATGATTCTAAAGGTTTTGGATTTATCACTGAAGATGACAACAACAAAGAACATTTCGTACACATTTCAGGACTTATCGATGAAATTCGTGAAGGTGACGCAGTTGAATTCGATCTACAAGAAGGTAGAAAAGGTTTAAACGCCGTAAACGTAAAAGTAATCTAAACATATACTTTAACAATTACATTAAAAGTCTATCAATCATTTTGATAGACTTTTTTGTTTTTATAAAACTTTCTGGAAAAAACATTTTTTTTTTAATGTTTTTTTATACTACATTTAGAGGATTAATTTAATAATTTAAAGTATGAGTAAAGGGACAGTAAAATTCTTTAACGATGCCAAAGGTTTTGGTTTTATAGTTGAAGAAGGTTCGAAAAAAGAACATTTTGTTCACATTTCAGGTTTAATTGACGAAGTTCGTGAGGGCGACGAAGTTGAATTTGAATTAAAAGAAGGTAAAAAAGGATTAAACGCAGTAAATGTAAAAGTAATTTAATATATACTTTTTAATTTTTTTTAAGACACAAAAAATCCCGCTGATGCGGGATTTTATCGTTATATATGGTTCAGTTCTTAAAACTGTTCTCTTCCTGAAAAATGAAATGCACCTTCAATAGCAGCGTTTTCATCACTATCACTTCCATGAACGGCATTTTCACTCATCGAGGTAGCAAACAACTTTCTAATAGTACCTTCTGCCGCGTCTGCCGGATTTGTAGCACCTATTAGAGTTCTAAAATCTTGAACTGCGTTTTCTTTTTCTAAAATAGCAGCTACTATTGGGCCGCGCGTCATAAATTCAACTAAATCTGGAAAAAATGGACGCTCATTATGTACTGCATAAAAGACTTCTGCATCAGCTTTAGTCATTTGTGTTAATTTCATCGCAACAATTCTAAATCCTGAAGCTGAAATTTTTTCTAATATTGCGCCAATATGCCCGTTTTCAACAGCATCTGGTTTAAGCATTGTAAATGTTCTGTTTGTTGCCATTCTGTTTTTATTAAATTTTAATCAAAAATACTACTTTTATATTTAATTGGTATATTAATAGTACTGTAATAATTGCTGTTGCAGTTTATTCCCTTTACCTCGCATTTCCATTAAAACGGCACCTGTTTTAAAATTAAATTTCAATAGTCCGAAACTTAATTCGGCCACAACCTTACCAACTCTAAACTCATTAATTTCGCCTTTAAAACCGCTGTATGCATGTGTTAACCCACTTGAGGTAAAATCGATTAATGGATAGTTAAGCCCTTCAAATGTCGTTTTTGAAAATTCTGAGATATGCCTATCTCCAGAAAGTAACAGCACATTTTTAGCTTTTGAAGTGGTAATCAGTGTTTTTAATTTATCAACTTCATGTGGAAAATTGCCCCAAGTTTCAAATCCATGTGCTCCAGATAACACCTGAATACTACTTACTATAATATTAAAATCGGCTTCAGAATCATTTAATTCATTTGCCAACCATCCCCACTGCTGGGCACCTAAAATGGTGCCTTCACCATATTTATTGGGTTGAAACCTCTTGTCCTTATCATCCGATTTAGTGAGTGCCGTTCTAAAGTACCGAGTGTCTAAAATTAAAATTTTAATAGTCCCACCCTCCTTTTCAATTATTTCTGAACTATAAACACCTTCGCGTTCACGCCTAGGATCGTTTTTAGGTATATCCATAAAATCCAAAAATAATTGCTGACTTACTTTTTTGAAATGAAACTCTTCACCTCCGTCATTCAATCCATAATCATGGTCGTCCCAAGTACCTACTACATTAGTAGCATTTACAAGTTTAGAATAATCTGCCTGTGTTTTTTGAACATTATAATCTCTTTGCATCTTATCCTTTTTATCGGTGTCAGAATAAATTATATCCCCACCCCAAATCCACATTTCAGGTTGGTGTTTTATAATTTCTTTCCACAATTCATTGTTCTTATATTGCATGTTGCAAGAACCGAAAGCTAGCACCAAATCGGAGGTTTCCGTTACTTTTACAGCATCTACCGATTTACACGATGCAACAAACACAACAAGTATACAAACGATGCATAACTTAATTGCAAGCTTCATTTTTTAAATTTTTGGTTAATTTTCTGTAAAAGTAACATAATCGTTATTAAAGCTTATATTATTAAATTGTATCTTCGCACTCTATGACAAAACAAGCTATTGAAGACATTAAACAGCTATTATCTACCCATAAAAAGATAGTAATTGTTCCTCATAAAAACCCCGATGGCGATGCTATTGGTTCTACCTTGGGGCTGTATCATTACTTAAAAAAAGGAAATCATGACGTGCAAATAATCACACCTAATGATTATCCAAACTTTTTAAAATGGATACCAGGTGAACGCAGTATATTAAAGCACGATTCACAGACTAAAATTTGCAATGGTTTAATTAAAGATGCCGATATTATTTTCACTCTAGATTTTAATGCACTACATAGAAGTGGCTACATGGAACCCGTACTTGCCGAAAGTAAAGCTATTAAAATAATGATCGACCACCACCAAGCGCCAGACGACTATGCAAAATACATGTTTAGCGATGTAAGTATGAGTTCTACTTGCGAGATGGTTTATCATTTTATAGATATGTTAGGTGATTTAGATGTAATTGACACCAATATAGCAACCTCTTTGTATGTAGGTATTATGACGGACACTGGTTCTTTTAGATTTTCATCAACCACAAGCAAAACTCATAGAATTATAGCACACCTTATTGAACGTGGTGCCAACAATTCGCAGATCCACAATAATATTTACGATTCCAATAGCTACAAAAGCTTGCAGTTATTAGGTTGCGCACTAACCAACTTAAAGGTTGTTCCAGAATTTAGAACGGCATACATTACATTATCGCAAGAAGAATTAAACAAATTTGATTACAAAAAAGGGGATACCGAAGGTATTGTTAATTACGGCTTATCTTTAGAAAATATTGTGCTAGCCGCCATTTTTATTGAAGACAAGCAGGAGGGTATTATTAAAATTTCATTGCGCTCAAAAGGCCATTTTTCGGTAAACGATATGTCGCGTTCCCATTTTGAAGGTGGCGGCCATATAAATGCCGCTGGAGGCAAAAGCTATTTATCATTAAACGATACGGTTGAGAAATTTATTAGTATATTGCCTAGTTATAATAAAGCCCTGAATGATGAATAAATTACACCTATTTACCTTTATTTTACTAGCTGCTATCAGCTGTAAATCGCCAGAAGCGAGACGCCCTGTTTCAGTAAAATCTGGTTCTTTTATTGATGCTTCCGTTGCGCGTAATAAAAAACTATATGCTAACGAGAAATCTCAAATTGAGAAAATCATGAAGCAACATAAAGACCGTAAATATATAGCTTCTGAAAGTGGATTTTGGTATTATTACAACACAAAAGTTGAAGTTGATTCAATAAAAAAACCAACTTTTGGAGATATTGTAAACTATGATTACAACGTAAAATCGCTTAATGGCAGTGTTATTTATTCCAAAGAAGCTCTTAAAACACAAAATTACGCCATGGATCGTGAAGAGCTATTTACTGGTTTACGAGAAGGCCTAAAACTTATGAAAACTGGCGAGACTGTAACCTTTTTATTTCCGTCTCAAAAAGCCTATGGTTATTATGGTGACGAAAATAAAATAGGTAGCAACATGCCATTAATGTGCGAAGTAACTATCAATTCAATTACCCAAAATCAAGCAGATTAAAATGAATCACCTCAGATTATCTTTTCAACTATCCATTGTCGTCCTATTAATCACATTTTCATCTTGTAAAGCACAATACCCAGATTTAGAAGATGGTATTTATGCTGAATTTATAACAAACAAAGGTTCAATGGTTGCCAAATTAGCGTTTGATAAAGCTCCCGTTACGGTTGCTAATTTCGTATCATTGGCTGAAGGCACAAACACCATGGTGGACAAAGCTTACAAAGACAAAAAGTTTTATAATGGTACTATTTTCCATAGGGTTATAGATGGTTTCATGATTCAAGGCGGCGACCCACTAGGCACCGGGGAAGGAAGTCCTGGATATAAATTTATGGATGAATTTCATCCAGATTTAAAACATGATAAACCTGGTATTTTATCTATGGCCAACTCTGGCCCTAAAACCAATGGTAGTCAGTTTTTTATAACCGAAAAACCAAAACCCCATTTAGATAACAAACACTCGGTTTTTGGTGAACTTATTTTAGGTTTAGACGTACAAGACAGTATCTCCAACGTAAAAACAGGAGAAGGCAACAAACCTATTGTGGATGTAGTTATCAAAGAATTAAATATCATAAGAAAAGGAAAAGCGGCTAGAGAGTTTAATGCCCCCAAAATTTTTATTAATCATTTCGCTGAAGCTGAAAAAATTGAAAAAGAGAAAATAGCTAAAGCTGAAGCTCTATTACAGGCTACCAAAGACAGATTCAAGGCTCAAGAAGCAGAAGCAGTTACCTTACCTTCAGGTTTAAAATACACGGTTACAGAAAAAGGAACTGGCGAAAAACTAAAAGTAACTTCAAAAGCTTTAGCAAATTACACTTTGTATTTTGAAGATGGCAGACTTTTAGATACCAGTAAATTAGAAACGGCCGAATTACATAACATGGTTAATGAATACCGAAAGGAAGCTAACCAATACCAACCTATTGTGTGCGACATTAGCCCAGATGCTCAAATGATTGCTGGTTTTAAAGAAGGCTTGCAACAACTCCATGTTGGCGATAAAGCAACCTTATTTATTCCGTATCACTTAGCATATGGCGAAACAGGAAACAGAGGCATTCCCCCAAAAACTAACTTAATTTTTGAAGTTGAAATTTTAGAACTCCAAAATTAATATTTAAAAAAAAAGTAAAATTACAACGCATGTACCTATTAACATTTGATTGGAATCCTATAACAGGCATAGACATTATTGGAAACTTTAAAATACACTTTTACAGCCTTATGTGGGTTACAGCCTTCGTATTAGGTTGGTACATTATGAAGCGTATTTTTATTAAAGAAAAAGTATCTCTTGAATATTTAGATCCTTTATTTATCTACACGGTTTTGGCTACCATGATTGGTGCTAGGTTGGGGCATGTGCTGTTCTACCAATCGGAATTAATTTCAGAAGACTTTTTCAGCATCTTTTTACCATTTCGTTTTAAAGGCGGCATAGAATTTACCGGTTTTCAAGGACTTGCAAGTCACGGTGCTGCTATAGGTATTATTGTCGGGATGTATTTGTACCGGAAAAAATACAATTACAAATCATTACTTTGGATTTTAGACCGTGTGGTTATTTCAGTAGCTTCTGGTGCCATCTTTATTAGAATTGGAAATTTTATAAATTCTGAAATTATTGGAAAAGTAACAGATTCATCTTTTGGTGTTCGTTTTATTCAAGATGAATATTACAAAAGCCAAATTGTACAATTAACGGGAATTAATGATGTGCAGAAGGCCTATAACGCCGTTACTAATAATCCGCAATTTGCTGAGTTACTAAATGCAGTCCCATATCGCCATCCAGCACAATTATACGAATCGTTTTGCTATATTTTTGTGTTTTTAATTTTATGGTATTTCTATTCTAAAACTACGAAAGGAGACCAACCAGGATTCCTATTCGGTTTGTTTTTAATTTTATTATGGACCATCCGTTTCTTTGTAGAGTTTGTAAAAGAACCGCAGGGTGACGAATATATAAACTGGTTAGGATTTAACACCGGCCAATGGTTAAGCATTCCATTTATTATTATTGGACTTTACTTTATGTTTGTTTTCAAACCAAAAACAACTTCTAAATAATATGCGTTTCAAACGGTTTTCGTTACAAATTGCTTTAACTTTAAGTCTATGTGCTTTAAGTATCTTGGCTTGTAAAGACGACAAAAAGGTAATTAAACAAACCGAAATCTCTTTTAAAAAAGAAGGTGAACTTACTATTTTTAAAACAGATTCAACAACAGTAACCTTAGATATTGAAATAGCTGATACCGATTTTGATATTCAAACGGGATTGATGTACCGAGATGCGATGTCTGAAAAGCAAGCCATGTTATTTGTGTTTGAGGATGAAACCGAACGTTATTTTTATATGAAAAATACGAAAATAGCTTTAGACCTCATCTTTATAAGCGCGAACAAAACCATAGTAAGTTTTCAAAAAAATGCAAAACCTTTTGATGAAAGCTCACTACCATCCAATGTTCCTGCCCAATACGTTTTAGAAGTAAATGCAGGACTGGTTGACTCTTGGGGACTTGCCATTGGAAATACGATAAGTTATTCAGAAAGTCAAAGTCTTCAATAAGAAATAATAGCAAAAAAAACACTCTTACTCTTCCAAACCTTGATGCTTAGAGTAGGTACGCCATTTTTCAATACACTGCTGCATATCTTCAGGAATTTCTGTATTAAATCGCATAAACTCACCAGTTTTGGGATGTACAAACCCCAATGTTTTAGCATGTAAAGCCTGTCTTGGTAAAATTTTAAAACAATTATCTACAAACTGTTTGTATTTAGTAAATGTGGTTCCTTTTAACACTTTTTCGCCACCGTAACGCTCATCATTAAACAAGGTGTGCCCAATATGCTTCATGTGCACGCGTATTTGGTGCGTACGTCCTGTTTCCAGCTTACAAGACACTAAAGTAACATATCCCAAGCGTTCCAATACTTTGTAATGTGTAACTGCAGGTTTACCTTTATCGGCTTCATCGTCTAAAAATACGGTGTTTTGTAACCTATTTTTTGGATGTCTACCAATATTACCTTCAACAGTGCCTTCGTCCGCTTCAATATTACCCCAAACAATTGCCACGTATTCACGTTCACTCGTTTTTTCAGCAAACTGTAACGATAAATGCGCCATAGCTTGTTCCGTTTTGGCTATTACTAAAAGACCACTTGTATCTTTATCAATTCTGTGTACCAACCCTGGGCGTTCGCTAGAGTTATTAGGTAAATTTTCAATTCGGTATATAAGCGCATTAATAAGTGTTCCTGAATAATTACCATGACCTGGATGCACTACCATTCCCGCTGGTTTATTTACAACTAGCAATTGGTCGTCTTCATAAACCACATCTAAGGGAATATCTTCACCAACCAATAAATTTTCGTGTGGTGGATGGGTAAAAAGCACTCGGATATTATCGTGAGGTTTTACTTTGTAATTTGATTTTACAGGTGCTCCATTAACATAAATACTTCCGTTTTTGGCTGCTTCCTGAATTTTGTTTCGGGTAGCATTCTCAACAAAATTCATTAAATATTTATCTATTCGAAGTGGATTTTGACCTTTATCTACGGTAAACGCATGGTGTTCGTAAAGATCGCTTTCATCATCAATAAAATCTGGGGTATAATCTTCCATCGCAATATATCAACTGTGTTAACCACAGATAGGGTTATTTTAAAAATTTAAATCGGAAGCTGATTCGTTATAATCAGTTTCATTTAAAGGAATACTGTCTGAAACTGCTTCTGATCCTGGTCTGTTACCATTACCAAGCACTAAATCGATTGCTGTTGTTTTAGGCAACTTTGCCCCTTGTTTAATTTCAGAACCTTTATATTGAACTTTAAGTACTAGATCTTTAGCTATATTATCAATATATGTAAGCTTGCCAACCTTAAAACCTAAAGCCTCCAAAGTTGGTTTCGCTTGCCTAAAGGTACGATCTTTTAAATCAGGAACCGTAATTTTTCTATAGCCCGAAGGATTCACCGTTATATATATTTTACGGTCTTCCTTTACCTTAGCACCCGCTTTAGGCTCCTGATCAATAACAGAAAACTTTGGGTAATCAGGATTATAGTTTGCAGAATCCTGAATTTCCAGAATAAGGTCTTGCTCCTCTAATTCTATACTGGCAACGCTTAAAGATTTCCCTTTTAGTTCCGGAACAGTTTTAAACTCTCCGTGATTTGTTGTAAAGTTTAACCATCTCAAAATAATAAAACTAATAACAACTACTGCTCCTACAGCAAGCAATACTTGTTTGAAAAACACTTTACTGGTTAGAAATTTTTTAAGGCTCATTTATAAAATTTTCGATGAGGCAAAGATATAAAAACAGAACTGTTTTTTCTTTTCCAATTTAAGTGATATTTTAGCTTAACTATTAATAGATACAAAATATAGTCGTTTTTAGACACAAAATTGATTTTTCCTTTACAGGAAGCGACAAATAATTAAGACATGAAAAAAAATATTGCTATCATTATGGGAGGGTATTCAAGTGAATATCAAATCTCATTAAAAAGCGGAAATGTAGTTTATGACACCCTTGATGCTTCAAAATACAACGCTTTTAGAATTCATATTTTTAAAGAAAAATGGGTATATGTGGATAGCAATGAAGCTGAATTCCCTATTGATAAAAACGATTTTTCAGTTACAAAAAACAATTCAAAAATAACATTTGATTGTGTTTTTAACGCCATTCATGGTTCCCCAGGCGAAGATGGTTACATGCATGCTTATTTTAAATTACTAAACATTCCGCAAACAAGTTGCGATATGTATCAGGCAGCACTAACCTACAATAAACGCGATTGTTTAAGCACTTTAAAACCCTATGGCATCAAAACTGCTGAATCCTACTACCTAAATTTAGGTGATGAAATTAATGAAGATACTATAATTTCTAAAGTAGGATTACCGTGTTTTATAAAAGCCAACAAAGCTGGAAGTAGTTTTGGTGTGAGTAAAGTGCACAAAAAAGAAGACATTAAAAACGCCATAGATGTAGCTTTTAAAGAAGATGATGAAATTATTATTGAATCTTTTTTAGATGGTACAGAAGTTTCGGTTGGGGTTATTAACTTTCAAGGAGAAACCAAGGTATTACCAATAACTGAGATCGTGAGTGAAAATGATTTTTTTGATTATGAAGCTAAATATTTAGGAAAATCAAAAGAAATAACCCCAGCTCGATTAACGAAAGAAGAAGAAACAAAAGTAACGGCACTTGCTAAAAAAGTATATGAAGTTTTAAAAATGAAAGGTTTTAGTAGGAGCGAATATATTTTTAAAAATGGTGAACCTCATTTGTTAGAAGTAAACACAGTACCCGGATTAACGTTAGCAAGTATTTTACCGCAACAAGCAGCCGCAGCAGGCATTACTTTGAAGGAACTGTTTGATAATGCGATAGAAGAGGCCTTGAAAACCAAATAATAATTGTTATCTAAATTTTTAGAAATTGTCGTACCTATAATACAATTCCAATTAGAGCAGAAATAAAAAAGAATGAAAAAAGCCTTATTTCCAGGGTCGTTTGACCCATTAACTTTAGGACACTACGATATAATTAAGCGTGGCGTAACACTTTTTGATGAAGTCATTGTCGCTATTGGAGTGAACTCCGAAAAAAAATACATGTTTTCACTTGAAGAACGCACTGCGTTTATAGAGAATGCCTTTAAAGACGAACCTAAAGTAAAAGTAATAACTTACAAAGGCTTGACTGTTGATTTTTGTAAGGAAATAAATGTTGAATTTATTTTACGTGGTTTAAGAAATCCAGCCGATTTTGAGTTTGAAAAAGCCATTGCTCATGCCAACAGACGTTTAGCAACCATTGAAACAGTGTTTCTATTAACTTCCGCTAAAACCTCTTTTATTTCATCCTCAATTGTGCGAGATGTAATTAAAAATGATGGTGATTACACCAAGTTTGTACCTAATAGTGTAAGGGTAAAATAGTTTTAGTTAAATGTATATCTTACATACTAACCTTGTGCCTTCTAAATTTTAAACTGCCTTAAAACTTATACTCTCTTAATGATTTTGGAAAATTCTCTGGATTTTCTGCTAAATAATAACGCGGATCATCAACTGCTTCAACAATAACCTCTTTAAATTTAGGGTTTGCCTTGTAAAGCAAGATTTTACAATCTTCACTTAAATGTTTCAGCTTAATGGTTTTTCCTTCCGCTTCATATTTGTTCACCAAATTAAATATGGCTTCTAAAGCAGAATGATCGCTAATTCGTGATTCAACAAAATCAATTTCAACATGGTCTGGGTCATTTTTTACATCAAATTTTTCATTAAAAGCTAAAATAGAACCAAAGAATAGCGGCCCCCAAATTTCATACGTTTTAATTTTCCCATCTTCAGAAAAACGTTTTCTGGCTCTAATTTTTTTCGCATTTTCCCAGGCAAATACTAAGGCCGAAATAATAACACCAACAAAAACCGCAATAGCCAAATCGTAAATAACAGTAACGGCAGAAACTACAACCAAAACAAATGCATCCGATCTTGGTATTTTTCTAATAATTCGGAAACTTGACCAAGCGAAGGTTTCAATAACCATCATAAACATAACACCAATAAGTGCCGCAATCGGCACTTGTTCAATATATTTATCCGTAAATAAAATAAAGGTTAATAGGGTTAATGCCATCATAATACCAGACAATCGGCCACGACCACCTGCATTCACGTTAATAACAGTTTGACCAATCATTCCACAACCGCCTGTACCTCCAAAAAGACCACTTAGTATATTTCCTGCACCTTGAGCAACACATTCTCTGTTACCGTCTCCACGGGTTTCGGTTAATTCATCCACCAGATTCATGGTCATTAACGACTCTATTAATCCAACCGATGCAGCTAGAAATGCGTATGGCAATATAAATTTAAGCGTATCTAAATTTATAGGTAAATGCTGCCATAATTCTAAATTCGGAGTCGGAAATTCTCCTTTCAAACCTTTTCCACCACCCTCTATAATATAAGAACCAACAGTACTAACATCCAAACCGCCAAATACAACAATAGCTGTGGTAATAAGAATGGCCGTTAAAGCTGCTGGAATTTTAGTTGTTAGCTTAGGTAAAGCCCACATTACCCCCATGGTTAATAAAACTAACCCTATCATAACATACAACTCAGATCCTTGCATTGGGATGTTAATATATTCCTTAACCCCTTCTGCACTTATCTCTAATTTTTTATGTGAAAACATACGTACTTGGGCAAGAAAAATAACAATAGCCAAACCATTAACGAACCCGAGCATGACTGAATGCGGAATTAAACGTACAAAGCGCCCTAACTTAAACACCCCTGCCCCTATTTGGAATATACCCATAAGAATAACAGCTGCCAATAAATAGAAGTAGCCCATATTTTCTACTGGCACATCAAATAGCATCTCTTTGGCGTGACCTTCCGAAATTAAATGCACAAAAATAACCGCAACCGCACCAGCAGCACCTGAAATTAAGCCAGGTCTACCTCCAAAAGCAGCGGTTATTAATCCTATAATAAAGGCTCCAGACAAGGCCACTAGAGGATCTATTTGAGCCACAAAAGCAAAAGCCACAACTTCTGGAATCATGGCTAATGAAACGGTTATACCCGCCAAAACATCATCTTTAACGTTTGGTGTAATCTTCCTTACTAATTCAGTCATGAGTTCTTATTTTGAAGGCGCAAATTTACATTTAATAAATAAGTTTCACGAATGAAACCTATATTAAAGGTTATAAAACTACTAAAACGTTTGAGGATAAACCGTTATTTAGATGTTTCTAAGACATTTAGCCAATTGAGTGCTTCAACCCTGTCTCGAAATAATTGAATATTCCAATTGCTACTTTTATTAATATTAATTAGAGTTTCGGTGGACATTAAACCTGCAGTAGAAGACACCACAACCGCCATAGCTTCTATTTCCTTTAGATTGATAATAGTTCTTTGCGCTTGAAAATTATAGCTGTACGAATTTTTTTTATTGATTAACAAAAAGATGGGAGGTTTTAAATAAGTTAGTAAAAAATCATGATATTCATCTATCAAAACTTCATTCATTTCCACACCTTCATTTACAATAACTTCTGCTAAATTCTCCTTGATAACAATAATTTCTCCAAATGACAATTTATAAGTTTTCATGTAATTTCTTTAAATTTTTGAGAGATTTAAAAAATTACAACGACTTCAATATGTTTAATAATAGCAAATTAATTTAAAAAGAGAGCTTACGCGTTTTTGTTAAGATACAAAAATTAAATTAAACTCTTAATATTCGCATAAGAGTTTTCAAGAGCAACAGGCACTTGCGCTTCGTTTAACCATTCTACTTTGGTGATACCTTCTTCTTCTTGTGCGTACAAAACGCCGGCAAAACTTGTTTTCATTTCAAACCAATAAGTCACCTTAATATTATGGTTTCCATTCCGTTTAAAAATATGATAGGTAGTTTCTAATGGTTTTGTAATTTCTAAACCGGCAACGCCAGTTTCTTCGGTTACCTCTCTAATAGCAGTTTTTTCAATACTTTCATTACCTTCTATCTTGCCTTTAGGTAAATCCCATTTGTCGTTTCTGTAGATAAAAAGTATTTCATTTTTATCATTAAACACTTTTCCGCCACCAGCAACAACGTTTGGGAGCTTTTTTAAAAACTTCTTCAAAAGCTTTTCAGCATTCTTGTGGATTAAGCGAACTTCTTCTAATTTAGTTGTATTGAGTTCTTTTATAACCTTCCCAATATTAACAGTATCAAGCAAATAGTTCTTAAAATTTGTTTCTTGCTCAACCTTAGTAGTTAAAATTATGGGCTTATCACCTACAAAAACTTTATACATTCCTTAATTAATAATTACAATTTTTGTAAAAATATCATTTTTAGTTACAAACTATGCATTGTTGAAAAAAATATTTTTTAAATCAATTTATCGCCACCATGTAAAACTAAATTTATGTTATTTTTGTGGCTATGATTTTTAATAAAGATACCGCTCGAAAAACTGCTGAAGTTTTGTTGCAAATTAATGCTATAAAACTTAGCCCTAAGGAGCCATTTACTTGGGCTTCTGGCTGGAAATCACCTATTTATTGTGATAACCGCATTGTATTATCGTTTCCACCTGTTAGAAATTACATTCGCGAAACTATGGCGAAACAAATTGAAAATCAATATGGAAAGCCAGATGTAATTGCTGGTGTTGCAACAGGTGCCATTGGTATTGGCATGTTAGTTGCAGAATATATGGGGTTACCTTTTGTTTATGTAAGACCTGACGCAAAAAGCCATGGGAGAAAAAACCAAATTGAAGGTTTTTTACAAAACGGACAAAATGTTGTGGTGGTTGAAGATTTAATAAGCACCGGAGGCAGTAGTTTAAATGCTGTAAGAGCTTTAAAAGAAGCTCGTGTAAATGTAAAAGGCATGATTGCTATTTTCACATATGGGTTTAACATTTCTGTTAAAAATTTTGAAGCTGAAAACATCAAACTTCAAACCTTAAGTGATTATAATAGTTTATTAGAACAGGCCTTAAAAACAAATTACATTACTGAAAAAGAATTAGCTACTTTAACGGAATGGAACACCAATCCGAGTGAATGGAACGCTAAATAACACTAGGGTTAGAATTTAACAGGTCGTTTAGAGTACTAAACACCTTTCGTTCAATAACCGCTGTAACAATTAACCAAATAAAATGAATTTAGAATCTCCAAAAATAAGTGTTGAAAAATCTCCGGAAGCCGTTTTTGACTTTTTAGCCGATGTTAAAAATTTTGAATCGTTAATGCCGGACAACATTAGCAAATTTGAAGTATTAGGTGAAGATACATTTCTATTTGCATTAAAAGGGATGCCGGAAATTATCCTTAAAAAGAAAGAAGTGATTCCCCCAAACAAAATCGTTTTAGGTGCTGCTGGTGGAAAAATAGATTTTTCATTAGTAGGTAACATTACTAAAAAAGGCGACACTTCAAGTGACGTGCAATTGCAATTTTCGGGAGATTTCAACCCAATGATGGCAATGATGATAAAAGGCCCAATAAGCAAATTTATTGAAACCCTGGCCACAAGTATTCCAAAAGCTATTTAATATAATAAAGTAATCGTTTTAAATTCGAATTCCTTTAAAATACTATCTTCCAGCAGTACTTGAAGACATCCAGAATCTGAAACACTTTTTATAAAACCAGAAAACATATTACCTTCAGCATCTTTAAATGTTGAAGGTTTATTTTTTCTAAAAAGGCAGTTTTCATATTTTGATTTTAATTTATCCAACTCACCCTTCTTTAACATATTAAAATAATATTTTAGATTTTTTACTACCGCATGAGCCACTTCATCTAAATCATAAACTCGTCCAGAAACAATTCGTAAAGAAGATGCTTGCGGCAAATTATCAAAGGCTAATTGATTTACATTCAAGCCAATACCAATTATTGAATTTGCAAATTTTCCTTGCTTTATCACATTTTCAATTAAAATGCCACATATTTTTTTGTTCTCTGACAAAATGTCGTTTGGCCATTTAATACTTAATTTGTTAATAGAGAGTCCTTTTAAGGTTTTAATTATAGCCAATGAAGTTACAATGCTAATATGAAATGGATTTTCTAAGTCAAAAACCGAAATATCCTTATAAACACTGAATGTCAGGCTTTTAGACTCTTGAGAATCCCAAACCGTTCCCATTTGCCCTCTCCCTTGCGTTTGTTTATTGGCTATTACAGCAGTATAATCGGCCACCAAGACATCATTACATAATTGCCTTAAATAGCTGTTTGTAGAATCGGTGGCATTAAGTTTGATTATATGCATTATAGGTTATTATGTAGTATATAAAATCTTATGATAATTTTAAACCATAAAGAACTAAAAAAATAATAACTTTGCAAAAATTTAAAAAATTTTAATGACGAAAAAAAATACAAATGCAGACCAATTGATATCTGTTATAATTAGTGGCATTGAAGACGTTAAAGGAAAAGAAATAAATATTCTTGATTTAAGAGAAATTGAAAATACTGTTTGCGATTATTTTATAATCTGCGAAGGAACTTCAAACACACAAGTTAACGCTATAGTTAATTCTGTTCAGAAAAAAGTAAGCAAAGAACTTAAAGATCACCCATGGCATACCGAAGGTCTCGATAATGCTGAATGGGTATTAATGGATTATGTGAACGTTGTAGTGCATGTTTTTCAAAAACAAATACGACAATATTATGATATTGAAAGTCTTTGGGGCGATGCAAAAACAACGGTTATACAAACTAGTTACTAAAAAATAGAATGGCAAAAGATAAAAAAAACATAAACGATAATAAACCAAAATTCAGTCCGTACTGGATTTATGGTATTTTAATCGCCCTATTTTTAGGGTTTCAATTGTTTAGTAATAACTCCTATCAAGATGGTAGTTCTACAACGCCTTCAGAATTTTTTAGATTTCTAGAAAACGGTGATATTGCACAAGTAGATATTATTAAAAACACCCGTGTTGCTAAGGTATATTTAACTTCGGAAGCTGAAACACAAGAGATTCATAAAAAATCGAAGCCAACTTCTTTATTACCAACGGCAACCAAACTTCCTAACTACAAATTCGAATTTGGAGATCTTCAAAATTTTGAAAATCAATTGAATGAAGTTGCTAAAGATTTACCAAACAAGCCAATTATAAAATTTGATACTGAAACTGATAATTGGGGCAACCTTCTTATGAGTATCCTACCTTTTATATTACTAATTGGTGTTTGGATTTTTATAATGAGACGTATGTCTGGTGGTGCCGGAGGTGGTGCCGGAGGGCAAATTTTCAATATTGGAAAATCCAAAGCAAAACTTTTTGATCAAAACACAGAAGTTAAAACAACATTTAAAGATGTAGCTGGTTTAGAAGGAGCTAAAGAAGAAGTACAAGAAATAGTTGACTTCCTAAAATTCCCTGAAAAATACACATCTTTAGGTGGAAAAATACCTAAAGGAGCGCTACTTGTAGGACCTCCTGGAACAGGTAAAACCCTATTAGCGAGAGCCGTTGCTGGTGAAGCTAAAGTACCTTTCTTCTCTTTATCAGGGTCCGATTTCGTGGAAATGTTTGTGGGTGTGGGCGCCTCTCGTGTTCGTGACTTGTTCAAACAAGCAAAAGAAAAATCGCCATCAATCATTTTTATAGATGAGATTGATGCTATTGGTCGTGCCAGAGGTAAGAATGCCATGTCTGGAAGTAATGATGAACGTGAAAACACCTTAAATCAATTACTTACAGAAATGGATGGTTTTGGCACAAATACTAATGTAATTGTGCTTGCAGCAACCAATAGAGCTGATATTTTAGATACTGCCTTAATGCGTGCAGGACGTTTTGATAGACAAATTTATGTTGATTTACCAGACGTTCGAGAGCGTAAAGAAATTTTTGAAGTTCACTTAAGACCTCTAAAAAAAGCAGAAAATTTAGATCTAGATTTCTTATCAAAACAAACACCTGGTTTTTCAGGTGCTGATATTGCCAATGTTTGTAATGAAGCCGCTTTAATCGCAGCTAGAAATGGTAAAAAATCGGTAGATAAACAAGACTTTTTAGATGCCGTTGATAGAATTATTGGTGGTTTAGAAAAGAAAAATAAGATCATAACAACTAGTGAGAAACGCGCCGTTGCATTTCACGAAGCTGGACATGCTGTGGTAAGCTGGATGCTAGAGCATGCTGCACCACTTGTAAAGGTAACTATTGTGCCTCGTGGACGTTCATTAGGTGCTGCGTGGTATTTGCCAGAAGAACGTCTAATTGTTCACCCTGAACAAATGCTAGACGAAATGTGTGCTGCTTTAGGTGGTCGTGCTGCAGAAAAAGTTATTTTCAATAAAATTTCCACTGGTGCATTAAGCGATTTAGAGAAAGTTACTAAGCAAGCAAGAGCCATGGTTACCATTTATGGCTTAAGCGATAAAATTGGGAATTTAACCTATTACGACTCGTCTGGACAAAATGAATATGGCTTTACGAAACCTTATAGTGAACAAACTGCGGTATTAATTGATAAAGAAATTTCGGAAATAATTGAAACACAATATCAACGCGCCATTAAACTTTTGGAAGAACATAAAGACAAACTTATTGAACTGGCAGAGGTTCTTCTTGAAAAGGAAGTAATTTTCAAAGATAACCTTGAAAAAATATTTGGCAAGCGTTCTTTTGAAAAAGAAGACGTTGAAACCAAAGAACAGTAATTTTTAAAGTTACTACAACAAGCTTTAAGTAAAAATCTTAAATTAATCGCATGGTTAATTTAAGATTTTTTATATTTGATAACCTCAAAAAGAATTATATTAATAGCAGCTTACTAAATGAGTCTTTTTAGAAAAATTTTTGGTCTGAAACCAGACGAATCATCGCAAGATGAAAAATCTAATGATAGAGGCAAGTATATGCCCGAAATCAAGCTACCTATAGACGAAAAGTTTACCATAAACTTTAAAGCCAATGGTGGAAAATTCTTGTATTGTGAAAATTTAAATGAAATTTACGATAATCTTGAAAACATTATCGAAGAAAACAATTGGACCAATAAAGAGACTTTGATATTAGACGATAATATGAAAGACCGATTTAAAAATTCCGAGCTGCTCCCTACAACAAAAGTATCCGAGGCTACCATTTTTTTAACAACTTGCGAAAATTTAATAGCAAATGATGGGTCTTTACTAATTTCATCAAAGCAAATTTTTGAAAAAAAACTACAAGAATTACCAGCAAACTTTATCGTATTTGCTACAACTAGTCAAATAGTTGAAAACATTGGAGAAGGTTTAAGAGGAATCAAATCTAAAAACAAACAAAAAATCCCAACCAACATTACCACCATAAAGCATTTTAAATCTAACGATGAAAAAGACTTTTTAAGTTATGGTAGTAGTGCAAAAAATCTATACTTACTCCTTTTAGAAGATTTATAGAATGAAGGAAATGCTTATTCGGTCTTGTTCTGGCTTACTCTATGTACTGCTTTTACTTCTGTGTTTTAACAATCAGCACTTGCTAATTGCGCTTTTCTTTGTGTTTGGCATTATCTGTTTGTCGGAATTTAAGAAGTTAATTCAACTAAAAAGCATTGTTCCTTACATTATATTCAGCATCCTTTACATCGTATTTGTGTATTGGAAATTGCTTTTAAAAACAAAAATGGGTATTGATGAAGCCATACAAATACTTATGGTTCTAACTATTTTTATTGAGTTATTTTTAATTAAAGACTTATTCTCGGAAAACACAACGCCTCTTTTTAGTTCGAAACAATTTGTGCTTACAACCTTTTATATCTCTAGCGCATTTGTTTTTTTAATTTTAATTGCCGATTACCACGACGTTTATAATCCAAATATTCTTTTAGGCTCTTTTATTTTGGTTTGGGTTAATGACTCTTTTGCTTATTTGGTGGGCAAAAATTTTGGCAAACAAAAGCTTTTTGAAAAAATTTCACCTAAGAAAACAGTAGAAGGTTTTCTTGGTGGTTTGTTTTTTTCGTGCATAGCTAGCTATTTTATTGCTACCTTTACCGAAACATTAAGCTTTACAAGCTGGCTTGTTTTAAGCATCGTAGTAAGTGTTTTTGGCACTTTAGGAGACTTAATAGAGTCCAAGTTTAAAAGACAAGCAAATGTGAAAGATAGTGGTATTATAATGCCCGGGCATGGAGGCTTGTTAGATAGGTTAGATAGCATTATTTTTGCAGCACCATTTATATATTTATTTTTAAGAATTTTACATTATGTTTCATAAAGAGGGTCATAAAATTATTTTTTTAACATTCGTTTTCGTTGTTGGGTGTTCTTTGTTGGTAGATAGTTTTATACCTGTTATGTGGTTGCGTACCATTGTTTTATTAACGCTAATAGCATTCTTAATACTTATTCTTCAATTTTTTAGAAACCCTAAACGTAATACCGTTCCAAATAACAACCAAGTTTTTTCTCCAGTTGATGGTAAAGTCGTTGTTATTGAAGAAGTATTTGAAAAAGAATATTTTAATGACAAACGCTTACAAGTAAGTGTATTTATGTCTCCTATAAATGTTCACGTTACACGCTACCCAATCGGTGGAACAGTTGTTTTTAGCAAATACCATCCAGGAAAGTTTTTAGTAGCATGGCATCCAAAAGCAAGTGAAGAAAACGAGCGTACTACTGTGGTAGTTGAAAACCAAACCTACGGCAAAGTATTATACCGCCAAATAGCTGGTGCACTCGCAAAACGTATAGTAAATTACGCTAAACAGGGCGATATCGCAACACAAGGGGCTGATTCTGGTTTTATTAAATTTGGCTCTAGGGTTGATTTATTTTTACCTTTAGACACTAAAATTAAAGTTGAACTGAACCAAAAAGTACGTGGTGGAGAAAGTATTATTGCGGAGTTACATGACTAATGACGAATTAGAAATAGAATTTCAGGATGCTGTTGACCGTGTAAATGCTTACACCGGGCGTTTCCCTGCTGATGTTTTGTTGAATTTATATGCTTATTACAAAAAGGCGACCAATAATTATAGCCAGCCTAGAGGCAAAAAAGCCATAATAAATGCTTTTAAAACCAACGCCTTATTTCAGGTAAAAGATGTTTCTCAAAATGAAGCGAAACGCTTGTACATCGATTTGGTTAATAAATACTTCTTATACGGCAAGTAAGCCTTTCAAATATCAAAATTTCAAGATTCCAAAAAAGCAACATATTTCAGAAAGCAAAATTCTGAAAATGAATGAAAACATATTTTTTTTCTAACAACTTACATTCTTTCAGGTACTTGAATTCCTAACACATGGAATGCATTCTTTATTGTAGATGCTACTTTTTTAGATAATTGCACTCTAAATACTTTTTCATTTTCCTTATCAGCTCCTAAAATAGATACATTTTGATAAAATGAATTAAACTCTTTTACCAAATCATAAGTGTAATTAGCCACCAATGCAGGACTGTGTGCCGAAGCTGCATTTTGAATGACTTCTGGAAACAACTCTAATTGTTTAATAAGTTCTTTTTCTTTTGGATGAAGTGGCATTTCAATATTAACAGATAAATCAAAATCTGCCTTTCTTAAAATAGCCTGTATCCTTGCATAGGTGTATTGAATGAATGGCCCTGTGTTTCCTTGAAAATCAATAGAATCTTTCGGGTCGAATAATATTCGTTTCTTAGGGTCTACTTTTAAAATGAAATATTTTAAGGCTCCTAAACCAATAGTTTTATATAATGCTTGTTTTTCGGTATCTGTATAACCATCAAGTTTTCCCAATTCTTCCGAGATTTCACCTGCTGTTGAAGCCATTTCATCAATTAAATCATCAGCATCAACCACGGTACCTTCCCTACTCTTCATTTTTCCACTAGGCAAGTCAACCATACCATAACTTAAATGGTATAGGTTTTTAGCCCACTCAAATCCCAGTTTTTTCAAAATTAAAAACAATACCTGAAAGTGGTAATCTTGTTCATTACCAACGGTGTAAACCATACCACCTACATCTGGAAAATCTTTAATACGTTGAATGGCTGTGCCAATATCTTGCGTCATATATACCGCAGTACCATCGGAACGCTGAACTATTTTTTTATCTAAACCTTCATCGGTTAAATCGCACCAAACAGAACCATCGGTTTCTTTAATAAAAACACCCGACTTTAAACCTTCTGCAACAAACTCTTTACCTAATAAATACGTGTCGCTTTCATAATACAAAGTATCAAAATCAACTCCTAAGTTTTTATAAGTTTCGGCAAACCCGTCATACACCCATCCATTCATCAACTTCCAAAGTGATACAACTTCTTCATCTCCCGCTTCCCATTTTTGAAGCATTGCTTGCGCTTCAATTAATAATGGTGCACTTTTTTTAGCTTCCTCTTCCGTTTTACCAGATGCTTTTAAACTTTCAATCTCTTTTTTATATTCCTGATCGAATTTCACGTAATAATTCCCGACCAACTTATCTCCTTTTAATCCCGTGCTTTCTGGTGTTTCTCCATTTCCAAAACGTTTCCAAGCTAACATACTTTTACAAATATGAATCCCTCTATCGTTTATAATCTGGGTTTTGTAAACTTTTTTACCTGCTGCTTTTAAAATTTCGGCAACACTATATCCTAATAAATTATTACGAACATGTCCTAAGTGCAAAGGTTTGTTGGTGTTTGGTGAAGAATATTCTACCATAATAGCCTTGTCGTCCACATTAGGGGTTACATACCCATATAAGGATTCATCTTTAATACTATTAAAAAATTGCGTGTAATAAGTATCACTAATTTCAATATTTAAAAAGCCTTTTACAACATTAAAAGCCTTAACCTCCGTAACATGTGCTACCAAATAGTTACCAATAGTTTCACCAATTTGAACTGGGTTTCCTTTAATAAAACGCAACATTGGGAAAATAACAACGGTAATATCACCTGCAAATTCTTTTCTGGTAGCTTGAAATTCTACCGTTTCTAAGTCAATATTAAAAGATGACAAAACTGCTTGTTTTACTTGGTTTGATAACGTCTCTTGAAGGCTCATTTTATAGTCAATTTTTAAAGTGAGCAAAGATAAAACTTTTATTATAGCTATGCTTCAAATTTTAGTTTAATAAAAATAGAGACCTTAAGTATTACCTTTAAAATAGGCTTATCTTACCAATTAGTAAAAAACACTCAAATTTAGAACATTAAAAAACAACACCTCAAATTTCATAAATAAGGCAACAATTCACTTACAAATTTTTCATTTTTCTATGTTATTTGCCGTTAATCTATTCATCGAATTTTTGGTTTTTTTTAATCTTTCCTTTCAACTAATTTATTGGCATTAAAACGCCGAAATTAGATTTTACAGACACTTTTTCTAACTTTTGTATGGTAAAGCTATTAACATCTCTTCGGAGATTTTTATTAACCAACAACACCATTGCAGCTTGATAGGTAAGCGCTTATTTCCCTCAAATAAGACACTCTTAATTATGGCTATTTTTTTAGTTGTAATATAATATTGTATGAGGAAAATAATTACATTATTTACAATACTGTTTGTATTCTTAAGTCAATCTCAGACTAAGGAATTGGATAGCCTATCCATACAACTTGCTTTTGAAACACAAGATGCTTCTAAAATTGAAACGTCTTTAAAACTTATTAAATTACTTTATGATATCAAAGATTATGATAGAGCCTTAAAGTATATTATTGAAAGTGAAAAACTATCAACAAACTTAAATTACACCAAAGGAATTGCTGAAACTAATTACTTTAAAGCCCTTATTTATGCAGAAAAAGGTGATTATATAAATGCTGTTACTGGGTATGAAAAATCTAAATCACTTTATAAAAGTTTAAGCGACACCTTAGGCATTGCAAAAGTTAATAATAGCATCGGTTTAATTGAAATTAAGCGTGGTAATTACTCCAAAGGTATCCAATACTCTTTAGCTGCAATAAAGGAACTTGAAAAAAGAAATTTAAAAAAAGAACTGAGTACTGCCTATAGCAATTTGGCTAAAGCCTATCAAAATATCAACGCTTCAGATAAGGCTATAAACTTTAATATGAAAGCTGTTGAAATCCAAACGGAGTTAAGAGACAACGCTGGTCTCACACAATCCTACAACCAATTGGCAGACTTGTATTCAAGTAATAATGAAAACCGAAAAGCTATAGAATTTTATGAAAAAGTTCTAAGAGGTAAAAATTCAGATGTCGACTCTCTTAAAGGTAGCATACTACCTAAAATAGGTGCTGAGTATTTAAAATTTAATGATTATGATAAAGCCGCTAAATATTTATTGGAAGGCCTAAATATTAATAGAAAAGCAGACAATAAACTTGGAATTCTTACAGCACTTAACAGTCTTGGGGAGTTAAATTTACAAACCAACAGACTAAAGATAGCCCATTCCCAACTTTATGAAGCAGGTATTATTGCCAAAGGCCTAGATAACAAAGTGGAGTTACTTAAGTATTACAGGCTAATGATGAAATTAGACTCTACAAAAAATAATTTTGACAGAGCATTTATATGGCAACGCGAATATTACAATCTAAAAAACAGCCTAAACAACAGTTATAAGTTAAAAAGTTCCGATTCAGTCTCCTTAGATTTCGATCCTAATTTCGAAAATGATTTGGCCTTAAACAACTCAGAAGAAGGTTCTATAGACACTCTTGTGGGATTAGAAGGTAGCACCGACAAATTCAAACTTATATTTTACGGATTATTGGCAGCACTAGCTATTGTCTCAACATTTTTAATTCTTATATATTTAAAACGAAATAACAATATCAAATACACCCAGGAACTAGAGGAAAAAAACCTAAAAATAGAATTACAAAACGAGGCCTTTGTTGAACAAACTAAACACTTAGAAAACGTAAACAACGTAAAAGATAAACTTTTTTCTATTGTTTCTCACGACCTAAAAGACTCGTTATCATCCATTAACGGGTTTATCGATTTATTGAGAGACGGATCATTAAGTAAGGAAGAATTCGATAATTTAATACCGGAATTAAGTGAAAATGCAAACAACGCATCCTTATTACTTTTCAATCTGTTAAATTGGTCGAAATCGCAAATGCAATCTTTGGAACCAAAACCAACCTTATTTGATGTCCAGGAAGTTTTTGAAGAAAAAGTAAAATTAGTTTTACCGCGTATGGAAAGTAAGGGCATTCAGTTAATAAACCATACACTACGTGATTTTACTTATGCGGACCGAAGCATGTTCGAAATAGTCATTCAAAACCTATTAGCCAACGCTTTAAAATTTTGTAAAAAAGGCGACACCATTACCATTGCAAACCATATAAGCAACGGAAATTGCATTATTAGTATTGCAGACACTGGCATAGGAATCTCCAAACATAATTTAGACAAACTATTCAAAAATAGCTCATTTACCACCGTAGGCACAAATAACGAAAAAGGCACTGGCCTAGGATTATCTATTTGTAAAGAATTGGTAGAACTAAATCATGGTAAAATTTGGGTAGAAAGCACGGTAAATGAAGGTAGTACATTTTATGTGCAGCTGCCAAAATCAAGGCCTGCTTAAAAATTTAGTTGGACGTTTCCCAAAAGGGTCTGGCTATCTATTACAATCATTTTTTGCAGCCTTCACCAAAACTATTTCATATGATTTTAACACTTTGAAAACCCAAACATCATTACCTCCAATTAAAAGTAATAAAAGATTTCCACTCCTATCCCTAAGGCAGAGCTATTTAGATTAACAATACTAAAAAACCTAAGATTGATAAAAAGTTTAGACCATTAACTTACCATTAACTTTGTAACCCTGAGACTCTAAACCCTAGGTAAAAACACTTCAGCCATCATACAACGAGCACTACCACCACCACAAGCCTCAATAGTATCTAAAGAACTAGATAGTATTTTAGTATGCTTTTCTAGTTGCTCAACTTGACTTTTTGTTAAAGATTTATATGCCGAATCACTCATCACCAAATAACTCTCGGCATCTGCACCTTTTACCTGCAGCATATTACCCGCAAAATTAGTAACCTGAGCTTCAGTGATATCAATAATAGCCTTACCATCTTCCTTTAAATGGTTAACTAGGTTTTTACGTTCCGATTTATCATCAATACAACTTAAACAAACCACTGCAAACGTGTCTCCAATACACATCATAACATTGGTATGATAAATAGGTTTCCGTTGCCCATTTACGGTCTGGTATGCTGTAAAAACAACAGGTAAATATTCAAAATCTTCACAAAACTCGATAAATAAATCCTCGTCAGCTCTTGCTGATAATGCGCAATAGGCTTTTTGGTTTACACGATCCAATACCACACTACCAGTGCCTTCAAGAAACACTTCTTCAGTCTCAGCATCTGTATAATCCACAATATTATTAATTACAAACCCAGCGTTTTCTACCGCCTCCAACACATCTTCACGGCGCTCTAAACGTCTGTTCTCGGCAAACATGGGGTATAAACCCACATCGCCATTTTCATGAAAGGACACCCAGTTATTCGGGAAAATAGAATCGGGTGTATCAAATTCGTTGGTATCTTCAACAACAATAACATTTACCCCAACACTTCTAAGCTTTTCAACAAAGCAATCAAACTCCTTTTGCGCTTTGGCATTTACAGTTTGAGGCAATAAATTTTCAATTACTTTTTGGTAATAATTGTTTACGGCAGTTTGTTCGTTCATCCTAAAATTAATAGGCCGAATCATTAAAATAGTATTTGTAGTTTGTTGCATAACACCATAGAATTAGATGGTAAAAATAACACAATTTAGTTTATTAATATTGAAGTATTTATCTTGCGCTTGTAGGGATTTTTGACTAACTTCGTTTAGCGTGGTGATATTGAAATATTAAAACGATTTTATATCATAAACGTTAGCTTTCATTAAAAACTTGAAAAGGAAATGAAAAATTTTAAACTAATTGTAGTTCTAATAAACCTAATTTTTATCTCTTGCTCAAAATCAGATGACAAAATGGATTCATATATTTACCATTTTTTTAAAGATAAAAATTTGAGTATTATATCAAATAATGAAACCTACATAAAATATGGACAGATTGATGACGGAGATAATCTTGTGTTCGAATACAGATATTCTACTCAAGGAGAAGTTGATATTATAGATGATGAATATTTTGAAAATATACGCTTTGAAATTTACAATAACATTGATGAGTTTAGTTTTACAAATGAAGAATTAACTACAAATTCAAAAATTGTTTTATGGAAAGGATGCAATTGTTTTTTTGAATATTACCCTGAAAAAGATATTTTGCCTACAGGAACAATAAGTGGGAAAAAATTATCTGATACAGAATGGACTATTTCAATTGATGTTACTTTTTACGGAAATGAAAATAGGAAAATTAAAAATATTTTTAAACTAAAAGAATAACGAAATGCCAACAATAGTTATGAGTAATTACTAGTTCTCGCTTACTTCTGAATATCTTCACAACTACTCATAGCCCGAGACAGTTAAACGACCCAATCCCAATCCCATTAAATTACACCCATAATAAAAAAAACATCCAAATGTGACATTTGTCACATATCAACTAAAAAACCCATCGTATATTTGCGATTAGAGATATGAAACGAAATTTAGAACCTATAGCATACCAAGAAAATACTGAAGCCCTAGCAAAATTTGCAAAAGCTTTAGCCCACCCTACCCGTATTGCCATTTTAAAGCACCTTGAAAATCAGTCATGCTGCTTTACCGGCGATTTGGTAGATGTGTTTCCTTTGGCGCAGTCTACTATTTCTCAGCACTTAAAAGAACTTAAAAATGCGGGGTTAATTCAAGGTGAATTAAAACCGCCAAAAATAAAATACTGTATCAATAGAGAAAACTGGAACATTGCCAAATCTTTATTTCAGCAATTTTTTGATTAATCTTTTTTAATAAACCTATCGTTTATTTGCGATAAACAAATAATTATAATCATGAGTAAAGTAGTTAAAATTCTAGGAACAGGTTGTCCAAAATGTAAAACAATGACCGCAGTGGTTCAAGATGTGGTTTCTGAAAACAACATCGATGCCGCTATCGAAAAAGTTGAAGACATTATGGAAATTATGAAATTCAATATCATGACTACGCCTGCTTTGGTAGTTGATGGGGTTGTAACCATAAAAGGCAGAATACCTTCAAAAGATGAAGTGTTGACCCTTTTAAAATAAAAATCATGAATTATTATATAACAGCGTCATCCGTTTCAAATGAAGATGCCGCTATTCATATAAAAGACTCTAATATAAATTTTGGTACAATAAAAACGAATAAAGATGTTTGATTGGTTACAAAATTTTGCCGATTGGTTGATATACTCGCTCTTTGATATTGGCGCAGAAACCCATTTAGGTACGGCACTTAATTTCTTTGTTTACGATACTATTAAGATTCTTATTCTACTATTTTTTATCGTTTTCATCATGGGAATTGTGAACGCCTATTTCCCTATCGAACGCCTTAAAGATTATCTAAATAAAAACAAATTATACGGATTAGAGTACTTCTTTTCATCCATTTTCGGAGCCATAACACCTTTTTGTTCCTGCTCCTCGGTTCCTTTATTTATTGGCTTTGTACAAGGCGGTATCCCTTTGGGCGTAACCTTCGCTTTTTTGATTACCTCACCATTGGTAAATGAGGTTGCTATAGCCATGTTTTTAGGTATGTTTGGGGTAAAGGCTACCTTAATTTATGTAAGTTCTGGTATTTTATTAGGAACTATTGGCGGTTGGTTACTTGGAAAATTTAATTTGGAACCACTATTATCCGATTGGGTAAAAACCATTTTAGAAAATAAAATGCAACAAGCCGGTTACGAAGAAGAGAAACGAACTTTTTACAACCGATTACCAGAAATAACACAAAATGCATGGGACATTGTAAAGAGCGTATTACTTTATGTAATCATCGGGATTGCCATTGGTGCCGCTATGCATGGTTTCGTTCCGGAAAACTTCTTTAACGCCTATTTAGGGGGTGGTGAATGGTGGACTGTACCGCTTGCTGTAATCATAGCAGTACCAATGTATGCCAATGCTGCAGGAATTGTTCCCGTAATACAGGTTTTTGTTGCTAAAGGCGTCCCCTTAGGTACCGCCATCGCATTCATGATGGGAACTGTGGGTTTATCCTTTCCAGAGGCTACTTTGTTAAAAAAAGTCATGTCTTTAAAATTGATTGCTATCTTTTTTGGGGTTGTAACCCTTTGCATCATCATATCAGGTTATTTATTCAACATTTTATTATAAACATAAATCAAAACAAACAATGAAACAATTTAAATTTATCACCGTATTAGTAATAGGTTTAGTACTAAGCTCGTGTAATGGACAAAACAAAAGTAAAAACAATACCGCTGGTCAATCGATTTCTAAGATAGAGGTTATTGATTTTCACGCGACTCACAGATGCATGACCTGTAATGCTATTGAAGCCAATACAAAATACACACTAGACACCTATTTCCCAAAAGAAATTAAGGCTAAAAAAATAACATTTCAGGTAATTAATGTAGACGAAAAAAAGAATGAAAAAATTGCCGAGAAGTTTGAAGCCTCTGGAACCTCATTATTCTTAAATGTTATAAAAAACGGCAAAGAAACCCAAATAAATTTAACCGATTTTGCTTTTATGAATGGAAACGACCAAGCCGTATTTTCTAAAGCATTAAAAGCTAAAATTGATACGGAATTAAAAACACTTTAAATGGATTTTTTAAAATCGCTGCTAGAGAATTACAATGTTCCTATTTTATCTGCCTTAATACTCGGACTAATGACTGCCATTAGTCCGTGTCCGTTGGCTACTAATATTACGGCCACGGCATTTATCTCAAAAAACATTTCTAATAAACGAAAGGTTTTTTTAAGCGGATTATTATACTCTTCAGGCAGAGGATTTAGTTATACAACCATTGGATTGATACTGTATTTTGGTGCGAGCAAATTTCATATTGCACGTTTTTTTAATCAGAATGGCGAAAAATATCTAGGCCCATTATTAATACTAATAGGATTGATAATGTTGAATGTTATCAAATTCAATTTTTTAGGTAAGCTTAATTTTCAAGAAAACTTATCTGAAAAGTTCAAGGATAAAGGTTTATTGGGATCTTTTTTAATTGGAGTTATTTTTGCTTTAGCTTTTTGCCCCTACAGCGGCGCCTTATTTTTTGGCATGTTAATCCCAATGACAATTGCATCGTCAGATGGTTTATACCTACCCATTATATTTGCTTTTGGGACAGGATTACCAGTAATCTTATTTACTTATTTATTAGCGTTCACCGCGGGAAAAATAGGTATGTTCTACAACCGAATTACAAAAATTGAAAAAATTATGAGAGCCATTGCAGGTGTGGTATTTATAATGACAGGGCTGTATTACGTCTCCATTTTTACAGGAATTATTGGATAGCTAAAACCCAAATAAAAACAATAAAGAAGAATTGTAATTTACTCTCGAATTAAGGGCATGGTAGTACAACGAAGCAGGCCGCCTTGTTTAGAAATTTCAGCATATGGCACTTCTTCAACTGTAAAACCTTCTTTTCGTAACCAGGAATTTAATCGGGTAAAGTTTTTTTCAGAAATAATAACATCTTCCGAAATTGAAAAGATATTACTATTCATATCGTACATTTCTTCTTTAGTTATTTCAAAAACATTCGCTTTTCCGAAGAAATTAACCAACCAATCATATTCTCGTTCTATTAAAAATCCGTTTTTATGTATTATGGCTTTACCTTTTCCAATAGGTTGAAAACAACAATCTAAATGCAATGCATTTTCTCTAGCATTTGTATTCGATTTTCTTAACTCAAAAGACTTTACAATTTTATCAGGAAATAATTCTTGTATGGCAATTACGGCATCCATATTGGTGCGTGCCGTTATTAATTCGGGGTAATCTTCGCCAGAGTAGGTTCCTATAAAAATATAATCGCCCCAAGGCATTACATCGCCACCTTCCACATGGCATTCTGTTGGTAAAATAATGCGATTTTTCCTGTCCACTTGATTCCAAACATACCTAATAGCTTCTATTTCCTTCTCTCTGTTAGGTAAGATATTAGCTCTAATAATTTTATCTTCAATTACAAAGGCAATGTCTCGAGAAAAAATTTGATTACAATCTTTAATAACTTTCGGCCTAAAAACAGCAACGCCATATTTTTCAAAAATGTTAGCTACAGCAGTCATTTCTTCCATCATATCTTCTTCAGTAGGATAGGTGCCAGCAACGACATGCTCGATACTTTTTGGGTCGTAGCAATGCTCCACACTAGGTGTTGGACCATTACTTTCAGCCGTTCCTAAAATAACAGCTTGTAACCTGGAAGTCTCGTTTTTTATATTCAGTTGTAGCATACTGTAAATATAAAAAAGCTTCATAATGTTTAGTTATGAAGCTTCATTTATTTTTTAGTTAAAAGAATTTTATCTTTCTTCTACCGGTATGAATGGTCTTTGTGTTGCACCTATATAAATTTGTCTAGGTCTTCCAATTGGTTCTTTGCCTAAACGCATTTCACGCCATTGTGCAATCCAACCCGGTAAACGACCTAATGCAAACATTACTGTAAACATATCTGTAGGGATACCCATACCTCTATAAATAATTCCTGAATAGAAATCCACATTTGGATATAATTTTCTATCTACGAAGTACTGATCTTCCAAAGCTTCTTTTTCAAGTCCTTTAGCAATTTCTAATATTGGGTCATCAACACCTAAATTTCCCAATACTTCATCGGCTGCTTTTTTAATAATTCTAGCTCTAGGGTCGAAATTTTTATATACTCTGTGACCAAAGCCCATTAAACGGAAAGGATCATCTTTATCTTTTGCTTTAGCCATGTATTTTTTAGTATCGCCATCATCATCTTTAATGGCTTCCAACATTTCTAATACGGCTTGGTTGGCACCACCATGAAGTGGCCCCCAAAGCGCAGAAATTCCTGCTGATAATGATGCAAACAATCCTGCATGAGAAGACCCTGTAATTCTAACTGTTGATGTAGAACAGTTTTGCTCATGATCTGCGTGAAGAATTAAAAGTTTATCTAAGGCATCAACCAATACTTTACTTTGTACATAACAAGCATTTGGTTGACTAAACATCATTTTTAATATATTTTCAGCATAACCTAATGAATTATCTCCATAATCTAAAGGCAAACCTAATTTCCTACGATACGTCCAAGCTACCAATACTGGAAACTTACCCATAATTTTAACAATAGCTTTGTACATCTCCTCTTCAGAATTAACATTTACTGAAGATGGGTTGAATGCAGTTAAAGCACTAGTTAAGGAAGCAACAACACCCATTGGATGTGCTGTTTTAGGGAATGCATCAACAATTTTACGCACATCGTCATCTACTAATGATTGTGCTTTGATATCATTATGAAACTTATCATTTTGTTCTTTGGTAGGCAGTTCTCCAAAAATTAACAAATATGCTACTTCTAAGAAATCGGCTTTTTCAGCTAATTCTTCAATAGAGTAGCCTCTGTATCTTAAAATTCCTTTTTCACCATCAAGAAACGTTATAGCACTTTCACATGACCCAGTGTTTTTGTAACCAGGATCCAATGTAATAACGCCATCTGATGCACTTCTTAAATTCGAAATATCTATAGCTAATTCATTTTCAGTACCCTCTATTACAGGAAGTTCTATCTTTTTTCCGTTGACTTCAATAGTAGCCGTTTTTGCCATAAGTTTAAATGATTTTTAATTTTTTTTACTAGGATTGCTAATTTACAAAATATCTATTTACTAATTTAAGTGTTGAAACTAAAGATTTAACGTTTTAACACATTATTTGTAAAAAGAATAAAAAAAAAGCGATTATTAAAATAATAACCGCTTTTTCAAAAAATTTTATTTGTACTATTTTATTTTGAATGCTTTTTCTTGTGGAAAATAAGCTACTTCACCTAATTGTTCTTCAATACGAAGTAATTGATTGTATTTAGCCATACGATCACTACGAGAAGCAGAACCTGTTTTAATTTGACCACAGTTTAAAGCTACTGCTAAATCAGCAATCGTATTATCTTCAGTTTCACCTGAACGGTGCGACATTACAGATGTATAACCAGCATTTTTAGCCATATTAACTGCTGCAATAGTTTCAGTTAACGACCCGATTTGGTTTACTTTGATAAGGATTGAGTTTGCAATACCTTGTTCGATACCACGCGATAAACGCTCTACGTTAGTTACAAACAAATCGTCACCTACTAATTGTACTTTATCACCAATTTTCTCGGTTAATAATTTCCAACCTTCCCAGTCGTTTTCATCCATACCATCTTCGATAGAAATGATTGGATATTTTGCAGTTAATTCAGCTAAATACTCAGCTTGCTCAGCAGAAGTTCTTACTTTTCCAGTTTCGCCTTCAAATTTAGAGTAATCGTATTTTCCGTCAACATAGAATTCTGCAGAAGCACAATCTAAAGCAACCATAACGTCACCACCAAAAGTGTAACCTGCTTTTTCAACAGCCACTTTTATAGAATCTAAAGCATCTTCAGTTCCACCAGCTAAGTTAGGTGCAAATCCACCTTCATCACCTACTGCAGTAGAAAGGTTTCTGTCATGTAATACTTTTTTAAGATTATGGAAAATTTCAGTCCCCATTTGCATAGCGTGAGTGAAATTTTTAGCCTTAACTGGCATAATCATGAATTCTTGAAATGCGATTGGCGCATCACTATGAGACCCCCCATTGATGATGTTCATCATTGGTACAGGAAGCGTGTTTGCAGACACACCACCTACGTAACGATACAGAGGCATATTAAGTTCGTTTGCTGCTGCTTTTGCAACTGCTAAAGAAACACCTAAGATTGCGTTAGCTCCTAATTTTGATTTATTTTTTGTTCCATCTAAATCAATCATAATTTGATCGATTAAATTTTGTTCAAAAACTGAAACTCCTAATAATTCTGGAGCTATAATTGAATTTACATTATCAACAGCTTTTAAAACACCTTTACCCATGTATGCTTTACCACCATCACGTAATTCTACCGCTTCATGCTCACCTGTTGATGCACCTGATGGTACAGCAGCTCTTCCTAAAACATCATTTTCTGTTACAACATCTACTTCAACAGTAGGATTTCCTCTAGAATCTAAAATTTGTCTAGCGTGGATATTAATTATTACACTCATAATTGGTTATTTTTAAACTTTATAATTCTTCAAATTTACGCTTTAATCTTGTTTATTTCAGAATGTTCTTCAATAAATATTTAAAAAAACATCTCAAACGTTTTAGTAAATAGATCCCTCATAAAACTCGAAACACTTTTGAGGAGTTTAATTTAATTTTTTTTAATATTTTCTATAAACTGATCGAATAGATACGATGAATCGTGTGGACCAGGACTTGCTTCCGGATGGTATTGCACTGAGAAGCAATTTTTACTCTTCATTGCCAAACCAGCCACTGTATTATCATTCAAATGCACATGTGTTACGAATAAATCTGGATGCGCTTCTGCCTCTTCTCTATTCACAGCAAAACCGTGATTTTGAGATGTGATTTCGCCTTTTCCTGTATTTAAATTTTTCACAGGATGATTAATCCCTCTATGCCCATTATGCATTTTATATGTAGACACCCCATTGGCTAATGCAATTACTTGATGCCCTAAGCAAATACCAAATAATGGTAAATCTCTTTTAATAATTTCTTTGGCTAATGCCTGAGCTTCTACTAAAGGCTCTGGATCTCCAGGTCCATTTGATAAAAAGTACCCATCAGGTTTAAACGCTTCTAACTCTTCAAAAGTAGCGTTGTAAGGAAATACTTTTATGTAAGCATCTCTTTTCGCTATATTTCTTAAAATATTCTTTTTAATTCCAATATCCAAAGCAGCTACCTTATATGTAGCATTTTCATCACCAAAGTAATAAGGTTCTTTAGTTGAAACTTTTGAAGCTAACTCCAAACCAATCATGTCCGGAACTTCTGCAAGTTGCTTTTTTAAACCATCAACATTATCAACATCTGTTGAAATAACGGCATTCATGGCACCATTATCTCTTATATAGCTTACCAAAGCTCTTGTATCTACATCCGAAATTGCTAAAAGATTATTTTTATCTAAAAAACTTTCCAATGAATCGTCTGCAGCATCCCGAGAATATTCATAACTAAAGTTTTTACAAATTAATCCAGCAATTTTAATTGAATCAGATTCCACTTCTTCTGCGTTCACACCGTAATTACCAATGTGCGCATTTGTTGTAACCATCAATTGACCGAAATAAGATGGATCGGTAAAAATTTCCTGATACCCAGTCATCCCTGTATTAAAACATACTTCACCAAAGGCTGTACCTTGCTTGTTACCAACTGCCTTACCGTAAAAAATAGTACCATCTGCTAAAAGAATGATGGCTTTTTGTCTTTTTTGATATTTCATCTATATAATTAAAAAAGTTTTGCAAAAATGCTAAAAAAAAAGGATAAACTAAAATAGTTTATCCTTTATATGTAAAATGCTAATCAACATTTATTCTTCTTCGTTAGTAGCTTTAGGTTCAACAACCGGAGCAGCTTCAGGTTTAGAACCACCTCTTCTACTTCTTCTAGTTGTTTTCTTCTCTGGCTTAGAAGCGTTGTAAAGTTCGTTGTAATCAACAAGCTCAATCATTGCCATATCAGCATTATCTCCTAATCGATTACCAAGTTTAATGATTCTTGTGTAGCCTCCTGGACGATTCGCAACTTTAGCAGCAACATCTCTAAACAATTCTGCTACAGCCTCTTTTTGACGCAAACGTGCCATAACAATACGTCTGTTATGAGTTGTATCTTCTTTAGATTTTGTAATCATTGGCTCAACAAATTGCTTTAAAGCTTTTGCTTTAGCAACAGTAGTGTTGATACGTTTGTGCTCAATTAGAGAACAAGCCATATTTGCCAACATTGATTTTCTGTGAGCTGTTTTTCTACTTAAATGGTTAATTTTTTTTCCGTGTCTCATGACCTTTTAAATTTGACATCATCTTGCTACCAGATCCATTCGGAGAGCAAACTATGAGTCGTTAATAATTATTTGTTTTAAAAACTGAAATAAATCTAGTCTTTATCTAATTTATATTTGCTTAAATCCATTCCGAAGTTTAAACCTTTAACATTAACAAGCTCTTCTAGCTCAGTTAAAGACTTTTTACCAAAGTTTCTGAATTTCATTAAATCATTCTTATTGAAAGATACTAAGTCTCCTAAAGTATCAACTTCTGCAGCTTTCAAACAGTTTAATGCACGTACAGATAAATCCATATCGATTAACTTAGTTTTAAGCAACTGACGCATGTGAAGAGATTCTTCATCATAAGTTTCAGTTTGTGCAATTTCATCAGCCTCTAAAGTGATACGCTCATCAGAGAATAACATAAAGTGGTGAATCAACGTTTTAGCAGCTTCAGTTAAAGCATCTTGAGGTGTAATTGAACCGTCTGTGATGATTTCGAAAACTAATTTTTCATAATCTGTTTTTTGTTCAACACGGTAGTTCTCAATACTGTATTTTACATTTTTTATAGGTGTGTAAATAGAATCAGTAAAGATGGTACCTATAGGCGCAGCAGCTTTTTTGTTTTCTTCTGCAGGAACATATCCTCTACCTTTTTCTATTGTTATTTCCATATTGAAATTAACTTTAGGATCTAAGTTACAGATTACTAATTCTGTATTTAATACTTGGAAACCTGAAATGAATTTTTGGAAATCACCAGCTATAATTTGTTCTTGACCAGATATTGAAATTGAAATAGATTCGTTATCGATATCCTCAATTTGTCTTTTAAAACGTAATTGTTTTAAATTTAAAATGATTTCAGTAACATCTTCTACAACTCCAGGAATTGCCGAAAACTCATGATCTACACCTTCAATTCTTACCGATGTAATAGCAAAACCTTCTAAAGAAGACAATAAAACTCTTCTTAATGCATTACCTACTGTTAATCCATAACCTGGCTCTAAAGGTCTGAATTCGAATTTTCCTTCGAAATCAGTAGAATCAATCATGATTACCTTATCGGGCTTTTGGAAATTAAATACTGCCATAATTTTCTTCGTTTTAATTGTTATTTAGTTGCGCGGTTTATGAGTTTGAAGAATACTAAAAACCCTTTGGCTAAATACCAATATGATTAATTTTTTATTTAGAATATAACTCGACGATGAACTGTTCGTTTATATTTTCTGGAATTTGAAGTCTTGCTGGAACTGATACATAAGTTCCTTGTTTTGTATCGTCATTCCAAGTAATCCATTCGTAAACTTGAGTAGAATTTGATAATGATTTTGTGATAGAATCAAGAGATTTAGATTTTTCTCTTACAGCAACAACATCACCTGCTTTTAATTGGTATGAAGGAATATTTACAATTTCTCCATTAACAGTAATATGTCTGTGAGATACTAATTGTCTAGCACCACTTCTAGAAGGAGAAATTCCCATTCTGTATACCACATTATCTAATCTTGATTCGCAAAGTTGTAATAACACTTCACCTGTAATTCCTTGAGAAGCTCTTGCGCTTTCAAAGATGTTTCTGAACTGACGCTCTAATATACCATAAGTATATTTTGCTTTTTGCTTTTCCATTAACTGGATAGCATATTCAGATTTTTTTCCACGCTTTCTAGCGTTTCCGTGTTGCCCTGGAGGGTAATTTCTTTTTTCAAAAGATTTATCTTCTCCAAAGATAGCTTCGCCAAATTTACGAGCGATTTTAGTTTTAGGACCAGTATATCTTGCCATTTTAATTGTTTTTTAAAGAGTGTTCGTGAATTAAGGTCTTAATCTTATCCTTCGACGACCGTTGATCTCTTTGTTGATACTTGTTAATTTTATTTTTTCGGTTTGCAAATTTACACATAAAAAAATTAATATCAACTGTTTAGAACAACTGATATTAATTTTTATTCATGTAAGTATTTGTGATTTTAATATTTCAGAAGATGAAATTTAAAAAACCATAAATTTATTATACTCTTCTACGTTTTGGAGGGCGACATCCATTATGTGGAAGTGGCGTAACATCAATAATTTCTGTTACTTCAATACCAGCATTATGAATAGAACGGATAGCAGATTCTCTACCGTTTCCTGGTCCTTTAACGTACACTTTTACTTTCTTTAAACCAGCTTCTAAAGCTACAGCTGAAGCATCCTCTGCAGCTAATTGCGCAGCATAAGGTGTGTTTTTCTTAGAACCTCTAAAACCCATCTTACCAGCAGATGACCAAGAAATTACATCGCCTTTTTTGTTCGTAAGTGCGATGATGATGTTATTAAAAGAAGCATTGATATGCGCTTCTCCTACAGAGTCTACAATAACTTTACGTTTTTTTGTAGTTTTCGTGTTTGATTTTGCCATTGTTTATAGTTTTCAGTTATAGTTGATAGTCGCTAGAATCCTAAACCTTTTATAATTTCAAACAGATTCCTTCCAACGTCTAAATACTAAAGACTAATTATTATTTAGTTGCTTTTTTCTTGTTAGCAACAGTTTTTCTTCTACCTTTTCTAGTTCTAGAGTTGTTCTTAGTACGTTGTCCTCTTAGTGGAAGACCTGCTCTATGACGAATACCTCTGTAACATCCAATATCCATCAAACGTTTGATGTTTAATTGAATTTCCGAACGTAATTCACCTTCGATTGTAAAAGTACCAACAGCTTCACGAATACCAGCAATCTGGTCGTCGTTCCAATCTTGAACTTTAATACTTTCATCAACATTAGCCTGTGCTAATATTTCTTTAGCTCTACTATTACCTATTCCGTAGATATAGGTTAAAGCAATAACTCCTCTTTTGTTTTTTGGTATGTCTACACCTGCAATTCTTGCCATAATTACCCTTGTCTTTGTTTAAATCTAGGATTCTTTTTGTTTATCACGTAAAGTCTACCTTTTCTACGCACGATTTTACAATCTGCACTTCTTTTTTTAACGGATGCTCTAACTTTCATCGTATTA
>NZ_JBFHGK010000019.1:0-68442 GCF_041583155.1 Mariniflexile sp.
AGAACGTTCTGTTGAATTAATGGCTGAAGGATTCAGATTAGATGATTTATACCGTTGGAGAGCACATAACTTATTTGATGGCGGAACACCAACAGGTGCCTATTTCTATGATGGGATTGTTAACTCTTCTACAAGCGCATCTGAGGTGAGCCTTGATAGCGATGGTTATTTAACACCTTTTGCTGCTAATGGGGTTTACAATTTTGATGAAAGTAAGGCTTATTTAAGTCCAATACCATCGGATGAATTAGTTCTTAACCCTAATTTATTACCACAAAACCCTGGTTGGTAATAATTAAATAATTTAAAAAACTTAAAATCTCGTTAAATGTTTTAACGAGATTTTTTTTTAAAAGGCTAATACAACTTTTTTAATAACTCAAGTATTTATCGAGTCCGAATAGTTATTGGTCGAAATAATTAAATATGAAATTGTTAATTACTTTAAATTTATAATTTATTGAAACATCCAATTATCTAGTTAGTTATATAAATAATTAATTTTAAAACCCATAAACAACTCATTATACATGACTGAATCGCAAACCAATACCGACCCAAAAAACAATTTAGTTCCCATAATTATTATAGCCAGTTTATTTTTCATCTTCGGATTTGTAACCTGGATAAACGGGGCACTCATTCCATTTATGAAAACAATCAAT
This sequence comes from Mariniflexile sp., assembly GCF_041583155.1. Taxonomy (GTDB): domain Bacteria; phylum Bacteroidota; class Bacteroidia; order Flavobacteriales; family Flavobacteriaceae; genus Mariniflexile. The sequence goes on from NZ_JBFHGK010000019.1 coordinate 666, forward strand.
GAGTTAACCGACGCACAATCGTATTTAGTAGCATCAGCTTCCTATATTTCCTTTGTGGTTATGGCATTACCAGCATCATATATTTTAAATAAAATTGGCTATAGAAAAGGGATGTCGCTAGGTTTAATCATCATGGCTATTGGTGCGCTTGTATTCATTCCTGCAGCAGAAGCAAGAACGTACTGGGTGTTTCTAACAGGTATTTTCATTCAAGGAGTTGGTATGACTTTACTACAAACAGCAGCCAACCCATATATTACTATTTTAGGTCCTATTGAAAGTGGTGCTAAACGTATTGCCATCATGGGTATTGCAAACAAAGTTGCTGGGGCCTTAGGTTCTTTAATTTTTGGAGCCTTATTATTATCTGGAATCGATGACGTAAAAGAGAAATTAAACACGGCTACAGTAGAAGAAAAAGATGTTCTTTTAAACACTATGGCCGATAGTGTCTTTTTACCTTATTTAGTAATGGCTATTGTATTAGTGGTTTTAGGGCTACTAATAAGAAAAGCACCGCTTCCTCATGTTGAAGCTGCTGAACCAGAAGAGATTAAAGAAGGAACCACTGCAAAAACTAGTATTTTTCAATTTCCGCATTTGTGGCTAGGGGTTTTAACCTTATTTGTTTATGTGGGTGCCGAAGTTATTGCGGGAGACACAATTATAGCTTACGGAATTTCATTAGGATTTCCTGCGGCAGATGCCAAATTTTTCACTACCTTAACGTTGTTGGCTATGGTGTGTACTTATGCTTTAGGTGTTGTTTTAATTCCAAAATATTTAAAGCAGGGAACCGCACTTAAAATTAGTGCTGTATTAGGTATTATTTTCAGCATTTGTATATTAATTACTACTGGCTTTACGTCCGTATTATTTGTAGCTGCTTTAGGGATTTCTAATGCTTTAGTGTGGCCAGCCGTATGGCCGTTAACACTTGAAGGTCTTGGTAAATTTACAAAAACAGCCTCTGCATTATTAATTATGGCTATTTCTGGTGGTGCCATCATTCCGCCACTATACGGAAGAATTGTAGATGCTAATAAACACGAACTTATTACTTCTGGACTAAATGAAGCAGATGCCATAGCCTCAGCATCAACAAGTAGTTATTGGATATTGATACCGTGTTATGCTTTGATTTTATTTTTCGCCATTTGGGGACATAAATATAAAAGTTGGTCGAGAAAATAAATCATATAAGAATACATTAAAGTAATAATCCTGAGCCGCTAATTGGTTTGTACTTAAAAAAAGCGGTTTCAAAGTAAAATGTAAAAAAATAAGAATTTCATGAGTTCAAAATTGTTCATATTACCTTTTTTAATGCTTTCTACAGTGTTATCTTTTGCACAATTCTCGGCAAAAGTTCATTATGTGGAACTAAAAGAAGGTACTGCAATTTCAGGAACACCTATTAAAGAGCACATATCAAATCCTGAAATTAAAGCAGATAAATATTCTAAATTAGTACTTTATCCTGATATTGAATTTCAAACGATAGAAGGTATTGGAGGTGCCTTTAATGAAATAGGAGGCGAAGCACTAATGGCATTGCCTAAAAAATTACAGGAAGAAGTTTCAAAAAATTTATTTAATAAAGAAACTGGTGGCTTTTCATTTTGCAGAACCGCTGTTGGGGCAAGTGATTTTGGTATTGATGCTTACAGTTATTCTGAAGTACCTGGAGATTATGATATGAAACATTTCTCTATCGCAAGAGAAAAAAATACGGTAATCCCATATATCCAGAAAGCCATTAAATACAATCCTGATCTTAAAATATTTGTCTCACCTTGGAGTCCTCCAGGTTGGATGAAATACTCTGGATTCATGGATAAAGGAAATGAATTTCCTGAAAAAAACAGACTGATATCCGACCCGAAAACATATTCGGCTTATGCGCTTTATTTTGCCAAATATATTCAAGCTTATAAAAAAGAAGGCATTCCTGTGAGTCGCTTAATCATTCAGAATGAAAACGATGCAAACACAAATTACCCTTCAAATTACATGCCACCCTCTGAAATGTCCCTTTTCATTAAGGACTACCTAATTGGTGAATTTGAAAAATCGAAAATTAACACAGAAATATGGGCAGGAACTTTCAGAACACAAAATAAAGTGGATGCTATAGAATTTGCTGCCAATAAACAAAACCATAATCTGGTAGAGGGGATCGGCATTCAGTACACCAACCCTACCTACATTCAGCAAATGGTTTCACTATACCCTGAAGTAAACATAATGCATACCGAAGGTAATTGTTTTGGAGGCAAAAATAGTATTAATGAAGCTTTTAGCCGATTGGATGAAGTAGCTAATTACATAAATTATGGCAGTACTAATTTTTGTTATTGGAATATCATATTAAATGAAACAGGCAAAAGCGGTTGGGATTGGAAACAAAATTCATTAATAAATATAGACCGCAACAAAAAAGAAGTTACTTACAATCCAGACTACAGTGTTATGATGTTAATGAGCAAATACCTTCAACCTGGATCTGTAAGAATCGCGCATCATTCCAGATCAACTATTATGTCAGTTAAACAGGAAGATAAAATATTCCTATTCATTAAAAATGATACCGAAAACGGAAAAGGATATGATTGTGTAATTAGCGAAGAAACGGTAAGCACGGTTGAAATTCCACCACATTCCATTGCTGTGATTGAATTAAATGCCATTAAATAACGAACACTACATCATTTCTTAGTTTACAGGAAATGGATGATAAGAAATTAAAAAAATATTAAAAAAGAAAAAACATAAATTAAACACCATGATAAAGAGTAGTATAGACAAATCTACAGATTTTGAAAAAAGGTTTGAAAACGCAGGAACTATTGTTTTTGAAGACTCAACAAGTGCATCTAAAGCGGTAGCTCAAGAAATTGCAAACTTAATACGAGTTAAACAAGCTCAAAAACAGCCCTGTATTTTAGGTTTAGCAACAGGTTCAACACCAAAAGGATTATATGCAGAATTAGTACGTTTACATAAAGAAGAGGGCTTAAGTTTTAAAAATGTAGTATCCTTCAATCTAGATGAATACTATCCTATGGAGCCAGATTCTATCCATAGTTACGTTCGCTTCATGAAAGAATTACTGTTTAACCATGTGGATATTTTACCTGAAAATTACCATGTACCAGATGGCACTTTATCTAAAGATGCTATTGCAGATTACTGTAGCCAGTATGAAGCAAAAATAGAAGCTTTAGGCGGCTTAGATTTACAAATATTGGGAATTGGAGGAAACGGACATATCGGATTCAACGAATCTGGATCACTTCAAAATTCTAAAACCAGATTAGTAGCCCTAGATCATATTACAAGAGTAGCAGCTAGCGGCGATTTTTCAGGATTAAACAACACACCAAGAACAGCCATTACTTTGGGTGTAAAGAAGATTATGGAAGCCAAAAGAGTCATTTTAATGGCTTGGGGTGAAGGCAAATCAAATATCATAAAAGCTTCGGTTGAAGGTTCTGTAACAAACCAAGTTCCTGCATCATTTTTGCAAGAACACAATAATGCAACTTTTGTTTTAGATAAGGAAGCCGCATCAAAACTAACCCGTATCAACACACCTTGGTTAGTAGAAAAAGTTATTTGGACAGACAAACTAATAAGAAAAGCCGTTTTAGGTTTAGCACTTAATTTGAAGAAACCAATTTTAATGTTAACCGATGCCGATTACATTGAAAACGGTATGAGTGATTTATTAGCCGATTCGGGACCAGCTTACGATATCAATATTCATATATTCAACAAACTACAGAATACCATTACAGGATGGCCTGGTGGAAAACCGAATGCTGACGATAGCAAACGCCCAGAACGAGCAGAGCCAGCTAAAAAACGTGTGCTTATCTTTAGTCCGCATCCAGATGACGACATTATTAGTATGGGCGGCACATTTAAGCGTTTACACGAGCAAGGCCATGAAGTTCACATTGGTTACCAAACCTCTGGAAACATTGCTGTAGCAGACGATGAAGCCCTGCGTTTTGCAAGTTTTGTATGCGATTATAATGACAAATTCGGAATCCAAAATAAGGAAGCAGAGAATATCTATAAAAAAGCAGAAACCTTTCTAAAAAACAAAAAAGCAAGTGAAATTGATATTCCTGAAGTTCGTTACATTAAAGGCTTAATTAGAAAAGGGGAAGCTGAAGCCACATGTTATTTTATAGGCATCCCAGATGTCCAAATTCATTTTATGAATTTACCTTTCTATGAAACAGGTACTATTGAAAAGAAACCTTTAGGAGAAGAAGACATCCAATTAACCATGGATTTAATCGAGAAAATTAAACCGCATCAAATTTTTGCAGCAGGCGATTTAGCCGATCCACACGGTACTCACAAAGTATGTTTAGATGCTATTTTTGCAGCTGTAAAACAATTAAAACCTAAAAAATTCATGAACGATTGTTGGTTATGGTTATACCGTGGCGCATGGCAAGAATGGGGTATTGATGAAATAGAAATGGCCGTTCCTATGAGTCCAGACCAAGTTCTAGAAAAGCGTAAAGGTATTTTCAAGCATCAATCACAAAAAGATGGTGTGGTGTTCCAAGGAACTGATAGTAGAGAGTTTTGGCAACGTGCAGAAGATAGAAACAGAGAAACAGCCGATCTATATCATCAACTAGGCTTAGCGCATTATGCTGCTATGGAAGCCTTTGTTAGGTATATCTATTAAGATCATTTACAATTATCAAATAAAAATATCCTGCTTAGAATTAAATTCCAAAGCAGGATTTTTTATTTAGTCCTTTATTAAAAAACTTCAACTATATTTTAAGATTACCATGCCAAATAATTAAGAATTCAAATCGGTTTCGAAGATATGCTGGTTTGCATCATTATAATCCACATTTTCTTTGGTAAGAATATCTATTGGCAAGTATCTTTTTTCTTTAAATTCCTTATTCCTAACCAAATAGTCCGAAACCATTCTAATAGCTTCGTATCCCTGATCAAATGGCTTCTGTGAGATTAAAAAAAGTACCGAACCATTTTTTAAACAAGTCACATTTTGAGGTGTATTATCAAAACCGATTAATTTCAAGGTGTTTCTTTGGGTTTCAGACAGCACCTTTACAAGAGCCGAAATCCTACTGGAGGGAACAAACAAACCTCCAATATTAGGAAACTCTTCTAAAAAGCTATGAACACTTGATGCTAAATTTTCGGCATCTCCAAAACTAGAAATACTTAATTCATGCAATAAGACTGACTTAAATTCAGTTTCGTAGTAATCTTTAAAGCCCTTAACTCGTTTCAAAATAGCTTGATTATCTCCCATTTTTGTATTGATTTGCAGGATACCACAATCCGAAGCATCACATAAGCTTAATTTCATTAATTTACCAGCTATAAAACCGGATGTATAAGAATCCTGTCCTATATAGGCATGAGGAGACAAACCTTCAATATCAACATTTAGAAAAACATAAGGTACTTTATTTTTATTCAACTCACCTACTATCACATGGGTTTCCTTTAAAAACATGGGCACCATTATTACAGCTGTAGGTTGTATTTCCATTAACTTAAAATAGGATGCTAGAAAGGATTCCGGATTATAATGATTAAACTTAAAATAGGATACATTTACTCCTATATTTTTCACCTCTTCACTGGCTTTTAGCAAACCTAAATAAGGCAATTTCCAAAAGGAATCGGTTTCATTATATTCAGGAATTAAAACGGCTACATGGTGATTATTTTTCATAGCTAAAGCACTTGCAACGGGATTAATACTAAAGTTTCTACGCTCCAATATTTTCTTAACTTTTTCTTCGGTTTTTTTTGAAACTCCTCCCCTGTTATGCAAAACTCTGTCTACCGTACCTTCGGAAACATTGGCTTCTAACGCTATATCTTTAATTCTAACCATCAACTAAATAAAGTTTATAATGCGACTTTATTTTTTAAAAGACACTATTAATTGCAGCAAGTTACTAATTAAAACTATAATTTTCGTGTGCGCACACTATTTTTAATTATATTTGTTTATTAGCTCCGAAAAATCATTTTATTATCAACTAAACAAAAAAAAAATTAATGAGTAAAGTAATCGTATTAACAGGTGCAGGAGGCGTACTTTGTAGCACACTTGCAGAAGCTTTAGCAAAGCAAGGTCACAAAATAGCGGTATTAGATTTAAAACTAGAAGCCGCTGAAAAAGTAGCAAACTCCATTACTGCTACTGGCGGAACCGCTATTGGCGTTGTTGCCAATGTTTTGGATAAGGCATCTTTAGAAAACGCAAAAAAAGAGGTAAATGCTAAACTAGGCGCCTGTGATATTTTAGTAAATGGTGCTGGTGGAAATCATCCATTAGGAACGACTTCAAATCCATTTTTACAGGAAGAAGATCTTAAAAATACAACCGAAGGTTTTAAAACATTCTTTGATTTGGATTCTGAAGGCATTCAGTTTGTTTTCAATTTAAACTTTATTGGCACTTTATTACCTACACAAATTTTCGCACAAGATATGGTTGGCAGAAATGGTTGTAGTATTCTGAATATTTCATCTATGAATGCATTTACACCTCTAACCAAAATACCAGCATACAGTGGTGCCAAAGCGGCTGTTTCAAACTTCACACAGTGGTTGGCTGTACACTTTTCAAAAGTGGGCATTCGCGTAAATGCGTTAGCTCCTGGTTTTTTCTTAACAGACCAAAACAGGACCTTATTAACTAATACTGACGGTAGTTTAACACAAAGAGGTCAGCAAATTATAGACCAAACACCAATGGGTCGTTACGGTGTTCCTGAAGATTTAATTAGTACCACCTTGTATTTATGTGATGACGCATCTTCATTCGTTACAGGTGTCGTTATTCCTATTGATGGTGGTTTTAGTGCATATAGTGGCGTATAATAATTTATAAAAAGAAAAACATGGAACAAACATGGCGTTGGTACGGACCAAAAGATCCGGTATCATTATCAGATATAAAACAAGCAGGAGCAACAGGCATTGTTTCAGCGTTACATCATATTCCTAACGGAACGGTTTGGACAATTGATGAAATAAAACTTAGAAAAGAAACCATTGAAAAGGCGGGACTTACTTGGAGCGTTGTTGAAAGCATTCCGGTGCATGAAAACATAAAAACACGGTCTGGTAACTTTCAAACCTATATTGAAAATTACAAAAAAAGTATTGAAAATTTAGCAAGCTGTGGCATCAACATAGTGTGCTACAATTTTATGCCTGTATTGGATTGGACACGTACCGATTTAGATTTTCAAGTTGAAGATGGTTCGAGAGCACTTCGTTTCGATGTTACGGCTTTTGCTGCTTTTGAATTATTTTTATTAAAACGACCAGGTGCAGAAGCGAGTTATTCTGAAGCTCAAAAAACCGAAGCTAAAGCGTATATTGAAAACCTTTCGGAAGCTAAGAAACAACAATTAGTAAAAAACATTATTGCTGGTTTGCCGGGTGCGGAAGAAGGCTATACGTTGAAACAATTCCAAACCATTCTTGATACATACAACAACATTGATGCTCCTAAACTTAGAGAAAATTTAGTAGCCTTTTTAAAGGAAATTATTCCCGTTGCTGCACAAAATAATGTTTTGATGTGCATTCACCCAGACGATCCGCCATACCCTATTTTAGGTTTACCGCGTGTGGTTAGTATGGAAGCAGATTATGCACATTTATTTGAACAAGTACCAAACCGATCGAATGGTATTACCTTTTGTACAGGCTCATTAGGTGTTCGTGCCGATAATAATTTAGTACAAATTTTTAAACGCTTTGCCGATCGGGTGCACTTTTTACACTTAAGAAGTACCCAACGCGATGAAAAAGGCAACTTTTACGAAGCAAACCACTTGGAAGGCGATGTTGATATGTTTAGCATCGTTAAAGAAGTGGTAGCCGAAGAAAAACGCCGGAAAGCAGCAGGCATGAAAGATGCCTTGATACCGATGCGTCCAGACCATGGTCATCAAATGTTGGACGATTTAAACAAAAAAACAAACCCAGGATATTCGGGTATTGGACGACTACGTGGTTTAGCAGAATTACGTGGCTTGGAACTAGGTATTTCAAAAAGTTTGGTGTAGTTATTATCCCAAAATATCAAAATAATTTATCTAAAAACTCTGTATCATCTTACAGAGTTTTTTTTATCCCTCCATTTTCTTCATTTATTAATTAAACCAAATTGCATAATTATGGTCAAACTTTCAAATACTATACAATGACGAAATATTTAACTCTTGCCATCGTTTTTTTTAGCCTTCAATTATTTGCACAAAAAAATACCGAGCTTTTGTCGGCAACTATTATTGGTTCTGGCTCTCCTAAATACAATACAGAACGCGCTGGTCCTTCCGTTCTAATTTCATATAAAAATACCAAAATCTTAGTGGATATGGGTAATGGCGCGCAAGCCAATTTGAGTAAACACAACACTAAAACAAGGGAGTTAAATGGCATCTTATTTACCCATCATCATCTAGACCATAACGAAGAGTTTATCCCTATTTTTATTCAATCGTTGTTGGGTGGAAAAAATTTCATCATTGCCGGTCCAAAACCTACTAGCAATTTGGTGAATAGTACCTTGAACATATACAAAGAAGATATTGAGTACAGATTATCAAAAAGCAAAAGAACCTTAAATTCTGTGAAATCAAATTATACCGTTAAAAATTTAAATGGTGAAGAATCGTTTACAATTGGCGATATCAAAATAACCTGCACCCAAGTAAATCACAGCATTACTACCTTAGCCTATCGTTTTGAGGCTGGAGGAAATTCCATTGTAATTTCTGGAGATTTGTCTTATTCTGAAAGTTTACCAAAACTAGCAAAAAACGCCGATTTTTTAATTATAGATTCTGGTGGGGCTATAGAATTGGGATCAAAAAGAACAGGAAACGTAAATAGGCAAAACACTAATAATACTGGCAAAAAAGACCGAGCCCATGTTAATTTAGATGAAAGTTCCAGAATGGCTAAAGAAGCCAACGTAAAAAACTTAGTTTTAACGCATTTCAATTTCACGAAAGTTGACGAAGACGCTACAACTACACAGATACGCCAAAACTATTTTGGTACCGTGCTTTACGCTGAAGATTTAATGACTTTACCATATGCAAATAACCTACACACGCATGATAATGGTGAAACACATACTCATGAGGCTTCCCTTGAGCGTCTGTTTTCAAATGAATGCGTTGTAGAACTTAACGAAAAAAATATGGTTTCTATAACGGAAGACAGAATCAACGATTTACGAATTATTAAAGCCAATAGTATCCCAAATCATGCCGTTGGTAAGTTTCCAACACAAGGAAATCCAAATACTATTTCTGAACAAAACAAAATATACCGAATAGATTTAACTCCAGAAATAGCCAAAACCAAAACATATGTTTACGATTTAGGCATTGATAAAGGAAGACCAAATTACGTGTTTGGTGTAGCGATAAATGGAGTAAAAATAGAACCATCGGCCAATGAATTCTTTAAAAACACCATAACCAACGAACCAAACTACGAATGGACACTAGAGCCATTAAGCGATGAAGTAAATTTAGGAGAAGATTGCAACAATGCCCATGTACAGCCTAATGGCGAATACCACTACCACGGCACTCCAACCGGATTGGTATCTAAATTTGACGAGAAAACGATGAATCTTGTGGGGTGGGCGGCCGACGGATTTCCTATGTACCATAAAGTAGGCTATAAAGATGCCATGAATCCAAAAAGTGAGATTATTGAATTAAAATCAAGCTATCGCATAAAAAAAGGAGAACGTCCTGGTGACGGGATTTCAGCACCTAATGGTGCCTACTCTGGAATGTATGTAGGCGATTATGAGTACGATGAAAATTATGGCGATTTGGACGCTTGTAATGGCCGAACTGGTGTAACACCGGAGTTTCCTAACGGCACCTATTATTATGTGGTTTCTGATGATTTTCCATCAGCAAGCAGATGTTTTGTAGGTACACCAAGTAATGATTTTAAAGTAGGCGGTAATCGTAATCAGCCAACACAACAAGGAAACAGACAGCAAGCTAACAGACAAAGACCTAATGTTTCGCAAAACGAAAATGCACAGCCTAATTTTACAAACATGCTACAACGTATGGATGCAAATAAAGATGGAAAAATATCAAAACAAGAAGCTAAAGGAAACTTACTAGAAAATTTTGATATACGCGACACTAATAAAGACGGGTATATTACGGAAAATGAATTGGGCAGAAGGAACTAATAATTGCATAAGAACATATGAATCTGCTATTTAATTAGATCATAAAAAGCACCTCCCTACCCTACTCAGGGAGAAAATCCTTTAGAAAGTTAATACCATCACAGCAACTTACTAGGCGGATAACCAAATTGTTTCTTAAAACAACGACTGAAATACAAAGGGTCGTTGAATCCAATTAAATCTGTAACTTCCGAAACGTTATATTGTTTTGTTTTAAGGAGTTGTGCTGATTTTTTTAACCGAATGGTTCTTATAAACTCATTAGGAGCTAAATCTGTAAGCTCTTTTATTTTTCTATATAATTTTGATGAACTAACGCCTAGCTTATCGCATAAAAAGCTAGTTGTTAAGTTTGGATTACTTAAGTTTTCTTCAATTAACAGCGATAAATTTTCCATAAAATCTTTATCAATTGGAGAATTTGTAAGTAGCCCTACCTCACTTTCAGCATCATCGGAAAATTTAGATTTCAATTCTAACCTAGATTTTATAATATTAGCAATTCTAGATCGCAATAATGACGGATCAAATGGTTTTACTAAGTAACCATCTGCTCCCAAATCGTAGCCCTTCACCTTATCTTCGTTCTCAGAAAGTGCCGTTAAAAGAACCACTGGAATGTGGCTTATAAACTCGTCATTTTTAAGTTCCGTGCAAAATTGATATCCATCCATTACAGGCATCATCACATCTGCAACACATAAAATAGGCTTTATTTGTCTGCAGAGTTGTAAACCTTCGGCTCCATTTTCGGCTTCATAAACCTTATAATAATCAGACAGATAATCTACCAAATAGTTTCGAAGTTCCAAATTATCCTCAATCACCAAAATCTTCTCCTTAATTTCAGTATTATTAGTTACTTTTTTTACTGGCATTTGAGGAATAAATTCCTGGTTTTCTGTGTTAGTTTTCAATTCAAATACTTCTTTATTCCTATACAACTCTCTTTTTATAGGAATTTCAACTGTAAACACACTACCCTCATGAGGCTTACTTTTTACTTTGATAGTACCTTTATGAAGTTCCACTAAAGCCTTTACTAAAGACAAGCCAATGCCCGAGCCCGTATTATTTTCAATACTGTTAGTGTCCTGATAAAACCGGTTAAAAATTTTTTCTTGACTTTTAAAAGGAATCCCAATACCATCATCACTTACCTCAATAACCAAATACCCAGAGGCTCCATCTTTTAAACCTACATACAAATCAACATGCCCATATTTATTAGTAAACTTTATAGCATTAGAAAGTAAATTATAAAGAATTTTATCGTACTTATCTTTATCAATCCATCCCTCTAAAGGTTCATTTTCTGTATTGAAATTGAATTCTATATGTTTATTATATGCCAATTCCTTGAAAGAATCGAAGGTGTTCTGAGTATAAGAAAAAATATCTGTTTTAGAAACTTTAAGTTTTAGTTCGCCAGTTTGCGCTTTTCTAAAATCTAGTACTTGGTTTACCAAATTTAAAAGTCTGCTAGCATTTTGATGTATTAAATGATACCTGCTTTTTTGATATTCGTTACCTTGATTATTTTGCTCAGCATCTTCAATTAATTGTTTTACCGGACCTAAAATAAGGGTTAATGGGGTTCTTAATTCATGAGAAATATTAGTAAAGAATCTGAGCTTCTCATTATTCAACTTAATGTCACGCTCTCTATTAACCTTCTCAGTAACCAGTTCTTGTTTTAACCTTAAACGATTTTTTAAATCCTTTCTTACCAAGTAAATTGATAATACAAAGAGTGCTACAAATAAGAAAAAGGCTTGATATGTGAGCCAAAACGGAGGCAAAACAGTAATTTTATAAGCAACCTCATCACTCCAATAACCATCGCTATTACTGGCCCTAATTTTAAACACATAATTATTGGGGTATAAATTGGTGTACTGAACCGTTCTAGAGTTACCACCAACAGTTATCCAATTTTCATCAAACCCTTTCAACATATACTGAAATTTATTTCGTTCTTCATTGGCAAATGCCGGAACCGAAAACTGAAGTGAAAAATTTCTGTTTTTATAACTAAGTTCAATATTTTTAGATTTATTAAAATCTATTGTTAATGGTACTTCATTATTAATTTCCATACCAGGTACAATGATTTCATTTTGGATTTTAAACTCTGTAATTACTGGCTTAGGCGCAATTTTGTTTTCTTTTAATGTATATGGAGAAAAAGAAATAATCCCTTTTTTAGCTCCTAAATAAATTTTTGAATTTTTGAAATTATAAAAGCCTCTCGGGCTGAAAAAATCCAATCTATTACCACTGCTAACATGATAGATATTGAAATCTTTAAGATTCTTTCTTAACCTGGCAACACTATTATTATTCTTGTTTAACCACAAGTCTCCGTTGGAGTCTACTAGCATATCCGTTACCCATTTACCTGCTAGTTCTTCTGGCTTTTTTAGAGGTAAAAAATCATTGATTTCATTGTCAAAATAACATAAACCTTTTCGAGTTGCCGCCCATAGTCGCCCAGTGGCATCGAAAACAATATCGCTCACATTTTCATGTAACAAACCTTTATTTTTATCGGAGGACACATTATATATAACTTGTGTTCTAGTTTCCAAATTATACTTTCTAACGCCTGTTTCTGTTGCAAACCACAAGTTGTTAATTGAATCTTTAATAATTCTATTAACATCTTCTCCACCTGCAAATAACAAAGTTCCTGGAATTTGTATTTCCGAATTTTTAATATCAAAAAGTATGGCACCTTCTCCAAAAGACCCAACAACCAACTTATTGTTTTCTAATTCTTTAAAAGCAAAAACCGGGGATTGTTTAAACCCAACATAGACTTCTTTGGCAGAATTGGTTTTGTAATTATAAACCAATATTTTCCCATTCCATAAGCCACAATAAAAAGTAACCCCGTTAAATGAATAAATACTTGCAATATCTTTATGGTTATTAAAAAGTGGTACAAACTCCCCATTTTCTGAAATAAAAAGTCCATTATGCCGCGTAGCAGCTATTACCTTATTATTGTATGTTTTGGAAAAACCCCGTAATTGAGGGACTTGATTTTGGATATAATGTGAAATATCTTTATTAAAATGAAATTGATTTTCAAACGGATTGTATTTATCCAATCCGCCTTCTGTGCCTATCCACAAAATCCCCGAAGGATCAAAATACAAAGCTGAAACCAAATTATCAACCAAAGACGTATCATCTGATAATATAGAATAATATCTTTTAAAATCGCCCTTACTGACACCTTCCAAAGTGCTACAAACGATAAGACCACCCAAGGTACCAACCCAATATTTACCATCTGGTGCTTGCGCTACAGACAAGAAATACGGTCCTAAAGCATCTCGAATTTCGTTATTTTCGATATAAAGATTATCAAACTGATTCTTTACCTTATCTAACTTATAAAGTCCTTTTCTGGTGCCTATAAAAATATTCTTGTTAGCATCTTCATAAATAAAATTCACATATGGGTTTAATTCAATTTCATTTGGAACACTTAATCTGTAAGTTACCATTTGTAATATGCGCCCTTTAGAATCTAAATTTATTTTGGCAATACCGCCTGATCCGTAGCTTCCAATCCATAAATTCCCTAAAGAATCTTCGTAAATTTCCTTTACATAATTAAACCCTTCTATTTCAATTTTTTCAAACTTCTTGGTGTCCTGATAAAAAATATAAAGTCCTTTTGATTTTGTCCCTACCCAAACCCGCTTAAATTTATCAATATGTACTGCTCTAATTTCTTCGTCTGGTAAACTATTTGGATCGTTAGGCTGTGTTAAAAAAGTTGTGAATTTTTGGGTATCTGTCTTAAAAAGCGTCAATCCTTTTCTTGTTCCAATCCATAGGTTATTGGATGCTTTATCTAATTTCAAAGCCGTTATATCATCGTTATTAATGGAGTTTTTACCTTCATTAGAACTTAAATACGATTTAAACTCGTAGCCATCAAACCTATTTAATCCAGAAAACGTACCCAACCATAAAAAGCCATGTTCATCTTGAACAATATGCCTCACCGCATTGTGAGACAAGCCATTGTTATAATTATAATGCTCAAACTTTATGCTCTGAGATTCGGCGCATAAAAATGACATTATGAATAACAATGTTATGGTAATTTGGTGTCTCATTATACTGTTAATGGTTTAATTTTATAAAGCAATAAAACTTAAGTCTATTTTTAAAATAATTTCAAGGTTGGTTCTTTTACTAATTAGGTTGATACCCGAGGACAACTCTAGTCTAATATTCCAAATTTATCGTATCTAGTCTTTATTCTTTAAATGTTTGAAGCAATATGTAGCAATGCCAACAATACATCTAATCTATGTGTTTAAATAAAACATTGTATCACAAATCTTTACTTTTTATACTAACCTTTTATTCGTTCGAATGTGTTGTTTTTAAAACTCACATAATAGGTTGATGGAAAAAACAGTGACGGTGTGTAATAATCGGTTGAAATTACTTGCGCTCCTGATGCTTCTGCTTTTTTAAACCTAGTATAGTCATTAAACCGTGCTTCTTTGGTGTCGGCATCGGCACGCGTTCTAACCATATAGCCTTTAGAAACCAATTCTTTTATATAATTGAAATCGCCCACAGGATTATTAATAATTCTAAATGCTGCTTCAGGATGTCCTTCTTTACTATTCACAAATAAAACCCTGTTTTTTAATGTTGGATGCCCTTCTAAATACCTGTTTATTTTATCTTCTTTTTCATCTAAAACAAACAAGAATCGCCCCCTTACATCATTTAAATTTGGCCAACCTTTGGTTAAAATAGCCGCTTCCAAAGTTTCAAAATCACCACGAACAAAATCTGGTGTTATTAGCTTATCTTCTGTTAAAACCGATTTAATTTCGTTATCTATTTCATTTAAGGCTTCTTTAGTAAATGGAAGCGGATCTCGAGTTCTTTTAACTTTTTGATCTTTTGCATTAACAATAATGATAATGGGCAAGTGATTGGGGTTTCCATCCGACCAATTTTTAATAGCCATTAAACCTTCTTTAAACAACAAAAAATGACTTCTAAAATCTAAATCTTGTATATGAAAAAGTTTCAACCCTGGTTGATTTAGTTTCTTTTCTTCATCGTAGGGCAATGGCGATTTTAGTCTAAATTTCACTAAACCTAGGCCTTTTGGTTTTGAAAAATGACCCCCTTCAGGATCGTAAAACACATCAAGCTCTAAACTTCGCAACCCTAAATTCAATTGATCTTCAATAGCTATATGCCCGTATTGTAAACTTTTAGCAGTTTTAGAATCCATGGTGTTTATAATTTTCCACAATGGGGGTTCTATGGGTATTTTATACGAATTATGACTTCCAATTACTTGAATGTCGTTTAACTTACTGGGTTTTAATGTTTTTTCAAGCCATTGTTCGGCCAATTTTGGCCAAGTTTCACCCGCTATATTGCCATTACGCAACCCGTAACCGTGTCCACCTTTTGGCAACATATGTAATTCTACAGGTATTTTATTATCTCTAAGTGCTGTTGCCATTACCAATGCACTGTTACCATGCGAGTCATCCATGGTGCCGAAAACAAAACATGGCGGGGTGTTTTGGTCTATTATTAATTCTGTACTTAAACTTCTATTTTCGCCTTTATCTAAATATGCGGGATAGATAAGCATGGTAAAGTTTGGTTTACTTGAAAACTCGTCGATACTATCAACTTTAGCATAGCTTTCTTTTTGATAATTGGTTGAAGCGTTGACAGACAAATGCCCACCAGCAGAAAACCCCATGACACCTATTTTTTGAATATCTAAATTATATGAATTTGCATGACCTCTCACCCACTTTATGGCACGCTGTAAATCTTGCAAAGCACCTTCCCTTTTATTTGGAACCCTGTATTGCAGCACAAAAGCAGTATACCCTAAACTATTCAGCCATTCTGCAATTTCATAGCCTTCTTTATTAATTGCCAGAATGCTGTAGCCACCTCCGGGGCACACTATAACTCCCGCTTTAGATTCATTAGGTGTTTTGGGTTTAAAAATGGTTAAGGTTGGGTTGGTAACATCGGTTAACCTAACAACATCATCATTGGTGCTTTCTATGTGTCTAGCTTCCTGTTTTGGTTGAATTTCATTAGGTACCTCATTTGGCCATAATGAAATTACATCTTTCGTTTGAGCCGATATAACACAGCTAAAAAAAAGAATGATGCTTGCTAAAGCAAATTTTATGTTTTTGAGAATATGCATGGTTTTATTTTAACTGTACTTTAAAACCAATTATAGGGATTTTATTTTGATTATAATCCGGTAACTCAATTTTTAAACCATCTTTTGTTTGTTTCCACACTACTTTTTCCGAAGTATTTAATCGGCTTATAGACTTGATTTTTGTGTCCTTCTGTTCGGATAAAGATTTGATTAGCACTTCCTTTTCGGTTGGACTGCATACATAAGCATATATAAAACCATCTTTGGTTGTGAATCTCACTTCTGGAAAGATTTCTTTGGATGTACCATCATGTAAATTATCTTTCATGGTGTTTTCTTCTTTAGAAGCGTTTAGTATTTCAGTGTTTTTTGAAACCTCTGTAAGGCGTTCACTTTGTACGTTCCATGGTTTAGCACCATAGATGCCTTCAGAATTTTGCTTCATCCACACACCCATCTCTGCTAAACGCTCTTGAGCTAAATTGGTTATTTCTCCTTTTCCAGTAGGACCATTATTCAACAATAAATTTCCGCCTTTACTTACTATTTCCAATAATTGTCGGGTCATTAGTTCGGATGATTTATAAATGGTATCGTATTCAATATACCCCCAATTTTTTCCCATGGTAATACAAGCTTCCCAAGGCTCCACTTCTAAGCCTTTTACAATTTCCTGCTCCGTTACTTTATAATCGCCAAACCCGTGTTTAATACGACTATTGATAATACAATGCGGTTGAATATTCAAAATTAAGTCTCTTAATTCTTTGCTTTCCTCCGGACTTATAAGCTCTGGCGTATCAAACCAAATAATGTCAATTTTTCCGTATTGCGTTAGGAGTTCTTTTATTTGCGGTTTCACTTTACGTTCAAAATAGCGACTGAATACTTTTATATCTTCATCTGGATAATCCACCAAATTGCTTCGTCCGCCTTTAAAAGGCCAATTGGTAGCAACATCAGGATCTTCCCAATCACGACCTAAAGAATAGTAAAACCCAAATTTCATATCGTGTTTATGGCAAGCATCTACCAATGCCTTCATAGGGTCTTTTCCATAAGGCGTTCTTTCAACAATATTATAATCGTTTGAAGGCGAATTGAACATGGCAAACCCGTCATGATGCTTAGAGGTAATAACAATATACTTCATACCTGCTTGCTTTGCGGTAAGCACCCATTTTTCGGCATCGTAATTTACAGGGTTAAAATCGTTGGCAATTTTTCCGTAGTCTTTTAAGGAGATTTTTTCATGAATCATAAAATGTTCATTGCCTTTTGCGATATGGCCATCCCAATAACCTGCTGTTTGAGAATACAAACCCCAGTGCATAAACATACCAAATTTGGCATCTTTCCACCAGTCCATTTTATCTGTTGTTTGAGCAAAACTATAAGTTAGTAACATACACGCAAGTACTAAAATGCATCCTCTCTTCTTTGACGTCATGTTTATTTTGTTTTTTAGATTACGAAATTTAAAAAATTAATACCGCAAATTCACAAATTTCACCAGTAAACCATACTTTAAAATTTGTGAATTTGTGGTAAAATAATTAGCAGTTTACTTTATAAACTCAACATTGGTTACTTTAACCACTATAGGGTTTGGCCAAATTTTATCATTATAAAGGCGTTGCGCTCTACTAACTGATACTTCCAATAATTTTTCGTGTTGTGTAAATGTGGTGGTTGGTATGTTATCCGGCCAATATTCTACAACCAAATCATTTTGGCCCAATACAGAAACTTGAGTATTTGCAGTTGCTTTGATGTTTTGAAGTAAAAAATTTCGTCTAAACCCTTTAAACCAATGTTGTTGGTTAGCAATAAACACATAAGCTGTATTTTCATTTTTTGCTTTCGTAAACCATAAATCGCCATCTTTAATCATACCTGGTACGGAGCGAACATTTTTTACACCTTCATTATTTACAAACATCCAAAGAGCAATTTCACGCAAACGCTCTTCTTGCTCGATAGGGATTTCGCCATTAGGTTTTGGACCCACATTCATTAAAAAATTACCGCCTTTAGCTCTAATATCTATTAGTTTTTTAATTAAATCGCCGCCATCTTTATAGGTTTCGTTTGTTGGTTTGTATGCCCATTGGGTTCCCATGGTCATACAGGTTTCCCATGGCCCAGGCATAGCGGTATCGGGAATTTTTTGTTCAGGCGTTTGCATTTCACCACGGGTTACAATAATATTTGGGTCTTTTTTATGAACGAATTGAACAATGTCTGCTTTTTTAAACGAATCGAAAAACATAATATCTGGATTATATTTATCGATTAATTCCGTTATTTGATTCTTATCGTAGGCCAAAAGTTCTGGGTTTTTATCGACACCAGCCATGTCTCCTTTTCGTGAAATTAAATGCCCTTGCTTGTGTAATACACTAAAATCTTCAGGTGAAAAATAGAAACCTACTTTCAAGCCGTATTTTCTTAAAGAATTCGCCAACATACCTGTGATGTCTTTGGCGTACGGGGTGTTCATGATATTGAAGTCGGTTGTTTTTGTGTCCCACATACAAAAACCATTGTGGTGTTTTGTGGTGAAAACAACATATTCAGCACCGGTGATTTTGAATAATCTTGCCCATTCATCTGGATCAAACTTATTGGGATAGAATGTTTTTGGAAGTTCTTCCATGTACCTTTTTACGTAATCTTCAGAAGCTCCAACCATAGAGTGACTTATTACACTACCCAATTGAGAATCCATGCTCCAATGAATAAAGATTCCGAAGCCCATATCCATATAATCTTCAACTAATTCAGGTTTGTTTTTAAGCTGAGCAAAAGACGACATACCAAAAGCTAGTACTAGGGTTATGATTAGTTTAAATTTTAAATTCATTTTTGTTATTATTTATATTTAGTAAAATTGATGAACTTTAATGCCAATTTATTGTTTGTCAACAAATTCCACATTGGTTAATTTAACAACAATGGCATTAGGCCAAATTTTGTCGTTATAAAGGCGTTGCGCTCTAACGATGGAAAGTTCTACGTTATGATCCTGTTGCCTAAAACGAGATTTAGGGATGTTGTTTGGTGAATATTCCACCACCAAATCATTTTGACCTAAAACAGAAATTTCGGTATTTTTTGTTGTTTTTAAATTATGTATGTAAAATAGCTTTCTTTTCCCTTTAAACCAATTAGGTTGATTGGTAATAAACGCATAGGCAGTGTTTTCATTTTTGGCTTTTGTAAACCATATATCACCATCTTTAATGGCTGTTGGAACCGTTCTAACGTTTTTCACCCCTTCATTGTTTACAAACATCCAAAGCGCTATTTCACGTAAACGTTCTTCTTGTTCAATTGGTATTTCGCCATTTGGTTTTGGACCAACATTCATTAAAAAATTGCCACCTTTGGCTCTAATTTCAATAAGTTTATTAATAAGTTCCGTACCGCTTTTATACGTTTCGTTAGTGGGTTTGT
Source organism: Mariniflexile sp. (assembly GCF_041583155.1). Taxonomy (GTDB): domain Bacteria; phylum Bacteroidota; class Bacteroidia; order Flavobacteriales; family Flavobacteriaceae; genus Mariniflexile. Next base: position 20,600 of record NZ_JBFHGK010000019.1, read on the forward strand.
AAGCCCATTGTGTGCCCATAGTCATACAGGTTTCCCATGGCCCAGGCATTGCTGCATCTGGAATTTTTTGCTCAGGTGTTTTCATTTCACCACGGGTAACTACAATGTTAGGATCTAATGAATGTACATACTGCACTATAGGGCCTGTTTTAAACGCATCAAAAAAGATAACGTCAATTTGCCCGTAATTGGTAACCAGTTCCTTTACTTGCTTTTTATCATATTCCAATAATTCTGCATTTTCTGTAATCTGGCTCATGGTGCTGTTACGTGAAATTAGCTCACCTTGCTTGTCTAGAAAACTAAAATCTTCTGGTGAAAAATACACCCCTACTTTTAAACCGTGTTTACGCAACGCTGTAAAAAGTTCTGCTGTAATATCCTTTCCGTAAGGGGTGTTCATGATGTTGAAGTCGGTCGTTTTGGTATTCCACATACAAAACCCATTGTGGTGTTTCGTGGTAAAAACCACATATTCTGCCCCTGTTAATTTGAATAATCTTGCCCATTCATCCGGATCAAATTTATCTGGATAAAATGTTTTTGGAAGTTCTTCCATGTACCTTTTTACATAATCTTTTGAAGCTCCAACCATAGAGTGGCTTATTACACTACCCAATTGAGAATCCATGCTCCAATGAATAAAAATACCGAAGCCCATATCCATGAATTTCTCATTGAGTTCGGGCTTGTTTCTAAGTTGTGCAAAAGAAGAAAAAGCAGTCAGTACGCAAATCAAAATTAAAAATTTACTCTTTGTATTCATTTTACTTCTAATTATAAATTATTGTTTTCTTAAAATATTAAATCCTTCAAAATTGGGTTTAGGTATTACTACCTTATGGGGTGATAATCTTTAGCTGGAATTCCCAATTCTACCAACCTATAGGCATCATCCTTTATAAATCCCCTTCTATTAATGGCCAAAAATCAAAATCTCTATCCAATCTCTTACCATCCGCAGACATCATTACCCATTGATTTTTTGCAGCTAAAACATCATACCCTAATAATGGTCCATTTGGAAATTTGAATTGCTTATTCAATATATCCGAATCAGGATTTGCTTTTAAAACTTCTTCAAAAACCCCTAAAGGCTCCACATTTTCGAAGATTGCTACTATGCCTAAACTATTGGTGGAATATACAACAACAGTCACATCGTTATTACCTAAATAAGAAGACCAGTTTCCTTTAGTTAGTAACGCCTGCATACCTTTTGGAATAACTACTGGGCCTGCAGCACAGGCAAAATTTTTATAGACTCCTGTATTGTTCCACTGCATAAAATCATCACTCGGTCCTGATAGGTGAATAACTTCAGAAAGGTGATCTGCATTATCATTAAGGAATAAACATATTGGTCTCGCTACAATTTGTGACTTTTTACCCCTATTTACACCTCCAGCACTAATTAAAAAATTCTTACCAGCACTACTAATTTCTGGCGATGCTTTCGGACCATGACCCTGACGAACAAAATAGCCATTTTTTTTATTGAAAAGCATCTCAACAAAAGCATCGGCTGGCCGATATGGCATACATGCCCCCATCAAAGCGTGAATTTTAGCAGATCCTACGTTTTTATCATAATCTTCAATACCTGAATAACTTAACCATGACTTGATGAATGCTGAATGATAATCGGTTGTGAGTTCCTTAATGCCTGCCTTTTCATATCTCCTACGCATAGGCGGAAAGTGTTTCAAGTTATAACTATTCAAGGCATAACTCCAATTTATATAATCGAGTAAATCCCTAGCTTGTTCTCTTATTTTTTCTGAAGCAAAAGCCTCTAAGTTTAGTAAGGCAGTTATTGTATACCCCAGATATGGAATTGAATTGAACTCATAGAGTCCATTAGTTTTCATTTCACCTATAAGAGACAAAAGCTTTTCTTCCATACCATTTTGAACATTATCATAATAACTATCAGTATTTCCCTGTAATTGAATGTATCGGTTCTTTAGATATCTAGATCCTTCTGTCATTAGCATATGGTTTTCGGTTTCCATTACCAAACCCAAGGTTCTAGGAGCTGTGTAGCTAAAGCGATTACCTTCTTCACACAGTAATACCTTTAAAAGATGATTTTTGGTTTCTGGATATAATACTTCTGGGTGGTCTCCGAATTTATATAGTATCGTGGTAAGAATCGTTAGTGGAAAATCATAATCACCTTTAGGGTTCATAATCCAAGATGACCCAGTATTCCCCCAAACTGTAAGTTTTTGTAAAATATCATTTACCTCTGAAACATTCTGTTTTAATAACAATCTGGCCAAAAGAATTCGCGTGGTATTCCCTTTTTTAAATAGCATGTCTTCGGTAATAGGCAGTTTCGCAACGCTTTTGTATATGCTATCGGCAAAAGTTGATGCTTCTTTCCAGTCTAAAGTTCTTTTGCGAGGAATCTTAATATTACCCTGTTTTACCTCAACGTCACCTCTATATTTTATTGTACCAAAAACCTGTGATTTAAGCTGCTTGTTATTGAATGCTATCAATAGCATCAAAATTCCAATTGAAAAAATTACAATATTCTTTACCACTTTCTTAATCTTTATAAATAAGCTTCTTACTTTCTACGTTTCAGTTAAAATGAACGACAATCTAAATTCAAACGGAAAAGTACAGATGATTTAAAAGTCTTTTACCTTATTTAGCAGAACTAACCAATACTCTCTAATTTAGTCTTAATTATTATTTACCTTATTGGTCATTTCTAAAATTAACTCCCCGCCATTTACAACATCACTTTGTTTAATCTTATAGCCTTCCACAGGACTATCGTTTAAAGTTACTTTTTTCACAAAAATATTAGCATCATTATTGTTAATTGTTTTAATTGTTAACGTATTATTTGAAAAATATTTCGGATTTAAGGTAATGCTAACCTCATCAAAAATGGGACTTCCTATTTGATATTCTGGATCTTCTTCGGTACCGCCATTCATCTGAAACAACCCAATTTTCATTAGCACATTTAAACTTCCCATTAACCCTTGGTCTTCATCACCATTGTAGCCTGTGGCTGGAGACAAACCACTAAAGGTTTTCTTAATCACGTTCCTAGTCCAAAACTGTGTGAGGTCAGGTCTGTTTAATTGATTAAACACAAAAGAGGTTTGTATTGAAGGCTGATTGCCAAAGTTAATTGGTATTCTGCTATACTCTGGATGTAATTCTTGTGCATGTGAATTACCAGCTGTAAAACCCAATGATTCGGCTTCAATGAATTGATTATTTAATTTTTCAACTGCGATTTTTTCACCACCCATTAAAGCAGCTAAACCTTGTAAATCGTGAGGTACAAACCATGTAGATTGTGCGCCGTTGGATTCTATAAAACCATTTTCCACTTGATACGGATCAAAATCCTTTTTCCAAACACCTTCAACATTTTTTGGTCTTATCCAACCTACCTCAGCATCAAAAACATTTTTATAATTCTTTGAACGCTTGATGAAATAATCATAATCTTCCATATGATTTAATTTTTTAGCCAATTGTGCTAAAGTCCAATCTTGGTAAGCATATTCCAAGGTTAAACTGGCTCCATCTTTATGAATCCCTCTGCTTTTTTCAGGAATTGGATAGGGTACATAACCGTTGTTTATATAATACTTTAGGCCTCCACCCACATTAGTTGTATGCTCGTAGCCTGCCTTCTCCATAATCCCACCAGGCATATGATTTTTTTTCAATGCTTGATAAACACCTTCTAAATCGTCTTTTATGATACCCCTTTGAATTGCGGACACGATAAAAGGCGTGGAAGAAGCCCCCGTCATAACATAAGTGTAATTACCTCCTGAAGGCCCTCTAGGAATTAATCCACCATCTTTATAATATTGCATTAAAGAATGGGTGAAATCTTCCATAATTTCAGGGTAAACAAGTCCCCAAAGTGTATTGATAGTCCATTGTGCACCCCAAAAAGAATCGGAGTTATAATGATTGAATTTCGGCTTACCATTAGCATCTAAAGGTATTTGACCTTTTCTAAATTGTGGACCCGTATTGTCTGGATACGCACCATTAACATCGCTAATGATTCTACGTCCTTGCAGCGCATGCCATAAATCGGTATAAAATCTTTTTTGGTCGGTTTCGGTACCGCCTTTCACTGCAATTCTACCTAGTAATTCATTCCATTCAGTTTTTGATTGGATTATTACATCATCAAAATTCCAATGAGGCAATTCAGCTTTTATGTTATTATCTGCATTCTCAACGGATGTATACGAAATACCAACTTTCATTAAAACCTGTTCATTAGTCGGGCTTAAATTAACTAAATAATTACCCGTTTCCTGGTCTTGGGAAACGGAAGCAATATCTGTATTCAACAGTACTTTAAAATAAAGTGTAATAGGTTTTGGACGTCTATGGGTAGGTTTCATAACTAGCATACCTGAAAGTTCATTGCTAGCATCTTTTTTTAAAACACCATCTCCATTTTCACAAGTACCCATCATGCTATTTAAATTGAAGAGAATAGAGGCTTGCTGATTTTCAGGAAATGAATACCGATGAAACCCAACGCGTGTTGTACTGGTTAATTCAGCTTTAATTTGAAATTTATCAAGTTCCACATAATGGTATCCCGGAGCTACTTTTTCGGTATCATGACTAAATTTAGAATAGAAATCTTTATATATGGAGTTTTTATTGCTTTCTGAAATAGTAACTGGCATTACAGAAACGCCAGATAACTGCCATGCATGAATATGGCTAAACCCCTTAATTGTATCGGTTTTATAACGATAACCACTGCCCCAATCGCTACTAATTTGAGTATCTGGACTCAAATTTACCATACCAAACGGCCGACAAGCAGATGAAAAGAAAAACCATCTTGAGTTTTCGGTATCTAATAGTGGGTATACTTTGGATGTGTAATCTATAGCATCCATTTTATCGTTGGTAACTACAAAGTTATCTTTGTTTTTACACGATAAAAACGAAAGTAACACAAAACTTATAATACTTATTTTGCTTTTAAGGGTGTAGTGTAGCTTCATTATTTTTTATTTATCAGTCATTCTTTATTTTAATCAAGCAAATACGTTAGTCTTTTTAAAATATATAGGCAGACAAATATTCGTCTGCCCATATAAAAAAAAACAAATTAACTAACTTTAAACAATCAATTTAAATTTTGCTATTAATACTTAGGGTTCTGGGTCATTGTGTTTGGTGAAATATCAATCTCTAACGTAGGAATAGGACGTAACAAATGTTTTGTTGCATCAAAGCCTCCATGATCAATTACATGTGGATTGTATAGGTTTATCCTTTCCTCTAATTTACCCATGCGTTTTAATACAGCCCATCTATTTTCTTCACCCGCTAACTCTAAAGCGCGTTCCTCTAAAATCACATCTAAATCAATAGTTGTATAATGGTTTGCAACACCCGTTGCTCGTTCTCTTACGCGGTTTAGGTGAAACAACGCTTGCGTAGAATTTCCTGCTCCAAAAAATGCTTCTGCTGCAAGTAAGTGCGTTTCTGCAACTCTAAAAATAAAGGCATCTCTTGCACCACCTCCTTCTTCAAAAAAGATTTCATCATCAAACTTTTTAAATATAGGAAAGTTTGTAAACAAGTTATTTCTTGTATATAAGTAATTAACACCTGGAATTTCGGCAGGTCTTCCAAATAAATATTGGTCTGGTTGATAAACCCAATAACGATTTAGTTTGTCCTGAAGTTCTTCAGTACTTAAAGCAACTTTTGGAAAATAAACCAAAGTGTCGCCTGGCACAATATTATCCGTACCCACTAAATCTACTTTATCGGCATAAATTACTCTATGAATCGTTGCGTCTTCTCTTGTATCATTGGCGTCAAACAATGAATAAAAATAAGGTGTAGGCATTAAATTATTTCCTGGCTTACCGTATTTATTTATTACCGTCATTCCTGGTAATGCTTGAACAGCCGTCATAAATAGCGAGTGCATATTATTACCTCTATCTGCATCAATAGCGCCGCCCCATTGTGCCGCAAAAAGAATTTCTGGATTTACCTGATTGTTATATGCAAAAACCTGTGGGAATGACTGACTTCTAATATCATATGTACCGATAGCTTCTACAGCTAAATCGGCAGCCGTTTGAAAATCGGTAGGTAACGCATAGGTTTTATAAGCTCTGGTTAAATACGCTTGAGATAGTAGATGCTGCGCAGCACGTTTTGAAAATCGTCCAGTTTGTGGAGCATCTAGTAAATTTGGAATGGCTGCTTCTAGCTCTTCAATTATTAATTTGTATGTAGCTTCTTCCGTTGCACGGGTGTAGTCATTTCTAATACTTTGCGGCTCTTCCAACTCCAATGGTACGCCCCCATATTGCTCTACCAGATTAAAAAAGGCAAATGCTCTTAGAGCTCTAGCTTGTGCGATTCCATAAGCTTTCTCCGTTTGTTTGTTGGCACTCCAGCTAATTTGGTTTTCATATCTATTGATGGCCGTGTTGGCTTTCGCAATTACCTGGTAATGAGCATTCCAAAATCCACTTGTGGTTGGTGCATTAAAACTAGTATAATCATTTTCACTTGAAACCGAAAAAATCTCTGATTGTACCGTAAACACATCGGTACCTGCATATCGGTAAGAATGGTTGTTATATGCTGCTCTAGTTGCAGCGTACACCCCAACGATAAGTTGATCGGCTGTATCTTCGTTTAGAAAATTTTCGCTGGTTACACCCGAGTAAAACTCTTCTTCAATATAGTCGTTACAAGCACTAAATAATATTGGCAAAGCTAATAATGCTATAACTGGTTTTATATTTTTAAATATTTTCATCTTTTAATAAATTTATAATTAGTAAGATAATTTAAGTCCAAACAATACTGTTTTTACCATATAACCAGCATTGTACGAGTTCTGCAAACCTGTTTCTGGGTCTGGCCCTGCATAATCGGTAAATGTAAACGGGTTTTGAATATCTAAGGTCAATCTTAAACTAGACATCTTAAGCTTATCCAATGCCGCTTTAGAAAATGAATAACCTACCCCTATATTTCCAATTTTAACGAAATCGTATCTGGTGTAATAATTATTTCCTGTTCTTCCATAATTTAAGGCAGGATTCGGCGCATCAGGATTATTTGGAGTCCAATATTCTAAATCAACTTTATTGAATTTAGCAACATCATTTTGCCAAGGCACAAAATTGTTGTAAAATTCTGAATGACCATACGAACCTTGTCTGGTATACATTTGAACTGAAAGATCGAAATTTTTATAAGTAAAGGTATTGGTCATACCACCAATCCAATCGGGTGAAAGTTGCCCTACTACGGTTCTATCATTATCATCTCCTTTTCCATCTTCATTTACATCTTTATATTTATACATCCCTGGGTAACTACCATCAAATGCATAAGCTTCTGCAGCTTCATCTAATTGCCAAATACCATCTATTTGTCTGGCATAAATAGCATCAACAGGTTGCCCTATTTGACGTACACCATGATTCCCATAAGGTATTTTATCCAAACCATCTAGCTCTAAAATTTCATTTTTGTTTCTAGCATAATTCAAATTAGTTGTCCATTTAAAATTATTAGTTTGTATGTTCACCGTATTTAATGTTATCTCTACACCTCTGTTTCTTACGGACCCAAAGTTTCCAACAGCCCCACTAAAGCCTGTAATAGCAGATAAAGTTTTATCAAGAATAGCGTCAACGGTCTTTTTGTTATATAGTTCTAGCCCTAAGCGAATTCTATTATCTAACACAGCTAAATCCAAACCTATATTAACCTCCTTAGAACGTTCCCATGTTAAATCGTAATTTGGTAACCCGCTTACTTTTAATCCATTGGTATGTGTGTTACCATATATATAATCGTATCTTTCTAAAAATGCTAAAGTAGCATAAGGTGATAGTGAGCCTTTATTTCCAGATTCACCATAACTTAAGCGTAATTTAAGATTGCTTAACCAATCGGTATCTTGTAAAAAAGCTTCATCGCTTGCTTTCCATGCAAAAGCGGCCGATGGAAAGAAAGCCCATTTATGCCCTACTGCCAACATGGAAGACCCATCATACCTTCCAGTAAAAGTGAACAAATATTTGTCCAATAAGTTATAATTTAACCTTCCTGCAAAAGACGACAGAGTTTCCTTTTGAAAGTGGGTTGCGTAATTTCTAACATCTGTACTTGCGGTTGTGTTGTAAAACTTATAAGCATCGGTATCAAACCCCCAAACTTCAATATTTGAACCTTCATTTTGATTGTAATATACAGATGATATTAATGTTGCTTTTAAATTATGACCTTCTGCCAGATCAAAATTAAAATCTACAGTGTTATCCCATGTATAGGATGTATCAAAGTAAGTATCATAATATGCTCTTGTTCTACTTGCAAGATTGTATGCTGATTTTGTTAATAATCCAAATTGTTGACCTTGGCGTCTGTTTCTAATATTTGGTGAAAACTGGGTTTTGAAACTAATCCATTCCGTAGGTTGATAATTTAAAAAAACATTAGCTATAACATTTAATGTTCTTGTATTGTTTAACCATGCATCTTCATACGCTTCGTAATACGGATTTGTAAAACGACCATCTGAAGCATCTGGAAACATTATGATATTACCATCCTCATCACGAGAACTTAACGTAGGAGCTAAACGCAAAGTACTCCTAAATAACTCGTTACTCCCCGTTTCTCTTTCAGATAAAGCTAAATATGATTTTAAACCTACTGTAAACTTATCGGATACTTTTTTGGTTAAGGACATACTTAAATTATAACGCTCAAATCCTTCAATTCCCATAATACCTTCATTACTTAAATAACCTAGCGAGCCGTTATAGGTTAAGCCATTTGTACCTCCAGACATTCCTAAGTTATGGCTAGTTTGAATACCTGTTTTTATATAGTCATTCTGCCAATCTGTATACCTACGGTTCGCTGCATTATCTGCCTCACCATTACTAGGTATGATATCGCTAGACATATCCACCGTTAAATTATTATAGTCGTCAACAGTTGGAAAAACAGGAGGTGTCGCAGTAGGCTTAAATAAACCTCTCCAGGCGTTTGCTCTTAATGCATCTTCAACAAACTGAACATATTCATCGCCATTATACATATCTGGTATATTGGTAGCCGAATTTATTCCCATGGTCGCTTCATAGGTAAAAATTGTTTTTCCTTCAATACCATTTTTGGTAGTAATGATCACCACACCATTTGCACCTCTAGCCCCATAAATTGCTGTTGCAGAAGCATCTTTTAAAATATCCATTTGTTGAATATCAGCAGGGTTTAATATATTGATGTCGTCGAAGAAAACGCCATCAACAACAAACAATGGTGCTGATAAATCATCATCAAGGTTATCGCTTAATCCATCACGTGTTTCATTTGTATTTTGAATAACTGTATTCCCTCTAATATCTATAGACAATGGGGCACCTGGTTTATTATTAGTCGTCCTAACATCAACCCCGGCAACGCGTCCTTGCAATGCCTGACCTAGATCGGTTTTCTTTTGTTCGGTTAGCGCTTTTGTATCTAACGACTCTACTGCACCAGTTAAATCACTTCTTTTTACAGATCCATAACCAATTACTACAACCTCATCAAGCTGAGAAGTATCTTCGGTTAATTTAATATTTAGTGAAGGTTGCCCATTGTATGTTACCTCCTTAGTTTGAAAACCAAGGTACGAGAGCACTAACACATCTCCTTTTTTAGCATTAATTTGATATTTCCCATCAAAATCAGTTGCTGTACCTATAGAGGTTCCTTTTACAATAACATTAACCCCTGGTATGGGAATGTTTTGACCATCTGTTACTACACCCGACACTTTTCCTTGTGCCCAGGAGTTACTTGAAAAGCCTAACACTAAGGCTATCAATAAGAGTTTTAGTTTAATCATGCTTATTCGGTTTTAGTTTAATTACCGCTAATCTAACATTAATGAAATAGTTGCAAATGGATGATTTATTCTGAAACATGGACATTTTCATTACCGCAGATAAAATATTACATTCGTTTAACTACCTATTTATAAATAAATTGAACTAAAAAGACACTTAACTTCTCTTAAAAATTCAACTTAGTTAATTATTGAAAAATCCATGGTTTTGAAGGATTAATCCATGCTAAAAACCCTAAAAAAAAGTATCTTAGTACATTATAATTAAACTAAAATTTGAAATGAAAAAATCATTATTATTAAAAAACATGCTGCTTTTATTTAGCGTCACTCTTTTTTTAAGTTGCAAGAATAGCCCTGAAGACACCACACCTTGGGTTAATTTATTTGATGGAAAATCGCTAGAGGGCTGGCATCAATTAGGAGGTGAAGCAAAGTACACAGTTAAAGACGGTGCTATAGTAGGCACAACGGTACACAATACTCCAAATTCATTTTTAACCACCGATAAAAGTTACTCCGATTTCATCTTAGAATTAAGTTTTAAAGTAGACCCGAGTATGAATTCTGGGATTCAAATTCGAAGCAATAGTTTCCCGCATTATAAAGAAGGGCGTGTTCATGGATATCAAGTAGAAATCGATCCTTCTGAACGTGCTTGGAGCGCCGGTGTTTATGACGAAGCTAGACGCGGTTGGTTAACCACCCTAGACAATAATCCGGAAGCACAAAAAGCATTTAAACAAAATGATTGGAACCATTACCGCATTGAGGCCATTGGAGACACCATTAAAACATGGATAAACGGTGTTCCTGCTACCCATTTAATAGACGAAAAAACGGCCAGCGGTTTTATTTCTTTACAAGTTCATAGCATTAAACCCGATATGACAGAAGGCACGGAAATTATTTGGAAAGACATAAAAATTATTACTGACAATGTTGCAAAGTATGCTCAAAAAACACCATTAAAACCGACCATAACAAAAAACCAATTAACTGTAGACGAGGCTAAAAAAGGCTGGAAGTTATTGTGGGATGGTGAAACAACCAATGGTTGGAAAGGTGCTAAATTGGATAAATTCCCTGAACAAGGTTGGGAAATTAAAGATGGAGTACTAAGTGTTTTATCTTCAGGGGGTGGCGAAGCCAGAAATGGTGGCGATATTGTTACGACCGAATTATATGGCGACTTTGAATTATCATTAGATTTTAAAGTAACCCCTGGTGCTAACAGCGGTATCAAATACTACGTAGATACTGAAATTAATAAAGGTGAAGGTTCTTCCATTGGTTTAGAATATCAAATTTTAGATGACGATTTACATCCAGATGCTAAATTAGGAAACCATGAAGGCAGCAGAACGGTAAGTTCATTATACGATTTAATTAAAGCCGACGTAAACAAACCTATCAATCCAGTTGGCGAATGGAATACGGCCTATATTTCTTCTAAAAACAACCATGTAGAACATTGGTTAAACGGTGTAAAAGTACTAGAATACGAAAGAAAAAGTGATGACTACAGAAAGCTAGTATCTGAAAGTAAATATGCCAAATGGAATAAATTCGGTGAATTGGATAAAGGGCAAATTTTATTACAAGACCACGGTGATTTAGTATCATTTAAAAACATAAAAATCCGTGCATTTAACAACTAAAGACTAAACAGAATTATGAGTTCAAACAGAAGAGATTTTATAAAAAAAACAGCTTTAGGTGCTTTAGGTGCTACACTGGTTTCCAATAGCGCAAATGCTATGACAGCTAAAAGTTATTCAAAAATAATAGGTTCAAACGATAGAATACATGTTGCCTTACAAGGTTTAGGAAGACGTTATGGGGCTTTTCTACCTCCAATTATCGATAAGAAAAACAATATAGAAATAAGCTATTTATGTGATGTAATGAAAAGTCAGCGCGACAAGGCTGCTGCTAACCTTTCATCAAAAATCAATTACAAACCAAAGTTAGAAAACGACATTAGAAACATCATAAACGATAAAAATGTAGACGCCATTTTTATGGCGACTCCAGACCATTGGCACGCACCTGGAGCCTGTATGGCCATGCAAGCGGACAAACATGTTTATTTAGAAAAACCGTGTAGCCACAATTTAGAAGAAGGCGAATTATTAATCGCATACCAAAAAAAATATAACAAAGTGGTGCAAATGGGTAACCAACAGCGTTCCTCATTACAATCGCAAGAAATTATTAAAGAAATTCATGGTGGCATTATTGGTGATGTATATAATGCCATTGCATTTTATACTAGCAAACGTGGTCCTGTACCACACCAAACAAAAGCGGCTCCGCCCGAAGGATTAGATTGGGAGTTATTCCAAGGTCCTGCTCCAAGACGCGCCTATACCGACAATACTTGGGATTATAACTGGCATTGGTATGGCTGGGATTATGGTACTGCAGAAATGGGGAACAACGCCACCCACGAATTAGATATTGCTCGTTGGGCTTTAGATGTTAAATATCCTGAACATGTTGAAGTGAAATCTGGAAAATTCCATTATAAAGATGATGGTTGGGAAATGTACGACACCATGGAAGCAACCTTCCGATTTGCTGGAAACAGAAGCATACAATGGGATGGGCGTAGCAGAAATGGTTACGACAAATATGGTGCAGGAAGAGGTACTTTAATTTACGGCTCTAACGGTTCCGTTTTTATAGACCGCAACGGCTATAAATTATACGACTTAAAAGGTGCTCTTATTAAGGAAAATGTTGTACCCGGCATAGAAGATGGTAATGCGCTTGGTGGCGGCGGACAACTTTCGGCTGCACATACACGCAACTTTTTTGATGCTATTAGAGGCAAAGCTGAGCAAACCTCACCTATTGAGCAAGGCGCCATTAGCCAAATGTTAACACATTACGCCAATATTGCTTCTAGAATCAATGCTTCCTTTGAAGTTGATGAAAATACAGGGCGCATCTATAACCGAGAAGCTATGAAATTATGGTCTAGAACTTATGAACCAGGATGGGAAATTAAACCAGTTTAAAATTTAGATTTTAAAACGTATCTTCACACAAAATAGTCCCGCAAATCTAATAGATAAAGCTATAATTTGCGGGAATAAAAGAATTAAACAAACATGAAAAGAAGAGACTTTATAATCAAGAGCTCCTTGGCTACTGCAGCTGTGTCAACTTCTGCTTTAGCATTTGGAAATGTTCTTGATTTTAAAAATGCAAATGACACCTTAAATATTGGCATTATAGGAACTGGTGATCGCGGCACTGGAATGATTTCTAACATTAATAAAATTAATAACTTTAACGTTATTGCCTGTTCCGATATTTTACCTTTTAGACTAGAAAACGGACTAAACAGGGTAAAGGGCAAAGCCAAAGGTTATAGTGATTATAGAGCGTTGCTAGACAATAAAGATATCGATGCCATTTTAGTATCAACACCATTTAATTTACACTCACAGGTAGCTATGGATGCACTAGATGCTGGCAAACATGTGTATTGTGAAAAAACAATGGCAAAAGGTTATGATGGCATTCATAATTTGGTTAAAAAAGTAAACCAATCGCATACGATATTTCAAACGGGACATCAATATCATAGTTCTAGACTTTACACCCATGTAGTGGAACTTATTAAAAGTGGAAAGTTAGGTAAAATAGTGGCTTTTGATTGTCAATGGAATCGCCATGGAAATTGGAGGCGTCCCGTATCTAGTCCAGAGTTGGAAAGACTAATTAATTGGCGAATGTATCGTGAATATTCCGGTGGTTTAATAGCTGAACTTTCTTCACACCAAATAGATTTTGCTAGTTGGGTTTTAGGTGAGAAGCCAAACCAAGTAATGGGAACTGGCGGTATTGACTATTACAAAGATGGACGTGAAACTTACGACAATATTCATTTAATATACAATTACCCAAGTGGTGTAAAAGCAAAATTTACATGTCTTACAAGTAATGCTAAAGACGGTTACCAAATAAAAGTAATGGGAGATAAAGGCACCATTATTTTAGATTACACAAAGGCTTGGTTTTATCCGGAAGGCGGAAAGAAAAAAGAACTAGGCATTGTTGATGGTGTTTCTGGAGCAACTTCTAAATTTGATAAAGCTTTAGGCTACCCTATTGAATTAGAACATACAGAACCTAGTGAACAGGCACTTATTGATTTTAGAGATAGCATCATAAATAATAAAAAACCAATTTCTGATGTTGTTACCGGCGCTAACACTGCCATCTGCATTCAAATGGGATTAGATGCCATGTACCACAACACTATTGTGAATAGTCCTGCTTTTTACTAAATAAAAGCCAAATATTCAGTATAATTATGAAACAGCTTGCTCATTTAGCAAGCTGTTCTTATTTTTAACAAAATTAATTTTCAATGAAGAAATACATCCTATTACTCTCCCTAACACTTGCCGCAACTCAAATTAAAGCTCAAAATAAAGCCGAAGAATTCGAAATAAAAACCTCACTAATTAATCCACAAAAAATCTCAAAAATAGGAGATGGTCACTATTTTATCGATTTTGGCAAAGCTTTTTTTGGTAATATTGAAATCACTTCAAAAACCAAACATTCCGATTCCATCATATTACGTTTAGGAGAAAAACTAGAACTTCCTAATAAAATAGACAGAAACCCCGGAGGCACCATTCGTTTTCAGGAAGTAACCATAAATAATTTACCCGCAAACCAACCTACCACACTTCAACTTAAAGCAGACAAAAGAAATACAGGTCCTAATGCTATTAAATTACCAAAGGAAATAGGTATTATTATGCCTTTCAGATATCTGGAGATTGAAAACTTAAAAGTTCCTATTGAGAATCTTACAATTTCACAAAAAGCCATTCATTATAAGTTTAACGATAATGCGAGTTCTTTTTCGTCGTCTAATAAAATAATGGATTCTATTTGGCAGCTTTGTAAACACACCATTAAAGCCACAAGTTTTATGGGATATTATGTTGATGGCGACCGAGAACGCATTCCTTATGAAGCCGACGCGTATATTAACCAGTTGAGCCATTATAGTGTTGACAATGAATATACCATAGCAAGACGAACTAATGCTTATTTTATAGATAACCC
Source organism: Mariniflexile sp. (assembly GCF_041583155.1). Classification (GTDB taxonomy): domain Bacteria; phylum Bacteroidota; class Bacteroidia; order Flavobacteriales; family Flavobacteriaceae; genus Mariniflexile. Next base: position 35,613 of record NZ_JBFHGK010000019.1, read on the forward strand.
TACATGGCCAACAGAGTGGTTATTACACACCGTATTAATGTTTCATGCGGATTATATGTATACTGGTGATGTGGAACCATTAAAAGCGCATTACGAAAACCTGAAACTAAAAATGTTGATGGATTTAGAGCGTGCTGATGGATTAATCAGTTCAAAATCCCCAAATCTAGATGAAGCTTTAGTTGCTAAGTTAGGTTTTAAAAAAGGCGATAAACAAATACAAGATATCATCGATTGGCCAGGTGCACAAAAAGATACCGGTTGGAAAGTAGCTAGACCGGAAGGAGAACGCGATGGTTATGAAATTGTACCTGTGAACACTGTTGTTAATTCTTTTTATTATTACAATTTAATTTTAATGGCAGACATCGCAACGGCTCTCAACAATTCGGGTGATGCCATTTTGTTTAAAAACAAAGCAGAAAAGGTTAAAGAAGCTATAAATTCTAAATTATTTAACCATGAAAAAGGGTACTATTTAGATGGAGAAACCTCTACTCATTCTTCATTACACGCCAATATGCTACCCTTAGCGTTTGATTTGGTTCCTGAAAAACACATAAAAACAGTTACTGAATTTGTGAAATCGAGAGGCATGGCATGTAGCGTTTATGGAGCGCAATATTTATTGGAAGGTTTATATAAATACAACGAAGAAAAATATGCATCGGCCTTAATAAGCGATACCATTGGCGATCGCAACTGGTGGAATATGATAAAAGTTGGATCGACCATGACTATGGAAGCTTGGGATATGAAATATAAACCAAATTCCGACTGGAACCATGCTTGGGGAACCGCCCCCTTAAATGCCATAACTCGCTTTATGTGGGGAATAAGACCAAAAACACCTGGATTTGAAACAGCTACAATAGATCCCAAATTGGGTGATTTAGCATTTTCTGAAATAAAAGTACCTACAAAAAAAGGTTTTATTTATGCTGAACACAAAAAAGAGGATAATAAAACAGTTTATAAAATAACGATTCCGGACGGAATGCAAGCCGAATTCACAAAGCCTAAAAATGCTTCAAAAGTGTCTTTAAACAACAAAAAGGTTAAAAAGAAATCAGCCTCTGTAATGCTTAAAAGTGGCGTACACATAATAGTCGTTTTACACTAAATAAAAATATTACTGGAAAGTTATTCTACCCAAGGAAATAATCAATATAAATATCACGGGTTGTAATTAATGCATAACAATAATAAGTAGTAGAACTATTGATTATTTTGAATGGTTTTGATGCTCTAGATTCAATTAGTAAAAAATCACTCCTTGTAAAAACAAAAACGTCACTCAAAATTTACTTTCGAGTGACGTTTTTTATGTTATGAATAAACTTATTTAGCTTAATCAGTAGTTGGTTTAAAATTATCTGGAATTGTTAATGGTAAAAACCAGTTATCCGGATTCATTAATTTTTGTTGAACAGTAGTTGCTGTACTTGCATCACCTGCCGAAGCAAACTTACTTGCCACAGCATCTGCAACAACGCTTGGGTCTCCTTTACGATAAGCAAAACGCATCAAATCTTCCCATCTAGTACCTTCAAAAGCCAATTCCAATGCCGTTTCTTCCAAAATTATTTGCCCAACAGCTTCCTTGATTTCATCTTCACTTAAAGTAAAATCTACACTTCTCGGCGCTACATCAACCCTTCCTCTTATACCTTGATTACCTGCGGTAATAACACCACTAGAGTTTGCTATATAATACGTGCCTGTAGGAAAGTTTAAATAACTTTCAGGATTATTTAAAAATGGTGAATTTGAAGTTGTTGGAGTGGTGGTAGAATTGAAAATACCATTAACAACAGCCAGCGCTTGCTCTGGATGACCCGCATAATTAATAGCCTCAGCATATCTAAGATACACTCTTGCAGCGCGATTCCAAATAAAATAGTCATATTGATATTTAGCAATTGTAGGAACTTCGCGCAAACTATAGTAAGAACTAAGACCGTTTATAGTTCTATTATCTCCTTCTCCTCCAGAATATGGCGCACCTAAATAGCTTTTAAACTGAGAATCCCAGTTTGAAATAGCTAAATCTGAAGCTTTCATTTGATTAACAAGAACTTGATAGCTACTGTTTGGCTGTCTGTATTGATCGCTAAACGCCGTGTAATTGATTACTTCGTTGTTTACTACTGATTGAGAAAGGAAAATTAAAGGCCAACCAGTTGATACCGTATAATTCCCTCCACTTAAGGTGGTCGTTACGGTATTTGATGTTAAATTATAGCTAGCACCAGAAATGATATTTTTATCTAAAAAAGTTTTGTAATAGGTTGCTGCCATAACATAGTTTCCACCCCATAAATGTAAATCGCCCAAAAGCACATCGTTATCTGGTATCATACTAAAAATATTATACCCTAATGAGTTTTCATATTTAGTAACATTTTCTATACCTGCTACCGATTCTAAATTTTGAATTAATTGAACAATCGCTTCTTCAAACGTAAGCAAAGGATAGTTTTCTTTTAAATCTTGAGTACTAGCAATTGGCTTAGTAATGTAAGGAAGCTCACCGTAGTTTATTAAAATTTGCATCTGCGCCCATGTTCTAATTCGCATAATAGATGCATAATCATCTTGCAAAATCCCATCATAAGCTTCGGTATCAATACCGTTTAAGGCAAAATTACAATTGTTGATTATAGAAAATAGTACCGTTGGGTTTATGTATTTATTGTTTGGGTTTATGTTGTGCGTACTTATTTGTCTGATGTCATCTTCTGCATTGTCTGTCACATCTACCAAATCGGCTCTCATTTCTCCCAAAACGATATACTGTCCTGTAATTTCTTGCATTTGAGATAGCACTCCGAATAAAGCCGACCTCGCATCAAGTTTGTCATCGCCCAAATAATCTTCTTCTAACAAAACTTCTTCCGGAGAAACGTCTAAAAGACTTTCACATGAAGTAAATAGCGTTGAAGCGAAAAGTAGGCTTAAAATAATATTTATATACTGTTTCATTTGTTTTCTTTTAATGATTTCAATCTTCATATTCAATAAAATTATAGTCCTAATCTAACACCAATTAGTACAGAACTATATTGTGGCGTAAAACCAGCATCTATACCTTGTAAATAACTTACTTGAGATGCACTTACCTCAGGATCATAACCTAAATAATCGGTTATTGTAAGTATGTTATTTGCTGTAACATAAAACGTAGCGTTAAATATATCTGGCGTATATGATAAAGTGATTGTTTTAAGGCGAATGTAAGAACCATCTTCTATCCATCTATCTGAAAATCTTGAGTTTCCAACAGCGTCTCCATATACAGCTCGTGGGATATTGGTGTTTTGGTTATCAACTGTCCAGCGGTTTACCGTTGCTAAACTTTGGTTAGCTAAACCATCCATAGACTCTGTTTTCCATCTTAATGCATTATAAACATCATTACCTTGGCTAAATGAGAATATAGCTGACAGTGCAATTTTTTTGTATACGAATTTATTGTAAACCATTCCTGTAAAATCTGGATTAGGGTCTCCAATAACAACTCTATCATCTTCATTAATAACATTATCTGAAGCGTTTGCATTAACAAATCTCACATCTCCAGCTACGAATGGCTGATTAAATCCTGCAAAATCTCTCCAAAGCAAACCATCGGCAGTAGCTTCGGCTGCATTGTTATAAATACCATCTGTTTTGTAACCGTAAAACAATCCTAATGCGCTTCCTTCTTGGTTTAAAATAGTTGCATTTAAACCTTCAACATTAATAATTTGTCTATCACCAGGAATTGAAGTAATTTCATTTTTATATCTAGAAATATTACCTCCAATATCCCAACTAAAATTAGGTGTATTCATTACACGTGCATTTACACTAAATTCTACACCCGTGTTTTTTAGCTTACCGTCGTTACTTATATAATTTTCATATCCATAAACAGGGCTTAATTCAGTGTTATTAAGTAAACCATCTGTTACGTTATTAAAATAATCGACACTAAAAGATAAACGTTCATTAAACAAACCAACATCTAATCCTACGTTTGCTTTTGTAGTTTCTTCCCATCTTATAGAACTGTTTGCAATATTGCCACTTACAAGACCTGCACCTTCTAAAAATCTTGTAGAAACAAAGTAAGATTCTGCATTGTAATTACCAATACCATCGTTACCAGTTAAACCATAACTGGCGCGTAATTTCAATTTATCTATAGCTGTATTTTTAGCCATGAAATTTTCTGATGAAATTAACCACCCGGCACCAAGTGCAGGAAAAACACCTACGGGCTTATCGTCTCCAAAACGAGAAGATGCATCGGCAGAAATATTATAGCTAACAAAGTATTTATTCAAGAATCCATAATTAGCACTCCCGTAAATAGAAGCATAGTTCCAATTCCCAATACTTCCTGATGTAACGTACGTTAATCTGTTACCACTTTCTAAAGATGTAAATTGATCATCTGCAGAATTTCCACTTGTAGAATATGAATTTTCATAACTATTAGTATGATAACGGAACCCAAGACTTAAAGAAAAATCGTGAATACCATTTATCGTGTTTTTGTAGTTTAATCTCGTATCATTATAGAATGCGAATAAACTTTCTGCATTCACTTTTGATGTTCTATTCTGTGCATCACCATATTCGTTATACTCTGTAGAAAGACCTAAATCTGGTAAAAACACATTCTGTCTGTTTTTAATATAATTGGCACCAAATAAAGAGTGGATGTTTACTTTATTTGAGATTTTATATCCAAAATCAAAAAGTCCGTAAAGGTTATAATTTTTAGCTTGAAAAGTAGCATTATCCGAAATAGCGGTTGGGTTACTAAAACCACCTATAGCATCTATATCTTCATAAATATCTGTTACAACACCATCTGCATTAGGTACAAATGGCGCTAAAAATGGCGACTTATTAAGTGCCGAATAAATTGGTGAAGTACTGTACAATCCATCATCAAATAAATTGCGTGTTGTATAACTTACACTTAAATTGGTGTTTAACGATAACCTTTCAGTAATGTTAGCGTCTGCATTAAAACGTGATGTAAACCTGTTAAAATCCGCATTAGCAACTACACCTTCATTAGTTGAATACCCTACAGATAAACCATATTTTGCAACTTCATCTCCACCTGTTACTCTAAAATAATATTCGTTTACATAATCATTGCTGAATATTTCTTTTTGCCAGTCGGTTTCGTTATGATATTTTTGGTAATCTTGAAAAGCAGGATTTTCATTAAAGTAAGGTCTATTAGCTATTTGGTTGCTCGTGTATAAACCTGAATTATTTAATTGGTCGGATAAATACGTTCTGTACTGGTTACTGTTCATCATCGGAAGATTCTTTGGTGCAAAATTTAAACCACCTTGAACATAAAAATCTATTTTAGTTGAAACGTCAACCGTTTTATTAGTTTCTATTAATATTACACCATTAGCACCTCTAGAGCCGTAAATAGAGGCCGCGTCTTTAATAACGGTAATGCTGGCAATATCTTTAGGGTTTAAATCTGATAAAGGATCATAACTATAACCATTTATTAAAGTATTGTTTGCAAAGGTGTTTGTTTCAATCATCATACCATCTACAACAATTAATGGTTGTGTAGATCCGTTTAATGTATTATAACCTCTAATAAAAATATTAGCTCCAATACCAGGAACACCAGAACGCATGATTGCACGTGTGCCACTTAATTCACCATTAATTATGTTGGCAACAGATTCCTTAGGTACGGCTATAGATCCTTGTTTAGTATCAATAGCGCTTGTAATTGAAGCTTTTGATTGATGTCCCGTAGGCATATTGGCATTGTTATAGTACGATTCAAAATCGTTACCATAAATTGCTATTGCTACATTTTTACGCCCTCTTAAAGCTACCTCTTTTATTTGGTAATTAGGACTGCTCACAGTTAGGGTTGCTCTTCCGTCTGGTACTTTAATTGAGAACTTACCAGTTTTATCGGTTAGTGTAGATGCAAAGGTTCCTACTCGAACGTTAACCCCCGCTAATTCTTCTTTGCTAGCAGCATCCACTACCGTTCCTGTTACAATATTTTCAGATTTTACTTGTGCTCGCAATGCAAAAGTAACTCCTAAAAATAAAATGCAAAACAGGGTGTACGTATTTTTTAATTTCATCATAGTCAGATAATAATTCATGTTTAATTTTTGGTTGTCTTATTCTGTTGGAACTAGTTTTGCATAATCTATACCAAATGTGCGATCAAATAGTATGAGTTCAGGCTCACTAACATCAACAAATATCTTTAGTTTTACAAAATAACTATTGGCTTTTTCTTTATTAATAAACACGGGTATAGTATATGGCCCTCCAATTTGTATTTCCCCATCTTCTAGATTACTTACCTCTATGGCTGGAATGGTATTTACTACTGTATTTTTATTTGCATCTACATAGCTAAACTCAAACTTTAACTTCGTGTTTTTAGAAGCTCCTACAGGTACAAATCTTAAGTGTAGTGTGTAACTTGCTGATAGTACGTTACTAAAAGAAATTTCAAAGTAGTTATTGCTTCCAGTTGGATTTTGGTTCAAATTAACAACATTATAGAATTGACCAGAAGAGGTTCTATTATATTTTTTTTGAATTGTTAGGGCTGTTGCATTACCAATGGTTCTTCTTTCTGAATTTTCAATTTCGTATATTACATCTTTATAAATTACGTTTTTAGGATCGTAATTTAATTGGTTTACTACAAATACATTTCCGTTACTTAATGCGACATTTTCTGTAATAGTACTAGGATCCAACATTACCATATTTCCTGTGGTGGTAGTTACCGGACTTCCATCGAATTCATCTAAATCAATAGCTTGAAAATTTAAATTACTAAAAATAGCCTTATCTGTATTAGCTTTAATAGAATCTGCAACAGGGTATTTATAATAATCTTTAAATGTATTGTAAACTCCAGTATAAGCAGGTTCCGTTAAACCTATAAAAGAATAACGTCTTTCTTCAGAACTTAAATCGCCTATCGTTTTAAAATAAGAATTAGATGAAACAAAAATGGAATCATAAACAGATTGCCCTAAAGAGTTGGTTCCTATTTTAACACTATTGGCTTCATCGAAAACAGTTTCATTAAAAGTAGTTAAGAAATTCATTAACGAAGGGTACTCACTTGCGTTGTTATTAAGATAACCCCAAATATTTGGGCTAACTTCTAAAACTTCGTTTAAAGTGTGCAAAATACCATTTGATGTAAGTATATCTTTGGTTGCAAGATTTATACCTCCAAATGTAGAAGTTCCAGATGTATTAATGAATTCAATATATTTATCATTGAACATTTTTACAAGAGTTTCCTGATTACTTGTTGTATTGTAAGAAAACAAGCTTATGTGGTTCCCTATCAACTCTTTTAATGCATCAGGGTCGTTTAAAATAGCATTAGATACCTGAGCAAAAGCGGCATTATTGGGTGCCCACACGGTAAACGCTTGCGCAGATTGCAGTTGACTTTTATAGCCTGTCTGTTCTAGTAATGTAACAAATGTTGAATATTCTGGATTTTCAGACAATACCGTAAATATGTTCTTTTCTAGTCTAGAATCTTGTTGGTCGTAGTGGTCATCCCAAGCCTCTTCTTTACAGCTGACCGTAAGGAATATACAAACGATTACCAGTAATCGACTGAAATTAAATATGCAATTGTTTTTGTTCTTCATTATTAATTGTTTAATTATTGCTTAATATGAAGGAATCCAACTTAGGTTATCATTGGATCCCTTCTAGTTTAATAGTTTCTAATCATTATAGCAGTTTGAATCGTCGGCTGGTGCATTTTCAACCACTGGTATCCACTCTATATAATCTATCGGGCTACCACCTGCCTTAACAGCTTCAAATCTAATAACATGACGTTTCTGTTCCGGACATAATAATTCTTTGGTTATAATAAATCTACTTGCAGCGGCCGTATCGTATTGGCTAACTCCCGCATTGTTAGTAATACATTTGTAACCATGACGCCATCCTCTAGATTCCATAAGGGCTTCGTCTGGAAAACCTTTACCAGCTGTACTTAATGTTAAATCGTAAAGTGAACCAATAGGCTCTCCATCCCAATATACTTGAAGAATGGCTCTGGCACTATTTCCACCATTACTACATACCAACATTTCATACTTTCCTTTAGGTAATACTGGTGTATCAAATTCTATCCAAGAATAAGCACCAACGTCTAAAACGTTATAATTTAAATTTATCCTGTTTGATTGTTGTAAATAACGCTTATTAGCTTCTGGAAACCATCTGATAAATTCCCATGATGTACTTGGCACATTTTCTCCTGCCCTAATTAATCTAGATTGGTATTCCGGCTGATCGCTAACCACATCAAAAATAACGTGCCTAGGTTTTGGGGTAAATATGGTAAACAACTTGTTAACTGTATGGTAAACCCCATTTTTAGCAGGAAAGTTACTTTCATTAATAATTAATGAAATCCAAGTATCATTCTCCCCAGTTTCCGTTTCATTTATTCTCAGTTCTGTTTCTGTTTTAAGCGATTTCCAGGCATTTCTTGGCAACACCGTATTTACAAAAGCATCATCTGGAAAATTTCTAGAATATAAAAAGTTTTGTGTAGCATGGTAGCCTACATATCTGTTTAATTCGTTTTCTGGGTTGGTAAAATCGTCATCATTTGGAGAGATTCTACTTACCAAATCATTAAATGAATTGATTCCTTCTTGTGCGTAAACGACGTCTGATTCTGCCAAAATGGTAAAATTGTTTTTTGAACCAAGTGCATTAAATTTAACAGAGAAGGTTTCATAATATCCCGTTTGCTTTAAAGCTTCTACAAAAATGGTATGTTTACCAGCTTTATCCATTACAACGGGTACAGGATCTATGTAAGGATCTAACACACCGTTAATTCCGTGAATAAGACCGTTACTAGCACTTATATCGTATTCCTCCAATCCTACTGTGCGGTTAATTTCTACATTGGCAATACCACCTCCTTTTAAAAAGGATGTTGTAAGATAATCACCAGTAAAAGTTGTATCTGCTAGTCTTCCTTCTACAAAGCCACTTGTTCCTCTACCTGTTGGTATCGTTTGGAATTTTACTACAATTTTTAAAAACTCAATATCTTCAGCACTAGTTATCTGGCTTACAGATTCCACATTGAATTTTTCCATTAAATAAGCCTTTACTGCTTCGTTTGTAGGTGCAAAGCAAGTATAATTTCCATAGCTTTTAAAAGCATTGTAGAAATCAGTTTTCTTAAGAATCTCTACGTAAGACGAATACGTCTCTGGTTTAGATTCTAATGTTTGGATAATCGTCATTTGATCCGAAGTAAAAAATGTCGTTCCATCGAGTGTGTCATTGCATCCAATCATGCCAAGCATAATTAAGGCAAGCCCTCCAATCCAAGTGATAAGTTTATTATTTTTCATAACAATATGAGTTTTGAATTAAATTAGGGTTAAAAAAATATTGATTTTAATACAATGGAGAATAAAAAAAAGCTCTGAATAATGCTTAAACTATATGTGTAGTAAACTAATCTTGGTTTCTCCTTTTCAAACTTAGTTTCTACTATTAAGCTAGTGAAATTTACTATGCCATAATTTCTAATGCTCATTTTAAATTCTATACTTATTTATGCTTAGCAATCTACAGGCACCTGTTTGTTTATTTATTTTATACAGATGCCCTTAGATTTAAAGATTTTTAATCATTATAACACCCTGAATCATCGGCCGGACCATTCTCAACTACTGGTATCCATTCTATATAATCTATTGGGCTACCACCTGCTTTTACAGCTTCAAGTCTAATAACATGACGTTTCTGTTCTGGACACAATAACTCTTTAGTTATAATAAACCTACTTGCACCAGCAGTATCATATTGGCTAACTCCCGCTTTGTTGGTTATACATTTGTAGCCATGGCGCCATCCTCTAGACTCCATAAGTGCTTCATCAGGAAATCCTTTAGCATTGGTATTTAAGGTTAAATTGTAAAGCGACCCGATAGGCTCTCCATCCCAATATACTTGAAAGATACCTCTTGCATTATTACCTCCGTTACTAGATATTAACATTTCATATTTTCCTTTTGGTAAAACAGGTGTGTCAAATTCAATCCAGGAATAACCACCAACATCTAAAATATTATAGTTTAAGTTTATTCTGTTAGATTGTTGTAAATAACGTTTGTTACCTTCTGGAAACCATCTTATAAATTCCCATGATGTACTTGGAACTTTTTGTCCTGCTCTAATTAATCTTGATTGGTATTCAGGCTGATCACTTACCACATCAAAAATAATGTGTTTTGGTTTTGGTGTGAAAATGGTAAACAACTTATTAACGGTATGGTAAACACCGTTTTTGGCCGGAAAGTTACTTTCATCCATTATTAAGGATGTCCATGTATCATCTGTTCCGGTTTCGGTTTCATTTATTCTCAGTTCTGTTTCTGTTTTAAACGATTTCCATGCGTTTCTTTCTAAATATGAATTCACAAAAGCATCGTCCGGAAAATTTCTTGAATATAAAAAATTCTGAGTAGCATGATAAGCCATAAATCTATATAAATCATTTTGCGGATTGGTGAAATCACTGTCATCTGGAGAAAATCTATCTACCAAATCTTGAAATGAATTGATACCTTCTTGGGCGAAAACCTCATCTGATTCAGCCATAATGGTAAAGTTATTCTTTGAACCAAAATCATTGAATATTACCGAAAACGATTCATAAAGTCCCGTTTGTTTTAAGGCTTCAACAAAGATGGTATGTTTTCCAGCTTTTTCTATAACTACCGGTACTGGATCAACATACGGATCTAGCACACCATTTATAATATGAATAAGACCATTAGTCGCTCTAATATCATACTTCTCTAGTCCTACTGTACGGTTAATTTCAACATTGGAAATCCCGCCTCCTTTTAAAAAGGATGTTGTAATATAATCGCCTGTAAACGTTGTATCTGCAAGTCTTCCTTCAACAAAACCACTGGTTCCTCTTCCCGATGGTATTGTTTGAAACTTAACCAGCGTTTTTAAAAATTCAATATCCTCAGGATTCGTTATTTGACTTACCGATTCTACACCGAATTTTTCCATCAAATAAGCTTTTACAGCTTCGTTTGTAGGTGCAAAACAGGTATAGTTCCCGTAGCTTTTAAGCGCATTGTAAAAATCCGTTTTTTGAAGAATCTCAATGTAAGCCGAAAAGGTCTCTGGTTGCGATTCAAATGTTTGAATAATAGTCAATTCATCTGAAGTAAAGAACGTCGTGTCCTCTAAGTCATCGTTGCACCCTACACTGACGACCATAATTAATACGACGGCTCCAAGCCATGTAATAAATTTGTTAGTTTTCATAATATTTAGTTTTAAATTAGTTTTAGTTTAGTTGTCGTAATATGGATTCTGAACTAAATTATGGTTCAGATTTATCTCATTTAGATAAATTGGCAAATAGTAAGATTCTTTCTCAGAAAAATAACTTAAAATTTGCTCATAATCATCTGGTCCAGCCTTTGTTTCGGCTAATTCTAGTATAATATACTGATTTTCAAAATCATTTCGCTTAGCAAAACGCAATAAATCGTACCATCTTTTACCTTCAAAAGCAAATTCCTTTTGTCTTTCTAATAATAAGGCATTTAATAATTCGTTTTGAGTTGCATTTGCTTCTAAAGGTGCTCCTACAGCACGCTCATGTACCTGGTTAATTAGATTATAAGCTCTATTTAAATCTTGGTTCGTGGTAGAAAGTATATAAGCTTCTGCTTGCATTAATAAAACATCTGCATATCTGTAAAATATAAAGGTGTTATAAAATTGGTCTGAACCTCTGTAAAGTCCAGTTTCATCCACACCTGCATATTTAAATACGGTATTTCGAGAGATATCAAAAGTTGCAAAATCCCCTCTTACATCATCAGGAAATTCATTGTAAAGCTGAAATATTTTACTATATGGAGCATAAACAGGATTAGCTACCTGAAATGCATTTCGTAATGTTGCATTGATATCGCTAAATTGAAGTTCAAAAATTCCTTCATTTGAATTACCCTCAAAAAAGATATCGTTAAACCAGTCGGCTCCATCTACCAAAACGTATTTATTTAATTCTATTAAACGATTGGTTGCATCAATACATTTATCGTACTGCTCATCCCATAAATAGATATCGGCAAGTATCGCTAATGCGGCACCCTTGGTCATTTTTCCTTTATCGTGAGCTGGAGATTGTGAAAACCCTAAGTTTAGATCAACTACAGCAGCTTCAAGATCGGCAGTGATTTGAGCTATAATTGCATCTTCAGTACTTTTAGCTGGATAAAAATCTGTATCCGTATTAGCAGTTGCCGTAAGGATTAATGGCACTTCTCTAAAGTTTTTTACCAGTATAGAGTAAACCAAAGAACGAATGGTTATGGCTTCTGCTTTAATTCTTTTTAACTCTTGTTCTGAAAAAGACAAATCGTTTGCTTGTGCTTCATCGGCAAAGGTTAATACCAAATTACAATGGTTAATGGTTTTGTAAAATTCTTTCCAATCTACAAACGAATTACTAGGGAACATATAGTTCTTAAGCATATTATTTTGGTTGTTTCCAGCTCTTAAGGAAACCAACATATCTCCTCTTAGTTCTCCCCACAACAATACTTTGTCTGTAAATCCAGATTGATTCATGGATGCATAACATCCTGCAAGAGCGGCAGAAACTTGTTCTTTATTTTTCCAGAACTCTTGTTGTATTAAACTATCCTGTGGTTCCAATTCTAAATAACTATCACATGAAAATAATGTTATACATAGTATTGGAATAATGGCGTATATTTTAATTATGTTTCGTTTCATAATGTTTTTTTAAATTTTCAATTAGAATGTAAGATTTACTCCTAAAGTTATCTGTTGAGATCTTGGTGTTTGATTATTATCATAACCAAGTTTTTTCCAATCGCTACTACTTCCTGTTTCTGGATCTGGACCAGAATATTTAGTAAAAGTTAACAAATCTGTACCTGTAACAAAAAAGGATCCACTTGAAAAGTTAATTTTTTGAATAAATGTTTTTGGCAAATCGTATTTTAAGGTTATGAATTTCATTCTTAAAAACGAAGCATCTTCAAGAAAACGATCGGAAGCCAATGTATTAACCGGGCTATTTAAAACAGCTCTAGGAATATCGGTTACATCACCCTCAAATCTCCAACGGCGCAAAACTGCCGTGTTCTGGTTATCGAAGCTGTCCATACTTTCTGTTTCCATTCTAGCTAGGTTAATAACTTTTTGGTTATATCTAAAGTTAAAAAATGCATTAAGAGATAAGTTTTTATATCTAATTGTAGGTCCAAAACCACCATACACCAACGGGTTGGCGTTACCTAAGTAAACAACATCCAAACGGTCTATACTACCATCTTTATTTACATCCTCATACTTAGCCTCACCTGGTTGAAATGCTCTACTTTCGTTAAACACCATTGTTTTAGGCACACCGTTTAAGTTATATATAATATCCCCATTTTCGTCACGTGCCACTAATTCATCTGCTGTACTGTAAACACCTAGATACCTGTAACCATAGAATGAACCTATAGGGTTATCCACTTGAATTCTTTTAAGGTAACCATTTGGACCAGTAGCAAAAGGATCGCCATCCTCAACATCTTGTGCTTCAGAAATTTTTGTAATAAGGTTGGTATTACGTGCAATGTTGAAATTCATTTCCAATGAGAAATCATCGTTTTGAATTAATTTTGTTCTTACACTTAACTCAAAACCTTGATTAGAAATATTTCCTAAATTTAGAAAAGGTAAATTTGAAAAGCCTGAAGTAGAAGGAATCGAAGTATTTTTACCTAATAAATCTTTGGTTTCTTTTTTATAAAATTCTAAATCTCCACTTACACGACTATCAAAGAATGAATAGGTAAGTCCAAAGTTACTTTGAATGATGGTTTCCCATCTTAAATCAGTCAACTCCATATTATCTGGAAAAACTGGACTCTCTCCAAGATAATCATATCCATACGTAGAGTAAGTATTATACTGCCCATAGTTAAAGTTTGGTGAGTTACCATTTACACCGTAACTAGCTCTAAAACCTAACTCGTCAATAAACTCATATGATTCCATAAAAGGCTCGTCTGAAAATATCCATTTAGCTGCTATACTTGGAAAAGTACCATATCGGTAACTACTACCAAATCTAGAATTCCCTTCCGAACGTATACCACCACTTAAAATATAGCGGTTTAAAAATTGGTAGTTAAACATAAAGTTGTAAGCTATGGATCTGTTTTGTGAAAAACTAGAACTTAAACTGTTACCTGATCCTTCAATTCTTGTTTGAGCTATAGGAGTTTGTATTAAACTACTTGGCGAGTTACTAGTTATTGCAGAATATCCTTGACTTGTTTTGTCATAGGTTTGAATGGTTCCACTTGCGAAAACAGAATGATTTTCTCCTAAATTAGGGTTCCATATCAGTTTATTTTCTGTACGCATTACAAAGAATTCAGCATCGGCAAATCTTGCTTGGTTAGCATCTGAATTTGTCCATGCTGCACCAAATGCTGCCTCTGGCAAAAAGTTTGTAGCCTTATCTGTATTAATATCGAATGCAATATAAGCATCATAACTTAATTGCTTCAAAGGCTTATAATTTATTCTGAATGTAGGGGTAATCCTGTTATTCTCTGTATTGGTAGTAGATAATTTTGCCATGGCAACAGGATTATAATAAGTAGATCCGTTACCTTGGAAGGCGTTAACTGGTGTAAAATATACATCGGTTGGGTTACCAAACTCGTCTAATTCATAAATGGATTGATTGGGCATCTTTTTAAGAGCTAATGATCTAATTTTGTCATAAGATTTATCTAAAGATCCATGAGTATAAGCCAACTCCGTAGAAATAGTTAATTTATTAGAAATGTTATAATCCAAAATGGTTCTAGTTGTAAAGGTTTTAAGTCCACTTCCAATAGTAGTTCCTTGTTGGTCTTTATAACTAACAGAAACACGGTAAGCAGATTTTTCACCACCACCAGATACACCTAAAAAGTTTTCGTGTGTGTATCCTAATTGTGTTATTTCGTCAACCCAATTAACATTCTTATTATACAGATTGTACTGCTCATATGTTGGATCATACTCAATTTGCGGTTGAGGAGCTGTAATATTTACCGCTGTTAGCTCTTCTTTAATTAAGGTAGAATACTGGTCACCATTTAACATAGGCATTCCATCTGGTTGCCATCCTAAACTTCCTCTATAACTATAAGAAAAACGAGCTTTACCTTTAGCACCTCTTTTGGTTTTAATAAGTAACACCCCATTTGCTGCACGAGAACCAAATTGAGCGGTTGCAGCAGCATCTTTTAAAACTGAAATTTCTTCAATATCGTTTGGTGATACCCCAATTAAGGCTGCGTATTGTTGTTCATCAGCAGATCCAAAATCAAAAAGTGCATCAATTTCCGTTTCAAAAGGCACACCATTTATAACAATTAAAGGCTCGGATGAAGCGTTTAATGATGATGTTCCACGAATACGGATAGACATACCAGCTCCAGGCTCACCAGAGCTAGCAACAATATCTACACCAGATAAACGACCTTGTAACTGATCAACTAAACCCGTAGAAACTGTTTCACTAATCTCTTTCATATCAATAGTTTCCATAGCTGTAGCTATACGACGTTTATCAATTTCAAAATCTCCAGTAGACACCTTCTTGGTACCTCGAATTACGATAGCGTCTAATTCTGAAATGTCTTCTTTTAATACAATATTAAATTGTGTTTGTTTTCCAGGAACCAATTGTTTGGTAACAAAACCTACATAGGAAAACGTTATTGTGTTATTTGGGTTTGAGACTTTTAATGAATAGTTACCATTAAAATCTGCAACAACACCATTAATAATACGATTATTTTTATCTTTTTCAGCAATCGTTGCTCCTGTTAATGGCTGTCCGTCTGATTCTGAGGTAACTATACCTGAAATAATAGTTTGCGACTGTGCTGACATGTTATACATTGAAAACAATGCAAACACTATTATTAAGGCATAGGAACATGACTTGTGTTTATCCTTCATACTTATCAAGCTTTTGTTGGTTTTCTAGTTTAAATAATTTTCAATTTCGTGAATGACTACTCTTTTGGAAAGTAAGTTTGTCACGGCTCCTGTTTCGGTAATAACCGCTCCAGTTGCTTGGTTTTTAATTGTTAAATTTGATGTGGCATGGTTGTTTTCAAATAAATACTCATCGTAAACTGGCACAAAATCAATAACTCTTCCATAATACATAGACTGGTACGACCCTGAGGTTATACCATCTGTAGGTATGGCCTGTTGTATAAAATGTCTTTTAGCAAAATTTAAAAGATTTTGTTTTGCAATTGCCTGTTCAAGAGCAGGTAGCGAATTTACAGTGGTTGGTTCTACAATAACACCGTCACTAATAGCTTTATTAACTGCATTATTATTTGGTGCTAATAGAGTAAATGTTCTTGATAAGTTTAAGAAACTTACCAACTTATCATTTGAATTGTTTGGAATTGCAACAAAACCAGCTGCAGCCTCCATTACTTCAACAAATCTTGAGAACGTTGATGAATTGTTTACTAAAGCAGCATAAGTAAAGTTTAATGGTCTTTCTATAGGACGAGACATTTCATAAAACTTACCATTATCTGTATCTCTCGCTGAAAGAATAATTGCTGGATCATTTAACTGGATATTACCTCCTCCAGATATTTTATTATTATCATAAGCATAAATAAACTCACCACTTTTAGTTTGGTAATAATTATTACTGCTCGCATCTACATTCTTTTCTACAATTTGGTTAAGAACAATATCTTTTAAGGTTGTTGTAACATAACTTTTTTCTGCTGTAGTAGCAGCACTTAGGTTTGCAGGCACATAAGTGGTAACTCCATTTTCTGTTACGGCCAATTGTATAGCTGATAAGTCTGGAAGATAATCAACAACTGATATTGTTTTTGTAATACTGCTAGGATCGGCAATATCTACAAATTGATCGTTTTTAATTCCAAAAATAGAGAATGTAGAACCTCTACTTTGTAAGGCCACATCAATTTGTAATTCTTGAACAGCCTTCAACATAATAGTGTATTCTGGATCTAATAATAAAGGCCCTAAAATTGTTGAAAAGTTAGCATTGGTGTAAACTCTATCAATACCAACAAACAGTCCATTACTACACATTTTTACATCTAAAACATCATCTATGCTATAATCAACCGGTTGTAAACCTACATTTAAAGTTGAACCTTGGTTACTTGGACAAAGCGACCAGAAATCTGTAAAGAAAAACGAACTAAGGAACTTACCAAGCACGTCTAACGGCATATCATCATATGAATCATAAAACTGTCCAAGAATACTATCTCCTTCCAAATACTCTTCTAAAGCATCATTCGTAGGAACTGCTAAACCTGTTCCAAATGATAAATCATAATTTATGTTTGCTTTTAATTTTGGATAAGATTCATCGTATGGATTAAACGGTAAATTATTAGACGTTATTCCAGTTAAAAAATTTAAACGATAAATAGGTTCCATTACCCCAGTAGCCTCATTAAGCTGGTTACGATTTAATCTTAAAAAACCAAAACGCTCTATCAACTCCTTGAAACGTGTATACTTACCTCCATACTCTTCAGAAGTAAGGTTTTTGTATTGGTTTATTCTTGGTTCAATTACCTTATCTAAAGCATAAATCATCCCGTTTTCAGCAACTATATTGGTTTGTGATACGTTTGCTTCAAACACTTTCATACCTCCTGGAGTATAAGTTTCTCCTGGAAAAATAAACGAATAGTCAGACATTTCAAAACCAGCTTTCGCATTAATATAGGCATCCAGAAAATATGTTATAGCTTTTCTTTTTCCATAACTTGGCTCTACAGTGTAAACCCCTGGTGGTGGAGAAAACTGGTCTACATATAGATGTTTATAATCCTCAGTATTCATAGTCTCAAGAGTGTCTGTATACTGCGTGTGACGTCTAAAATTACTACCTGCATAAAAACCAGCACCATCTGCGGAATATGTTAAGGTAGTTGTATTCCATCCACTTGTAACTATGGTATATTGAACTATGTCCAATAATCTATCCGACGGGATATCATCAACAGATGCATAACCTTCTTCTTGCAAAAACTTTTCAAAAGCTTCGTCTGTTGGAGCAAAAATGGTCCAAGATCCTCCTTTAACTAAAGGCGTTTTATACTCAGTTTTATCAAGGCACTGTAAATAGTAATTAAAATTTCCCATCGATTCTAGCTGAGTGTAAATAGTACCCGCCAAATCACTTGGTCGCGCATATTCAAGCGGGTCAGGCTTACAGCCAAAAGTTGAAATAATCATGAGTAACATAATTATACTTTTTCTTTTTGTTATTCTTTTTACCATATTTAATTTAGTTGTGATTAGTAAAATTATTATTTAATTGGTTTGTAATACAGTTTGTACATTTTTAAAAATTTTACATTACCTTAACACTAGGGTCATAAAATGTTAATTAATGTTAATTTTCATCTATGCTAATTAAGCGAAAAAAAAAGTTGTCAATAATAAATTATAGCTCAATATTGATAAATTATAGTTCATTTTTCAAATTTTTGTAGCTAAAAGGGGATATAGTGAGTAGCAATATGCTTTTACACCAAAAAAATGAGCTTTTTAATCACGAAATTTAATAGATGATTTTCTCTTCAATTTTTCCGTTAGCAAAAAGCAGGTTTTTAGTCCATTAATTTACCAAAACCGTACTTAACTAATATGTTTTTTAATAAAGCAAGAATCTTTAACTCGTTTGCCCAATAATAGAATGTAGAATCTTTTTTACCATGTACATTTTGAAATTAAATTTTTACAAACAAATAAATTGTTAAAAACATCTCAAATGCTTAATCCTGTTCAAAAAAACACCGAAGACATTTAGTTCATTTTGAAAAGCGTATACAGTAATAATAAACAAGTCTTCTATGTATACTTTATACATAAAAGGAAATCGAAAATAAGTCTCAAAAAGCCTTTTAGACTGTTACTTTGGCTAATTGATATATTACCTTAGTTAAAATTTTTATCAAGAAACAAAAAATCTTAACCATCAAATTCAACAAATTAGAGTTCTAATTTTTTTGATGCACCCTAAATTTATTAAAAAAAAATGAATTTTTCCTATATTATTAAACTTTAAATACTTACAAAAACAAAAGATTAAACTTGTAAATATTTTTATAGAAGACTATTTAGGTGTGAAAGCTCCTGTTTTGATCAATTTACAAGCGCATTTGAACAAATAATTTTCATGATGTTTCAGGAAGGAAATTAGGCCAATTTCCTAGTGAATTCAATATTGAACCTTGAATTCACTAGTATCTAAAAAGTGTAATGACCATATTTTTTTTAGATTAAGAATAATATATACCTATTAAATGTTTAGGTGTCTGTTCTACCTGGCAGAGAACAACTATTTTTCAAATTTTGAAATCCCAGCCTGCAACCAATTATGATAAGATTCTACATCGGGTGTATAGCCCACTGGAGCTACCAGGTTCTCTTCATTATGATCCATCAACACATAAAACGGCTGTGAATTTGCTTTATACTTTACAGTTTGCAATTCACTCCACTTTTGTCCAATATATTTTAGTTGCTTTCCTGGCTTTAATTTTGACTCCGTAACTTCATGTGCTTCTAAAGGGCGTTTATCATCAACATATAACGATATTAAAACAACCTCATTTTTTAGAATGTTTAAAATCTCTGGTTCTGGCCAAACATTTTGCTCCATTTTTCTGCAATTTACACATGCCCAACCGGTAAAATCAATCATAACTGGTTTACCTACTTCTTTGGCATAGGCCAATCCTTTATCATAATCATTAAATGCTAATATATCATGGGGTGCTAATAAGTGAGCGCCATCAGGCAAACCTTCATGACCATCCAAAACGGAGGCAGTGCCTAATTTAGAAAAACCAACACCGTAAGGCGATTCACTGTATTCTTGTGGTGGTGGAAAAGCACTTATTAAATTTAAAGGCGCTCCCCAAAGTCCTGGAATCATATAAATGGTGAAGGATAGCACTAATAGACCCAGTCCTAACCTGCCTACTGATATATGCGTTAGTGGCGAATCGTGTGGCAACTGTATTTTTCCAAATAAATAGAGTGCCAGAGTTCCAAAAATAGCAATCCAAATTGCTAAAAAC
Organism: Mariniflexile sp.; assembly: GCF_041583155.1. Taxonomy (GTDB): domain Bacteria; phylum Bacteroidota; class Bacteroidia; order Flavobacteriales; family Flavobacteriaceae; genus Mariniflexile. The sequence continues at coordinate 55,880 of NZ_JBFHGK010000019.1, forward strand.
ACCTCGCGCTCCAATAAATGTGCTTGCAAAACCAAATCGGCTTGTGATAAGAATTTAAATGCCAAAGCTAATTCCAAGAACCCAAGGACTACTTTGACGGTATTTAACCAACCCCCTGATTTTGGTAATGAATTTAACCAACCTGGAAAGGCTGCAAATAAAGCAAATGGTAAAGCTATTGCCAATGAAAAACCTAACATCCCAATAATAGGTGCCAAACCTCCTTTTGAAGCTGCTTCAACCAAAAGTGTACCCACAATAGGGCCTGTACACGAAAAGGAAACAATTGCTAAAGCCAAGGCCATAAAGAAAATACCGATTAGTCCACCTCTATTAGCTTGAGAATCCACTTTATTTGCCCAAGAGTTAGGTAGCATAATTTCAAAAGCACCTAAAAAGGATACTGCAAAAATGACCAATAATAAAAAGAAAATAATATTAAACCACACATTAGTTGCCAGTGCATTTAAAGCATCGGCACCAAATATGCCCGTTACCGCTGTGCCTAATAACACATAAATTACGATAATGCATATTCCATAAATAACGGCATTTTTTATACCTGCTGCCTTGTTTTTGCTTTGTTTTGTAAAGAAACTTACCGTCATGGGTATCATAGGAAACACACATGGTGTTAACAAGGCGGCAAAACCAGACAAAAAAGCTATAAAGAATATACCCCATAACCCTTTTTTAGATTCTTTAGGCGAGTCCTGATTCACTAAAACATTGATTTTTTCATCTTTTAAGTTCTCTGAAAAACTATAAACAAGCTCTTCTTCCGTTGGAGGAGAACATTGGGAATCATTACAGATCATGAATTCCACAAAGCCAAGGATTTTTGTAACACCTTCTTCAACTTCTACCTTCTGCTTGAAAGTTGCCGTATTTTCAAAATACTTTATATCCATATCGAAAACAGGATCGTTTTCGGTTATGCCTTCCTCTTCTAGTGTGTTACCTAATATTTTAAATGTACCTTCACTATCATCATAAATAAAGGATGTTGGAATTGGGCCACCTTCAGCTATATTTTGCGCATATAAATGAAATCCTGAAGGTATCTCTGCCTTTGCTATTAAATAATATTCATTTTCAGATAATTTTTCTACTGAAGTTGTCCATTTTACCGGATCAATTATTTGGGAAGTCCCTTGAAAAGTCCCGACAAATAAAATTAAAAAAGCTACTAAAATTTTTCTCATAGTATCTAAGTCGAAATTATTTCGAAACCTTAAATGTTAAATCGACTTCGGTTGGGGGTAAACATCTTGAATCGTCGCAAACCATAAACTCAACGGTTGCCTTAACTTCAAATGGCGTTTTACCTTTCAACCTTATACGTTGCTTAAAATCGGCTTTATGAGAAAAATATTTTATTTTCATATTAAAAACCGGATCGTCTATGGTTTTACCCACACCTTCCAAGGTATTACCTTTTTTCAAATAGTTACTATTACCCTGAAAAGTAAATGTTGTTGGAATTGGACCATCCTTAGGAACAGTTTGCGAATACAAATGCCACTCACCTTCTATTGTTGCTGTTGCTATTAGCTCATACTCATTATCTGAAATTTTAACTGATTTAGTTGTCCATTTTACTGGATTATGAATTTGAGCTAAGGCATTTATGCTCATACTTAAAACTAATAACAAGATTATTTTTCTCATATTTATAATTTACAAAAAACTGTTTTCAATAGAAATCCTAATGAAACATTAAAAAATGATTATTCAATTTCACAAAGGAAAGATTTTTAATTTACTTAGTCTAAAAGCTTAACTATAATTTATAAGTTTAGGTGCCTTTGTAAATGGGTTAACTAAATAAAGGTTGCATTTAATGTGATGTTAAAACAAAATCATTGAAAACAAGAACATCCAATTCTTGAGTTTAATTTAACCTTAAAATTATTGAAATTACAAAATTTGAATAATTCCAAACAACCTATTAGTGTAAATAAATGCTTTAATTAATTTAGTCGGGATGACAGGATTTGAACCTGCGACCACACGGCCCCCAGCCGTGTACGCTACCGGACTGCGCCACATCCCGTTTTAAAACTGGCATCAAAGAAAACACATTTTATTATATTTTAAAAACCAATTAATAAAAAAAGCCGAAGTAAAACTTCGGCTTCAATCTTTATATTTTGTATTCTAATTGTAACTTGGTGTTGATACTTCGAATGTAGAGTCTTTAGCCGCTAAATACCGCTCTGCATCAAGTGCTGCCATACAACCTGTTCCGGCTGCCGTAATAGCTTGCCTATACACATGGTCCGCCGCATCACCAGAAACAAAAACACCTTCTACATTTGTTTTTGTTGAACCAGGTACATTAATAACATACCCTGTTTCATCCAAGTCTAGAAAGTCTTTAAAAACATCTGTATTTGGTTTGTGCCCAATGGCTACAAAAAATCCGGTTGCAGGAATTACATGTTTTTCATTGGTTTGATTGTTAAAAACGCGTACACCTGTAACAACTTGGCCATCACCTAAAACCTCATCTGTTTCTGTGTTGAATAATATTTCAATATTTGGCGTATTTATTACACGAGCAGCCATAATTTTAGAGGCTCTAAACTCATCTCTTCTAACGATCATTGTAACTTTTTTGCAAAGTTTGGACAAATAATGCGCCTCTTCACAAGCAGAATCTCCTGCACCAACTAACACAACTTCTTGATTTCTGTAAAAGAATCCGTCGCAAACAGCACATGCAGACACTCCTCCGCCAAGTTTCAAGTATTTCTGTTCAGAATCTAAACCTAAGTACTTGGCCGATGCTCCTGTAGAAATAATTACAGTATCGCAGTGAATTTCTTTAGAATCATTAATCCATACCTTATGCACATCTCCTGAGAAATCCACTTTAGTTACCCACCCATCTCGAATATCAGCTTCAAAACGCTCTGCTTGTTTCTGTAATTCTATCATCATTTCCGGACCAGTTATTCCTTCTGGATACCCTGGGAAATTTTCAACTTCATTCGTCGTTGTTAATTGACCGCCTGGTTGCGCACCTTGATATAAAACTGGTTTCATATTAGCTCTAGCTGCATAAATTGCTGCCGTATAACCCGCTGGGCCAGAACCTATAATTAAACATTTTACTCTCTCTATATTTTCAGACATAACTTAAACATATTTTAATACTAACAAAAGTAGAATTTTTGAATCGAAACTTATCCTAAAATTATCAAAAGATATTATCATTAAATAATAATTAATTATGATGCAAGGAACCTTTGCTTTAAATTCTATTTCTATTTTAAGCTTCCTTTTATTATAAAACTCCTCTTTTGTTGTTACTAGTGTTTATTAAATTTTCAAAATAATACGAATCTTTACCTAAAAGAATGGCTTAAGAAAAAGTTCTTAAGCCATTAATTATCAATAATATAATTTAAAGTGTTAAGTTATCGAGAATAAAACATCTCCTTTAGAAACAGTATCTCCAGATTCAAATGTAATATCAGAAATAATACCATCTTTATTGGCTTCAAAATTATTCATCATTTTCATTGCTTCTAAAACAACAATAATCTCACCTGCTTTTACATGGTCTCCATTCTTTTTCTTGAACTCAACAACCATACCAGGTATTGGTGCGGTAATAGCTCCTTCCACAACAACTTCTTTGGCTTCTTTCTTTTTCCAAACCGATCTTGTAGATTTTGTTTTAGGAATTGAAACGGTAAATGATTCTCCATCTACAAGCACTTCCATGTCACACATGATATCGCTGGAATTACCACCAGATTTCAATTCACCTGATAAGGCCTTAGCAATTAATTCTTGCTCTTTTTTAACATCGTCCAAAGTTTTAGCCTTCATATCGGCAGGCATTTCTTCTAAACCGTACTTGATTTTTAAGAATTTTTTACCTGTTACAGGATATAATGCCAATAATACTTCGTCATCAATATCTTTTGCTAGTCCTTTTGCGCTTTCTTTTACAGCCTCCATTTCTGGTTCTAGAACACTTCCTGGTCTCACCTCAATATGTTGCTCGCCTCTTGGGTAATCTTTTAAAGCTTTTTTTCTAAGTTCTGGATTTATAGGTAATGTTGTTTTACCATATAAACCATAACATAAATCTTTTACTTCTTGAGTGATGCGAGAATATTCACCTTCGTAAGAATCAAACAGTACATTATTTACAGTTTGCACACCAACAATTTGACTAGTAGGAGTTACCAATGGAATTTGTCCTAAATCTTTTCTAACTTTAGGTAACATTTTAAACACGTCATCTAATCTATGTAATGAATCCATTGCTTTTAATTGATTCACTAGGTTAGAAAGCATACCTCCTGGTGTTTGATGTAAAATTACATCAGTATCAATAATAGCATATTTTGGACTGTTATCTAAGTGCTTATATTTAGGAATTACTTTTTCCATTTGCGCACTAATAGCCGATAATTTTTTAATATCTAAACCTGTATCTCTATTGGTGCCAAGTAATGAAATTACCAATGGCTCGATAGCTGCGTGCGATGTTCTATACGCATACGGAGACATGCATGTATCCACAATATCAACACCTGCTTCAATAGCTTTAAAAATTGCTAAATCGCCCATACCCGATGTAAAGTGGGTATGCAAATTTAAAGGAATATCAGTGATTTTTTTAAGTTCAACTACTAAGTTATAAATATCGTAAGGCGCAATTAAACCAGCCATATCTTTAATACAGATAGAATCTACTCCAAACTCCATTAACTCTTTAGCTTTGTTTACATAATAATCAATGTTATAAACTTCGCCACCTAATCTTGGTTCGGTAAGAGTGTAACAGATTGTTCCTTGAAAATGTTTCCCGTTACGTTTTACAACTTTTGCTGCCGTTTCAAAATTTCTATAATCGTTTAATGCATCAAAACATCTGAAAATATCCATTCCGTTATCACATGCACGTTGTACGAAACTATCAACAACATCATCAGCATAGTTTCTGTAGCCAACTACGTTTTGCCCTCTTAACAACATGAAAAATGGTGTTTTAGGCATGTATTTTTTAAGTGTTCTTAAACGTTCCCATGGATCTTCACCCAAATACCTGTGCATGGTATCGAATGTGGCTCCACCCCAAGTTTCTATGGCGTGAAAACCTACTTCATCCATTTGTTCAGCAAAAGGAATCATATCTTCAGTTCGTCCTCTTGTAGCAAATAAGGATTGGTGTCCGTCTCTAAAACTTAAATCTTGTATTTTTATAGGGTTTTCAGCTTTTGGTCTGTCTGCACTATAATCCATTTTGGTCATTTGCAATACCCCGTGTTTATCAAATATCATCCTGTAATAATTTTTAATTAAATAATTCTGGCTCCTATAGTTCTGCCGTTGCTAAATAGTAATTTTCTATCATTCATTCTTCTTACCATCCCCATTCTTCTCCAACCATATTGAGATACTTTTTTATCTTTTTCTTCTTCCATGTTTAGATAAATGGTTGCCGCTATTACCGCTGCTTTTCTCTTTTTTTCGTATCGTGTCATAATCTTTTATTTTTATTGTGGGATGTTACCGTGTTTTTTTGCTGGTACTAATTCTACTTTAGATCTTAAAGCTTCTAAAGCCATAATCAATCTTTCTCTTGTTTCACTAGGCAAGATTACTTCATCAATATAACCTCTTTCTGCAGCCAAATAAGGCACCCCAAAAGCAGTTTCATATTCTTGAATTTTCTCTTCTCGTTTTGCTTCTTTATCTTCAGCTGTTGCTATTTCTTTTTTATAAGTAGAAATTACTTCAACAGCTCCTTTAGCCCCCATTACAGCTATTTCTGCAGTTGGCCAAGCAAAAACCATATCAGCGCCTAAATGTTTAGAACTCATGGCTACATAAGCACCACCATAATCTTTACGAACAACTACTGTAAATTTTGGTACAGTAGCTTCAGAGTAACTCCATAACAATTTAGCACCATGTCTGATTATACCATTCCATTCTTGCTGCACACCTGGCAAATACCCTGGTACATCTACAAATGTTACGATTGGAATATTAAAGGCATCACAAGTACGAATGAATCTACTAATCTTGTCGGAAGCATCGATATCTAAACAACCTGCTAAATAATTTGGCTGATTTGCTATAATACCAACGGAACGGTTGTTTAGACGACCAAAACCTACAATACAGTTTTCAGCGAAATGTTCGTGTACTTCATAAAACACACCCTGATCCAATACTTCTTCAATGATTACTTTCATATCGTAAGCCATTTTAGAATCATCTGGAATGATGGAATCTAACATATCACAAGATCTTCTTGGATCATCTTCCATTTCCATTATAGGTGTTAATTCCATATTGTTATTAGGAAGGTAATCTAGCAACTCTCTTATTTGCTCAATACAATCGGCGTCATCTTCACAAGCAAAATGTGCGTTTCCACTTTTTGTGTTGTGAACCATAGCACCTCCCAATTCTTCAAAAGTAGTTTCTTCACCGGTTACCGTTTTAATTACATACGGACTTGTAATAAACATATTACTTGTTTTTTTCACCATAAAGATGAAATCTGTCATTGCAGGTGAATAAACCGCACCACCAGCACAAGGCCCCATAATAGCTGATATTTGAGGTATAACTCCAGATGCTCTTGAGTTTCTAAAGAACACATCTCCGTATCCTTTTAAAGCATCAACGCCCTCTTCTACTCTAGCTCCACCTGAGTCGTTTAAACCAACAACTGGCGCTCCAGCCTTCATGGCTAAATCCATAATTTTACAGATTTTAGTAGCATGCATTTCTCCTAAAGCACCTCCGCCAGAAGTAAAATCTTGAGAAAACGCATATACAACTCTGCCATTAACCAACCCATGACCTACAATAACACCATCGGAGGCAATTTCAACATTTTCCATTCCGAAGTTAGTAGATCTATGTTTTACTAGAGAATCAATTTCATAAAAACTATCTTCATCAAATAATAGGTTTATTCTCTCTCTTGCCGTTAATTTTCCTTTTGCATGCTGCTTTTCAACTCTAGCATCTCCACCCATTAAGGCTACTTTTTCTCTTTGAGCTTTTAGATAGGCAATTTTATCTGTAACTTTCATATTAAATTCGGATTTTTATTGTAAAAATGTGATGCACAAACTGTGCTAAATACCTACTTCAAAATTATCTCATAAACAATTATTTAATTATGACAAATGTCATATCGGATACGTTAACCCAATTCAAAAACTATTTTTTATTATGAATAATATTCAATTTTAAACGTTAAATCAAATATTTTAATAACAAAAAATTATTTTTTATGCGATTTTTGTTGATTTTATTAAATAATATTAAATTTTTTATTTTTTTAAAAACAACACTTACAGCCTCTGCAAAACAACTGCATTGCTATTAGCTAAATAAAAATTTTGAGCATAAAAAAGTTATCTACAACGATTTCGAATAATTAAAAAAAATCTTAAAAAAAAATTTTGAAATTTTTCTTTTTTTGAAAGAAATACTTTTCTTTTTCTTATAAAAGTAAGATTTTAAATATTACAAAAGAAAATAGTAATGTTAAAAAAAATCTTATATCGAAGAATGAAATTATTTTTTTAGTTCCAAACCTTAAAAAAAAATAATAAAAAAATGGCACCACTAAAGAGTCTTAACCACACTTTTTCGGCAAAAAAAACATATGAATTTAGTCAATAAAAAATATGCCGAACCAGATTGTTCGGCATATTTAATACGTTTTTAATGCTGATTATTTTCTAACAGCTTTAACAAGTGCTATTGCATTTTTAACATCTTGCTCTAATTTTGCATAGTCTTTGTTCGCAATAATATCTTTAGAAATTAATTGAGATCCCATACCAACACAAGTTACACCTGCATCAAACCATCCTTTTAAGTTTTCTTCTGTTGGAGAAACACCACCAGTAGGCATAATACTTGTCCAAGGTTGTGGCCCTTTAATTCCTTTCACAAATTGTGGTCCGTAAATATCTCCAGGGAATAATTTAACGATTTCACATCCTAACTCTTCAGCTCTAGCTATTTCAGTTAAAGTTCCGCAGCCAGGTGACCATAATACTTTCTTACGATTACATGCAATTGCAATATCCTCTCTTAAAACTGGAGTTACTATAAAGTTAGCTCCTAAAGACATATATAATGTTGCTTGTCCTGCATCTGTAACAGAACCTACACCCATTATCATACCTGGTAATTCTTTAATAGCGTATTTTGTTAATTCGCCAAAAACTTCGTGAGCGAAATCACCTCTTGCTGTAAATTCCATTAAACGCGCACCACCATTGTAGCAAGCTTTTAATATATTTTTACTTAATTCTAAATCGTTGCTAAAGAATAAAGGAACCATTCCTGTTTCTTTCATCACTTGAGCTACTTCTAATCTTGAAAATTGTGCCATTTTATTGTTTTTTATTTAAATTTTAATCCCAGTTTAATATTTTTTTGAAATCATATGCTTCTGGGTTTGGTAAATATTTTTTTGCATCTTCATAATCCTTCTCTTTAATATAGAAAAGGTTGTTTATAAATAATTGCGCCATATCTGAATTAATATCCACTAAACGAGGCGGTATCTTACCATTTTCATCTTCAAAATCCTTTAAATATAAAGGCGTTACATCACCACGTGAATTGGCACTCACAATGCAGCCAGAAACCCCCTGATCAAATAGTTTCTTAACTCCTATACCAAGTAAGGTACAAAGTGTTAAATCGAAGGCTATAGGCGCGCAGCATCTTAATTCATAACCAAGTTCAACTGGTCTGGATTTTATATCTAGCCCTAACTCTTTAAGTTTTACTTGAAGAAGGTAATTAAATATATGCGATTTACTAACGTTACCTAATTCTGGATGTCCATGATCATCGTATGTGAAGTTAATTCCAGAATTAATGATTTCATCTTGTTCCATAAAATGAAAAACACCTTCACTAACCAACGCAACGCCATATTCAATGCCTTGAATTTTACATTTAATGATTGAAGAAATAATCATGTTAATGATTTTCTCGAAAGTGATGTTCGTTTTGTTGAACATTTCAGGAATAATCATCATTTGATAATGACAAGCCGATGCAATTCCAAATGCTAAATGACCCGCAGAACGCCCCATGGCTGCTACCACAAACCAATTTTCGCTGGTTCTGGCATCTTCATAAACCGTATTACCTATACGAACACCTTCATCCTTTGCTGTATGGAAACCAAATGTTGGGTTTCTATCTGGTAATGGCAAATCGTTATCTATGGTTTTAGGCACGTGTACGTGCGCCACATCCAAATTCTGACTATTAACGTACTTAGTTAATCTATTAGCGGTAGAAGCAGTATCATCCCCTCCAATAGTAACCAATAATTTTACATTATGTTTCTTAAAAAAATCAGCTTTAAAATCGCTGTCTTTTGGCTTAAACCTACTCATTATTAATGTAGAGCCACCACGACTAAAAATACGATCGGCATGATGAAAATCAAACATTACAAGGGAAGGATCGTCTGATAGTAATCCTTTATAACCATGGTGAACACCTATAACGTTATAGCCATCCTTTAAAAAAGTTTTGGCTAAAGTGCTTATAACAGTATTGATACCAGGTGCAGGACCACCACCACAAATAATTGCAATCGATTTTTCCATAAATTGATGATGAATCTTAGATTTTAATGAAACTATTGAAATTCAATTAAAACCTGCAAGGTTTTGAAGCTTGCAGGTTTGTATTAAAATCTATGATTATCTAGCAACTCTACCAGAAGCATCACCACCCATAAGTTTGGTTACTTCATCTACAGTTACTAAGTTAGCATCACCTTTAATAGTGTGTTTTAAACAAGATGCTGCTACTGCGAAATCTAATGCATTTTGGTCGTTATCTGGGTAAGTTAATAATCCGTAAATTAATCCACCCATAAAAGAATCTCCACCACCTACTCTATCAACGATATCAGTAATTTGGTATTGACGCGTTTGTAACATTTGTTTTCCATCGTATAATACACCTGCCCACGTGTTGTGAGATGCAGAGATTGAACCTCTTAAAGTTGTAATAACTTTTTTAGCTCTTGGGAATTTTTTCATCATTTGTTGACAAACAGACAAGAACGCTTCAGCTTTTACATCATGACCATGCGTTTGAACTGCTGCTCCTTCTGGTTTAATACCAAAGTGCATTTCAGCATCTTCCTCATTTCCTAAAACAACATCGCAATAAGATGTTAATTCAGTCATGATTTCTTCTCTTTTAGCTGCATCGCAATACTTCCAAAGTTTAGCACGGTAGTTTAAGTCTGTTGAAATAGTAACACCTAATTTGCTGGCAGCTTTAACAGCTTCTAAACAAACATCAGCAGAACTTTGAGAAATTGCAGGAGTAATACCAGTCCAGTGGAACCATTCTACACCTTTAAAAACCTCATCCCAGTTTATCATACCAGATTGGATTGTAGACATAGAAGAATATGCTCTATCGTATACTACTTTACTACCTCTAGAAACAGCACCAGTTTCTAAGAAATAGATACCAAGGCGCTCACCACCCCATACAATTTTATCTACACCAACACCTCTTTTACGCATTTCCATCATAGCGCATTCTCCTATATCATTTTTAGGTAAACGTGTTACGAAATCTACAGAAACACCATAATTAGCTAATGATACTGCTACGTTAGACTCTCCACCTCCATAAACAACATCAAAATTGTCTGCTTGTGAAAATCTTAAAAATCCTTGAGGTGCTAAACGAAGCATAATCTCACCAAATGTTACTACTCTACTCATTTTGTTCTAATTTATTGATTTAGTTAATTTTAATTTTGCTTAAACGTTTAAGCAATGGCTAAGAAGTAAATATAATAAAAACAATAAATAAAATTATAGATTTCATTATAAAACTAAAATGTTATATTTGCTTAAACGTTTAAGCAAAAGTATATAAAAAAATGATAAACAAAAAAAAAACTACAATAAAAGACATTGCTAGCGTTTTAAAAATATCACCCGCAGCGGTTTCAAAGGCGCTTCACGATGATTCTAGAATCAGTGCTAAAACTAAAGCGGCTGTAAAAAAGGTGGCTGCAGAATTAAACTATCAGCCCAATCATTTAGCCAGTGCGCTTCGAAAAGGAAAAAGTAATTTAGTTGGTGTTATTGTACCAAGAGCAAATAGCAATTTTTTTTCATCAGTTATTCAAAATATAGAAGAGGTCTTAAATAAAGAAGGATACAACATCATCATAACACAATCACACGAATCTTTTAAAAAGGAATGCAATAATATAGACACCCTTTTATTTACACAGGTTGATGGCATTATAGCATCTATGGCTAATGAAACTATTAGTTTAGACTACTACGAAAAAATTAAGTCCAAAGGAATTCCCTTAATCTTATTTGATAGAGGAGAAAATGATTTGAATGTGGATTACATAGGAATTAACGATTATAACAGTAGCCATATGATTGTGGAACACCTCGTTGAACAAGGCTGTAAACGTATCGCTCATATTGGTGGTTACAAACGAACTCGTATTTTTAATAACCGTATTAAAGGGTACATTGATGCCATTAAGAAACACAATTTGCCCTTAGACAGTGAGCTTCTTATTGAAAGTAATTTAACAATAGAAGATGGTCGAGAGAAAATGATTCAACTGTTAGCCTTAAAAAATAGACCCGACGCTGTATATGTTGCTGGTGATTATGCTGCTTTGGGCGCCCTACAAGTGTTAAACGAACAGAATATTAATATCCCAAAAGACATCGCTTTAGTTGGTTTTGGCAACGAACCCTTTACTGCCATGGTAACTCCTGCAATGTCGAGTATAGAACAACATAGTGCTGAAATTGGCAAACTTGCTGCTTTAAAATTTTTGGAACATGCCAAGAAGGAACCTTTTGTAAAACAAACGCTTAACAAAGTGATATTAGATGCTGAGTTAATTGTTAGAGATTCTTCCAATGTGAAAGCCCAGTAGCTTACTCTATAAAAAATCAAAACCTCTTAAGTAATAAATTACATTAAGAGGTTTGAAAATTATTATAGTTTGAAAAAGATATTAGATACCTAAACCTTGTCCACCACCTACTTGAATAGTTTCTGCTGTTATAAACGCAGCGTCATCACTAGCTAAGAATGAAATAACTGATGCTACTTCTTCTGGTTGACCTAAACGACCTAATAAAATGTTGTTTTTCCATGAAGCAAACACTTCTGGTTTAGTCGATTTTATCTCTGTATGGAAAGGTGTATCAATTGTTCCTGGAGATACTGCGTTTACTCTAATTCCATATTCTGCTAAATCTTTCGCTAAAGCTCTTGTTATTGCGTGTACACCTGCTTTGGAGGTTCCGTAGATACCTGCTCCTGGTCCACCTGCATTCCATCCCGCGATAGATGTATAGTTGATGATAGAGGCATTCGTTCCTTTTTTAAGGAATGGAATCGCTGCTCTAGATGCAAAAAATGTTGAATCTAAGTTTAAAGCCATTACAAATCTGTAAAATTCAGTTGTCATTTCTTCAAATCTAGATCTGCCTCCTAAACCTCCTGCATTATTTACT
>NZ_JBFHGK010000020.1:0-68044 GCF_041583155.1 Mariniflexile sp.
TGGAGACAAAATTCCTATTCAAATGTTACAGAAATTATACAGACATTCTTCGGTTACAACTACCATACAGTACCAATCAAACTTTCTTCAGAAGGATACGGATGAAGCCCTTGATAAGGTTATTAATTTTTAGGACTGAAATTGAGTTTATGACCTATAAAGTGTTTCATCTAATAATCATAAATTTTGATAATCAGTATTTCAAGCATTTTAGATTCAAATCCTGTCATCCCGACTATTTATAATATCAATTCATACTAAAAACCTGTTAATCTTATGATTTACATGTTTTTGTGTTTTTTATGGTGTCAAATAAATTGATTTGCACTGAAAACAAAAGTCAACAAATCGGATAACAAATACAGATTAGTAAAGTTGTTGACCGATTTGTTAAAATCCGTTGATTTGTTGGATAAATAAATGTATATTTAAAGTGATTTGGCTTTCGTCTGATAATTAATAATAACTAAAAGACGAAAACATGAAAACATCTTCAACTTTCAGTATTTTTTTTTGGGCAGACTTTTCCAGAGCAAAGAACGAGTACGCATCCATTTACGCAAGAATAACTGTAAATGGCAAACGAGCTACCATCAGTTTAAAACAGAAAATTTTTGTTAAAGACTGGGATGTACATAAAAATAGAGCACGGGGCTCAAGCCAGAAATCTAGAATCCTCAATAATTATTTGGACGAAACCTATAATCATCTTTTTGTGTGTTATCGGGATTTAATGACGGAGAATAAGCTGATTACTTCACAAGCCATAAAAGCAAGATATTTTGGTAAAGATGAAAAAAATCATTCAATATTAGACATTATAAAATACCATAATGAAGATATGGTAAACAAATTAAAATGGGGGACACAAAAAAATTATTTTACTACTCAAAAGTATATATCTAAGTTCCTTTTAAAACTTTAAAATACCACAGACCTTTATCTAAGGGAATTGGATTATCACTTTATTATTAAATTTGAAAAATTCTTAAGAAGTTATATTCCTCAAGACCACCAAAGAAGAATGGGAAACAACACTGTTATGAAGCACATTGAGCGCTTAAGAAAGTTAATTAATTTGTCATTTAGATTAGGGTGGTTAGAACTTGATCCTTTCATTAATTTCAAGGCTAAATTAATTAAAACTGAAAGAGGTTTTTTAAGCTTTGATGAGCTTCAACAGATTGAATTCAAAAAATTTACTATCCCCAGATTGGAATTGGTAAAGGATTTATTTGTTTTCAGTTGCTATACTAGTTTAAGTTATATTGATGTCATCCATTTGACCGCAGATAATATTTCTGTAGGAATAGATGGAGAACTTTGGATTTATTATAACCGAGAAAAAACTGATAAATCCATAAAAATTCCTCTATTGCCGAAAGCTTTGCATATTATTGATAAATATAAGGATAGCCATAAATCCAAGTCTCAAGGTACTATTTTTCCTAAAATGTCAAATCAAAAACTTAACTCATATTTAAAGGAAATTGCAGACGTTTGCGGAATTAAGAAGAATCTTACGTTTCATATTGCTAGACATACATTTGCCACAACGGTTACTCTGAGTAATGGTATTCCAATTGAGACTGTTTCAAAATTATTGGGTCATTCCAAAATTTCGACAACCCAAATTTACGCGAAAGTTATTGAACGTAAAGTGAGTGATGATATGTGGAGATTACGGATCGAATTTAATGAAATTGAAAAAGAAAAACGGATAAAAATTATTTAAATACCTTTTAAAGTCTAAAAAGGTGTAACTAAAAAATACCACCAATTATTTTTGACTAGATTACTATTTTATAATAAGGGATTGGAAATAATCGTATAAAAGCCCAGTATAAATAGAAACTAGGTGCGCCTATTGCTAAATTATAGTATAGTGAGTATGTCAGGTGATAAAGCTCCTTTTAAAATGTTTAAGAAACATTTAGTGGAAATTCTTCAGTAACAAGAGTCATAATTTATCAATCTAATTTTGAGTAAAAAGAAATTGATACTGATTTGTAGAAGCTTATTAATTTTAGCACTCCAAATTGTGGAGTTCAATCTATGAGGCTAAAACATGTTTATTCTGTAATATAAAGTTATAAGTGGAGTAATAATAAGAGAGTATTAGATTATGTTCATTATAGTATTAACAGAATAATCCATTTTTTAAGTTTTAGTATCCATTTAAATTAATGTGTAAATTTCTAATTTTGAATAATTTTAGTGCTAATCTATACTTCTAAAATTGTAATGATATGCTTTTCAAAAAATTATATAACAGAAGTGTAAATAACCGCCGTTTTAGAAAAGATAAGTTTAAATGCTCTAACAAAATGAATACAGAACTATCAAACAAAATAAAAATAAGTTTTAAAGAACGATTTAAAACAGAACCACTAATGATTTTTTCACCAGGACGAATCAACATAATTGGCGAACATACCGATTATAATGACGGTTTTGTGTTTCCAGCGGCCGTTAACAAAGGCATTGTTGCCGGAATACAGAAAAGTGAAGATTTTGAATCGAAAGTTTACGCGGTTGATAAAAATGAAGAAATTTCTTTTTCATTATATACATTAAAACCATCGGCAGAAGGTAGTTGGGCAAATTATGTATTAGGAGTTGTTTCAGAACTCCAAAACAGAAGTAAAACCATCGGTAATTTCAACATCGCTTTTGGTGGAGATATACCAGGAGGCGCAGGCATGTCATCATCGGCAGCTTTGGAAAATAGTGTGGTTTTCGGACTTAACGAACTTTTTAATTTAGGACTTTCAAAAGAAGAAATGATTCTAATTTCACAAAAAGCAGAACACAATTATGTAGGGGTGAAATGTGGTATCATGGACCAATACGCGAGTATGTTTGGTATCGAAAACCATGCGCTATTATTGGATTGTAGAACGGTAAAATCGAAACCCTATAAAATTGATTTTAAAGATTATGAGCTTATTTTAATCAACACCAACGTAAAACATAGTTTATCGGATAGTGCTTATAATGACCGACGCTCCGTTTGTGAATCCATTGCCGAAATGCTTAAAGTAAAAGCCTTAAGAGATGCCACGGAATATGATTTGCAAGGCATAAAGGATAAAGTTACCCCAGAGAATTATCAAAAAGTATTATATATCATTCAAGAAAACGACAGAGTTATAAAAGCATCAAAAGCGATGGAAGCCGACGATTTAAAAACATTGGGTGTATTACTCTATGCATCACATGAAGGCTTACAAAATCAATATAAAGTAAGTTGTTTTGAATTGGATTTTTTAGTTGAACAGGCAAAATTAAATGGTCATGTTTTAGGAGCAAGAATGATGGGTGGTGGTTTTGGTGGTTGCACCTTAAATTTAATTGCAAAAAACGAATCTGAAAATTTCAAAACGCATGTTGCAAAGGTATATAATGAAAAATTCGGTAAAGCATGTTCTATTTATTCAGTAAAACTTTCAGCAGGCACCCATTTAATATAATAAACTAGCGATAAAATGAATACTGATTTACAAGATTTTTCACATAAACGATTCAATATATTAACAGGTGAATGGGTTTTAGTATCGCCACATCGTGCAAAACGCCCATGGCAAGGACAAAATGAAGCCACTTCAAATGCGATTAGACCTTCGCATGATGCCAGTTGCTATTTATGTGCAGGTAACACAAGAATTAACGGTGAAATAAACCCCGATTATAAAAATGCGTTCGTGTTTACTAACGATTTTGCTGCACTTCAAAAAGATTCCAAAATGTTTAGTTTGAATGATGGTTTATTACAAGCGCAAAGCGAAACAGGTATCTGTAAAGTGATATGTTTCAGCCCAGACCACTCAAAAAGTTTGGCAGATATGGCTGTTGAAAGTATTCAAAAAGTGGTTGAAACTTGGCAATATGAATATGAAAATATAGGTAAAAACGAAGGCATCAATTACGTTCAAATATTTGAAAACAAAGGCGAGGTGATGGGTTGTAGTAACCCGCATCCACATGGTCAAATTTGGAGTCAGTCTACACTACCAAACGAAGTATATAAAAAAGATAAACACCAGCAAGCTTATTTTAACAAAAACAAAACGAGTTTATTAGGTGATTACCTTCAACAAGAATTAGAAAAACAAGAACGTATTATTTTCGAAAATGACAGTTTTGTAGTTTTAATTCCTTTTTGGGCTGTTTGGCCATTTGAAGCGATGATTGTCCCAAAAAAGCATCAAAAAGATATTCTTAGTATGAATGGGGAAGAAGCAAGTTTATTTGCAGAAGCTATTTCCGTATTAACCAAAGCGTATGATGCTTTATTTAATACCTCATTTCCATATTCAAGTGGTATTCATCAAGCACCAACTAACAATGAAGCTAATTCTCATTGGCATTGGCATATGAGTTTTTATCCACCGCTTTTACGAAGCGCTACGGTTAAAAAGTTCATGGTAGGTTATGAGATGTTTGGTTCACCACAACGTGATATTACCGCTGAAATAGCAACACAAAGATTGAAGGAATTAATTTAAACTGAAGAAAAAAAATGTCAAATAAAATATTAGTAACAGGTGGTTTAGGGTTTATAGGATCGCATGTTGTTGTAGAGCTCCAAAATGAAGGTTTTGAAGTTGTTATTATAGATAATCTTTCAAATTCATCAATTGATGTTTTAAAAGGTATCACATCTATAACCAAAAAGGAGCCTATTTTTGAAAAGTTAGATTTAAGAGATAAAACTTCAGTAGTAAATTTCTTTAAAAAATATCAAGATATAAATGGTGTGATTCATTTTGCAGCCTCAAAGGCAGTAGGAGAAAGCGTTGAACAACCCTTGTTGTATTATGAAAACAATTTGAATTCGCTAATTTATTTACTTCAAGAACTTCAAAATAAAGCAGCTTCAAATTTTATATTCAGCTCATCCTGTACCGTTTATGGGCAGGCAGATGAATTGCCAATAACAGAATCTGCCCCAATAAAAAAAGCGGAATCTCCTTATGGAAATACCAAACAAATAGGCGAGGAAATTATTCAAGACACCTGTAAGGTGGTGCCAAAATTAAATGCCATTGCTTTAAGATATTTTAATCCCATAGGCGCTCATGAATCTGTAAATATTGGAGAATTACCAACCGGAACGCCTCAAAATTTAGTACCATTTATCACACAAACAGGTGTTGGGAAAAGAGAACAATTATCTGTTTTTGGAGACGATTATCCTACAGAAGATGGTACGTGCGTTCGAGATTATATTCACGTAGTCGATTTAGCAAAAGCCCATGTTAAGGCTTTAAAACGATTGATTCATGGAGATAACAATGAGAATTTTGAAGTTTTTAATATTGGAACAGGGAAAGGATCTTCTGTTTTAGAAGTAATCCATGCTTTTGAAGAAGTTTCAAATACAAAATTAAATTACAAAATTGTAAACCGTCGTGAGGGCGATGTGATTTCTGCTTACGCCGATACAAATAAAGCAAATAGCGTTTTAGGCTGGAAAGCGGAATTGAGCTTAAAGGATGCTTTATTGTCTGCTTGGGAGTGGGAGAAAAAATAAGGAGCTCTGATTAAATTATAAGTGAATAATAAATATTTTATTTTGTTAAGTTTTGTTTGTAATTTCTAGGGGACTTTCCCATAAAATTTTTAAATATTCTAGAGAAGTATAAAGGGTCGTCAAAGCCTACTTTAAAGCTTATTTCTTTAATACTCAAATCGGTGTAATTTAAGTATTCACAAGCTTTTTGTATTTTTTTTAAGTTAAAAAAAACAAGTACAGGATAGCCTGTTTTTATTTTAAATTTAGTGTGCAAATACGATTTAGAATAATTGAATTTTTCAGCAATTTCATCTAAGGTGAAATTCTTGTTCAAATTATTTAGTAGAAACTCTTTTATTAAGTCAACTAAAGTATCATGCGTATTTGTTTCTATGTTCGATTCAAAATCGTGGTAAATAAAAGAACTTATAAAATTTAAACTTAAAAGATTGGTGTACTCTATATGGTTTTCTAGAGAATTACTATTAAAAAGGTTAAAGATTTTCTCGAATTGTTCAATTTTATCAACTGAGAATGCAACATTTTTATAATTGTTTGTATGTGTAGCAGTATATCTGTTGTATAACTCAGGAGCCATATTCCCTTTAAAATGAAACCAATAAATGCTCCAGGGGTCGTTCTTATCTGCCCGATATTCATGTTTTACGTTTTTAGGAATAATGAAAAACTGATTAGGTGTTATTAAAGTTTTAACGTTATCTAACTGTATTTCGCCTTTTCCCTTAGTGCAATAAATAAAGATGTATTGGTTTGCACCGTTTTTTCTAATACGGTGATGGTTGTATGCCATGGGGTAGTAGCCCAAATCACTAACATAAAAATTTTTTGTAATTGGGTTTGCTTTAGCGACATTAATAATGACTTTAGGAAGCGCTATCATTTTCTGACCAAGAAATCCTTGTTTTAAAGCTGTATTATCCATTTTAAAATATAATTTAATTATTGGTTTTATTCAGTTTCGAGGTATAGTTACCTGATAAGTTTGGCCTTAAAATCATAATTATTACAAATCATCTATAGATGATTTGTAATAATTATGATTTTAATAATGTTTGTATAAGCAATCAAGTTCGTATTTGTTAATTGCTTACTTATTTTAACTCAGAAGCGTATTAAATTAATACAACTTTTGGAATACTAAAAATAATTGTTTTAAATTTTATTTCATGCTCAAAAATAAAACAATATTATCTATAACTTCAGTGGTTCTGTCTATTTTTATACCTGTCCTTTATTCTAAATTTGAAAAAAAACCCTATTAATATTGTTTTTATGTTAAATATTAAATCCTTTTTTTTTGAAAAAAATCATTTTTTGTCATTTTTTTTTAAATAAAAAATTTTGTTGATATTCATAAAATAGTCTATGTTTTTTTTGTTTCTAGTTATTGAAAAACTTCTATATACCAAACTTTAAATTAAATAAATTATTAACTAATACATTGAAAATGAAAACACATAAAGTAAACTTATTACTTATTATTAGTGCATTGTTAGCTACAATAATAGGTTGTAGTAAAGATGATGCTGAAGGAGTTGGTTCGATTCCAGAATTTCAGTCATTAACAGAAACAATCTCATCGCTTCCAGGTCAAACATTTATGTTTACGGGAGTTATATCAGATCCTGCCGGAATTCAATCTATTAATATTAAATATGAACCTTGGTTTTTAAACAAAACAATTGTAAAAAGCGATTCCTTATATAAAACATATAATTTGGAATATCAGTTTAAAGTGCCTAGTGACGCTATTAAAAATAGTTCACATACTATTCCTGTAACCATCACTAATTCAGGAGGAAAAACCATTACAAAAAACGTAATAGTAACGTTAAATCTAGATATTTCTAAACCAGTAATGCAGGTTTTACAGCCAATTAATGGTGCTACGGTATTAATTGGTAATGGCGATGAAATAGATTTTGATATAACAGTTACCGATGAAGAATTATCAGAGTTTAAAATAGAGAGTTCTATATTAAATGAAACAATTTCTATTTCAGGAACATCATATACCTATACAAAAAGTTTAAATGTTGAAAATTCAGGGTCATATACCTTCAAAATAACAGCTACAGATGTTACTGGAAATACAACAGTTATGAATATTTTGGTAAACATCCCCGAAGAATTATCGTTTGATGTTATGTACATAACAGATGTTACTAATGATGCCTTGTTGGTGGCCGATTTATTCGGGATTCCTTATAAAACAGATGCTAGTGTGGCCGTAGAGGAAGATGGTTTTGTGTTCACCGCTAAATATTATGCAGCAAATCCAAATACTCAAGTTCGTTTTATACCGCAAAAAAGTTCGTTTGCTCCTTACTCGTTTGGTGCTAACCCTAATGTGGCAGGGGAACTTGTTTTAGGAACAGATGCTAGTGTAGACCCCATAGTGTTACCTCAAGTAGGCTACTATGAAATAAAAATGGATTTAAAAAATAAATCATATACAGTTACACCTTATACACCTGCTGATACACCTTACAATCAGGTATATATATTAGGAAGAGGTATCACTGTAGGAAGTTCTTCAACATGTATTAATAATACAACAGGAGCAACTAGTTGTTGGCATTTTAATTCTGGTAAACCTTTTGTTAAAGATGCAAATAACGCTTATTTGTGGACTGTTGATGTAAGTGTTGCAGATGAACCTAATGATGAAGGTGCCAATGGGTTTATACTAAATGCAAACCCAAGTGGTTGGGCGCCATTCTGGAGGGTAGATAATGCTGAAGACCCAGAATCAACACTATTAGGAAATGGACAAAACTATGTGTTTCCAGATGATGCTTTAGGTAAAGATTACACTTTTATTTTTGATACGCATTTAAATCGAATATCGGTAATTAACAGATAAATAATAGCAATTAATAGAATTATATGAAACATTCAATCTTAATTATTTTGGGATTCTTACTTGTTGGTTTTTCAGCAGTCTCCCAAAATTTAGTAACAGGAACTATAACAGACGAAAATGGGCAACCTATTCCGGGAGCTAACATTTTAGAAAAGAATACTAATAACGGCGCAGTGTCTGATTTTGACGGTAATTACTCACTTAAAGTTAGTGATAACGCTTTATTGGTATTTAGCTATTTAGGCTATAAAACACAAGAGATTCTAGTTAATGGAAAGCAGAACATTTCAGTTTCTATGCTTAACGATAATGCTCAGCTCGATGAAGTTGTCGTTATCGGTTATGGATCTGTAAATAGAGACAAAATAACAAGTTCCATATCAACCGTTGGGGGAGAAGAGATATCAAAAGTAACAGCAAGTAATCCTGCCGAAGCTTTACAAGGTAAGGCTGCAGGTGTGCAAGTACTGTCTTCTGGAGGTAATCCGGGAGCATCACCTCAAATATTAGTAAGAGGTATTACAACGAATAATGGTAGTCAACCACTTATTGTTTTAGATGGTGTTATGTTGCCAGACGGAACCTCTCTTAACTTTTTAAATCCAGCAGATATAGAAAACTTTCAAATACTTAAAGACGCTTCTGCCTCTGCTATTTATGGTTCACGTGCATCCAATGGCGTGGTATTAGTAACCACAAAAAGAGGTAAAGAAGGAAAGGCTGTAATAAATTTAGATGTTTCTTATGGAGCGCAACATTTAGAAAAAATTCAAATGGCAGGTGCAGCAGAGTATATTAAAGCTGTAAACTTAAGAAGAACCAATGATGGTGGACAACCACTATACGACCCAGCTAATATTACTACAGATACAGATTGGTGGAATGAAGTTATTGAAAATTATGCACCAGTAGTTAATGCTAACCTACGTGCATCTGGAGGTTCAGAAAAAATTAATTACGCTGGAAGTCTTAGTTTTTTCGATCAAGAATCAAGCTATGCTAAAGGCTGGTATCAAAAAGTAACAGGGCGATTTAACGTGGACTTTAAAATTTCAGATAAAATTAAATTAAAACAAGATTTAAGTCCAAGAATGGAACGTTATGAAAATACGCCGGGCGCTTTATATAACTTACTAAGAATTGATCCGTTAACGGAAGTATATTTACCTCAAAGTGAACGCATAGGTCGTAATAGTTATAGTATTTATGCTCCTAGTAATAACAATGTACCCAACCCCGTTGGAAATATTGCACGCCAATTTAATGAAACACTCTTTTTTGGATTTTTCTCAAATACACAATTGGACTATGATATTACTCCAGAGTTAACATTTACGACTCAATTTGGTTTAAATATTTCGAATGCACGTAGCGATGCATTTACACCAGAATATTTTACAACACCAAATCAACAAAATGAAATTAATACTGTTACTAGAAATACAAACCAAAATTTAGATTACGTATTAAACAATACTATAAATTTTAAGAAGACTATCAACGAAAAGCACTACATCAATTTATTGGGAGGTGTGTTGTATGATGCTCAAAACTATAATTATTTAAATGCATCTAGAGATGGGGTGCCAGATAATGAAAATCCTGATTTACGATATATTGATGCTGCTTTAGGAGAAGGTATTACGGTAAGTGGTAATGAATCACAAGACAATATTTTGTCAGGAATTTTTAGAACCATTTATAGTTATGATAACCGTTATTTCATGACAGGCTCTGTAAGGGTTGATCAATCATCAAGATTCCCTAAAGATAATAGAACAGGGGTTTTCTCTAGTGTTTCGTTTGCTTGGGATATTGATTCTGAAGATTTTTTCAAGAGTTCAGTAATCAATAACTTACGTTTAAAAGTAGGTGTTGGTGAAGTAGGTAATCAAAACATTAGCAGGTCTGGACAGTTTTTTTCTGTGGGGTCAGACAGTTATGTGTTTAATGGAGATCGTGTCGTTACAAGTTTCTTGTCTCAATTTGGAAATACTAGGCTGAAATGGGAAACAGTAAGGGACCAAAACATTGGTATAGAAACTAGTTTGTTTAACAGCGCTCTCGATTTTTCTGTAGAATACTATAAAAAAACATCAGAAGATTTGCTATTTAATGTCGAGTTGCCAAACTACACGGGTATACCAGGTTTAGTGGCTCAGAATGTAGGAAGTTTTCAATCAGAAGGATTAGATCTTCAAATTGGTTACAATAAACAAATGGGCGACTTTACTTTAGGATTAGATTTTAATGTGTCTACTAATAAAAGTAAAGCGCTAGAACTTGCTCCAGGTAATGAACAAATATTTGGGCAAAAACGAGAGGATTTAGGAAATAGGTTTATAAAAATAACACAACTAGGGCAAACCGTAGGATTATTTTATGGTTTTAAATCCGATGGTATTTTTCAAAATCAAACCGAGTTAAATTCTCACACTTCAGAAAATGGAACTAGCATTCAGCCTAATGCACAAGTGGGTGATATTCGATTTAAAGATGCTAATAATGATGGATTGTTAAATGACGATGATTTACAAGTTTTAGGAAATCCTTTTGCCGACTTTTATGGCGGTCTTACAGCAAATCTTCAGTATAAAAACATCGATTTTTCAATGCAATGGTATGGGACATTTGGCAACGATGTGTTTAATTACCCAACTACATTTTTATATTCAGGAATTCAAGATGTTAATATCGCAGAAGGAGCATTAAATAGCGTGTGGTCTCCAGAAAATACAGGTGCAAAATATCCAAGATTAACACAGTTAGATCGCAATGGAAACTACCAAAGGCCATCAGACTTGTTTATTGAAGACGGTTCGTATTTAAGACTTCGTAACATTCAACTAGGATACAACTTCAATATACCAGGTTTTCAAAAATGCAGATTATATGTATCGGGGCAAAACCTACTAACATTTACAAACTACTCTGGTTTTGACCCAGAAGTTGCTGCGGGTGGCAATGTTATTAATGATTTTGGTATTGATTACGCAAGAAACCCAGTAACCAAAACATATTTATTAGGACTTAATTTAACACTATAAGGTATTATGAAAAAGATTGTTTTATTATTAGTTATTTGTTCAGCTTTTTTCAATGTAGGCTGTAATAAAGAAGAGTTTTTAGACCAACCATTACGAGGAAGACAACAATTAGACGATTTTTTCTCGTCGCCAGAAAATGCTGAATCTTTTGTAAACGGTATTTATAAAAAAGTAAATGGAGAAAGTTGGTGGCAAGTTCATATGCCACGTCAAATTAATGAAATGGCTACAGATGATAATTGGTCTGGAAACACAGCACAACCAAGACCAGATATTACAGGTATTGCTGCCTATAATGTTTATGCAGGTTCTACATATTTTAACTCTATTTGGGAAAACCATTATATTGGTATAACCAGAGCAAATATATCTATTGAAAGAATTCCCGGGGTTGATATGGATGAGAATGTAAAAAATCGTTTATTAGGGGAAGCACACTTTTTAAGAGCATTTTTTTATTTTGAATTAGTGAGAAGCTTTGGGGGTGTTCCTATCGTAACGTCATATACCGAACTTTTAGAACCAGCTATAAATGATAAAACGCGAGCATCAGTCGAGGCTGTTTATGAACTTATTGAAGCAGATTTAGAAATAGCTGTAGAGGCATTACCTTTACGTAGTCAATATGCCTTGAAAGATTTAGGTAGGGTAACCAAAGGTGCTGCGCAATCACTATTAGCAAAAGTTTACTTAACCGAAGAAAAGTGGGATTTAGCACATAAAATGGCTAATAATGTTATTATTTCTGGTGAATATAGTTTAGAACCAGACTTTGCTAATATTCATAGTGTTAATAACCATAACGGAATAGAATCTATTTTTGAAATAGATTATATTAATAACCCAGTATTTCCAGAAATAGGAGCTCAATTACCAATTACGAATGGTAGTCGCGGTGATCAAGGTTGGGGTTGGGGAAGTCCAACAAGCGACCTAGAAAATGCGTTTTTAAGTGAAGGAGATAACATTCGATTAAGATCAACCATTATAAAGCATGGAGAGCCAGTATATGGAGACCCAGCAGTCACTTCATTTGATGGAAAACCTACTGAAAATAAATCAGGAAGAACCAATAGGAAATTCTATGTACCTGTTGATGAGAGACCAGTGCCTTATGCTAGAGGCCAAATTGCTTTGCCTTATATACATATAAGATTTGCAGATGTTTTATTAATGCATGCTGAAGCCGCCTATTTTAATGATGATGAAGAAAGCGCAAAAACCTCTCTAAAAAGAGTAAGAGATAGGGTTGAATTAGATACAAATATGTCCTTAACAGGCGATGCACTTCGAGATGCCATTTGGAAAGAAAGAAGACTAGAATTGGCTTTAGAGCAACATAGGCTTTTTGATTTAAGAAGACAAAAAATAAATGGTGTTCCTAGAATAGCAATTTTAATGGGCCCTGAAGGAACTTTTGTAAAATATAACACTGAAGTTAGTACAGATCCTTTTGAAACTACAAACTTAAATGAATCTCAAGAAAAAGGTGTCTTTTTTGATATTGATACGCATTTATTATGGCCAATACCTCCAGAAGAGATTCAATTATCTCAAGGGAATATTAAACAAAACCCTAATTATTAATTTAAGAAATAATATCAAAATTCGTTTAAGACATTAAAAATAGCAAAAGATGAAATTAAATAAAATTAAATTAATCCTAACTCTAATAGTTGGGTTTGCAATGTTTTCTTGTACAAAAACAGAAGTAACAGACCCTAATGATCCTAAGTATAATGATTTAACCGATGAACCCTTTGAAGGTCCAACACCAGAAATTGTACTCATGGTTGATGCTGCTGATAAAATTGAAATAAACCCTGAAATTTTTGGGGTTAACAACGATTGGAAACAAGTTCCAAATACATCATTTTCGGCGTTTGCTTCCACTTTAAATGGAATAGATTATAGTATTATGAGGTATCCAGGTGGCTGGGAGTCAGAATTCTATGATTGGGAAACAAATACAACGCCAGGCTGGGATTCGGCACCAACAAATCCTGGTGCATCATTTACTACACTAAAAGCAAATGTTGCCAATTTTAGTATTGTTATTCCTACAACTACCGCAATGGATAAAGCCTTGGGGTCCACACAGTTTAATACTGCTTTACAAGCTTTAAAATTAACAGCAGAAAAAGCCATCAATAAAGTAGGAATTAACGAAGCCGGTATTATTGAAATTGGTAACGAATGGTGGCTGCAATGGGCAGGAGGTGTTAATCGTGCAGAAAAGCTCGCAAAATACACTCAAATAGCTATGAATTTAGCAGAGCATATAGATCAAAAATATCCAGACCACAGGTTTAAGTTATTAGTAAATGGTGATTACACAAAACCAGAAGAATTTACGACAATGAAACAGCAATTTACAAAAGCATACGATGCAATTGATGGTGTTGCTTTGCATACCTACGCGGGTTACCAAACAGACACCCATAATATGAGTGATTTGGAATCTAGAATAAAAGCTTGTGCTGATAATTTTAACCCAAACAAACAATTTGTCTATTTATCGGAATGGATGCCTTCAAGAGATTATAACGATCGGGCATTATACATGGAAGCTGCCAATATTATACCAGATATGATTCAAATTTATGCACGTGCAAAAGCTGATGCGGCGGCATTTTGGCCTCCTATTAACACTTCTATACCAGGTTTGGGGCTTACAAATTGGAATTATTCAACGGTTTTTCCTGTTGGGCAAATATTTGGAGAACTTTCACGCTCTTACAAGGGGCATGCCTTAAAAACTACATCTAATAGATACCATGTTGCAGCGGCATTAAATGATTCGCAAACCATGGTTGTGTTTGTAACCGGAGGAAAAGAAAATACAGCCTTAGCTGGTGTTAAAGTAGAAAATTTCACCATTAGTTCGATAGAAAGTGTAGAAAGATATGTTCCTGAAGATTATACAGAAACAAACAAAGCAGTTGCTTACAAAACAGAAAAAGCAACGGCAACATTGAATAAAAATAATGAAGTTGTTTTTAATATAAATAAAGAAGGTAAGTATCAAATTTATAAAATTGTATTAAAAGGCAATTAATTCTGAAAAGTAGTATCATCCATATTTATGGTTTTACTGTCTATTTTTATTACAGTTATTAACTATAAATTTGTTTAAATACAATAAAGAACGTTTTCGCTCAATCATTCAATGGATAAATTAAAAATCAATATTATACATGTTTTCAGGACAATGTTTCTGGTTTTTATGGTTAGCTTTTGTGCGAAAGCACAATCCAAGCCATTACAAGTAGTTATTGATAAAGAAAATTCATTTCAATCCATAGATGGTTTTGGTGCTTCAGATGCTTGGAGATGTCAATTTGTAGGAAAAAATTGGCCAGAAAATAAAAAAGAAAAAATAGCCGAATTATTATTTAGTAAAGAACTTGATATAAATGGTAACCCTAAAGGCATAGGCCTTTCTATGTGGCGTTTTTATATAGGAGCAGGTACTGCAGAACAAGGAGTTAATTCAGATATTAAGAATGAATGGAGGCGAGCAGAGTCTTTTGTAGATGCTAATGGTAACTACGATTGGAGTAAACAAGAAGGACAGCAATGGTTTTTAAATAAAGCTAAAGCGTATGGCGTAGATAAGTTTTTAGCATTTTCAATTTCGGCTCCTGTGCAATGGACCAAGAACGGAAAAGGCTATAATGGTGCTAATAAAGATGGTGAAATAAACTTAAAACCTGAATACTTTAATAACTATGCAAGTTTTATGGTTCAGTTTTTAAAACATTTCGAATCTAAAGGATTGATTTTCGATTATCTAAGCCCTATAAATGAACCTCAATGGGATTGGGAAAAAAAGTCTCAGGAAGGAACTCCAGCAACAAACAAAATCGTTTTAGAACTTACAAAACTATTGGATAATGGTATTGTAAAAAATAATTTATCAACGAAAATAGTTGTTGCTGAAGCGGCTGATTTACGTTGGTTATATTCAAATCACGGAAAACCAGAACGTGGTAATCAAATAGACTATTTTTTTGATGGAAAGAACACCATTAAGAGCTTAGAAAACATTATTTCAGGACACAGTTATTTTACCACATGGCCTGTAGATAATTTAATTAAAGTAAGACAAAAGCTTAATGAAAAGCTTAATGAACATCAAAATCTTGATTATTGGCAAAGTGAATTTTGCATCCTTGAAAAAACAGACGATATTGGTGGTGGAAATAAAAGGGATTTGGGTATGGATACTGCATTGTATGTAGCACGAGTAATACACGCCGATCTAACTTTAGCAAATGCTAGCTCTTGGCAATGGTGGACAGCATTAACCATTGCAGATTATAAAGATGGACTTATCTATTTAGATACTGGTATTGAAAAGGATATGTACAATAAAACATCTTTGCAAACTAACGGTAATTTTCATGAGTCTAAATTATTGTGGGCTTTAGGTAATTATTCCAGATTTGTTAAACCTAATATGGTACGTATTGAAGCGAAATTAAAAGATAATAAAACGCTTAATGAGCAATACGAAGACCTTATGGTATCTGCTTATTTAAACAAGGAAACACAAGAAGTGACCCTTGTAGTAATAAACTACAGTAATGAGATTAAAAATTTGAATATTTCAGATTATAAAATTGATAAGATGTATGTAACTTCAAAAGACAAAAACTTGAGAGGAACTACAGTAAAATCAAAAAACATTAGTATAGAATCAAGATCAATTAATACCTTAATAGGGAATCTTAAAAAGTAAAAAAAAGGAAATGATAGTAAGTAAATCACGTTTTAGTTTAGTTTGTTGTCTTTGTTTTACGGCTATTTTATTTAATAGCTGTAAAAACAAAGATGTTGTTGTAGAAAATAAAAGTAATAAGAAACCAAATGTTGTTTTTATTTTAGCTGATGATTTAGGAGCACACGATTTGAGTTATTCTGGGAGTAAATATTACGAAACACCTAATATTGATCGTTTAGCAGCAGAAGGTGTAGAGTTTACGCAAGGCTACGCAGCAGCTCAAGTATGTAGTCCTTCTAGGGCTAGTGTTATGTCTGGGCAATACCCTGCAAGACATGGAGTTACCGATTGGATTGGTGCTTTGTCAGGTGAGCAATGGAGTAAAAATTACAACTCTAAAGTTTCTCCTCCAGAGTATTTACACGCTCTTTCAGATGATAATATTACTGTAGCAGAAGCTTTTAAAGCCAACGGATATAAAACTTTTTTTGCAGGCAAATGGCATTTAGGAGATGAACCACATACCCCGGAAAACAATGGTTTTGATATTAATAAAGGAGGTTGGGAAGTTGGCGGCCCTAAAGGCGGCTATTATGCACCATGGAACAATCCAAAATTAGATTATGAGTATGAAGGTGAAAACCTTACAATGAGGTTGGCTAAAGAAACAGCTAACTTTATATCTAATAGTAAAGATGAGCCGTTTTTTGCATTCCTATCATTTTACGCGGTGCATGGTCCTATTGAAACAACAGAGGTTAAATGGGAAAAATATAGAAATAAAGCAGAAGCACAGGGTATTCCAGAGTCTGGATTTGAAATGGAACGTGTGTTACCAATTCGTACAGTGCAAGATAACCCGGTATATGCTGGTTTAGTTGAGTCTATGGATGATGCTATCGGTCACGTTTTACAACGACTAAAGGAACTTGGTCTAGATGAAAACACAATAGTTGTGTTTACTTCTGACAATGGAGGTGTTGCAAGTGGTGATGCTTTTTCTACAAGTAACTACCCACTAAGAGGTGGTAAAGGTTATCAATGGGAAGGTGGAATAAGAGAGCCTTATCTTATTAAAGCTCCAATGTATAAAAACACCCCAAAAACAATTGATTATCCTGTGTCTGGAATTGATTTTTATCCAACTTTATTAGATTTAGCAGGCTTAAAAAACGATCCAAAACAAGTCATCGATGGTGTTAGTTTAGTGCCCCTTTTAAAAGGAAAATCGCTTGATACGCGTCCTTTATTCTGGCATTACCCTCACTATGGAAATCAAGGCGGGGAGCCTGTAAGTATGATTAGAAAAGAATCTTATAAGCTTATTCACTATTGGGAAGATGATCGTGATGAGTTGTATAATTTATCTACAGATCCAAGTGAGGAAAAAGATATTTCAAAAGACGAACCACAAATAGCTCAAAGTCTAAGAATGGAATTAGATGCACACTTAAAAAACATCGAAGCAAAAATTCCTGAAAAATATGCAAAGTATGATGAAGCAAAAGCTAAGAAAACATACGAAAGCAGAAAGAAAAATATGATGCCTAATTTAGAAAAACAGCGCAAAGATTTTTTAGATAAAAACTTCAAGCCAAATGAAGATTGGTATAACAGTAGTTTAAATACAAAAGACTAACCATCTTAAAAATAGAATACACCAACTAAACACTATGGAAAACACAAAATTTAATTTCGCTTATTTACTCTTTTTAGCTTTAGTTTCTGCTATGGGAGGTTTTTTATTCGGCTATGACTGGGTCGTTATCGGAGGCGCAAAACCTTTCTATGAGTTGTATTTTGATATAAGTGATTTACCTACACTACAAGGATGGACCATGAGTAGTGCGCTTATTGGCTGTATTTTTGGAGCCGTCATTTCAGGTTTTGTAGCCGATAAATTTGGTCGAAAACTACCTCTAATTCTATCAGCAGCATTATTTACCATTTCTGCTTTTGGAACAGGGTATGTAGATAATTTCACCCCATTCATAATTTACCGCTTAATAGGTGGTTTAGGTATTGGTTTAGCTTCTACATTGTCACCAATGTATATTGCCGAAATAGCTCCTGCAAAATACAGAGGTCAGTTTGTTGCTATTAATCAGCTAACTTTAGTTATTGGTATTTTGGTAGCGCAAGTTGCTAACTTTTTTATAGCCGAAGCTATTCCCGAAAATAGCACGCCAGAAATGATATTAAATTCATGGAATGGTCAAACAGGATGGCGTTGGATGTTTTGGGTAGAATTAATACCAGCAGTATTATTTTTTGTTTTAATGTTTATCGTACCCAAAAGTCCAAGATTTTTGGTGAAGATAAATAATGATGATAAGGCTAAAAATGTTTTAGTTAAAATTGGAGGTATTTTATATGCAGAGCAAGAATTAAAAAATGTAAAAGCCACTCTTAAAGAATCTGGAACGTCCAAAATTAATCTTTCAGATTTTAAAGGTTCAAAAGTAAAACCCATTTTAATTATTGGAATTGTATTAGCTGTTTTTCAACAGTGGTGTGGTATTAATATCATATTTAATTATGCCGACGAAATATTTTCAGCAGCTGGCTATAGTGTAGGGGATATGCTTTTTAATATCGTCATTACAGGAAGTGTTAACTTAATATTTACTCTAGTAGCCATGAGAACCGTAGATAGTTGGGGGCGTAGAAAATTAATGCTTTTAGGCTCTATCGGTTTAGCAGTAGTTTATGCTATTTTAGGTGGTGCTTATTATATGCAATTTACAGGTTGGCCAGTGTTACTTCTTGTAATTATTGCAATTGCCATTTATTCCATGTCTTTGGCCCCTATTACGTGGGTGGTTTTATCAGAAATTTTCCCTAATAAAATACGAGGTATCGCTATGTCTATCGCAACATTCTCATTATGGGTGGCATCTTTTATTCTAACCTTCACATTTCCAATTTTAAATGATGCTTTAGGTGCATCTGGAACGTTTTGGGTCTATAGTTTTATATGTGTAGCAGGCTTTTTATTTATAAGAAAGAAGTTACCAGAAACTAAAGGTAAAAGCTTAGAGGAGATTGAATTAGAATTCACAAAAGAGGAAAAAAAATAAAATATGTTTTTAATTATTAAGAAATACAAAGCACTGCTGTTTTTGTCAGCCTTGTTGAGTTTTAATTTCGCTTGTGCACAACAAGTGGCATTAGCAGAATCTTACTTAGACGGCTTGAAAGAAGAATTACGAATAGCTTGGCCTAAAAACCGAACTATAAATCTTGTATTCCATGGACATTCAGTGCCTACGGGTTACACAACTAAAGGCGTTACAGATAGGCTAAATGCTTATCCGTTCTTAACTCTTAAGCACATAAATAATCATTATCCATTTTCAGTTGTTAATACTATAACAACATCTATTGGTGGTGAGCAAGCAGAACAAGGTGCAAAACGCTTTAAAAATGACGTGTTAAACTATAAACCCGATGTACTATTTATTGATTATGCTCTAAATGACAGGAGTATAGGTTTAGAACGCGCCAAAAAGGCCTGGGAACAAATGATTGAAGAAGCATTAGAATATGGAACAAAAGTGGTTTTGCTAACGCCTACGCCAGATTTAAAAGAAGATATTGCTTCAGAAGAAACAGATTTAGCAAAACATAGTGAACAAATTAGAGGTTTAGCAAAAAAATACAATGTAGGGTTAGTGGATAGCTATGCTTTATTTAAAAAAATAGCAAAAACAGAGCATTTATCAGGTTTCATGTCTCAAAACAATCATATTAATCAAAAAGGACATCAGTTTGTTGCCGATGCTATTCTTGAATATTTTAAAAATCAATTCTAATAGAAATTAAAAATCATTTTCAAAAGAAGCCAAGCATATTTTTGGGAACAAAAAAGGAGTAATATGAAAATCAAAAGCATTATAGTCTTAATTACAGTATTTACATTTTTTAATGTAGCACAGTCGCAAATTGCAGACAGTAATACGTATTTAAGACCTGTAATTACTGAGTTTCAAAAAACGTGGCCTAGCAATAAGACTATGAATTTAGTTTTTCATGGACATAGCGTACCTACAGGGTATTTTCTAACGCCTGATGTACGTACCTTAGAAGCCTACCCGTACCTTACATTAGTAAAATTAAAAGGAATATATCCGTATGCTGTTATTAATACGATAACAACTTCCATAGGAGGAGAACAATCTGAACAAGGTGAGTTAAGATTTAATACCGAAGTTTTAACCATGCGTCCAGAAGTTTTATTTATAGACTATGCTATAAACGACCGTGGTATAGGTTTGGTTCGATCTCGTGCTGCTTGGGTTAAAATGATTGAAGACGCACTTGCTTACGGAACTAAAGTTATGTTAATGACACCAACACCTGTAAGCACGGAGGATTTATTAGATGAACAAAGTCCGTTAGCACTTCAGGCTGCTCAAATTAGAGAGTTAGCCGCATTATATCAAGTAGGATTGGTTGATAGCTTTAAGGCTTTTCAAGATTTAGCAAGGGCAGGAACAGATCTTTCAAGCTATTATGCTCAAGCTGTTCATGTTAATGAAAAAGGGCATGAAATAGTTGCTAATGAAATTAAAAAATGGTTTGATGTATCGCAATCAGTTGTTAATGCGTCTTTACACTTCGATTTTGAAAATAATACGACTACTACATCATTTGATAAAATCACAAATGCTCCAGCTACTTTTTCAGGTTCTAATATTCATACAGATTCAGAAAGAGGAAACGTGCTTTCGCTTCCTACTACAAATGCTAATTTAAAATTACCTGCAAACCCTTTAAATAAAACAGGCTATACCATGTCTTTTTGGATAAAACTAATGGTAGAAGAATTTAATAAATATGCCTTTTATTTTACTGAACAAGGTGGTAAACACCTACTCGCATTAACCAAAGAAAATTGGTTTACTCCAAAACAATTTTGTTTTTATAACCAAACAGTATCAGGAATTTGCGGTACTACACAAAAATTAGAATTTGATGAATGGAACCATATAGTTTTAATTGGAGATGGAGTAAATGCAACTATTTATCAAAATGGCACAAAACGCAACACGAGGCCATTAGCATTATCAGCACTTAACTTTACCGATTTTTATGTTGGTACTCCTACAAGTGCTTCTGCTAACTGTTATATGGATGATATCATGTTTTATCAAACAATGCTAACAGATCAAGAGGTGACTAATTTATATGATTCTCAAAAAGCTGATACGTCGTTAGGGAATAAATTTTTAGACACGAATAAGACAATGTCATATTACCCTAACCCAGTTGAAAAGGGTAACTATTTAAAAGTCGATTTATCAGTTTTTAAGGACTCTGATCCTATTGATTTCTCGGTCACGACTGTTGAGGGTAAAATGATTTTTTCAAAAGAAATTTCAACTAAGGAACAAAATGATTTTAGTTATAAAGTACCGCAACGAGGTATTCTATTTCTAACATTTAATAACAAAAAACAAAAACAAACCTTGAAGGTTATCGTAGATAAATTTTTTAAAAACACATAACTAGATATCAATTAAAACTAAAACAAAGTTAAATATGACATTACTTAAAAGAATAAAAGCGTATTTAATCCTTTTCTTAATAGCAGCAATAATTTCTTGTAAAAGTGAAGATAGTGTTCGCATGGATCTGTCTGGAGATTGGGGGTTTAAAATAGATTCTCTTGATAAGGGGTTGAATGAACAGTGGTTTAAAACAGACTTAACGGAACGTATTTCTTTACCAGGTTCCATGGCTGAAAATGGCTTAGGTGATGATATTACGGTTGAAACCAAATGGACAGGAAATATGTGGAATGATAGTTTGTGGTATAAGGACCCTAAAATGAAGAAGTACCGCGAAGAGGGTAATGTAAAGGTGCCATTTTGGTTAAGTCCTGTAAAAGTTTATTATGGTCCTGCTTGGTACCAAAAAAGGGTAAACATTCCAGAGTCTTGGTCGAATAAACATATAAATTTAGAGCTAGAACGTGTTCATTGGGAATCTACAGTTTGGGTAGATAATAAGAAAGTTGGACTAGAGAACAGTTTAGGAACTGCTCACAACTATAATCTAAGTGAGTTTTTAACACCTGGAGAACACACGATATCAATTCGAATAGATAACCGAGTAAAAGATATTGATGTAGGATTAGATGCGCATAGTATTTCAGATAATACACAAACTAATTGGATTGGTATTGTAGGTAATATCGAATTAACAGCGACTTCAAATAGCCATATTGGTAATGTAAGATTATATCCAAATGTTAAGGATAAAAAAGTGCTTGTAGTTGCACAAATTAAAAATATATCAGAAAGCACTGAAAATTATGATTTGGAATTACAAGTTAAAAGTAAAACAAATGCAAGCGAAGTGCTTGATGCTATAACTAAAAAAGTAAAGGTCGATGCAGAAGGTAAAGTAAGCATAGAGTATCCAATGGGAGAAAATCCATTGCTATGGGATGAATTCAACGCAAATCTTTATGAAATGACATTAACTTTAAAATCTCCTTCAGGAGTTGATGTAAAGAATGTTGATTTTGGTTTGCGCGAGTTTAAAGGGAAAGGGACTATTTTCACTATTAACGAACGTCCAGTTTTTTTAAGAGGAACCTTAGAATGTGCTATTTTTCCTTTAACAGGGTATCCACCAACCGATACAGATTCTTGGAAACGAATTTTTAAAATTATTCAAAACCACGGATTAAACCATATGCGTTTTCATTCTTGGTGTCCACCAGAAGCAGCCTTCAAAGCAGCCGATGAAATGGGAATTTATTTACAAGTAGAAGCATCCGCTTGGACTACAATAGGTGATGGAGCACCTATTGATAAATGGTTATATAAAGAAGCTGAAGATATTATAAATGCATATGGAAATCACCCGTCATTTGTAATGATGGCGTATGGTAATGAGCCTAGTGGTAAAAATCACACCGAATACTTAAGAAAGTTTGTTGACCACTTTAAAGCATTCGACAATAGAAGAGTTTACACCAGTGGCGCTGGATGGCCATACATTGATAATTTAGATTTTTACAATAATAGCAAACCACGTATTCAAGGTTGGAATCAAAACTTGAATAGTATTATAAATGCGAAGCCACCACAAACGGTATTCGACTATACTGATATTATTAGCAAAACACCTATGCCTTATGTAAGTCATGAAATTGGACAATGGTGCGTTTACCCAAATTTTAACGAAATGTCAAAATACACAGGGGTTTTAAAACCAAAGAATTTTGAGATTTTCAAAGAAACATTAGAAGAAAATGACATGTTAGAATTAGCCGATAGTTTGCTTTTAGCTTCTGGGAAATTACAAACACTATGTTACAAAGCCGATATAGAAGCAGCATTAAGAACTAAAGATTTTGCAGGATTCCAATTACTAGATTTGCACGATTTCCCTGGGCAAGGAACCGCCTTAATAGGTGTGTTAGATGCTTTCTGGGATGAAAAAGGTTATGTAACCCCAGAAGAATATAGCAAATTTTGTAATGAAACAGTGCCTTTAGCTCGTTTAGAGAAACGCGTTTTTAAGGGTAACGAAGCGTTTGAAGCTTCTGTTGAAGTCGCTCATTATGGAGAGAAGCCTTTTAAGAATTTAACACCAACTTGGACTTTAAAAAACGCCGATGGTAGTGTTTTCAAAAAAGGAGACTTTAATAAAGTGGATATTCCAATAGGAAATGGAATTAGCTTAGGTAAAATAAATGTGTCTCTCGATGAAATTAAAAAAGCGCAGAAATTAACGCTGGTAGTTCAAGTATCAGGATTTGAAAATACTTGGGATGTATGGGTGTATCCTAGTCAATATGAAAAAATAGACAAGGAAAACAACCTCAAGGTTGTTAATAAACTAGATGCAAGTACCATTAATTACCTTCAAAAAGGCGGAAACGTACTTTTAAATGTAACAAAAGGAGATATTGCAGCAAACAAAGGCGGTGACATTGGAGTTGGTTTCTCTAGTGTTTTTTGGAATACATCATGGACTAAAGAACAAAAACCGCATACATTAGGTATTTTATGTAACCCAGAACACCCTGCGTTAGCTAATTTCCCAACCGAATATCATTCAAATTGGCAATGGTGGGACGCCATGAGCAACTCGAATGCTATTATTTTAGATGAACTTCCTACCACATTAACACCTATAGTTAGAATTGTAGACGACTGGTTTAAAAATAGAAAAACAGCCTTAATTTTCGAAGCTAAAATTGGCAATGGAAAATTAATCATGTCAGGAATAGATTTACATACAAATATTGAAAACAGATTAGAGGCGCAACAATTATTATATAGTTTGAAAAAGTATATGGTAAGTGAACAGTTTAGCCCTAAAACTGAATTAGAAATTCAAGACATAAAAGCGCTATTAGTAAAATAAAATAAATAATCATCTGCAAAATTGAAGCAGAACAAAAACATGCAATTATGAAAACAGTTAAAGCCTGGAAAGAAAAAGTAGTGATACCTACTTACGAAGTTGGAAAACCTGAAAAATATCCTGTTTTTTTAGATAAAAGGGTGTATCAAGCAAGTTGCGGAGCTGTGTATCCAAACCCAGTAATTGAAACTATGAGTGATACTAAAGTTGACAAAGAATGGGATGCTATTTTTATTGAAAACGATTATATAAAAATAATGGTACTTCCTGCATTAGGAGGTAGAATTCAAATGGCCTATGATAAAATCAGAGAACGTCATTTTGTATACTACAATCATGTAATTAAACCTGCTCTGGTTGGTTTAACGGGTCCATGGATTTCCGGAGGTATCGAATTTAACTGGCCACAGCATCATAGACCAAGTACTTATGATCCAACCGATTTTTATATAGAAAATAATGAAGACGGAAGCATAACTGTTTGGGTTAGTGAGTTAGAGCGTATGTTCCGTACTAAAGGGATGGCAGGCTTTACACTACATCCGGACAAAGCTTACATCGAAATCAAAGCGCAACTTTATAACAGAACTCCACATCCACAAACTTTTCTATGGTGGGCAAACCCTGCCGTAGCGGTTAACGACCATTATCAATCGGTATTTCCACCTGATGTAAATGCTGTTTTCGATCATGGAAAGCGTGATGTTTCTGAATTCCCAATTGCTAAAGGAGAATATTATAAAATTGATTATTCACCAGGTACAGATATTTCAAATTATAAAAATATTCCAGTACCAACAAGTTACATGGCTATAAACTCTGAATATGATTTTGTTGGAGGGTATGAGAACGATACTAAAGGTGGTTTGTTACATATAGCCGATCATAACGTGTCTCCAGGTAAAAAGCAATGGACTTGGGGTAATGGGGACTTTGGTAAAGCTTGGGATAGAAACTTAACCGATGAAGACGGTCCATATATTGAATTAATGTGTGGTGTATATACTGATAATCAACCCGATTTTGCTTGGATGCACCCTTACGAGGAAAAAAGCTTTAAGCAATATTTTATGCCTTACTATAATGTAGGAATGGTGAAAAATGCAACGAAAGAAGCATTAGTAAACCTAGAAAAGGTAGAAGGTAAAGCATTGGTGAAAGTTTATGTAACTTCAGAATACAACAACGCCATCATTACTCTAAAAGATGAAAACAGTGTTTTATTAGATGAAGTAGTTAACCTTTCTCCAGAAAATGGTTTTGAAAAATCAATTGATCTTAAAGGTTCTAAATTTGAAGATTTAAAAATATCTGTTTCCGATAAAAAAGGTAAAGTATTAGTAGCTTGGACGCCAGATAAAAATTTATCAACCGAAATTCCTGAATCTGCAAAAGCGGCAAAATCACCACAAGATATTGATACTGTTGAAGGGTTGTATTTACAAGGATTGCATTTAGAGCAATATAGGCATGCCACCTTTAGTCCTATTGATTATTATGAAGAAGGTCTTAGAAGATCTCCTAAAGATGTGAGATGTAACAATGCTATGGGATTGTTAAATTTAAGAAAAGGACAACTAGAAAAAGCTATCACGTATTTTGATGTAGCTATCGAGTCGTTAATGAAACACAACCCAAACCCCTATGATGGTGAACCATTATTTAATAAAGGGATGGCGTTAAGCTTCTTAGGAAAAAAAGATGAAGCCTACGCAAGTTTCTTTAAAGCTTGTTGGAATGCTCAATGGCAGGATGCAGGCTACTTCAATCTTGCTCAAATAGATTGTTTAAGAGGCGATTTAGATAAAGCTCTAGACTTAATAGACCGTGCTTTAATTAAAAACTGGCATAACCATAAAGGAAGACATTTAAAGATTGTTATTCTAAGAAAACAAGGTAAACTTGAAGCAGCAAACAAACTGGTAGAGGAGTCTTTAGCGATTGATCAATTTAATTTTGGTGTATTATACGAGCGTTATTTGTTATCTAATAAAGCGGAAGACTTAAATGCTTTCAAAAGCTTGATAAGAGATTATGCACATAACTACTTAGAATTTTCTTTAGATTATGCTGCTGCTGGACAGTTTGATGAAGCCATTTCAATATTAAAAGTACATACTGAAGGTAAAACGGAAGTTTATCCTATGATTTATTATTTCATGGGATGGTTCTTTGACGAAAGAGGAGATACCAATAAAGCTTTAGAATGCTATAAAAAAGC
The DNA here is from genome assembly GCF_041583155.1 of Mariniflexile sp. Lineage (GTDB taxonomy): Bacteria > Bacteroidota > Bacteroidia > Flavobacteriales > Flavobacteriaceae > Mariniflexile. The sequence continues at coordinate 26,788 of NZ_JBFHGK010000020.1, forward strand.
TTCCCAAATGCCAGATACTTATTGTTTCCCTAATAAAATTGAAGAAGTTTTAGCTCTTAAAGCGGCTTGTAAAGCAAATCCAACCGATGCTAAAGCATTTTATTACTTAGGAAACTTTTGGTATGCCTCAAAACAATATAAAGAAGCACAAGAATGTATCGAGATGTCGGTTAAACTTGATGATACTTTTGCTATTGCACAACGTAATTTAGCATTACTTTACTATAATAAAACAAACCAAAAAGATCAGGCAAGAAAGCATTTAGAAAAAGCTTTTGAATTAGACTCAACTGATGCGCGTTTGTTAATGGAATTAGATCAGCTGTACAAAAAAATTAATGTTTCTGTTGATGAGCGTTTAAACCTTTTGGAAAAACATATAGACTTAACAAACTCAAGAGATGATTTGTATTTAGAACGTATAGCAATTTATAATGTTAAAGGTGACTTTGAAAAAGCAGAAGCCCTTTTAAAGCAACGTCAATTCCACCCATGGGAAGGAGGTGAAGGTAAAGTACCATTTCAATACTTAACTGTACAAGTAGAACTAGCTAAGAAATATATAACACAAGGTAACTTCCAAAAAGCTATTGATTATTTAGAGCAAGCTCAAACGTATCCTCATAATTTAGGTGAAGGGAAATTGCATGGAACTCAAGAAAACGATATTCATTATTGGTTAGGTTGTGCTTATGAAGGTTTGGGCGATCATGAAACAGCTAAACAGTTTTTCGAAAAAGCATCAGAAGGTCTTAGCGACCCAAGTCCGGCGATTTTCTATAACGATCAGCAACCAGATAAAATATTTTACCAAGGATTAGCATTACAAAAATTGAATAGATGCGACGAAGCCAATACCCGTTTTGAAAATCTATTAAATTATGGAAATACACATATGAATGATGACGTGAAGTTAGATTATTTCGCTATTTCACTTCCAGATTTATTAATTTGGGAAGAAGATTTAAATGTTATAAATCAAATACACTGTAACTATTTAATAGGATTAGGGCAGTTAGGAATGGGGCAGCAAGAAGAAGCTATAAAAACATTTAGTAAAGTAACTAACATCGCTTTTCATTTGCCAGCACATATTCACGCTAATTTAGAATTAAGCGCTATTAATAATTAACTAGCAGTAGTATAAAAACTAAAACAATTATGAAAACAATAACTAAAAGTTTGTTGTTTATAGTCGTATTCATGATGTATACTGTTGGGATTGCTCAAAAGAGTGATCCCAATATTATCATCATTTATGTGGATGATTTAGGTTATGGAGATATTGGTGTTAATGGAGCCGTTGGTATTAAAACGCCCCATGTAGATGCTTTAGCAAAAAATGGCTTAAACTTTACAGATGCGCACAGTTCATCTTCAACCTGCACACCTTCACGGTATTCTCTTTTAACAGGTAGTTATGCATTTAGAAATAACGCCGCTATATTAGAAGGTGATGCGCCTTTAATTATAGACCCAAATCAGGAAACCCTGCCAAGTATGCTACAAAAAGCTGGCTATAAAACAGGAGTTGTTGGAAAATGGCATTTAGGACTTGGTCGAGGCAAGATAGATTGGAATAGACGTGTAGCTCCAGGCCCTAAGGAAGTTGGGTTTGATTATAGCTTTTTAATTCCTGCAACAGGAGATAGAACACCTTGTGTGTTTTTAGAAAATCAAGAGGTTGTAGGATTAGATTTGGCAGATCCTATTACAGTAAGTTACGGAACACGAATAGATGGCTATCCTTTGGGTAGAGAACATCCTGAGTTATTAAAACAGCATACAGATCCATACCATCAAGGCGCCATTATTAATGGAATCAGCCGTATTGGTTATATGAATGGAGGAAAAGAAGCCTTATGGGTAGATGAAGAAATACCTTTTGTACTTTCTGCAAAAGCAAATTCGTTTATAGATGATAATAAGGATGATAAATTTTTCTTGTATTTCTCATTGCATGACATTCATCAACCAAGAATTGCTAACATAAAATTTGTTGAAAGTAGTACCATGGGCCCTAGAGGAGATGTGATTGCTCAAATGGATTGGTGTGTAGGTCAAATTACCGAGTCCTTAAAAAAAGCAAACCTTCTAGATAATACCTTAATTATTTTTACGAGTGACAACGGACCAATATTAGATGATGGATATTTAGATTATGCCATAGAATTAGTAGGAGACCATAAACCAGCGGGCCCATTTAGAGGGACTAAATACTCTGTTTATGAAGCTGGTACGCGTATGCCAACTATTGCCCATTGGCCAAAACGCATCAAGCCAGGAACTAGCTCGGCCTTATTATCACAAGTAGACTTATATGCTACATTAGCTGATTTAATTAATCACAAAATAGATAAAGGAGCTGCACCAGATAGTGAAAACCATTTACAAGCTTGGTTAGGAGAAACCAATAAGGGGCGCGAGTTTTTACTTGAAGAGGCTTACACATTCGGATTGAGAATGGGTAAATGGAAGTATATTCAACCAAAAGATCAACAAATACCAAAGTGGTTAAGCGATAAGTTTGTCGATCCTGGATTTAAAAAAGAAATACAGTTGTTTAACTTAGAAGAGGACCCTTCTGAAAGCAATAATGTATATGAAAAACATCCTGATATCGTTAAAATAATGGAGAAAAAAATGGCTAAAATCCTAAAAAATTAATTTCGTATTCCTAATGAAGTATTGTTTCTATATTATTTTTATTGTACATGGTTTTACTACAGTTTTGGCTCAAGACAGACCTAATATATTGTGGATAACCATTGAAGATACTTCACCACAATTTATAGGGTGTTATGGTAATGAGGATGCTAAAACACCTATAATAGATAAATTGGCACAGGAAGGTGTTCGTTTTACCAATGCGTTTTCCACAGGAACCGTATGTTCTGCAAGTAGATCTACCATAATTACAGGTGCTAGAACTTTTAAAACGGGTACAGGGCACCAAAGAAGTCAATATCCCATTCCAAATTATATTAAAGGTTTTCCTTATTATTTAAAACAATTAGGATATTATACTACTAATAATTCTAAAACAGATTATAATATTGCCAATGAAATAGACTTTGTAAATGAGGCTTGGAATGAAAGTTCTAGAAAAGCAACATGGAAAGGTAGGAAAGAAGGACAACCATTCTTTGCAGTATTTAATTTCGATGATTCGCATCAATCTAGAACCATGTCCTGGACTTTTAAGCAGTATGAACAATATGTTTGGGAGCAACTTCCGGAAGAAGATAGAATAGCAGATGATGCGTTTAAAATACCTCCCTTTTATAATGATACACCCGAAATGCGCAAACAATTTGCAAGGGTATATAATTCTATTAAGTTAACTGATAATCGTATTGGCGAATTACTCAAAAAATTAGAGGACGATGGTTTAAAGGATGATACTATTATTTTCTTTTATGCAGACCATGGAGAAGGCATTCCTAGAGCCAAAACAAATGGTATTAACTTAGGGTATCGAGTACCTTTTGTAGCATGGTTTCCAGAAAAATTTGAACATTTATCACCTTGGAAAACAGCAGGAGTTACTAACGACCTTATCAGTTTTGAAGACTTGGTACCAAGCATGATCGATTTACTAGGAGGAAAAGCACCTGAGTATATGAAAGGTAAATCTTTTTTCAAAAATAATTCAAATTCTAAAAACGACCTATTATTACTTTCTACAGATAGAGTAGATAATGGCCTAGATTTGGTAAGAAGTGTAACCGATGGAAAATATGTTTATTCAAGAAACTTTATGCCATTTATACCAGAAGTACGGTATATTAATTATCTAGAAATTGCAGATATTACAAAGCATATGCGTAATGATTTAAAACAAGGTAAACTTAATACATTACAAGCTGGTATTTTTGATGAACGACCTCATGAAGTGCTATATGATATTGAAAATGATACTTGGGAAACAAATAATTTAGCTGATAATCCAGAATACAAGTCTGTTATTGAAAAAATGAGACAGTTTATGGATACAGAGCTTTTAAAAGCGAAAGACATCATGTTTATGCCAGAATATGAAATGGCTAAAATTGCAAAAAAGCAAACCCCTTACGAATACCGTTTAGACGAAGTTAATTATAATTTTAATGAGATTTACAAGGTAGCATCCTTGTCTGGTAAAAAAGGAATAGAAATTATAAAAACTCAAATAGCATATTTAAAGCATCAAAACAATATGGTTCGCTATTGGGCTAGTATTGGATTAATGTCGCAAGATAAAACACTATTAAAATCTTATCAAAAGGAATTAAATGAATTTCTTTATGATGATTATCCACCAGTGGCTATTACTATTTCTGCACTTTTATACAATAAATACAATAATAAAAATGCTATAGATATTTTAAATACTTACTGTAAAAGTAGTAATGAAGATTGGTCATTGTCGCTAATGAGCATAAATTATATGCTGTATTTTAATGATAGAAGTCCTTTTGAAACTACTATTTCTCAGTTATTTCAAAGTCCTAACCTTAATTCTCATTTAAAAAGCGCATGCCATGATTTTTTGCAAAGCCAAAGAATTAGAAAAGAAATATAAATAATAAAGTAAAAGTTATAAACTAAGATAGATATTATGAAATTTTTTAAACTCGCAGTTGTAATATTAGCATTAACCATAAGTGCATGCTCAACTACTAAATTAGAACAAATTGATTTGTCCGGCCAATGGCAGGTTAAGCTAGACTCTACCAATGTAGGCGAAGACGAAAATTGGGCTTTATCAAAAATTATAGGTAATTCAATTAATTTACCAGGTACATTGGATGATGCGTCTATTGGGACACCTAACACCTTAGAGCCAGCTATTAACAACTATGTAATGTCTAATCTTGCTAGAAAGCATCAATATATAGGCAAAGCATGGTATCAAAAAGAAATTGAAATACCTAATACATGGAAAGGTAAAAATGTTACTTTAAATTTAGAGCGTATCATTTGGGAGTCTTCAGTTTATATAGATGGAAAACTTATTGGGTCTGCTAATAGTCTAATTGGAAACCATGGGTATGATTTAACACCTTTTTTAACACCAGGAAAACATTTGTTAACTATTTGTATTGATAATTCTAATAAATTTCCTTTCATAAATGTTGCTGGTACAAAATACCCAGATGTTGTAAATCAAGATATGGCGCACGCTTATACTAACCATACACAAATTAAATGGAATGGTATTTTAGGAGACATTTTGTTAACGGCATCAAATAAAAATACGCCCGAAAACCTTCAGGTATACCCTAACCTTAAAGATAATACACTAAAAGTAACATTCAATCAATCAGCATCTATTAAAGAATCACTACGTTGTGTCATCACATCTATAAACGGGGAAGTTGTTTTTGATTCAGAAATCGCTAATTCAGAAACAACAGGTAATCTCATCAGTTTTATAATAAATAGACCAGAGAAATTAGAATTTTGGGATGAGTTTAACCCTGCCCTTTATGATGTTGAAGTTACATCAAACTCAGGAAGTGTTAAAACGCGATTTGGTTATAAAGGACTTACAAACAATGATGGTGATTTAACTTTAAACGGTAAGCGTATTTTTCTTCGTGGTAATTTAGAATGTGTTATTTTTCCTTTAACAGGATATCCTCCAATGGAAAAAGAAGAATGGGCAACACTTATTAAACAAGCTAAAAGTTATGGTTTAAACCACTTACGTTTTCATTCATGGTGTCCGCCAAAAGCAGCGTTTGAAGCAGCTGATGAATTAGGTTTTTATTATCAAGTAGAACTTCCTCATTGGAGTTTAAAAGTAGGAGAAGATGCAAAAACAACAGCATTTTTAAAAGAAGAAGCCGATAAATTGATTAAAGATTATGGAAACCACCCATCCTTTCTATTCATGGCGCTGGGGAATGAGCTTCAAGGAGACGCTAGTTTGTTAAATAGTATAGTGGCAGATTTAAAAACAAAGGACAATAGGCATATGTATGCTACTACAGCATTTTCTTTTCAAAGGCCCATGGGAGTAAAACCAGAACAAGAAGATGATTTTTTTATCACCCAATGGACCGCTAAAGGTTGGATTCGCGGACAAGGAATTTTCAACGATAAAGCGCCTCATTTTAATGCCGATTACACGTCTGGAAGTGCTCATATAGATATTCCTTTAATATCGCATGAAATCGGACAATACTCGGTATATCCAGACATGAGTGAAATTTCTAAGTATACAGGCGTTTTAGAGCCTCTTAATTTTATTGCAGTTAAACAAGATTTAGAAAAGAAAGGTTTAATTGATTTGGCTCCAGATTTTACCTATAATTCAGGAAAATTAGCGGCATTACTTTATAAAGAAGAAATTGAGCGTGCTTTAAAAACACCAAGTTTTGATGGGTTTCAATTGCTACAGTTACAGGATTTTCCAGGACAAGGAACCGCTTTAGTTGGCTTACTCAATGCATTCTGGGAATCGAAAGGAATTATTTCAGCTGAAGAATTTAGTCAGTTTAATAGCGAATTAGTACCACTATTACGTTTTGAAAAAGCAGTGTATGAAACAGGCGAAACCTTTGATGCTTCAATAGAAATAGCAAACTTTTTTGAAGATAAAGAAAACCAAACTATAGATTGGACAGTAATAGATGATTTAGGTACTTTGGTAAAAAACGGTAGTGAAAGTAATGTAAACTTAACTATTGGTAATAATATAAATTTAGGAAATATAAATTTTGATATTGATGTTAAAGAGGCTAAACAATTAAAAATAACAGTCGCTTTAAAAGGTACAAAATATAAAAACAGTTGGAACATATGGGTGTATCCAAAAGATGTAACTACAACTTCAGAAGCGGTACTAATAACATCTTCTTTTGATGTAGCTTCTAAAGCTTTAAGCCAAGGAAAAACAGTTTTGTTAAATCCAAACTATAAGTCATTACAAGGTATTGAAGGTCGTTTTGTTCCTGTGTTTTGGAGTCCTGTGCACTTTCCAAATCAACCGGCGTCTATGGGAGTATTCGTAGATGATAAGCACCCTGCGTTTAGTAGTTTTCCAACCAGTACACATTCTGATTGGCAATGGTGGGATTTATGTATAAATTCTAAATCCGTGATTATAGACTCATTAGCTGTAACTCCAATAATTCGTGTGATAGATAATTTTGTAACCAATCATCATTTATCAAATGTATTTGAAGCTAAAGTAGGTAGTGGTAAGTTGGTGTTTTCTGCCGTAGATATAACAACAAATTTAAATAAAAGACCTGTTGCTAGACAATTAAGACATAGTTTGTTGAACTACATGACTGGCGATAAATTTAACCCTTCAGAAAATCTAGATATGAAAGATTTAGAGGGAATAATGATAGAGGGTGAAAAAGGTGGTTTTTCAGCAAAAGATGTGTATAGCACAGGGTATAATTAAATAAACAATGATGAAGTTATTAATAATTCGAAATAAGATTTTAAGTATTGTTATAACTTCTTTTAGTTTTTTTATATCATCATCTCAGGAACAGGTTTTAATAAATCCATTTGTCGAGCATCAAACAATAGAAGGTTGGGGCGTATCACTAGCTTGGTGGGCAAATCTAGTAGGGGGTATGCCGCAATCAACTATCGATGAACTTGCAGGTTATGCTGTTAATGATTTAAATTTTAACGTATTTAGATTCAATATTGGAGGTGGAGAAAATCCTAATTGCACAGAAGGAGATCACATAAGAAAAGATGGTGGTAAAATGCCCGGATATAGAAGCCCTCAGAATGATGGTGAAGGTTGGGGAACTTACAACTTGTCTAATGATGCTAGGCAAATAGCTGTAATGGACAAAATGGCATCTTTAAGAGCTCCTAAAGGAGATATAATTACAGAAATGATATCCTATTCACCTCCTTGGTGGATGACGCATGGTGCTTGTGTAGCAGGAAATGTAAGTGCTACTTCAGAAAATTTAAAGCCAGATTTTTATGATGATTTCGCAGATTATTTGGCTTCTGTAACAGCAGGTTTAAATACAAGTTATCCGTCATGGAACATCAGTTATATAGAACCTTTTAACGAACCTATTTCAGGCTATTGGAAAAAAGGAGGAAACCAAGAAGGATCGGCTATTTATGAAGCGACTCAGGCTCAAATATTATGGCGATTATGGCAAAGAAAAATAGCTTTGGGTATTCCTTCTATTAAACTTGCAGCAGCAGACAACTCTAAAGTGACTTCTGCACTTAGTAATTTAACCACATTAAAAAATAATAATCCAAACGAATACAATGGTATTGCTAAAATAAATACCCATAGTTATGGCGGTGGTTGGCAGGATAAAGCTAATTTGGCAACCTTTGCGAAAAATAACGGAAATAAACCTATATGGCAAACTGAAACTGGACCTTTAAGTTGGACGCCACCAATAGCGAATGCGTGGTACATAAGACATTATGATATGGCTTATCGTTTGGTGGAAGACCTTCGGAACTTGAAATCAACCGTTTGGTGCGATTGGCAACTTATGTCTAGAGATGATGGTTGGGGCATGCTTCATCAAACAAATTGGAATGAAAACATACCGTTTCAAACGCCTATATTAAATAAAACTAGAGGTTTTTATTGCCGTAAAAATGTAACTAATTTTATAAAAGTTGGATACACGATTATAAACTCTACGCACGGCGCTACATTAGCGGCTTTAAGTCCTGATAAGAAAGAAGTTGTTATTGTTGTTGTTAATAACGGTAATAGTACAAAATCATATGATGTTGATTTAAGTAATGTCTCCAATATAACAAATTTTAAAACCTATAGAACCTCGGGGTCTAGCTCTGGTTTTGGTGAAGATACATCAGAAAAAACACTTGAAACTATTTCAGAAAAAGGGATTTTATCTGGGAATAAATTATCGTATAATGCCCCTGCTTATTCTGTAACAACGTTTGTTGTAAATGTTTCAGAGGCATTGTCAGTATCGAAGATTAATAAAAGTGATGTTAAGCTATTTCCTATACCATTTTCAACTCATTGCACGCTTAAATTACCGTATCAGTTATTTGATGCTAAGATATTTATTTATAATTCATTAGGGGTTAAAGTTAAGGGGATGAATAATATCGAAGTCCAAAAAATAATAATTGATAGAGAAGGCTTAGGTACAGGTATTTATTTTTACACATTAACAGAAAATTCATCTATAGTATCAAAAGGAACTTTGCTTATAAATTAAAGTTAAAAGTGCTTCTATAAAAGTGTAAGTTTTATCTAACAAATTGGCGACATTATTTTGTTCTGAAATTATTTTTTTTGTGTTTATAACTAAGATAATTCTTCTAAACAATTCAATAAGTAAAATTGTCTATGTTTTAAGTTTTTAAAGCTATATTTTCAATGGTGTATGTAAGTATATTTGTGATTGGTGATCACTAAATATATATTGATATTTTGGTTTAAGAATATATATCCTATCGTTACTATTAGAACGAATTTGATACTATACATAGAGCGTATAGACTTTTTTCAAGCTGTTTTCTCCTAATTAATTTCTATTAAGTAATCATAAATATAAATGATTTGTTTAATATTCTAATCTACTTAAAAAAGGTTCATTTAGTTGATTTCAATAACATGATTGCAATATTTTAAAAATTATGAAGTTTATAAAATTTACTTTCTGTTTTCTTTTATGTCTTTTATTTTCACTGGCATCTGCACAAATTCAATCTATTCGCAATGGTATATTACATCGAGATACCGATGGGAATAGAATACAAGCGCATGGTGTAAGCATCATGAAACACAACGGTGTTTATTAAATGCTTGGGGAAGACCGTTCAGATACCTATACTTTTGAAGGCGTTAATTTGTATGCTTCTACCGATTTGATGAATTGGGAATTCAAAAAAACCATTATAGATGAAGCTATTAATAGCGACTTAACCAACCACCTTCGTATTACAGAACGCCCGTGTTTAATATACAACGCATTGACCAATAAATTTGTGGTTTGGCTTAAGTATCAAAATTCAAGTTATACCAATAATAAAATGGCTATTTTTCATTCTACTACCATTGATGGCGATTATGTGTATGATAGAGAGTTTTTTCCTAAAGGATACGATTCTAATGATTGTAGCATGTTTATCGATACAGACGGCAAAGCATACTTCATATCAACAAATAAAGCTAATGGTAGTTTAAATCTATATGCATTAACGAGTGATTATTTGGATGCTGCTGACGCTACTGTTTTGTTTGCAGGAGAACATAAAGAAGCACCAGTTATTTTTAAGAAAGATAATCTCTACTATATGCTTTGCTCTACTAAAACAGGCTGGGATCTAAACCAAATGCGTTATAGTACGTCTACATCGCTTAAAAGTGGATGGTCTGCATGGAAGCTTGTTGGTAATGGTATTACTTATGATTCGCAACCCTCTGATGTAATCACTATTATTGGAACATCTGGAACCCATCATTATTATGTAGGAGATAGATGGAAAGATCCAGATTTACCAGAATCTAAAATTATTATACTTCCCCTTAATGTAAACACAACTAACAAAACATTAAGCATGCCCTATGTTCATGAATTTAAAATTGACATGACTACAGGCACTTGGACGCCTTTTGATGATAATAGTTACGTACCCCAAAACAATTGGAGCTTGGTGTCAACATCTAGTGAAGAAAGTATAAGTGGTAATTATCCAGCAACAAATGCTTTTGATAATAATTTGAATACCATTTGGCACTCAGCTTATTCAGTTGCAGATACATTTCCTCATGAATTAATTATCAATTTAGGTTCAAACTATAATGTATCTGGTTTTATGTATATCCCACCTCAAGATACTAGCCTTAATGGTATTGTTGAAGATTTTCAACTTTTCTTAAGTTCAGATGGTATTAATTGGGGTGCACCTGTAGCTTCTGGTAACTTGGGGTATTGGAGTGAAATTTATTTTCCTCAAACCACAGCACACTATATGAAATTTGTTGCCAAAAACGACGTGCAAGGTTCTCGGTATGCAGCGGCGGCAGAACTGCGGTTAATGACAAATAGTGATTATGAAAGCTCGGGTATAAATTCTTATTATAATGTGGATAATACAGGTTGGAAAACAGGAACACAAGCCGATGTTAATGTAGGGAATACCATTCAGTTTGGGCCACAAGCTAAATATGGAGTATCTGGCCAAACGCCTTATTATGGCTCTTATAGTTGGTATGGTCCTGACAATTTTTACGCAAACACAAGAGGAGCAGGGGTAAATAATATACAAGCAAACCAATTGGGAGAATACACGGTTTATTATCTTGATGATCGCTTTTTTATGCAAAAACAAGTAGTCAATATAATCTCCAGTACTTTGTCTATAGAAGATATTAGTTTAAATAAGAAAAGCTATTTATATCCTAACCCTGCTATCGATATAGTAAATATTCATAATAGTTACGCAAACACTCCCTATGTTATATATGATAGTTATGGAAAAATAGTTTTAAAAGATAAAGGGACGTTTATAAATGTTTCTAAATTAACGGCAGGTTATTACACTGTTCTAATTGATAATAAAGCCTATAAATTCATAAAAAAAATAAGTTTCTTATAAATAATTTAAGATGAAAATAATGATTAAAACCAGTAATTTAAACACTATGAAAAATAAATATTTAGGTGCTGTAGCAATTATGATGTTACTCTTTTTAAGTTGTAATGAACAGGTTACAAGACCTATTTATACCGCGACAACTTGGGAAAACCCCGAATGGGAAAACCCAGAGATATTTCAAATAAACCGCGAAGCCCCTAGAGCCACATTTTATAATCATAAAACAACAGCCGAAGCGTTATCAAATAAAGATTGGAAGACCTCTTCGTTATACAAATCATTAAACGGAACTTGGGATTTTTACTATGCAGACAGTGTACAAGCTAGACCTGCTGAATTTTATAAAGAAGATTTTAGTGTAAAAGGCTGGGATACCATAACCGTACCTTCTAACTGGGAAATGCAAGGTTTTGGATTACCTATTTATACCAATGTTGTTTATGTATTCCCTAAAAACCCTCCATTTATACCTCATAACATGAATAACGTGGGAAGTTATAAACGAACGTTCGAAGTGCCAAGTGATTGGGGTTCTAAAGACGTTTTTCTTCATTTTGAAGGAGTAAGTGGGGCCATGTATGTTTACGTTAATGGGCAAATGGTTGGTTATAATGAAGGCAGTAAAACACCAGCAGAGTTTAATATTACAAAATATCTTAAATCTGGCGAAAATCAATTAGCGGTACAAGTCTTGCGTTGGTCTGATGCTAGTTATATGGAAGATCAAGACTTTTGGAGATTAAGTGGTATTGAGCGTGATGTATATTTACGTGCCGAAAATCCAGTTTATATCAAGGATATTGAACTTAACGGTGATTTGTCAGCAGACTATAGCCAAGGTATGTTTGATGTAATGTTAGATATTGGGTCTCGTTCAACGCAAAAAGAAAATGGACAAGTTGAAATTAAACTTCTAGACGGTGAAACAGTACTTAAAACATTTTCAAAAGAGTTTAAAACTCTATTAGGAGGTAGAACAAGTATAGGGTTTGGGGAAAGTGTTTCAAACATTATTGCTTGGACTGCCGAAACACCAAAGCTTTACACCGTTTTAGTAGAGTTAAAAGACGCTCAAGGGAATCTACTACAAGCAACATCGCTAAAAATAGGTTTTAGAAATATTAAAATTCAAAATAGTCAATTTTTAGTAAATGGTAAGCCTGTTTTGATAAAAGGTGTGAACCTTCATGATCATGATGAAAAAACCGGACATGTTATTAGCGAGGAATTAACCATGAAGGATTTAAGGTTAATGAAAGAAAATAATATAAATGCCATTCGTTGCAGTCACTACCCTAAAAATCCGTTTTTCTATAGTCTTTGTGATCAATACGGCTTTTATGTTATAGATGAAGCTAACATTGAAACACACGGTATGGGAACCACCAATCAAGGGTTGGATAATAATGAAGAACTTAAAAAAATACACCCAGCATACTTACCAGAATGGAAAGAAGCACATATGGATAGAACCATTCGTATGTTTGAACGCGATAAAAATCATACATCTATCGTAACTTGGTCTTTGGGTAACGAAGCAGGAAACGGGGACAATTTTTTTGCAACCTATGAATGGCTTAAAGGGCAAGATAGAACACGCCCTACGCAATACGAAGGAGCAACTCATTATGAGAATACAGATATTCAAGCGCCTATGTACGATCGTATTCCGCAAATAATTAAGTACGTAGAAAACAACCCGAAACGCCCATTAATATTATGTGAGTACTCACACGCTATGGGTAATAGTTTGGGTAATTTTAAAGATTATTGGGATGCTTTCCGTAAATATGACGTACTTCAAGGAGGTTTTATTTGGGATTGGGTAGATCAAGGGCTTGTAGCGACTACTGAAGATGGCGAAACATATTGGGGTTACGGTGGTGACTTTGGAGCCGAAAATATTCAAAATGATGCTAATTTTTGTTTAAATGGTATTGTAAATGCAGACCGTTCTCCACATCCAGGTTTAGAAGAACTTAAGAAAGTATATCAAGATATTCAATTTAAAAAAGCGAATTTAGAAACAGGAGAAGTAACTATTTTTAATGAATACTTTTTTACCAATTTAAATAATTTTAATTTTTCATGGACACTATTTAAAGAAGGAAAAGAGATAGGGAAAAGTGATATAGAATCGTTCGATTTAGAGCCTAGAGGCACTAAAACAATAACACTTAATTTACCAAAAGTCGATTTAAAATCTGGGGAATACGCGCTACAATTAGTGGCCTCAACAAAAAATGAGTTGCCATTATTACCAAAAGGATATCCTTTAGCTAAAGAAGAATTTATAGCAGGAACTTTTACGCCTGTTTTTCAAAAGAATACAGATGCTGTCATTGCAGTAGAATCTCAGGATAGTTTATTAACGTTTAAATCAGCTGCTTTCAAAGCAAGTTTTAATATTAAAACAGGGCAATTAGTAACATTAGATTATGGTAACGAAAATATTCTTTTGCAAGGAATTAAGCCAAATTTCTGGCGCGCTACCACAGATAATGATTTTGGGTTTAATATGCCAAAGCGATTTGGAGCATGGAAGCGTGCAACAGAAAATCAAACATTATTATCAATTGAGCTAAAAGATGGTAATAAGGTAATAGATTTAGCGTCTATAAGTCAAAGTAAAAATTTAACGAATACTTGGGCTAGCGTTCAAGTTGTTTATCAATTGCCAGATGCTATGGCTAAAATTCAATTAGATTATAAAATGGATGCTTCAGGTCAAATAACAGTTACCAATACCCTTAAAGATGTTAAAAAAGAATTACCAAGCATGCCTCGTTTCGGTAATAATTTAATATTAAATAACAGTTACAGTCAAGTAAATTGGTATGGAAGAGGACCACATGAAAATTACCAAGACAGAAAGACCTCTGCTTTTATAGGAAACTATAAAGCTACGGTTAAAGATTTATATTTTCCCTATGCTCGTCCGCAAGAAAATGGATATAGAACAGATGTACGTTGGTTGTCTTTTACCAATGAAAACGGAAAAGGAATCAAAGTCTTAGGCCCAAAACCTTTAAGCTTTAGTGCGCACCATCAATACAATTCAGATTTCGATGCAGGATTAACAAAACAGCAACGTCACACAATTGATATTGTTACAAGAGATTTAGTTAATATTAATATAGACCATGCACAAATGGGTGTTGGTGGAGATACGAGTTGGTGGACCTTACCATTAGAGAAATACCAAATTAAAGCTAAAAACATGAGTTATTCATATTCAATAATCCCAATTAATTAAAACATGAAGAGTTTCAATATGGGTTTAAATAAAAGTGTTTTATTGTTATTTACATTGCTATTTAGTGTGTCATTTATATCTGCTCAAAAAACATACACAAGCTTTAAGCTAGGCGATATATGGGAGGATACAGAAGGCGTACATATAAATGCCCATGGTGGCGGAATGACGATAGTAGGTGATACGTATTACTGGTTTGGCGAGCATAAGGTTGCAGGTGGTCACGGTAACCAAGCATGGGTGGGTGTAGGAGTTTATTCTTCTAAAGATTTATATAATTGGAAAAATGAAGGGGTTGCTTTAGCTGTAAAAAAAGACCCTGCATCATTACTTATAGCAGGAAGTGTTATTGAGCGTCCTAAAGTAATTTATAATAAAAAAACCAATAAATATGTCATGTGGTTTCATCATGAATTAAAAGGGCAGGGGTATGATGCCGCTTTAACTGGAGTTGCTGTATCTAACCACGTTACGGGACCTTATGAATATTTAAATAGTTTTAGAATACATGCTAATGTTTGGCCGCAAAATTTCACAGAATCACAAAAAGAACATGCAAGAAAAATGTCGAAAGAAAAATTAAAATGGGGTGAAGGTTCTGGGCATGGTGTTTATTTTTTACGAGATTTTGAGGTGGGGCAGATGTCTAGAGACATGACGCTATTTAAAGATGATGATAACACGGCCTATCATATTACCGCTTCTGAAGAGAATGGCACATTAATTATTTCTAAATTGGCAGATGATTACCTTTCATTATCTAATGAATATATTCGTGTGTTTCCAGGAGGAAATAATGAAGCACCAGCAATATTTAAACAGAAAGGGAAATACTATATGATAACTTCTGGACTTACAGGTTGGGATCCCAACCCAGCAAGATCGGCTGTTGCAAATGAGATGTTAGGAACTTGGGAATCTCTAGGAAACCCTGTTCGTGGAACTGAAGCAGAAAAAAAGACCACATTCAGAAGTCAAAGCACATACGTTTTTCCTGTTATAGGCAAAAAAAATGCCTTTGTATTTATGGCAGATCGATGGAATCCTTCCAATGCTATTGATGGAAGATATTTATGGCTACCTATTGAATTTGAAAACAATAAACCTATTATAAAGTGGTTTCCTGAATGGGATTTAAATTTTTTTAAACTAAAAACTAAAAACTAAATGAAATTAAATAAAATTAAAGCCTTTAGTCTTTCCTTGTTTGTTTTGGCATTTGTTAGTTGTAAAACTAAAGTAAACGATCAAAAAGAGCCGCCTGGAAACAAAGAAAGTCCTAATGTTATTGTGATACTTGTTGATGATGCAGGGTATATAGACTTCGGTTTTATGGGCAGTGACGATTTACAAACTCCTAATATCGATTTATTAGCAAATAGTGGCGTAAAGTTTACCGATGCTCATGTAAGTGCCACGGTTTGTGCACCATCTAGAGCAGGTTTAATTACGGGTAAATACCAACAACGATTTGGTTTTGAGGCAAATGGAACAGGTGGAATTGGGCTGAGTGATGATGTGGAGACTATAGCCGATGTCTTTAAAAGCAACGGTTACAATACGTATGCTTTAGGAAAATGGCATTTAGGAGAAGAACTTTCAGATCATCCAAATCAAAGAGGTTTTGATGAGTTTTATGGCTTTATAGCCGGCAGCCGTTCTTATTTTCCAATTAAAAACCCATCCAAAGAAGAAATGCTACAACATAATGGTGAGCGCGTCATTTTTGATGGGTATATGACAGATGTATTAGGAGACCAATCTGTCAAGTTCATTGAAGAATCTGGAGATAAACCTTTTTTTATGTATTTGGCGTATAATGCAGTGCATACACCTATGCATGCTAAAAAAGAAGATTTAGAAAAGTTTAAAGACCATCCACGTAAAGAGTTAGCAGCGATGACTTGGTCGCTAGACGAAAATGTTGGTAAATTATTAAATAAATTAGAAGCACTTGGAATGCGTGATAATACGTTAATTTATTTTTTAAGTGATAATGGAGGTGCGCATAACAATCAATCGAAAGTAGGTCCTCTAAAAGGATGGAAAGGGAACAAGTTTGAAGGTGGACACCGAGTTCCTTTTGTAGTAAGTTGGCCAGCTGGTTTTAAAGGTGGTTCTTCTTTTAATGGTTTGTCATCATCATTAGATATTTTTTCAACATCACTAGCAGCAGCGAACATTGAGAAACCACAAAACCTTCATCTAGATGGAGCTAACTTAATTCCATATTTAATAGGCAATAAACAGGGGAATCCGCATGAGCAACTATATTGGAAAAAACTAGATAAATCTGCCGTAAGAATGGGGGATTATAAAATGATTTCACTTGATGGTTATGGTTCTGTTATGTACAATTTAAAAGAAGATATTGGTGAATCTCACAATATTATGAATTCAGAAACCGAAATTGCTGCACGTCTAAAATCGAGTTATGGCACATGGAAATCGACACTGATACAACCGTTTTGGGATGAAGGAAAAGAATGGATGGGTCTTACTTATTATATTCATAAACAGCTTATGGAAAATAAAAAAGTTGAGTATAAAGATATCTGGAATCCAGCATATAAACGTGTCTTAGAAAAATAAAATGTTTTAATAATATAAAAGAAAGACAGTTTAAAAACTGTAAAAATCAAGCAAACCTAAAAGGTTATTAAAAAACTTGATTTTTGCAGTTTTTTTGCTTTATAAAGTGTTGTTTTGATAAATACATTGAACTATGCTATTGCTTAAAGCTTAGTTTGTTAATATTCGTAAAATGAATCAATTATGGCTTCCGTTGGTTATTCAATTGATTAGTGTCGTTTCATTAAAGTGCTATTTAGGTTTCATACACGAGCTAAAATTTATATTCAATTATAAGTTTAAATGGTTATTTATACAAGTCATACTCAAATTTAAAACATCTTTTATACATCAAGGCTCTATTAACGTAGTTAAATTAGATACAAAAAAAATCTCGAGTCACAAACTGTGCTCGAGATTCTTAATTAAATTATTTTAAACCTACTGTTTGGTTAAGGCAAAAGATTTAATGGTCATATACCTGTCCACAGGTCCACCACTAGCTTTTTCTCCATTTGTAAGTGCTACACCTATAGCAATGTCTGTAAATGGTTGTGTTAGCGTAAACGAAAGTGTATATGTTCTAGCAACACCATACACACGTTCAAAAGTCAAAGTATTTGGTGATGTTTCTACATC
This sequence comes from Mariniflexile sp., assembly GCF_041583155.1. Lineage (GTDB taxonomy): Bacteria > Bacteroidota > Bacteroidia > Flavobacteriales > Flavobacteriaceae > Mariniflexile. The sequence goes on from NZ_JBFHGK010000020.1 coordinate 44,834, forward strand.
GATTACATCTGGTAATACATTACCTAATGCTGCTGTAAAATATACTTGATCATCTATACCATTATAATTATTGCCTTCAGTAATAACAGTATACGTGTAAGTACCAGGTGATAATCGTAATTTTTGATAAACTTTACCGTTAATTATATTTGGTTCACCGTAGCCACTTACAAGATTAAACTTACCGCCGCCGCCGTTACTGTCATATACACCATAACCACCGTGGTTTAATGCGCCTGAATTATGAATCCAAGCAGTTGGTGTACCATAACGACCACCTCCAGATTCAAGTAAAGTAAAAGGGAAAACGGCATTGTTTAAATATGGAGCTTCTGCAATTGGTATTGCAGGAGTCACTACCGTGTAATTTGTATAAAAAATATCTATACACGTTGGGTCTGGTCTGAACACAGAACGGTATTTAAAAGTATTACCATCTATAAAATCTGTTAGTACAATTGGATCTTTATTTTCTACAGGTACTGTAAAAGATTGTAGTTCGTTATTACTATCAATATATTCTATTTCAGACTCAAAGATACCAGATGTTAAATCTACAGGTGCAAATTGAATTAAAGCTGTTGTAGCGCTTTCTATAGTGTTTTTAACCAATGGTCTGTTTATTAATGAATTAATGTAACGGTCTCCATATACTGTACCTGTAATGAAAACGGGGATAGAGCTATTTTCTTTGTCATCAAAAGTGCGGATTTCAAAATTATAAATATTCTCTTCAAGTCCTTCAACAATCTTAGATATCGTATTTGCAATGTCACTTTCACTTACAGGAACATCAATACTATCTTTTTTATTTGACCAGTAAATACGATATGAAGTGACTTTAGGGTCGGGACTAAGCATACCTTCAAGTTTAATTCTATTATGCCCGGAAAATATTTTTACAGAATCTAATTTTCCTGAGTAAAGTATTTCGCCTCCTTCAGTATACTTTTTATAATCATCAGCACTTGTTGGCGTACAAGCATTAAAAATGCTTATGCAGAAAGCCAATAAAAATAACGGAAGACTTGTTTTTTTTATATTGTTTATCATAATTTTAATCAATTTAAATATTATTTTATTTATCTAGGATCACCATAAACGCGCATTTCAGCAATCGCTAAACGTCCTCCGCCGGCCCAGTTTTCAAGGTTATTAATTCTTAAATACCTGTATTTTGGCGCTGTGATAGGGATGGGCCAATTAAATCCATCTCGTGCATACTCTAAATCTTCTGCGCTTTGCTGTGTTAGAGGTAACCCCGAAGGTTTAAATTGTTCATAGGTTCCTATTAAATCCCAGCTATCCCATGTGCCGTCAGAATTTGGATTGTTAGAGCCCCAAATTTCAAATTTTCTCATGTTAAATTGCCAGTAGTAGAAAAATCCACTTGAAGTTTGTTGTGGGTAATCCCAAATTTTTACACGACTTATTTGTATAGAAGCGCCTAAATCTATGGTAAAAGAATGGGGTGCTGGTGCCGATGCATCTGTAATGTAAATTCTTGGCCAGCTAACAAAGTTATTGTCAAATAATCTGTCTAACCCAAACCCAAAATCTTTTGTAGGGGCATCACCTGGCAACGGGTATCCTGTATATTGAGTCCTTGGTAACTCGGTTTCATATTTAGGTGTTATAGTTTGGAATAGAGTGTCAGAAGTGTTTAAAAATCGGTCTCTTATAGTAACAGCAAACTCATAAGGAATGGTATCTAGTCCTCTTACGGTTCTAAATATTTCATCAGTTGAAGTATAAATACTGTTTCCGTTTGTTGTCCAATCACCATTATTGTCTTTTAACATTAATAAGATGGCAATATTGGTGCGGGTAGGGTTTTTAGCATCTACATACAAGCCACCAAAATCTGGTCCAATTTCTAAGCTTCTAAAAATGTTGTATAGCGGAGATTCTTTAGGGTTAATTGTTACCGTAATAGGTTGTGAAGCGACTTCACTTCTGTTTACCGTATAAACTTTTACTTCACGAGCACCTGCAGCAGCATAACCATCAATTAGTAATGATTTTTTATAAGAAGAAGATTTTACTTCCATTGGTGTGCCGTTATCTAATACATAAGTGGCTTTTACGTAAAGTAAATTATTATCGTTCGGTAATTTGTAGCTAATTTCCGATTTACCATCTAAATCTGTAACCACTATATCAAATACTTGCTCAGGCGGTGTTCCATTGCTTTCTAATGGGGTGTTTTCATTATCCTCTTTACTACAAGATGTTACAAGTAATACTGAAAATAAGAAAGCAAAACTGCATTTTAAAATTATTTTTTTCATAATGAATTGTTCTTTTTTGTTATTTAAATTTACCATCCTGGGTTTTGAACTAAATTTGGATTTTGTAGCAATGTGTTTACGTTTAATGGCCATAAATAATCTCTTGGTGACACAAAACGTTGTTGGTCTAAAGTTACTAATTGATAGTATTCAGGTTCGGTTTTTCCAAAAACATTCCATCCTTGAATAGGACTATTAAGTTCTTGAGCTGCTTTTTTCCAACGTCTTAAATCCCAGAAACGTTTTCCTTCAAAGGCTAATTCAATAAGACGTTCACGATGTAAAATTTCACGCATACCATCTTTAGTACTTGGTTTTGATGGGTTTAATGAGTAGTTTGCCCATGATGCTTGGATACCGTCTAATCCAGCGCGCTGTCTAACTAAATCGGCATATTTAAACACATCTGCAGTCGGTCCTTCAGCCTCATTTAAAGCTTCAGCATATAGTAAATATAAGTCTGCTAATCGCATTTCTGGCCATGCATAATCTCTATATGGTGTGCCTGTAGAATTTGTCATTCTCCAGTCTACTAATTTTTTAATATAATACCCTGTAAGATTATAATTTGCCCCAGCATTACTTCCCGCATAATCATTTAGTTTAGCACGAATAACCCATGTATCTTCATCTGATTTTGATGGACTGTCTTGTTTGTAAAATGTACTACCATCAAAACCTAAATCAGCATAAAAACGTGGTTCTCGGTCAAAATTAAGCCGAGCCGTTCTGTAGCCTTCAGAAATATTTAAACGCTCATCGTTTGTAGCTAATCTTAAGTCGGTATCATTCCCAAAGGTTAACGTTTTATCCTCTGCAATAGGAACTCCATTTTTAGTATGAAATAATTTAGCCATTTTTAATGGAGGGGATAATAGTTTTTGAGCTAATGTATGTGTGTAATCGGCACTTAAAGGTACCATACAGTAATATTGTAAATTTGTGGTTCGGCTATTTGGGTTGGACCATATAATTTCTGGATTCCAACGTTCGGTTACTGCTTGTCTGACGCTTAATTTGGTAAGCGTTGAAGGGGCTAAATCAAATTGATTTTGAGGAAAATAATACAACTCATTTCCATTAGCTTCAGCCATTTCAATTGCTGCAAGGGCAGCATCGGCTGCTTTTCGCCATTTCTCAGGGTCTGGTGTTGTGCTTATTAATTGTTTTCCTCTGTTATCAACAAATCCTACATAATCAGGGTTTCCATTAAATAAAGGGCTGGCAGCCATGGTTAATAATTCTGCTTTAATACTTAATGCTATAGGTTTTGTTATTCTACCCAATTCGTTATTAAGATCTATAATAGATTCTGGTAATTTTTCTGCAGCAGTATCTAATAAATCTGAGATGTAAGTAACACAATCATCAAAAGGTTCTCTGTAAACATTAATTTCTTGTGTTGAAGCTTCAATAGAAATGTTTTTATCTATAATTGGAATAGGACCATACATTCTTAATAAATAATAATGATAATACGCTTTAAGGAATTGAGCTTCAGCTATCCAGCGTTCTCTGTCGGAGCTATCCAAGTCTCTGACATTATCTGTGTTAGCTAAGGTTTCTATAAAGATATTACACTGTCTGATGCCTTGGAATAATTTATAATTATTTCCAGGACCACCACCGTAGCTATTACCATCCCAAACATTTATATAAGGGTTTCCTGATCTTTGATTACCATGTGCTATCATATAACTTGGTAAATCTGGAAATTTAAGATTGTTTATCCAAATTTCATCTCCCGACAGCATGGCGATGTTAAATGTTATATCTCCATTTTTAGGCAAATAGGAATAGCAAGTAAATAAATACTTTTCTGCTTCGTTTCGCAAAGTGAATGCGTGGTCTATCGTTGCTACATTATCAGGAACAACATCTAAATAATTGTCGCATGATTGTAGATTAATTGCCGCAGCAATTAAGAACACCATTATTTTAATTTTTTTGATATACATAATTTGTAGTTTCATTAATTTAAATATATTTTTAAAGTCTAGCTGTAATTCCTAGGTTATACACCGATTGAATAGGGTAACCTAGTCCGTTTGCACCTTGTTCTGGATCCCATAAGTCGAATGAACTCCATACAGCTACATTAATAGCACTAGCGTATATTCTTAAGTTATTTAATCCTATTTTGTCTGTGAATTTCTGAGGAGCATTAAAACCAAATTCAATATTTTTAAGCCTCAAGAAGGAACCGTCACGCATCCACCAAGTAGAAGCTTGGTTGTTGTTTTCTTCTTGATCTGTACTTAAGCGAGGCCAAAGGGCGTAAATGTTGCGATTGTCTTCTGACCAATGGTCGTCTGCAATAGCTTTAAGTAAACCGCTTTCTGACCGACCATTAATGTAAAATGGTTGAATACTTGCCGGGTTTATAAAAAAGCTAGAACGCCCAGACCCTTGAAAGAAGAAACTAAAGTCAAAGTCTTTGTATCCTAAAGTGCCTCCAAAACCATAAATAAGTTCTGGAGTTGTTGGTAACCCAATAGGGACTCTATCTGAATTATTAATAACACCATCATTATTTATATCGCGGTATTTAATATCTCCACCGCGTACATCACCAAATTGTGTTGGTGAATTAGCAACTTCTTCATCATCAATAAATAGACGTTCTGCTATAAGACCATAAGTTTGCGCTACAGAATTACCTGTTCTATTAAGGTATGATAATTCTTGTGGATAATCAATTTCAGCATATTGTAATATTTCACTTGTAGAGTAGGTCATGTTAGCTCTAAAGCTTGTCCACCATTCTTGAGATAATTGCTTATTGTAATCTAAAGATAATTCAAATCCTTTACTTTTAACTTCTGCAAAGTTAGTTGAAGGAGTAACTTGAAGCCCTAGTGTAGAACCTACATCGCTTCTTTGTTGTAAAATGTTAAATCTGTGTTGTGTAAAAACATCTGCAATAATGTTTAAATCACCAAATAGTTCTACATCAAGACCAAGGTTAAATTGGCGTGATTTTTCCCAAGTAATTAAACTATTTGGGTATCTGCTAGTAGAAACACCTGGTCTATTATAGGAAAATTCTTCTCCAAACGTAGCGCCATAGGTATTATTGTTAAGGTTTACTTCTGAAAGATAGAAGAAACGATCAGAAGCTGCACCAATTTCATCATTACCAACAGTTCCGTAGGTTGCTCTTAACTTTAAATCTGAAACGATTTCTTTGAAAGGCTCAAAAAATGTTTCATTTGAAATTCTGTATGCTAAACCAAACGAAGGAAAGAAGCCATAGCGATTTCCAGTTGAGAAACGCTCTGATCCGTTATAACCAAAGTTAAATTCAGCTAAATACCTGCTATCATAACCATATGTAAATCTACCTGAAATACCATGGTTTCTACTAGGAAGTGATGATTGTACACTTCCAGAATTTCCTGTTTGATAGCTGGATAGTAAATTAATAAGCATTCCAGATACCGCATGCTTTTCGTTGAAAGTATGATTGTAATTTACGGCTGTTTCTAAATAAATTCTAGAATCTAAACTTTTTTCACCAGGATCATATCCTAAAAATTCCGTTCCAGCTCCTCCAATAGAGCCTTCACTCCCATCGTTAATAACATTAATTATAATGTCTCCAGTTTCATTGTTTTTTCGTGATGAATAGTAAAAAGGGTTGTATTGTCTTGCAACGTCAAAATAAGAAAAACGTCTTATGTATCCCATCGCTCTAGCGCTTAAACCTTCTGTCCAAGAATCTAAATCTTGTTTAAGTTCGATTTGAGCTTGAATGGTTGAATTTTTATATGTTTCATAACCACTAACCATTTCTGCATACGGGTTTTGTGCTAATACGCCACTACCTGGGCGTGTTTCAGCACCACCAAACAAAGGGTGGTTTGTGTAAGGAGATAGACTAGCAGGATATACATCGGGGAATAATACAGGGTTTGAATATAATGCTAAATTAAATATTCTTTGACCTCCATTTATTCGGCTGCCATTAGCATTTCTTCCTCCTACAGGTCCAGAATAATCATCAAATTGTCCATAAACTCTAATAATACCTTCAGTAGTTTTAGTAAGTTGGAGGTTTACGTTACTTCTTATAGAGTAACTTAATAATTTTATGTTATTATTAAAATCGTTAATACCATTTACTTTAAGTAAGCCATTATCAGCATTAAATGTTCCTGCTACATAGTAACGTGCTTTTTCTGCTCCACCACTTGCACTTAAGTTATAAGCTTGGTTCCAGCTGTAATCTTTTATTAATTTATCAATCCAATTGTTATTAGGGTATAATAAAGGGTTGTCGCCTGCTGCAGTTCTTTCTATTTTATTTTGTGAATAGGGCAGAGGGAGTAAGGGGTCTCTAGTAAGAGTGGCTTCATTAGCTAACTTCATGTAAGTAATGTTGTCTGCCATCTTAAAGTTGTCTGTATTTGATGAGATCCTGTTTTCAACCCTAACATCAAATTTCGTTTTACCAACTTTACCACTTTTGGTCGCAATTAATACCACACCATTTGCTCCACGTGCACCATAGATGGCAGCCGCAGCGGCATCTTTAAGTACCGAAAATGATTCAATATCATCTGGTTGTAAACGTGCCATATCGGTTGATGAGGATTCAATACCATCAATAAGTATTAAAGGATTTTGTTTGCCTGCTCCAAATGTACCGAGACCTCTAATAAAGAAATCAGAATTATTAGCACCTGGTTCTCCACTTCTTTGAAAAGCAATCATACCAGCAACACGCCCTGCCATCATGGTGGTTAAGTTACTAGTTGGAGCTTTTAAATCTTTTGGAGAAATGGAAGTAATGGAACTTACTAAGCTTTCTTTTTTTTGACTTCCAAAACCAACTAAAACAACTTCGCCTAATTGATCGAGGTCTTCTTCTAGTATTACATTTATTTGTGTTTGATTTTTTACGGAAATTTCTTTTGTCTTGTAACCTAAGTAGGAAAATACCAAAATAGCATTACTATTCGATACTTTAATTTCATAGTTTCCGTCAAAATCTGCAGCCACACCCTTGGAGGTTCCTTTTTCAAGAATGTTTACACCTATTAAAGGCATGCCGTCGGCATCTTTAATAGTTCCTTTAACGAGTGTTTGGGCAAAAATGCCCTGACAGACCAAAGTTAATAAGATTAATAATGATTGTTTAATTTTCATGTGTGTATAATTGTGTTTGAGTTTGGTTTATTTTACCTAAATACCATGAAGTTTGCTTTAAATTCTATGAGTTTTAACTAAAGCTTAGCTTTTCGGGTAATTGTTAAAGTTGAGATAATGTTTTTTAATTATACGAATATAGATTTAACAAAAGCTTAATGCAATGGATAATACAATGTTATATATGGATGATGTTATTTTTTTTAAATAAAATTGACTTAATTTAATTGTATTTAGAAAATGTTAAATAAATATTGGTTTTTTTATTTAGTTATTTACACTGATATTTTTTATTAAAAAAAGGTTATTAATTACTAAAGTTTATATAGGGATTATGGACTATTTTAATTATTAATTTTACACTGTGATTTTTATTTATTTTTCATTTTTTTCGGTCCTAACCACAGCCAAAATCCGGTTATAGTAAACATTAATAGAGCAAGGCCCATAGTGGTTGTATAGATAAGTTTTATAATTTCCCCATCCGTTTTAAAGAAATCATCTAAAATGGAGCCGTCATGAATATCTTCAAGTAAATCCGACCGTCTTATAGTTTTTGCTAATACTTCTCCTGAAGTAGCATCTAATTGAATTTCTAAATAATCGGAATCAAAAATAAATTTAACGATGCCCTTTTCTGGTCTTGCATCAATTCTTTCAAGCTTAATGCTAACATTTTCGTTGTCTTCTAGTGCTTCAAAGGCTGTTTTTTGTAAAACATCAAGAGGTAGCCATTTACTTATATTTGTAGAAATACCATTTTCAGTTTTCGGGAGAAAAATACCTCGGCTGTTTTTTTTCCATCCCAGTAATAATCCTGAAATAGAAATTATAAAAAAAAAGATAAACAAATAGACACCTGTTGTTTTGTGTACTTTCCTAAAAATGCGAATTAGTCTTGCTTGTTTTTTTCTTTTAGTCATTCTACTTTCTAATTAACTAATGTGTTTTGTCTTAAAAGTGAAAGCCGTATATGTAGAAAATTCTATATGTACGGCTTTATGAAAGATTGAAAATATAGCCAGTTTTGGTTTGGGATTTTCCTATCTAAATTGAACTAAAAAAAGTGTGAAATTTAATTTTTTATAACTCGTTTAGTAACACTATTACCCGCGGTATCACTAATTCTAACTAAATATAATCCACTAGGTAATTTACTTAAATCATATGTGTTTTTGCTTGGAGTAGTTGTTAGAGCTATTTCTTTACCAAGTAAGTTGTGCATAGTAACATTTTCAATCTGGATGTTACTAGATGTTTTGATTTTCAATAAAGAATTTGCTGGATTTGGATATAATTTAATTTGAGTTTCAAAAGAAATTTCATCTTTAGTACTTAAGGTTTGATTGTTGTATAATTCGGTAACCGCATCTTGGTCTAATAAACTAGAATGAATCATGAAATCATCATATTTTGATAAACCACTAGCGCCCCAATCTGCTCCTAAAATCCAACGATTGTAATTTTGAAAAGCAAAAGGGTAGGTGTTTCCAAAACTCTGAGTTTCTAAGAAAACACCGTTTCTATAGGTTGTGATTTCGTTTTCAGATTCATCAAATGCAGATACGAAATGATTCCACTCGCCTTCTACAAATGCAGGCCCCTGATCGGAGGTTATTCCTGAAATCTTGTTTAAGAACAATGCACTTTTACCACCATTCCATCCTACATTAACAATACTTACTAAAGAATTGGTAGTATCAGAATAGAATACTAAGTTATACGGGGTGTATGATGTGCTAGAGTCTAGTTTAAACCAATAACTCATAGTCCAATCACCTGTAGTTGGTAATGTTGAAGCTTCGGCATATTCATACCTATTTGCTATTTGTAATACGAGACCTCTTTCAGTATCTGTAACAATTCCTGAGGTCATGTTTCCTGACTCTAAGTTATTCTCATTAGCACTTTCAATTAAACTTAAAGTTTGTGTGTTGGGAGTTGTGGCATCAATAACTGTAACTCCCATATCGTCTCTAGAGGAGTCGAATGTAAAATGTACCTGGGCATTGATGAAAAATGGTAGCATTAAAAACGCTAAAATAAAAGTAGTTTTTTTCATGGATTTTAGTTTTTAAGTTGGTAAGTAAATATCATAATTTTCGTTTAGAAAAAAATGGACAAATATTTGAGTTATATGGATAATATTGCTGTTTTTTACTTTAACTAAAAGTTTTGATATATATATATTATTTTTTTACAATTTTAAAACTGACTAACTTGTCTAAATGAACTTTAGCGAAGTATATACCAGAAGCTTCATTTTTAATATTAAGTGTTATTCTTCCATTTAGTTGATTGTACTTTTTTTTAGAAATGAGTGCACCCGTCTCAGAATATAAATCTACTCGTACTTCTTTTTTTGATTTTGGTATGCTAATTTCGAATACACCCGAAGTCGGATTTGGTATTATTTTTACCTCTCCTAGTTTATTATTAAAAGTATTTTTAACAGACAGTAAGTTTTCATTGATTTTGAAATCTAAAACGCCACTGCCGTATGTAGAGAATCTCACTAGGTTTTTCGATTTGATAAACTGAACATCTGTAAATAGAACATTTGGTACTTCGGCCCCTGACATTTGAAACCATTGGTCTTGATCTACAGGATATACCCAAGCTCCAGATTCTTCACAAGATGCAAAAACGTACTTTCCGTTTGGGGAAACTGCTAAATCTGTAATTCGTGTTACAGTTAAGCCTGTGTTATGATTTGTAAAAGTGGCACCACCATCATTAGATACTAAAAACATATTACCTTTTCCTGCAAAATACACGGTAGCTTCATCTTTAGTACATGCGGTGATAACAGTTCTTCTTTTTCTATGTGAATCCTCTTGTCCTGGCCAAGTTCCAGAGTAACTTGATTGTGTAAATGTTACTCCGCCATCGTTAGAATACATTATTGGGCCATTTTTTAAACCAACATACCACCTGTTAGTATTCAAATCAGAATACCCAAAACTAATAGGTGCTCCAGAAAAAACATAGGGATGTAAAGACTGCGTAATGTTTCCTGCATTGAATGTGTATTTGTTTAATTGACTTCCTCCTGCAGGAATATAAATAGCATCCTCGCTCGGGTTTGGTGATGGAATCATGCTAGTTGCCCACCAACTGCCATAAAAGTCTTTTTTAACCACTGTGCTATAATCACCGCCATTTGAGACTGATGCGTGACCGATGGTACCATAATAATACCAAAGCCACACCGATGTTTCGTCTTTAGATAACGTAACTCTTAAAACATCTGTATTAGCTTCTCGGTCTGCTTGGAATACGTTATTACTATTAGGAGTATCAAAAAAAGCTTGAGAACCTCGGTCTTGATTGGCAGTGTATATTCTATTGTTTACATCACTAGTAGCACCATCATAGGCCATGATAATAGGTGAGCCTGAATTAATTGATACCCAAGAATCCCATAGCCTTGGGTTGGTAGAGTAGAAGCTACCAAAATCCATACCAACAAAAGTAATATTTCCACCACTTTCTTTTTCGTATGTTTTCATATGCTGTAGGTCCCAGGTATAAAAAGTATTTAAATAATGCTTATTGCTAGTCCATGTCACTCCATAATCAGTAGACATAAATAAATCAATATACCCTTTAAAACAAACGTTTGGAGAAGTTGGGTGAATTTCCATTAAAGGACTGTCATTAGAACTACTAGTTTGTGTCCATGTTTTAGCTTCATCATCGGAATAAAAAATATCTGTACCACCGCTACTTACATAAAAATAGTATTTACCAGCTACAAATGTTCCAAAAATTTTCAAAGCACCAGAGAATGTTTGTGTAGGGGATGTGAAAGCAGAAAAATCACTATCACCTTCTTCCATTTTATAAATTAATAATCTGGAATCACTTTTTCTTTTAGCAAAACAGTAAACACTATTACTATTGTGAGGTTTATTTATTGTGACTTCAAATTCTGATTTTTTAAATCTGATGTTTGATTCTGTGTAATTTAAACCATAATCGGTTGAGATAAATAAGCGATCGTAAGCTTCGCCTGCAACATAGCTTCCTCCATGAGCAACGATTCGTTTTCCACTTGGCGTTTTAGTTACTAATGTTCTATGATTCCAAGAACTTTGAAAAAGAGCACCATTGGAATCTACCCAAGTGCGACCTTCATCGTCAGAAAACTCCATGGCTCCATTGGCTTTTTGATGTAGTAGTCGAAAACTATTATCAGGTAAATTAATGCCATTAAAGTCATCTCCTAATAGGTTTTTTTTATGATTTCTAAGTGACCACTTTATTGGGGCACTTTCATCAATTTTATAAAGGTGTCCTGCGTATGAAACGGCATATATTACTTCATTAATAGGGTCGTAAGTAGAACCATCGGCTCTAAAACCGCTATCATCGAACAAATTCAAATATTTTTGCGACCAACTTCCAGTTATGGTGTTATTGGCGTATGCATAATCATTAGCTGGTTTTGCGGGACTTAAGTATTTAAAAAACTTTTTGGTTGACGATGGTAAAGTATCATAATTTGTAAATTTATAGCCAGATGTTTCTACAGATGTTTTCCATGTTTGATATTCTACCAGAGCATCTCCCTCTAAAATAGTTGGATTAAAAGGAACTTCTTTTGGTAAACGCTTTTTGGGTTCTTCCTCTGGTACTTCTTCTTGGTTATTATTTGTTGTTTGTATGTTTTTTTCTTGTGAGCTATTGTAGTAGAATACTGCTGTAGCAAGTAGTACTAGTGATGCGAAAATGGCTGGTTTTAATATTTTCATTTTTAAAACTTGTAAAAAGGTTTATAATATTTAGTTTTTGATTACTAATTTAGATTCATTACTGTACAGGCCGCCAACCGTTAAAATATAAGTGCCAGAATGAAAATTATGAGTGTCAATTTCTAAATAATTAAGGGGTGTTGAAATTGTTCCTTCCTTTAGTAAAGAACCTGTAATTGTGTGGATTTTCCATGTATTAAAGGTTCCTTGAGTTTCCCATTTTATTTTAATTTTATCTTGTATTGGGTTCGGGAATATATTAAAGTTAGGTTTTGTAGAATTACTGACACTAAGAGGGGAGCTAAGATAATACCCTTTTAAATGTATTTCGGCAGCATTGGCAAATGGGGTGTCATTTATAGAGGATAGAGAAACTAGTCTAATAAATCTACATTCTACAGAATCATTAAAGTTTACTGTCTTTAAAGAGCTATCTTCAGTAAAAGTCCCGGTAGCAATAGGCGTGCCCCAATTAGAAGTGCTATGGCTAGCATAAAATTCGTATTGTGTTATCGTTCCGTTTAAATTACCATCTTGTCTGGGTAAATATTTAAAAGCATCGATTTTTGCAGTTTCACCCAGATCAATTTGGATTTCATGAGGGTGCGTAGGCTTGTGATCTTTCCACTCTGTATGCCAAAAAGTATTTGCATTATCATCAAAAGCATTAACCGCAGGGTTTCCTGAGCCTTCTGTATCTTCGCTGTCTGCCATAATAAGTTGCCACGTGTTTTGTTTTAAAAGAGTGTCATCAATGTCTGTAGGACTTTGTTCTTTCCAAACGCGTATGTAATCTACTTGAGTTTCTGTAAGGTAACCTAAAGGAAGATCTTTAAAGTATTGATCTCCGGTTAATCCAAAACTTGCACCGTTAGATAACCATAAGAATTCTAAACTTCTTACAACCCATTTAGAATCAGAATATCTTACTTTGAAAACACCATCATAGTAAATGTCCATAAAATTTTCAGTCCAGTGAAATCCCCAGGTATGAAACCCCGAATGAATACCAGGGGTGTTATATTGTTTTGTATTTGCTTGATGGTGGGCTCCATATCCATCAATATGTACAACAGATTTGGTGTAATCGCCAGTCCATGCTGTTTCAAATATGTCAATCTCAGCCCCATCATTAGCTGTACCATCTACATTCCCCATATTTGGACCTTGTAGCCAAAACGCAGTATGAGTTCCTTTACTTGCATCTCCAACTTTTATTCTAGCTTCAAAATAGCCATACATTGTGTGATATTTTTGGTAAGTATTTATAGAGCCATTAGTCATAGAACTACCGTTTATTTTATTGACTTTTAAAATTAAATTACCATTTTCAACCGATACATTCTGTGGTTTCCACCTCCAATCGTAAATGCCTATATTTGGTCTGGCTGCTCTAGATTTTGTGCTGTTATCAATTTGCCATTTGCTTTCATCAACAGATGTCCCATTAAATTCATCACTAAAATCAAGTTTCCATGTGCCTCCAAGAACCGGATTGTTTGGTTGCACATTTTCTGGGGTGTTTACATCTACATTTTGAGATAATGTTGTGTTGCAAAAAAAGATGGTAAAAAATAAAAGTAATAGTGTCCTCATAGTTTAGTTGTTTTTTTATGTTTTAGCTTAAGCTAGCCATTCATTTTACTTAATGGAGAATGGGTGTGGTGCTTTTTTTATTTTAATGGTATTGGTTATATACCTTAAAATTGGGTATTTATATTCTCTTATAGTTTTAAAAAAAAGAATATTTTTTTATTCTCTAGTTTTGTAAATCAGTATGTTGTGTATGAATGAGCTTTCAAACTTATAAATATTTATTTAGAAAAATATAGACATAAATACTTAAATAATAGACATTTTTGCTTTTAAGACAATTTGTGGAAAACACTATATTTTCCCTAGAGATATTTATATCGTATTAACCTTTTAAAACATTTAGAAAGTGTTAAATATTGACAAGTAAAATTTGTACATATTAAAAGGAATAAGGAACAGGAGGGCTTATTTTTTTTGTTTAAAATCTGAAGGATTTAGTTTCTTTATAGCCTTAAATTGTCTATTGAAGTTAGATATATTATTAAATCCAGATGCTTCGGCTATCTGTGTGATGGAGTAGTCTTTGTTAGAAATTAATAACTTACAAGCATGTTCAATGCGTAGCTCATTTAAAAATTGGATATAGGTTTTGTTAGTTCTTTTTTTAAAGTATTTACAAAACGCATTATTGGTCATATTAGCAATTTGCGCAATAGTAATTAAGCTTATTTCTTTATCAAAATTATTCATTGTAAATTCAAAAACATTTCGCATTCTGTACCCTTCGTTGTCTGTGTATTTTTTATCATATATAAATGATGATAAACTTTTATATTGACTTTTTGAAGCCGTTTGTAAAAGTTCAAGTAGTACTAAAAAACGTTTAAATTTTGATGCATTTTCCAATTGTAAAAACAGTTCTTTAATAATTTTAATATGTGTGGTTGCTTTAAAACCATGTTTAGCTCTTTTAAAAAATGGTTGTAATTCATTTAGCTCTGCTAGTTCAAAAAAATGACTTCCAAAAGAAGACTTAGTGAAAAATACAGTAAGCATATGCGAAACGGTTGTTACATTAACATCGCTTTTAAACACATGTGGTAAATGACTTCCTATTATTAAGACATCATCTTTTTTAAAGTGACTTATAGAATCCCCTATAACAAGTGTGCCTTCACCTTGTAAAATATAACTAATTTGTATTTCTTCATGCTGGTGGAGTTTATCATAAAATAAAGGTGTGTAATCAACTTGAAAAATTAATCCATCGTGTTCTGGTTTGGGTATTTTAAAAGGTAGAACTTTCATTTATAAATAATTATACAAGAGCTAATATACATAAATACTATTCATATATTTTATATTATATAATATTTTGGATAATATAATATTAATAATGAATAATTATTCATCATTGATATTGGTATTTGAAAGCTAATTTTACGTCATAAAATAATTTAGTTATGAGTATACAATGGAATGGTGTAATGCCAGCAGTTACAACACAATTTACAAAAGAGGACACTTTAGATTTAGATTTATTTAAAGTAAATATTAAAGCCCAATTAGATGCCGGTGTACACGGTATTGTTTTAGGAGGTACTTTAGGAGAAGCTAGTACTTTAACAGATGAAGAACGACGTATTCTTACAAGAGAGACCGTAAAATTTGTTGAAGGTAAAGTGCCCGTTCTAATGAATATTGCAGAACAAACCACTAAAGCAGCCATTAATTTAGCACAAATTGCTGAAGAAGATGGAGCGAAAGCTTTAATGGTTTTGCCTCCAATGCGTTACAAAGCAAGTGACGAGGAGGTTGTAGCCTTCTTTAAGGCTATCGCAAACAGTACTACTTTGCCTATTATGATTTACAATAACCCTATAGATTATAAAATAAATGTTTCTTTAGATATGTTTGCAGAATTATTAGATTCATGTCCAAACATTCAAGCAGTAAAAGAATCTACTAGGGATACGACTAACATCACTAGAATTAAAAACAGGTTTGGAGATAGATTAGCTATCATGACAGGTGTTGACACTTTAGCTTTAGAAAGTTTGTTAATTGGTGCCGATGGTTGGGTAGCTGGTTTGGTAGATGCATTCCCTGCAGAAACAGTCGCTATTTATGAACTTCAAAAAGCAGGACGTATTAAAGAAGCTATTGAAATTTACAGATGGTTTTTACCTTTATTAGAATTAGATATTCATTCTAAATTAGTGCAGTACATTAAAATGGCATCAGTGCATACAGGTATCGGATCTGAATATGTAAGGGCACCACGTTTAGTATTACAAGGTGAAGAACGCGAAAGAATCGAAAAAATTATAGAAGATGCTTTAGCAGTCAGACCAACATTACCTGAGTACAAAAATCTTGGGGAATTAGTATAAGTGAGTAGTTGTTTAATATCAACTAACTCTTAATATTGTAACAAATCATTGCCTCCTAATTTAATGAAGCAGTGATTTGTTCATTTATATGTGAATTTTATAGGTGTAAAAGTAAGTGATTGACATTCAGTTCTATTAAAAAAAACAACAAAAAATGATAACAGGAAAAAATTATATAGGTAACCAATTATCTGCAGAAGGAAACAAAGTGTTTAACACTTTTAACCCCATGTTGAATAAAGAAAATAAATGGGCAATTACCGAAGCATCTGCAGATGAAGTTAATCAAGCAGTTGAATTAGCCGCAGAAGCTTTTAAATCGTATTCTAAAATATCAGGAGCAAAAAAAGCAGAATTTCTTAGAGCTATTGCTAAAGAAATTGAAGCTTTGGGAGACACTTTATTAGAGGTTTATTGCGCAGAAAGTGGATTGCCTCAAGGTAGAGCTTTAGGGGAACGAGGGAGAACAATAGGACAATTATTGGCTTTTGCAAACCATATTGAAGATGGTAATTGGGTTGAAGCATCAATTGATACCGCCGACTCCAATAGGCAGCCCCTTCCAAAAGTAGATTTAAGAAAAATGAATGTGCCATTAGGACCTATAGTCGTTTTTGGAGCATCGAACTTCCCTTTAGCATTTTCTACCGCAGGAGGCGATACAGCTGCAGCATTGGCAGCAGGATGTCCAGTAATTGTAAAGTCGCACCCTATGCACGCAAGTACTGGCGAATTAGTAGCTTCTGCTGTAATTAAAGCCGCCCAAAATACAGGAATGCCTCATGGTGTTTTTTCAAATTTAAATAGTAGTGGTATTGAAGTAGGGCAATTATTAGTGCAACATCCTAAAGTTAAAGCTGTAGGGTTTACAGGAAGTATTAAAGGAGGAAGAGCTTTGTTAGATTTAGCGGCTAAACGTGAAGAACCAATTCCTGTTTTTGCAGAAATGGGAAGTGTTAATCCCGTTGTTTTATTGCCAAAATCATTAAACAATAGGGCAGAAGCTATAGCAAAAACATACGCAGGGTCTATTACATTAGGAGCTGGGCAATTTTGTACAAACCCAGGTCTTATTTTAGGTGTAAAATCTCAAGGTTTAACGCATTTTATAAATGTGTTAGCTCAAGAAATTATAAAAGTAGAACCTTCATGCATGTTACATCCAAATATTGCTGCCGCCTACGAAAGAAATAAAAAAAAGGCTTTATCTCAAAAAGGTTTAGAAGTTTTGGCTAGTTATGAAAATGAAGTTAATATCAATTATGGAAGGCAAGCTGTTACAACAGTTGATGGTAGTACTTTTTTAAATAATCCAACATTACACCATGAAGTTTTTGGGCCTTTTTCATTAGTTGTACAATGTGAAAATGAATCACAATTAGAAATCATAATCTCGAAATTAGAAGGACAACTTACGGGAACAATTATTTCCGATAATAACGAAGTCTCAGATTACATAAATATTGTGAATGCTTTACAAAACAGGGTTGGCCGTATTATATTTAATGGCGTGCCTACTGGTGTTGAAGTTTGTGCTTCTATGCAACATGGGGGGCCATATCCAGCATCAACAGATTCTAGATTTACAGCTGTTGGTGTAGATTCAATTAAAAGATGGGTACGCCCATTTAGTTATCAGGATTGGCCAAATAATTTGCTTCCAGATGCGTTAAAAAATGAAAACCCTTTAGGTCTTTTGAGAAAAGTAAATAATTTTAAAACCACAGCTAAAATTTAAATGGCACTTAGTACTTTTGTTTGTATCGATGCGCATACATGCGGGAACCCTGTTCGGGTTATAAAGCATGGAGGTCCCGAGTTAGTTGGGAATTCCATGAGTGAAAAACGCCAACATTTTTTAAAAGAGTTTGATTGGATTCGAAAAGGCTTAATGTTTGAACCCCGTGGGCATGATATGATGAGTGGTAGTATTTTGTACCCGGCACATAATCCGGAAAACGATTTTTCTATTTTATTTATTGAAACCTCGGGTTGTTTGCCCATGTGCGGACATGGTACTATTGGTACAATAACTATCGCCATTGAGGAAGGTTTAATAGTTCCTAAAATTCCAGGGAAAATACGTATGGAAGCACCTGCAGGCTTGGTGGAAATAGAATACCAGCAAACAGGAAAAAAAGTAGATTGGGTAAAACTTATCAACGTTAAAAGCTATTTAGCGGCCGAAGGATTAACAATTGATTGTCCCGAATTAGGAAATATTACTTTTGATGTGTCTTATGGAGGGAACTACTATGCTATTGTAGATCCTCAGTTAAATTTCCCTGGAGTTCAAGCGTTTTCAGCAAGTAAAATTGTACAGTATTCTCAAGTAATTCGTCAGCGTATTAATCAAAAGTATCCAAATTTGTTTATTCATCCAGAAAATGAAACAATACGAGATGTGTCTCATGTATTATGGACTGGCACGCCTATCGATCCTACATCGTCAGGCAGAAATGCAGTATTCTATGGTGATAAAGCGATTGACAGAAGCCCCTGTGGTACTGGAACATCGGCGCGGTTAGCTCAATTATATGCTAAAGGCAAATTACAAAAAGGAGAGGCATTTATTCATGAAAGTTTTATTGGAAGTAAATTTATTGGACGTGTTGAAGAAGAAACAATATTACATGGAAAAACAGCTATTATTCCAAGTATACAAGGTTGGGCTAAAATTTATGGACATAATATTATAACTATAGATCCTCAAGATGATCCTTATGCCTTAGGTTTTCAGGTAATTTAAATGACTTATGAATAAGAATATAATTGTAATTGGAGGCGGAATTATAGGTTTGTGTACAGCTTATTACCTTCAAAAAGAAGGGCATCAAGTAACAATTGTAGATAAATCTAATTTTACATCTGGAGCATCATATGTAAATGCGGGTTATATAACACCAAGTCATTTTATGCCATTAGCAGCACCGGGAATAATAAATAAAGGTATTAAATGGATGTTTAATTCTTCAAGCCCTTTTTATGTAAAGCCACGTTTAAATATTGAATTTTTAAAATGGACTTGGGATTTTAAAAAATCGGCAACAGCCCTAAAGGTTGAAAAAGCTATAAAACCAATAAAAGATATTAATTTGTTTAGCCGCGATTTGTATGAAGAAATGAAAGCAGCAAACGATTTTAATTTTCATTATGAACGCAAGGGGCTTTTAATGTGTTATAAAACAGATGAAGTAGGTGAAGAAGAATGGAAAATAGGACAACGTGGTATTGAAGAAGGTTTAAAGGTCGAAAACTTATCGGCTAAAGATGTAGAAAATTTAGAACCTAAAGCAGGCTTAAATATAAAAGGTGCTATTTATTATCATTCTGATGCACACATGACACCAAATCAATTTATGTCAGAAATGCTAATATATTTAAGAAGTAAAGGTGTTCGTGTTTTTTCAAATGAAAAAGTAATAGATATTGAAATTTCTAACAAGTATATATCAAAAGTCATTACAGATAAACAAATATTAACGTGTGATGAAGTTGTTTTGTCAGCTGGTAGTTGGAGTCCGTTAATAACAAAAAAAATAGGATTAAAAATCCCTATTCAGGCTGGAAAAGGGTATCGTATCAATGTGAACCAATCTACCAATATTACCATCCCAGCTATTTTGTGCGAGGCGAAAGTCGCGGTTACACCTATGGATGGTTTTACTCGTTTTGCTGGAACAATGGAAATTACAGGAATTAATAACACTATTAATCCTAAGCGAGTGGACGCTATTGCTAAAGCGGCTAAAGCATATTATAATTCGGTAAATATTACTAAAAGTGAAAAAGAAAAATCCGAATGTGGTTTGCGACCTTGTACTCCAGATGGTTTGCCTTATATTGGTAAAAGTTCAAAATGTAATAATTTAACTATTGCCACTGGACATGCTATGATGGGGTGGAGTTTAGGGCCTGCTACAGGAAAGTTAGTATCAGAAATTATTTCAAATAGAAAAACATCATTAAATATAGTACCTTTTCAACCAGATAGAACCTTTTAATTTATGCGATATAGTACAATACCTAATACATTATTTATAAAAAACAGAAAGAATTTTATAGCTAATTTAAAGCCAAATACAATTGCTATTCTAGTGTCTAATGATGTTAAACATACCAATGCTGACGATACTATGGGTTTTGCACAGAATAATGATTTGTTTTATTTATCGGGTATCGATCAAGAAGAAACTATTTTGGTATTGTATCCCAATGCTTATAAAGAAGAAAATAAATCAATACTTTTTGTTAAAGAAACCAATGAACACATTAAAATTTGGGATGGTGATAAATTAACTAAAGAGCAAGCCTCTCATATTTCTGGTATAAAACGTGTTGAATGGGTACAAGATTTCGAGAAATTATTACAATACATGGCTTTTGAAGCCGATGGTTTTTATTTAGGACATAATGAGCATTTAAAACGAGTTACCTATAATCAAGAGACGCAGCAAGATAGAATGATTGCATGGTGCAAGAAAAAGTACCCATTACATGAATATCATAGAGCATCAAAAATAACACGAGAGTTAAGACCAATTAAGTCTAATGAAGAAATAGATTTAATAAAAAAAGCAGCAGCCATAAGTGTAAAAGGATTTAAGCGCGTTCTAAAAGCAGTAAAACCCAATATGTATGAATATGAAATGGAGGCCGAATTAACTTATTGTTTCATAAAAGAAGGGGCAAATCGTCATGCATTTAAACCTATAGTAGCTTCAGGTAGTAATGCCTGTGCATTACACTACAATACAAATGAACATCTTTGTAATGATGGAGACATAGTTTTATTAGATTTTGGGGTTTGTTATGCAAATTATAATAGTGATACCACCCGATGTTTTCCTGTAAATGGTAAATTTTCAGATAGACAAAAGGAAATATATACATCGGTACTTTATTGTTTAAAAAAAGGAAGTGAACTGTTAAAACCTGGAATCTCTCATGCCGCCTATGAAAAAAATATGGCAAGCCTTATAGAGACTGAACTAGTCAAATTAAGATTACTTAAGGCAGAAGATATAGCAAAACAAGATCCAGCCAAACCTTTATATAAAAAATATTTTATGCACGGTACAGCGCATCATATAGGTTTAGATGTGCATGATGTTGGATTATATTCTAGAGCTTTTGAGCCAGGAATGGTGCTTACATGCGAGCCAGGAATTTATATTGCAGAGGAAGGCATTGGTTGTCGGTTAGAGAATGATTATTTAATCACAGAAACTGGCCATTTAAATTTAACCGAAGCAATGCCTATTGAGATTGAAGATATTGAACAGTTAATGAAAAATTAAAACATTATTTATGGAAATATATGGAATTGGAGGCTCAACAATAGACAAAGAATTAAAAGCCATAAAGCCCATAGCACATTTGGTTAAGCCTATTCAAAAAGAAGAATTTCAAGTTCGAATTAAAAAGGCAACCGATTTAATGCAACATTATAAGGTAAAAGCCATGTACTTACATGCAGGAACCAATTTATATTATTTTACAGGAACCCTATGGAACTCTAGCGAACGCATTGTTGGAGCTTTATTATTTCAAGATGGTTCGTTAGAATATATTGCTCCAGAATTCGAAATTGGCACTGTATTAGATTTTATGACGATTACTGGCAAAGTTAATGGCTGGCAAGAGCATGAAAATCCGTATAAATTATTTTCAAACATACTATTTAATTACGGAATTCATGAGGGAGACGTTTTTATTGATGAAGCGACGCCATTTTTTATTACAAATGGCATTTTAAAAGCGAATAGCAAACTTAATTTAGTTAATGCCAAGCCTATTACAGCAGGTTGTAGGATGTTTAAATCGGATGCTGAAATAGCTATCATACAATTGGCAATGGATATTACATTGGAAGTACAAAAGGCTGCTGCAAGAGTTTTAAGAGTTGGTATTAGTACCAAAGAAGTCACAGATTTTATTCATGAAGCACATAAACGCTATGGCGTTGTGTCTGGCTCTTACTTCTGCATTGTTTTGTTTGGTGCAGATTCATCTTTTCCTCATGGGGTTAAAAATCCTAAAAATTTAGAAGCTAACGATGTTGTTTTAATTGATACTGGCTGTATGTTGCAAAACTACATTTCAGATATAACAAGAACATACGTGTTTGGTGAAGCTACTGAAAAGCAAAAACGTATTTGGAATATTGAAAAAGAAACGCAACAAGCAGCCTTTGATGCAGCTAAGTTAGGGGCAACATGTGGAGATATTGATGCTGCATCTCGAAAAACTTTAGAGTTACACGGCTTAGGACCTGATTATAAACTTCCTGGGTTACCACATAGAACAGGACACGGTATAGGTTTAGATATTCATGAATGGCCATATCTTGTTAAAAATGATAATACCATATTACAACCAGGCATGTGTGTTAGTCTAGAACCAATGATATGCGTATCTAATGAATTTGGAATACGTCATGAAGACCATGTGTTTTTGACGAATGAAGGCGCTAAGTGGTTTACAGAGCCTATGTGTTCAATTTCAGATCCTTTTGGAGTGTGGATTTGTTAACTTTACTCGGACATAAAATTTAAGACCATTTGTTATAAAACAAATATCTTAGAAACATGAAAAAACGATATTACAGTCCTATTTATTAGTGTTTCTCACTTAATTTAAGCAGTATCGGTATTTTTGAATACCATAATACGGATTTTAAAACTCCTAGTAACTTCTAAATTGCAGTCACTAATTTTTTAAAAATTGAGGTATTATGGAAATGATAAAACAAATTGATATTAATAAGAATTCTCGAGTTCCAATGTATCAGCAAATAGTTGATTCCATTGTTAACAATATATCAATGGGTAATATTAAGCTCAACGAAAAACTACCTTCAATTAATACAATAAGCGAAGATTTCTATTTATCACGAGATACCATAGAACGGGCTTATAGTATTTTAAAAGAGCGAAATATTATTGAGTCTATCCCACGAAGAGGTTATTACGTAGTAAATACCGAGCAACATCACAAACTAAATATTTTGTTTTTGGTCAATAAGATGAGTACATATAAGATGAGAATTTATAACTCGTTTTTAAATAAAATAGGACTTAA
>NZ_JBFHGK010000021.1:0-65744 GCF_041583155.1 Mariniflexile sp.
GAAAACAAAATCTAGTGCCAAAAAACGCTTTAAGCTAACTGGTACTGGTAAGATAAAAAGAAAGCACGCTTTTAAAAGTCACATCTTAACAAAGAAGTCTAAAAAACGTAAGCTCGCTTTGACGCATGATACATTAGTAGACAAGGCGGATGAGAATAATGTTAAAATAATGTTACGTTTAAAGTAACAACTTTTTAACCGGTTAAAACAAATTATAAACCCTGGAGTTAGGCAATAAGAAGAGTTAGAAGTTAAAAGTTTTAAATAACTAAAAACAAAAAGCCGCCTACTACAAAAAACATTTAAAATTATGCCAAGATCAGTAAATTCTGTAGCAAAAAGAGCCAGAAGAAAAAAGGTTCTAAAACAAGCAAAAGGCTATTTCGGACGTCGTAAAAACGTTTGGACGGTAGCAAAAAATGCGGTTGAAATAGCAATGTCTTATTCATACAGAGACCGTAGAGCAAAAAAGAGAACATTTCGTGGATTATGGATTGCGCGTATTAACGCGGGAGCCAGAATACATGGATTGTCATATTCTCAATTCATGGGAAAATTAAAAGCTAATGATATTGAATTAAACCGTAAGGTTTTAGCAGATTTAGCGATGAACAATCCTGAGGCTTTTAAAGCCGTAATCGAGAAAGTAAAATAAGGCGTTTTCGCCTATTGTAAAACATAAATATTTCGCTTAATAAAAGCCTCTAAATTAATTTTTAGAGGCTTTTTCATATAAACTAACCACCTTTTTCCTTTTACCAGATGCCAAACAAGGTATTTCATCAACATATTCAATATTTACAATGGCATCCATTCCAAAGTCTTTTTTTACATCATTTACAAGCTCCTTTTCATAGTTAAATTCACCTTCAGCTATATTTACTTTAATTAGATATTCCTTTTCTGAAAGTTGAATAAATTGATACTGCTTAAGGAGATGGTAAAATTTATAAAACTTAGTGTAGACGACAAAAGAAGATATCATATTACCAGATGTATCAAAAATTATATCCATTTTTCTACCTTCAATATGTTTGAACTTGGGTAATTCTCCCTTTATTGGATTAGTAAAAATACCAACATCTCCAGTATCGAACCTAATAAGTGGCATATAGTAATTATAAAAATCAGTAACAACAATTCTACCAGGCTCTCCATAATTTACTGGTTCATCTGAGTTTAAGTCGAGTAATTCAATATAATAACTCGCCCAGTTAATAACAAAATCATCTCCAGATTCATTTATTTGCTGTGCAATTAGTCCTAATTCCTCATTAGAGTATCTAGAATAAATTGGTGCTTTAAAATGTTTTGCCATTGCTAATTTTGTATATTCATTTAGGTATTCTGAATTTGCTATTATAGACTTTACATTGAAATTCGAATTGGCTTCATCATTAGTCTTATCTAAAAATTGACAAATAGTTTCGTAAGCTGATGAAAAACCTAAAAAGGATTTTTCAGTTTTATCTGATTTAAACACCTTCAATAACTGAATAATATTATCATCTGTAAGTTTAGAAACATCAAATTGATACACATTTTGTAATAGACTTTTTAATTTCCCTTTTTTATTATGTGACCGCCAAACTTCAAACTCATATAGTCTGTCTCCCACCTCAAATCCCGATTTTTTAAAAAAATAAATGACATCGGCTGTGTTCCTTTTTCTCTTATTTTTATCCTGAAAAAGAAAAAAAGGAACTCCTGTAGATCCGCTTGTAGAAACTTTATAATACTTTTTATTTAAAAACTTTTTCGACTTGAAGTCCTCAAAATTATTTTGTACAATACTTTTCTCAATAATAGGGAAATCTTTTAAATCTATAGAACCTCCATACGAACTGTAAAAATTTGTTGTACTTGTTGCATGCCTAAATAAATCTTCTAGTTTCTTTTTAATTTGATTTTGGAAATCTTCAGCAGATGAAAAATTTAAAATTTCATTTATATCTTTAATATGCCTGTTAACCATTCCACCAGAGATAAAATCACTTAAATGAAAAGTCAGGTTTCTAATTCTATTGAATAACATATATTTATTCTTTTATTTATGTAATAAAATTTCTTCTGTGAATCTACCAAATAATGGACCGTTAGCCAACTGATGAATTGTGATATCCTGGTGATATGTATTATACTCAATCAACACTGGAGTTCCTGTTGTATCAATTCCAATATCCCATGAAACAATTCTGAAGTAGGGAATTAATAGATGCATTTCTTTTATTTGTTCCTTTACCAATTCAAAGGATGGCACTTGTGTGTTTTCTAGTTTACAACCGTTATCTGTTGCTGTTCTAACTGTACCATCATTCAAAAAACCATACTTTTTAAGTAAACCAATGTCGCTTAATCCACAAGCAATTCCGCCAGTTGAACAATTATCAGTAAAACTACCTTTTTTTCCAATTCTTAGAATAATAGATAGAATATTTACTCCATCTTGATTTAAATAAGACAGAACCCGCAAGGTATTTAAAGAACTTTCATTTAGTTTTTTTAAATTTTCATGTTGATGTACTAACTTCTGAATAATGAAATCTTTTTTGTAACTGTTCAAAAAATCTTTAATTGATAAACCGTTATAGCTTATGTTTCCAGCGTTGCTTGAAAACACAATAATACCACTACCATTACCAGATTCAATAGATGGTTTAATTATCATTTGGGATTGTTCACTAGCAATTCTCTTAATGGCATCTTCTTTAGATACAATTTTATTTCCAACGTAGAAAAAACTATTTATATTCCTTAGTACTACGTCAGGTTGCTTATAATCTCTAAATAATTCGTAGAGTAAATTTTTATCTAATAATGATGGCCATTGCCTCATTTCATTAAACCTATTACTTATTACGGCATGAAAAATATCTTCCGGTATATATTTAACCGAATAAATTTTATTGCTAGAATAATAAAACTCATGCCATAAAGTGTTAATCTTATTAAAACCAAATTTTGAATAAAATAATTGAATTTCCGATATCTGCCTATTATTCAAAATTTTATCGTTACCTCTAGTTTTTTTAATAATCTCTTTACGATACTGATTGGTTAGCTTATAATAATAAGCTAAATGTTTAAAATAAAGAAAAATTCTGTATAACTTAAATTTCAACATACCGATTCACTTTTAACAACTAATATATAAACTTTTTTATTTTTTGATAAAATAAGTGTATTAATATTTAAAATATAAAAATTAAAGTGGCTTTTTAACAAATAATCGATATTTAAGGTATCACAACAAAAAAATAGTGTTAAACAAAAACTAAAATATAAATTTATATAAGATTAACAACTTACCAGCAAAAGTGAATTGATTAATAGCCAACAAGAAATCAACACTTTAACTAAAATAGACAATTATGAAAACAAAACTATTTGCAACGTATGCCTATCTTTTTAGCATACTTTTATTTTTTGGTATGTATAGCTGCCAAACAGAAACATTAGAAATTGAACCTGATTTAAGCACCACTCTTAGCAAATCATCAAAAAAGAAATCCGCTGAACTCGACTGGTCTTGTGGGACTTCTGCAACCGAAGTAAACCTATTTGCAGGACAAACTATCTTAGTTGGTAAAGTAAAAGTAGAAGTTGTAGGTTCTGATTACAAAATAACTTACAAAATTACAGATAATAACTATTGTATAACATCAACACATTTATCTGTGGTAGAATCTCCAAATTTATTTCCTAATAATAACGGAAATCCTACGAACGGTCATTTTGAATATGGTGATGATGAACTAGAATGTGTTTCCTCTGTTACTTATACTGTACCAACATCTAAAGGTTCCTATGTGGCTGCACATGCTGTTGTAAACTGTAAAGAGAACCCAGGTGAAAGTTTACCTGAAACCATTAACTTTTGCTTAAGAACTGGCCGAGAAATTGAAGATGCCAAGGGCTATTTCAGAGCAGTTATTCCTGATGGACCTCTTGCGGGAACTTATTGGGCATGGTGTGCTGATGTGAACAAATCCATTAATTCGTCTGGACAAGACATTTGTTATGAAAACTTTAATGTTTATAGTCTTAGCGATAATTTATCTGGAATTATTTCTGTGCCAAGTAATATAGATAATGCGCTTTGGTTGTTAAATAATACAGACGCACTGATAGCTAATGGTTATCTATACGGATATATTCAATGGGCTTATTGGAAACTTTTAAATAACCAAGAATGTAATTCATGTAATTTTAATCTTAAACTACCATCTGGAGATATTAAAATTAAAGGAATGGAAATATACAACATGGCCTTAACCAATGGCGAAGGGTTTACTCCTTCTTGTGATGAAAAAACTATGGTAATTCTCGATAATGGCATTTTACAACCAATTATTATTCCTGTACCCGTAACTTGTAATGAGGTTGGAGATTGTGAAGAAACTGCTTGGGGAGCAGGATGTGCATTCCCTGGAAAAAATTGGGCTTCTTATTTTAATTACGGACTAGGCTCTGGTTCATAAATAAAAACTAACTATAAAAAATCCGATTCGATTGAATCGGATTTTTTAGTTTTATATACCAAAAGCAGTAATAACCAACTGCCTTGATCCACCATAGTCTCTGTGCTCACATAAATAAATACCTTGCCAAATTCCTAAATTTAATTTTCCATTCGTAATTGGAATTTGAATGGAGGCTCCTATTAATGATGCTTTAATGTGAGCAGGCATATCGTCAGAACCTTCAAAATTATGCTTATAATAAGGTGCATTCTCAGGTACAAATTTATTAAAATGACTTTCAAAATCCTCTCTTACGGTATAGTCAGCATTCTCATTAATCGTTAAACTAGCCGAGGTATGTTTGATAAAAACCTGTAATTGTCCTATATTTATTTGTTTTAACTCAGGAATTGCCTCTAAGACCTCATTTGTTATTAAATAAAATCCTCTGGAAAATGGTTTCAGTTTTATTTGATTTTGAAAAAACTTCATATTAATTTAAAGTATATATTTAACAATTGCTTTTTAAATTACCCTTATTAGCTTCAATTTCTTGTTGTAATAGCACTTATTTTTGGCTATTAATTCATCCTAAAAACAAAAGATAATACAATTTAAAGATTATGAAAGATTATGAAACACTATGTTTCAATAATATTTTCAACCTTTTTTTACAAACAGGTTTTGCAAAAGAAACCAACTCTATTAGCACGTAACAAGAACATAAAACCTATTGTTTTCACACAAGTATTTGCAATACTGCAAATTAAAAAATCATTTTAATGAGAAAAAATTGTTTAGTCGTTTATTCAAGAAAACAAAGTATTAACAAAAACAAACGCCAAAGAATTTAAGTTGAAAACGGTTTGAATTCTTATACTTACACCTACTCAAGAACATAAAAATAAAAACTTGCATTTTATCCTTTTTATTGATTCTAATAAGTTTTAAATATAACATGGAGAATAACCAGTTAGATACAGACAAAAAAACTACTAATGGTAGTGGTACTAGCAGTTTTAAAAATAGTTTTAAGTTATTTTACGTGATAACTATAATCAGGTTTTCTGTTTTTTCTTTTTTGCAGCTGGAAATAAAACATTATTCAAAATTAATCGATATCCCGGAGATGTTGGATGCAAATCGAGTTCTGTTTTTGAGTCTCCTACCCTATGCTGATAATCCTCAGGATCATGCCCACCATAAAAAGTGAAAAATCCTTTACCTTTAATACCATGAATGTATTTAGCTTCGCCATTGGATTTAGTTTCTCCCATTACTAATACATTTGATTTAATTTCATCTCTGGTAAAAGAGGTAGTTTGTCCCATAAACCCTTTTACCAATGCCGTATGATTCTGGCACAACATACTAGGAATTGGATCCCATTTTGCCGAAAACTCCATTAAAGAAAAATAATCAGAAGTTTGAGAAACCATCCGTTTTTGCGTCATATCAATAGAAGAGAACTCATAAAGCATCGGGTTCCTTTCTAATATAAAATCTGTAAAAGCGAACGTTTTATTGTAATCAATTTTATTTTGATAACCTGGATCACTACCATCTCCGTCAAACATTGGTTCACAAATATCAACACCCTCAGCTGAAAGTGCAATATCAAAACTATCAGTTGCACTACACATAGCAAACATAAATCCGCCACCAACAACATAATCTCTAATTTTTAAGGCTACATCTAATTTTTGCTCTGAAACTTTGCTGTACCCTAACCTCGTTGCCAAAGTTTCGGATTCTTTCTTTTCTTCAAGATACCAAGAGGCTGCTCTATAAGCGCCGTAAAATTTTCCGTATTGACCTGTAAAGTCTTCGTGATGTAGATGCAACCAATCAAACGCTAAAAGACCATCATTTAACACCTCTTCGTCGTAAATGGTTTCATAAGGAATCTCTGCATATTGCAAAACCATTGTTACAGCATCGTCCCAAGGTAATTTTCCTTTAGGTGTATAGACTGCTATTTTAGGTGCTTTTTCCAATACAACAGCTTCCATGTTCTGACTTGGACTAGCGATATCCTCTAAAATACTTTCGGTTTTAGCTTCAGAAAGAACTTCAAACGTAATCCCACGAATTTGACATTCTCGTTGAATCTCTTGTGTATCTGGTAATAAAAATGAACCACCTCTATAGTTAAGCAACCATTTTACTTTTAGTTCTTTTTTGAGTGTCCAATAAGTTATACCGTATGCTTTTAAATGGTTTTTCTGACTATCTGCATCCATAGGAATAAGAATATACGATGCAAATGCACTATAACTACAGATGAAAAATAAGAATATTAAAAAGTGTTTTCTAGAAATCAATGAAAATGTGGTTTTCAGTTATTGCAGAAAGATACTTAAATTTTCTATTTTAAAAATTAGTTTAACAGAAGATTACCTATTAAAATGGCACATCATTGTCATCGTCGTCATTAAATGAACTTCCAAATGCTTGATCCGGACTCGCTTTAAAGTTATCGGTTTTAAATGTATCATCATTTGAAGCAGCATTCATTTTAGAATGAAATTCAAAAGGCGAATCGAAATCATCTAAATTATCAAATTTACCTAGGTGTCCTATGAATTTTAAACGAATGTTTTCCAAACCTCCATTACGGTGTTTTGCAACAATAAACTCACCTTGTCCTTCCGTTGGCGATCGTTCTTCATCATCCCATTCATCAATTTTGTAATATTCCGGACGGTAAATAAAACTAACAATATCCGCATCCTGCTCAATCGCTCCAGATTCACGTAAATCGGAAAGCAAAGGACGTTTACTCCCTCCACGAGTTTCAACGGCACGAGATAATTGAGATAAGGCTATAACTGGAACCATTAATTCCTTTGCCAATGCTTTTAAATTTCGAGAAATCATCGAAATTTCTTGTTCTCGGTTTCCACCATGGTTACTACCACCAGTCATTAACTGTAAATAATCAATCATGATTAGTTTTATACCATGTTGTGATGATAGTCGGCGCGCTTTTGCACGCAAATCGAAAATTGATAATGATGGAGTATCATCAATAAAAAGTGGTGCTTTTTCTAGTCCTTTTACTTTTACGTTTAGTTGCTCCCACTCATGTTTTTCAAGTTTTCCAGTTCTTAATTTTTCAGAAGACAATCCTGTTTCACTCGAAATTAAACGTGTAATTAACTGAACTGATGCCATCTCTAAAGAGAAAAAGGCAACAGGAATATTTTGATCTACGGCAATATTTCGTGCCATAGACAGTGTTAATGCTGTTTTACCCATACCAGGACGTGCAGCGATAATAATTAAATCGGATGGTTGCCAACCAGATGTTAGCTTATCTAATTTATTGAATCCGGTTGGAATTCCACTTAAACCCTCTTTATTAGAAATTTCCTCAATTTTCTTTTTAGCTTGAATAACTAATTCTTGAGCTGTTTCACTAGATTTTTTAATATTTCCTTGAGTAACCTCGTATAATTTAGATTCGGCTTGGTCTAATAAATCAAAAACATCTTTCGTTTCATCATATGAATCTTCAATAATTTCATTTGAAATTTTGATTAAACTCCTTTGAATATATTTTTGCAAAATGATTCGCGCATGAAACTCAATATGTGCTGATGATGATACCTTCTGTGTTAATGAAATAAGGTAAAAACTACCACCGGCCAATTCTAATTTAGCATTCTTTTTTAACTGAGAAGAAACTGTTAATAAATCGACAGGTTCACTATTCTCAAACAACTGAAAAATAGCTTGAAATATATGTTGATGCGCTTCTTTATAGAATGCCTCCGGACTTAAAATATCAATAACTTCATCAACACCCTTTTTATCAATCATCATAGCACCCAATACAACCTCTTCTAAATCAATTGCTTGAGGTGGTATTTTCCCTTTCTCTAAACTAATTAGAGTGCTTTTATCAACTTTGTATCCTTTTACTTGATCTGGTTGTTTCATCTGTTTCTTTTATTTTTTATAAATGTCAGATGGTGTTCGCCATTCATTATTTTAGACATATATGTGGCTCCATTTTGGGCTCGATTCATAACTGCGAAAGTAACTAAAAAGTAGCTCTTATAAATGAAAAAACTACCTTGGATTGTTAACTAGTCGTTAACAATTTAACTGTTAATAACTTATAAATATTGTCAATAACACAAAAAAAATCTGAAACATAGGCTTCAGATTTTAATAAGCTATATGTATTAAACTTCTAATCCTTAAATACGCCCATGTTACAATATTTATCCATGCGTTTTGCTACTAATTCTTTTGGTGATAAGTTTTTTAAATCTCCATAAGATTTTTCAATTGCATTGCTAACTGCCAAAAATGTTTTTGCTCTATCGCGGTGGGCGCCGCCAAGAGGCTCTTTTATAATATCATCAACAAGCTTTTGCTTTTTCATATCAATAGCTGTTAACTTTAAAGCTTCAGCTGCTTGTTCTTTAAATTCCCAACTACGCCATAGAATAGACGAGCAAGACTCTGGTGAAATTACAGAATACCACGTGTTTTCTAGCATTAAAACAACATCTCCAACACCTATTCCTAATGCACCCCCTGAAGCACCTTCACCTACAATAACTGTGATAATAGGCACTTTTAATCTTGTCATTTCTAATATATTTCTAGCAATGGCTTCTCCTTGTCCGCGCTCTTCGGCTTCCAAACCTGGAAATGCACCCGGAGTATCTATAAGCGTTACAACAGGAATACCAAATTTTTCGGCAGATTTCATTAAACGTAACGCCTTTCTATAGCCTTCTGGATTAGCCATACCAAAATTTCTGTATTGGCGGGTTTTGGTATTGAACCCTTTTTGTTGACCAATAAACATAAAACTTTGGTCTCCAATTTTTCCTAAACCACCTATCATAGCTTTATCATCTTTAAAACTTCTGTCTCCATGAAGTTCTAAAAAAGATTCCCCACAAATAGCACGAATATAATCTAAAACATAAGGTCTATCCGGATGACGAGATAATTGTACTCGTTGCCAAGGCGTTAAGTTTTTATAAATTTCTTTTTGAGTAGCTACTAATTTTTTTTCAATATTAGTACATGTTTCGGTAACATCTACTTCACTTTCTTCACCAATTATTTTACATTTCTGTAATTGGTCTTCAAGTTCTTTTATTGGAAGTTCAAATTCTAAATATTCCATGAGAATTTAATTTTGGCTATTAATCATTAGTTAGTCTGCAAACCTACATATTTTTTCATTTTAAATATACAAAAATGTAAAAATGTTGATCTCTTTTGCTTTATTACAAAAATAAGCATTCTATAAGAGAATACGAAAACTTTAATTTTTTAATGAAAAAGATGAGCGCTTTCTTTTAATCAATCTTAAGTTTTTTAACACCGCATTTAGCAATACCGTAATTATAATTACTATAGCCCCATAATAAAAATTAGCACTCATATGTTCCTTATCCGGAAACAACAAAACTGCTAAAATAATACCATAAATAGGCTCCATATTATAACTTAAAACTACGGTATACGGACTAATTACCTTCATAACATGAACAGCGGCAATAAATGCATAGGCTGTACAAATGGAGGCAAGAATAAATAAATAACTAAAATCTGCAGTACTTAAGTTAAAAAATTCTTTTGAAAAACCAGTACCAAACAATGCAATGTAAATTGAAATAAATAACATACCGGCTAAAAACTCATAAAAAGAAATAACAGTTGCCGTGTGTTTCTTTAAAAAAACGCCGTTAAGTACCGCAAAGAGTGACGATAAAAATGCTGAAGTTATTCCTAAAATGATACCAGTTAAATATTTAAATTCACTTTTTGTTATGATAAAAACACCTAAAATGACAACTATTCCGAATAGAATTTCATACCAAATTATGCGGCGTTTATAAAAAATCGGTTCTATTAAGGATGCAAAAAAGGCTCCACAAGAAAATACAGCAAGTGTTATTGATACATTTGAAGCATCAATTGCTCCAAAAAATGTTAACCAATGCAAAGCTATAATAATACCTCCAATACCTAGTCTTAGTAACTCCTTTAAACTAATCTTAATATTAACTTTAGCTATTTTTATGTAAATAAACACTAAAAAAGACGCCATTAACATTCGAAACCACACTAAAGGTATTGCTGTAATACTAATTACTTCACCTAAAATGGCTGTAAAACCTGCAATAAATACTAAAAAATGAAGGTGTAGATGATTTTTTATTTTAACGTTTAGCATTGTGCAGAAGGAAAATGGCTAGAATACCAAAAATAACATTAGGGAACCAAACGGCTATAATAGGTGAAAAATCAGACTGCTCTGCCATAACACCGAAAATCTTATCGAAAAACACAAAAACCATGGCAATACATATACCAACTGCCAAATTAACGCCCATACCACCACGACGTTTTACGGATGAAACTGCAACTGCTATAATGGTTAATATAAATACTGATACAGGTAAGCTCCATTTTCTGTATAATACCAATTTAAAACGCCCGACATTTGAAGAGCCTCTAGCTTCTTCTTTTGCTATAAATCGTTTTAAGTCGCCGTACATTTTAGTTTCAGCTGCGTAAATTACAGGAATTAAATCATCTGCATCAAAAGAAAACAAGGTGTCCTTAGTAGCAAGAATTTCCAATTTATCTTCATTAGGCCCTATTTTTCGTTTCACATAATTCGTTAATCTATAGGTTGTATCTGCATCTATATACCGAATATTACTTGCCGTAATCTTGTGCTTTAATTTATTCTTTTCGAAATGTTCCAAAGTAAAATTACTTCCACTTTTATTGGCTACATCATAATTGCTAACGTAAATGATATCATTATCGTTAATTTGTCTAAATAAGTTCACGTCCGCTTCTTCAAAAGCGGTCCTCCCCTTTTTTAGGTATTTATAGGTAAAATCATTAAAACCTTCACTGGCTTTTGGTGCCAAAAACAAACCTAAAAGAATTGATAAAATGGCCACTATTGTTGCCCCTATCATATAAGGTCGTAAAAATCTATAAAACGATACTCCCGAACTTAAAAAGGCTATAATTTCTGTATTATTGGCTAATTTTGATGTAAACCAAATAACTGACAAAAACAAAAACAAGGGAAAAAGTAAATGAGCAAAATAAATAGTGAAGTCGTAAAAATAGACTAACACAATACCTATAGGAACTTCATTTTCTAATATTTTACCAATTTTTTCGGCAAGATGTACAGTAATTCCAATAGGAATGAACAGTAGTAACATCATAAAAAATGTAAACAAATAGCGTTTTAATATGTACCAGTCTAATATTTTCAAATGTTGTTTGTTTTTTAAGTTGTTTGTTGTTAAGCTGATTGAAACTAAAACTCAACCAACCATATAATGGGATATTGGTTCTTAAAAATTAACTTTTTATTTTTTAACTTTCTACTTTTAACTTAAACCTATAAACGGTTATCCATTTGTTTAACCATCTTGTCTTTCCATGTTCTAAAATCTCCAGCTAATATATGTTTTCTTGCTTCGCGAACCAACCATAAATAGAACCCGAGATTATGAATAGTTGCAATTTGTTTTCCTAACAATTCATTAACAGTGAACAAATGTCTTAAATAGGCTTTGGTATATTCCGTATCTACGAAGGTTATCCCCATCTCGTCCACAGGTGAAAAATCGGCTTCCCATTTTTTATTTTTAATGTTGATGGTACCATACGCAGTAAACAACATACCGTTTCTGGCATTTCGGGTAGGCATCACGCAATCAAACATATCAATACCTAACGCTATATTTTCTAAAATATTGATTGGCGTTCCAACACCCATTAAATATCGAGGCTTATCTTCTGGCAAAATTTCTGTAACAATATCGGTCATGGCATACATTTCCTCTGCTGGTTCACCCACTGAAAGTCCTCCAATGGCATTCCCAACGGCACCTGCATTTGCAATATATTCGGCAGATTGTTTGCGTAAATCCTTATAGGTACTACCCTGAACAATTGGAAAGAATGCCTGACTATAATCGTATTTATATGGTGTTTTTTCTAAATGATTTATACAACGATCTAACCAACGATGCGTCATGTGCATAGAGCGTCTGGCATAATTATAATCGCATGGATATGGTGTACACTCATCAAATGCCATAATAATATCGGCACCTATGGAGCGCTGAATTTCCATCACATTTTCTGGTGTAAAGGTGTGGTAGCTACCATCGATATGCGATTTAAACTTAACCCCTTCCTCTTTTATTTTTCTATTGGCAGATAGAGAATATACTTGATAACCACCTGAATCGGTTAAAATATTTCTGTCCCAATTCATAAATTTATGAAGGCCACCAGCTTTTTCAATAATATCAGTTTGCGGACGTAAATACAAATGATAGGTATTACCTAAAATAATATCTGGATTTATTTCATCCTTAAATTAACGTTGATGTACACCCTTTACCGTCCCCACTGTTCCAACAGGCATAAAAATGGGAGTTTCAATCACCCCATGATCGGTTGTTATTTTACCAGCCCTTGCTCTGCTTTGGGTGTCTTTTGCGTTTAATTCAAATTTCATTTTTCATTCTTTTGTCATCTTTAAATAGAAATTCCTAATGCTTTGTTCTATTTATGAATAACCTTTCAAGTTGGCAAAGATAAATAACTGAAAAATGATATTGATTGTAATGAAAAGAAAATAATTTTGGTTTGGCAGCGTTTTTGATATAATAATTCAAATCTAAAAAAAGTACATTATGAAAAACCTATTTTTAATTTTATTATTAGTTACTGTAATCCCTACCACTGCCTTTGCACAATCGGCTACTGGCTTTGGTTTAAAAGGTGGATTAAATTACAATGCGAATGGCGATTATTTTGAGTCTATTGGGGATAACGCTCAACACCCCGACAGGAATGTGGGCTACCATATTGGTTTGTTTGGAAAAATTGGAAATCAAATCTATTTTAAACCTGAGGTAGTTTACACGAGTACGAAAAGTGATTATAACGACGACAGTTTTGAAATGCAAAAATTAGATGCACCTTTATTGGTTGGTTTAAAAGTATTAGGGCCTATTAGTGTATTTGGAGGTCCTTCGCTTCAATATATTTTAGATACCGAATTTGATGGCATCTCCATTAGTGAGGTAAAGGACGAGTTTTCCGTTGGTCTTAATTTTGGAATAGGACTTAACTTCAACAAAGTTGGAATAGATGTAAGATACGAACGTGGTTTTAGTGATAATGAAGCCACATTTATTGGAAATAATGGTGTTGGCACGAGCAGATTAGATACAAGACCAGAACAGCTAATATTAAGTTTATCTTTGATTTTATAAACACAAATTATTAATATAATTAACTATAAAAGCCATTAAACTTTATGTTTAATGGCTTCTTTTTTTATATTCTTTTCTTAATTAAATATACTTCTTAAGATGCATTTTGCCTTTTAATTAAATTTAAAGCAGAACCAGCGTTATACCATTCTATTTGGGGTTGATTATAAGTATGATTTAATTTGATTAAATCCTTGCTTCCATCTACATGAACAACCTCTAATGTTAATTGTTTATTTGGAGCGAAATCTTTTAAATCAATAAAGTTAAAAGTATCATCTTCTTGTATTAAATCGTAATCTGATTCATTATCGAATGTTAAACCTAACATCCCTTGTTTTTTAAGATTTGTTTCATGAATACGTGCAAACGATTTTACAATAACTGCGGCAACACCTAAAAAACGTGGTTCCATCGCGGCATGTTCTCTAGAAGAACCTTCTCCATAATTATGATCACCCACCACAATTGTTTTTATTCCTTTTGCTTTATACTGACGTTGTACATCTGGCACACCACCGTACTCTCCCGTTAATTGATTTTTAACAAAGTTTGTTTGTTTATTAAAAGCATTTACAGCTCCTATTAAGCAATTGTTCGAAATATTATCTAAATGACCACGGAAACGTAACCAAGGTCCAGCCATACTTATATGATCTGTAGTACATTTACCAAAAGCCTTTATTAATAATTTAGCGCCATTAATGGTATTTCCTATTGGTTGAAAAGGTTCTAGCAATTGTAAACGTTCAGAATTTGGGTCTACTTTTACCTGAACATGACTACCGTCTTCCTCAGGTTCTAAATAACCATTATTTTCAACAGCAAAACCTTTTGGAGGTAATTCCCAGCCTGTTGGCTCTTCAAACATAACCTCTTCTCCTTTCTCATTAATTAATTTATCAGTCATTGGATTAAAATCCAAACGACCTGCAATGGCAATAGCCGCTGTTATTTCTGGAGATGCTACAAAGGCATGCGTATTTGGGTTACCATCAGCTCGCTTTGCAAAATTTCTATTAAAAGAATGTACAATACTATTTTTAGGTGCGTTTTTTGGGTCGCTATAACGTGCCCATTGCCCTATACAAGGCCCACAAGCATTGGTAAATATTTTAGCATCTAATTTTTCGAAAATTTGCAAAATACCATCACGTTCTGCTGTATATCGCACTTGTTCTGAACCTGGATTGATTCCCAATTCCGCTTTCATCTTTAGACCTTTATCAATAGCTTGTTGTGCTATAGATGATGCACGTGATAAATCTTCATATGACGAGTTAGTACAAGACCCAATTAAACCCCATTCTACAACAATAGGCCAATCGTTAGCTTTAGCTTTTTCCGTCATTTCTTTACCAACCGTAGTAGATAAATCTGGTGTAAAAGGACCGTTTAATAAAGGACCTAATTCCGACAAGTTAATTTCTATGACCTGATCAAAGTATTTTTCGGGAGAAGCATACACTTCAGCATCAGCTGTTAAATACGCTTTCACCTTATTGGCTGCATCAGCAACATCAGCTCTTTCTGTTGAGCGTAAATAACGTTCCATAGACTCGTCGTAACCAAACGTAGATGTTGTTGCTCCTATTTCAGCGCCCATATTACAGATCGTTCCTTTTCCTGTACATGACATAGCTGTAGCTCCCGGTCCAAAATATTCAACAATTGCACCAGTTCCACCTTTAACCGTTAAGATTTCAGCAACTTTCAAAATAACATCTTTAGGTGCGGTCCAACCTGATAATTTACCTGTTAACTTCACTCCTATCAATTTAGGGAATTTAAGTTCCCAGGCCATACCTGCCATAACATCCACTGCATCGGCTCCGCCTACACCAATAGCAACCATACCTAATCCTCCAGCATTAACAGTATGAGAATCGGTACCAATCATCATCCCTCCTGGGAATGCATAATTTTCTAAAACTACTTGATGAATAATTCCTGCACCCGGTTTCCAAAAACCAATACCATATTTATTAGAAACAGATTCCAAGAAGTTAAAAACTTCGCTACTTACACTATTTGCGTGTTTTAAATCGGCTGCTGCTCCATCCTTTGCTTGAATTAAATGATCGCAGTGTACCGTGGTTGGTACTGCTACTTTATTTTTACCTGCTTGCATAAATTGCAGCAAGGCCATTTGCGCGGTTGCGTCTTGACATGCGATTCTATCTGGGGCAAAATCCACATAATCTTTACCTCTTTCAAAGGCTGTTGTTGCGACTCCGTCCCAAAGGTGATTATATAATATTTTTTCGGATAATGTTAGTGGTTTACCAACAATTTCTCGGGCAGCATCTACGTGTTCCTGCATTCTTGCATACACCCCTTTTATCATATCAATATCAAATGCCATAAATTTTTATTTTTTAATTTTATTAATTTGAATAACACAATATACGAAATATCTCAAGGCTGTAAAAATTGATTGTCAGTTTTAATGTTTTTTAACAATGGTGGATTTTTGTTATTTACTTTTACTTAAATAGAAACTAACTCTTCATAAGGTATAAAAAAAGCCTAGGTTTAAACCTAGGCTTTTCAATTATGTTTATGTAAACTAGTCTATTACTTCACTAATAACTTACTTGAAGGTTTAAACTTAGTTAAATTAATACCTACTACAGCAGATTGATATTCAGCTAAATTTGGCGTTCTTCCTAATACTGTTGATAAAACTACCACTGGAGTTGAAGATAATAAAGATTCTCCTTTTTTCTCGTTTGAATCTTTAACAACACGCCCTTGGAACAAGCGCGTTGAAGTTGCCATTACCGTATCACCTGGTTCTGCTTTTTCTTGGTTACCCATACAAAGGTTACAACCTGGGCGTTCTAAATATAACATGTTTTCATATTTAGTTCGTGCCGCTGCTTTGGGATCGTTATCATCAAACTCAAAACCTGAGTATTTCTGTAACACTTCCCAATCGCCTTCTGCTTTTAACTCATCAACGATATTGTATGTAGGAGGTGCCACTACTAGAGGAGCTTTAAACTCAACTTTACCTTGTTGGGCTTCTATGTTTTTCAACATTTGAGCTAAAATTTTCATATCACCTTTGTGTACCATACACGATCCTACAAAGCCTAAATCTACTTTTTTAGTACCACCATAAAAAGATAACGGTCTGATAGTATCGTGAGTATATCGTTTTGAAACATCGGCATTATTTACATCCGGATCTGCTATCATCGGCTCTTCAATCTTATCAAGATCAATAACAACTTCTGCATAATATTTGGCATTTGCATCTGGCCTTAGCGCAGGTTTTTCTCCAGATTTAATTTCAGCTATACGTTTATCAGCTATAGCAATTAAACCTTTAAGAACTTCCAATTTATTATCCATGCCTTTATCTATCATGATTTGGATTCTTTCCTTTGCAATCTCTAAAGACTCAATTAAAGTAGCATCTTCCGAAATACAGATAGAGGCTTTAGCTTTCATTTCAGCAGTCCAATCCGTAAATGTAAAGGCTTGATCGGCAGTAAGTGTACCTAAATGAACTTCAATTATTCTTCCTTGGAACACATTATCTCCACCAAATTGAGAAAGCATTTGAGATTGTGTAGCATGAACCACATCGCGGAAATCCATATATTCCTTCATGGTGCCTTTAAAGGTCACTTTTACTGATTGTGGAATTGGCATTGTAGCCTCACCTGTAGCAAGAGCTAACGCAACAGTTCCTGAATCTGCACCAAATGCAACCCCCTTGGACATACGTGTATGTGAATCCCCTCCAATTATGATTGCCCAATCATCAACCGTAATATCATTTAACACTTTGTGAATTACATCGGTCATTGCGTGATATTCACCCTTAGGATCGCGGGCTGTAATTAATCCAAAATCATTCATAAACTTCATTAATTTTGGAATATTAGCCTTAGACTTGTTATCCCAAACTGAAGCTGTATGACAACCCGATTGGTATGCTCCATCAACAATAGGAGAAATAACTGTAGCAGCCATCATTTCCAATTCCTGAGCCGTCATTAATCCGGTAGTATCCTGAGAACCTACAATGTTAACTTCAACACGAACATCAGAACCGGCATGCAATATCTTGCCTGGTGTAGTTCCTACCGCATTTTTATTAAATATTTTTTCGACTGCAGTTAATCCTTGACCTTCAATAGAAATTTCTTTTGAAGTAGCGTATACTTGAGGAATTTCAATTCCTAAGACTTTGGCTGCAAAGGTTTGTAATTTTTTACCAAAAACAACCGCATAAGATCCTCCCGCTTTAATAAACTCCACTTTTTGCGGTGTTAATGACGCTGAAATATCTATTAACTCTTTACCGTCTTTGTATAATTTTTTAGTTTTTGTATTAATGGTTAAAACAGTTCCTGTTTCTACAGAATACACTTGTTCTAAAACTGGTTCACCATCTGCATTTACAATAACATTACCTTCAGCATCTTTTTGCTTAACCCAGTTTTTAAGATCTATTCCAATACCTCCTGTTACACCAACCGTGGTTAAGAATATTGGCGATATTCCATTCGTTCCGGCAATAATTGGTGCTATGTTAATGTAAGGAACATATGGACTAGCTTGAACCCCTGTCCATAACGCCACATTATTTACACCAGACATTCTTGAAGAACCTACCCCCATGGTACCTTTTTCTGCAATTAACATCACACGTTTATCTGGATGTTTTTCTTTAAGAGCTAAAAGTTCATTTTGCATGTCTTTATTATGCTCAAAAATACACTGACCGTGTAATTCACGATCTGATCTAGAATGCGCATCAGCACCTGGTGATAATAAATCTGTTGAAATATCACCTTCACCAGCGATAAACGTAACTATTTCAATTTCCTCTTCAATGTCAGGGAGTTTTGTGAAAAATTCTGCTTTAGCATAACTTTCAATAATTTCCTTAACAACTGGATTTCCCGCTTTGTAAGCTTCTTCTAAACGCTTTGTATCGGCATCGTATAAAAACACTTGGGTTTTTAATACTTTTGCGGCTTCTTCTGTAATGGCAGCATCATCTCCTAAAAGTAAATCTAAAAGCACTTCTATTGAAGGCCCTCCTTTCATATGAGATAATTGCTCGAATGCAAAAGCAGGTGTGATTTCTTCAACAACTGATTCACCAAGTATAATTTCTTTTAAAAATTTAGCTTTTACACCTGCAGCACTAGTTGTTCCAGGTAATGTGTTGTAAATAAAAAAGTTTAAAGAATCTTTTCTGTATGGATTTTCTAAATCTTTAATTTGTGCAATTATTGCACTTGTTAATTCAGCTCCATCAATAGGCTTAGGGTGTAACCCTTGAGCTTTTCTTTCTTCAATCTCCTTGATGTAATCATTGTAAATGTTCATATTAGAAAGTCTTTTTCGTTTTTTAGCTTGCTATAAACACCCTGTTCGTAGATTCAGTAAACTGATTACAAACTTTAATATTCATATCAAAAGCCCTTGTATAGTTATTATTTTTTTAAAAGTGTTGCAAAATACTAAATTAATCTAAGCTTCAAAAAATAAACTTTCAATACGATTCGATGCCATAGCGAATTTATTATTGTCACATTTTAAATTAATCTGGTTATGTTTTTTTCATTAATTTCAGATTATTAATGATTATTCAATAAAATTAAATCAATAAAATTGACTTCTAATGAAATTGGAATCCCTTAATTTGGTGAGTGGTGATTCAAAATAAATAAAAAGTAAGTAACTAAGTAGGTAGGTTGCTGCCCAATAAAAAAGCAATACTATTAGTTTAGATAACAAGTTAATCTCAGAAACATCTATGAAATAGGTAATACTTAATAAAACAATAGAATAATTAACCAAATACATAGCGTAAGACAATATACTGATTTCTGTAATTTGCCTCTTGAACAAAGGTTTAATTTCATTTGAAACTGCCAAGGGAAACAACAAAAGCAAACTAATTGAAACAATGGGTAGGTAAAATATATTATAAAATAGCGATGCATTTTCTGGAAGCCAATTAAAAACAAAAATACCAACATGTAAACCAAAAAATACAGTTAGTCCAAAGTAAAACAAGCTTGTTCTGTAACGCTCCCAACATGGTTTTAAATAAACGGCGATATAAGCTGCAATAAACCCATAATAAATACTGTCTATTCTATAAATAGTCACTTTACGCAATTGACGACTCCATTCTTGTCCGTTGCTTATAATATTATTGCTATGAAACTTCAACCTAAGCAAAGTAACACAAGCTATGAGCAAAAGAGTAGCTGCTAAGTATAAGTATTGTTTAGGAAACACTTTAAAAAAAGAAATTAGCAGATATAGAAATAAAGGTCCTAAAATATACGCAAACTCTTCGATAGTTAAACTCCAAGATTCTGTAAAGAAATCGGGTTGGCTAGAAGAAAAATTCTGTAAGAACACAAAATATTTACTAATGCCCTTTACTATTTCACCATAAAAAAAAAGACCTAAAATGATGTTTATGGTAAGAATTAGAAAATAGTTAGGTAAGGTTCGGAACCAACGGCGTATCCAGAAATATGTAAAATCTTTGAACGCTAACTTACCTTGCTTTAATTGTTTTAAAATAATACCTCCAATTAAAAAACCACTTAAAACAAAAAACAAATCCACACCAATAGTCCCAAAAAACTGAATGATTGTTAATAACGTGTGCTCCTCATCTGGGAACAATAATAAGGTAGAGTGTGAAAATAAAACTAGTAGAATTTCTATAGTACGGATGATATCCAATCCAAAAATCCTATGTTTATAATCTATATCCATAGTGATTTTAAATCAATACTTTTAAAACAAGCTATTGATTATTTGTGCTTCTGAAACACCTTCCGCCTCAGCTTTATAGTTTTTAATTATGCGATGTCTTAAAATACTATGCGCTACCGCTTGAACATTTTCCATATCTGGAGAAAACTTTCCATTAATAGCTGCATGCGTTTTAGCTGCTAGTATTAAATTTTGAGATGCTCTAGGTCCCGCACCCCAATCAATGTAATTTTTCACCAATTCATTAGCTGTATCACCATTCGGTCGTGTTTTACCAACCATGGCTACAGCATATTCTATAACATTATCAGCTACAGGAATACGACGAATTAAATGTTGAAATTCTAAAATATCTTTAGACGAAAACAAGGCGTTTATTTTCACTTTAACATCAGAAGTTGTTGCTTTAACAACTTCCACTT
Organism: Mariniflexile sp.; assembly: GCF_041583155.1. GTDB lineage: Bacteria > Bacteroidota > Bacteroidia > Flavobacteriales > Flavobacteriaceae > Mariniflexile. The sequence goes on from NZ_JBFHGK010000021.1 coordinate 20,956, forward strand.
CTTCTTTAAAAGTTGGATATTCTAAGTTTATAGCAAACATAAAACGATCCAATTGTGCTTCTGGTAAGGGATAGGTACCTTCTTGCTCGATTGGATTTTGAGTAGCAAGAACGAAATAAGGCAATTCTAATTTATAATTATGACCAGCTACCGTTACAGAACGCTCCTGCATCGCTTCTAATAAAGCTGCTTGCGTTTTTGGAGGTGTTCTATTAATCTCATCAGCTAAAATGATATTTGAAAAAATAGGGCCTTTTATGAATTTAAAATGACGGTCTTCATCTAAAATTTCACTACCTAAGATATCACTTGGCATTAAATCTGGTGTGAACTGTATGCGTTTAAAATTAAGTCCTAAAGCTTGAGCTATGGTATTAACCATTAAGGTTTTTGCCAAACCAGGAACACCGATTAATAGCGAATGTCCACCCGAAAAAATAGAAATTAATATTTGATTTACTACCTCATCTTGCCCAACAATAACTTTGGCAATTTCAGTTCTTAAATCTTTATATCGTTTTACAAATTGTTCGATAGCAGCTACATCAGACATACGTTTACTTTTTTAACCAGTTGCTAGAAAATTCACAATTTTTAAAATCTCCACTAACTTTAATGTAAGTATCAAGAATTTTTCTTTCTTGCCATTTTGAAATCGCATTTATCTTTTTCTCGTCTTCTGCTAGTTTCTTAATTTTCAAATAATCTCTTGCATAATCAGCCTTATGTTCATCGATTCTATCGGTAACCATCAAAATTTTAAACTTAGTCTTTCCAGTTCTATCTTCCTCTTTTAAAACAAGGCTTACTTCATTATCCTTTAAATTTTGAATTTGTGAATACAATTCGGGCTCCATTCTAGTTAATTCAAAATTATAATCTTGTGTAGTAGGATTAATTAACTGTCCACCGTCACCTCTTGTTTCTTTTTCGTCACTCGCTTCTCTAGCAGCATCAGCAAAGGAAATTTTCCCTTCTACAATACGTTCTCTTATTTTTTCTAAGCGCTCTTTTGCTTCCTTTACAGCTTCCGATGAAACTTTAGGAGTTAATAAAATATGAGCAACGTCGTATTCTTGTCCTCTTATTTTATCGCATTGAATAATATGGTATCCAAAATCGGTTTCAAATGGTTCTGAAATTTCACCTTCTTGTAGTGAGAATGCTACTTGCCTAAACTCTTTAACCATTCGGGGTTGTTTTCTATTTAATGTATATTTCCCTCCTTTACTTGCAGAACCAGGGTCTTCAGAATATAAAACGGCTTTTGAGCGGAAACTGGCTCCGTTTTCAATAATGTCAGCTTTAAATTCTTTTAATCGGTTAATAATACGTTGCTTTTCCTCTTCTGCTATTTTAGGTTCTGTAACAATTTGTGCAACTTTAAGTTCTGTTCCAAAAGTTGGAAGCTCATCTTTAGGTATTCTATCAAAAAATGCACGAACCTCTTCTGGGGTTACTTCTACTTCTTCAACAATTTTAGCTTGCATTTTTTGAGCTAGCTGATTGCTTTTATTAATTTCGAACATCTCATCTCTGAAAGATTTTTCGTCGTCCTTATTATAAAACTTCAATAATTCAGCCATAGATTTTCCAGATTGTTCCAAAAATTGTTCAACTTGATAATCTACATTTCTTCTTATTTCAGCATCAGAAACTTGAATACTATCTTGTATGGCCCAATGTGCGTATAATTTATCTTCCAACAATTTTCCGAACAATTCGCAATCCGAAATGTCTTTAGAATCGTAACCACCCGCTTCTAATTGTAATCTGTTTTTTGGAATATCTGAATCTAGAATAATATAATCACCAATTACGGCAGCTACACCATCAACTTTTTTAGCATTTTTGCTTTTGGTAGAATCTACTTTTTTTGTTGTTTGTTTTACAACTTCGTCATTTATAATTTCTTGAGCAAATGTGTTATTAATAAATACAAAGGCAATTGATAATATAATGAGTTGTTTCAAGTTATTTATAGATTTCAAATTGTTTATTGTTAATGGCATCTTTAGTAATATCTTTTTCTAGTTCTCTAATCAGTTCAAGCTTTCTTTGATTAACGATTATTTGGTCTATCGTTGGCTTAACGTACTCCAATGGAGCCGTATCATTTCGTAACAAGACATCGTTAATTTGCATCAAATATACTCCTAATGAATCTTTGAGTTGTACAAAATTAGATTTTTTTAACAGTTGATTTTTATTTTCCACCGTTATAGCAGGGATTTTATTAATTACCTGAGTGACCTTTACCCAAATAGTGTCGTTTAGTGAATAAGATTTAAACTGAATGGATATATCGTTTAAATCATTTTTGTCTTTAGCATTAAAGCGTCTAAATTTATCTACTATTGTTTTGTAATTGCTAATATTTTCATCTAAATGAATATAACGAAGTTTTAGTAATTCCTCATTTAATCTAAAAATATCTTTGTTTTGATTATAAAAGGTTTCGGCTTCTGATTTTGTAACCGTTGTATTCATATCTCGGTTTACAATAGCCTCTATATAAGCTTTTGTGTATAAATCGGTCTTGTATTGCTCTACCAACCTATCAAATTCTTGTTGTTTGGTTTCACTTAAATTCACTTTTGCCCCATCCAAGAATAGCTGTTGGGTTGCCCAACGGTTAATAAAGTTTTGTACGAGAAGAATACTATCTTCTTTTGATGCGTCTTCAGAAACTAAATCCTTAACATCGTCATAATACAAATACGTGTCATTCACTCTGGCAACAGGTACCCTATCGTCCGTCTTTTTAAAAAAATTACAAGACGTAACAGCCATTAAAAGTAATACTCCGATTATAATTTTTTTACGCACCTACTGGTTTTTTATTTGATTTTTCACCTGCTTTAAAGCTTCCTCATTTACAACCACCTTGTATTTGTTAGCCAATTCTTGAAGCCAAAGTTCCTCTTTATGGGTTTGATAATCACTTATAACCAAACCTTTAGCTTCCTCTAAAGTTTTGATAGTTTCTGGTAATACTTCTTTAACTTGTACTATTACAAAAGCGCCATTATGACTTTGTATTTTGGAAACTCCAGTTTTAAAAATAAAGTTTTTTGGCAATGCCTGGTGTTCGCTATCCATGATGTCCTTTGTAAAGATAACATCTATTTTATCATTACTATTAATTAGTGCCTTAATTTGTTCCAAAGCCATGCCTTTTTCTAACAATTTTGCTACTTTTTTAAGTGTTTTTTGACTGTTAGAAGATGCAACAATAGCATCAACTCGCTGTGGTGTAATATACTTGCTTTTATGTAAATTATAGTAATTTTCAATTTGTAACGAATCAGATTTAGCCGAATTCCAAATGGTATTCTCCATTAAATCAAAAAGTAACAAGCCATCTCTATACTCAGAAACAATATTCGCATAATCCTCATTTTCATCTTCCAAATTATCTTCTTGATATTGCACAACACTTGTGTTTAAAAATGATGTGTAATTATTAGAAACTAGAATACTAAAATCTATTTTATTTAAAGTATTACGTTGGTTTCCTAATAAATAATTACCAAAATCCTGATACGTAAATTGCTGGTTTCCTATTTTAACCAAAGGCTTATTGCCTTTAAAATCTTTAGGAAGTTCCCATGTTCCTTTAAAGTAATTATCATTTACAATAGATGCAAAATAGCTCAAAGCCGGTTGCTCATCACTTACTTTATACTTAGCTTTAAGATTACTAAAAAGGGCATCATCTATTAGTTTTGAACGTTCATCTTTCTTCACCTTTTGCTCTAATTCCAGTTTCATAGTTTCAAAAGATTCCACTGGTTTTTTACCTAGCAATTTCATGATATGCCAGCCATAAGCCGTTTTGAAAGGTTCAGACACATCTCCAATTTCCTTTAAGCTAAAAGCCGTATCTTCAAATTCAACAGAGTTAATTTGACCAGCAGTAAAAGGTGCCAATTTACCGCCATTTTGGGCAGAATTACCATCATCGGAAAACTGCTTGGCTAATGCTTCAAAAGCTTCACCCTGATTTAGTTTTTTATAAATATCTTGAATTCTCACATCTGGTTTTTCTGCTAAAGAATCATTTTGTTTTTCAACCACCATAATATGTGCCACAGTACGTTCTCCCCTTGAAGCCCGCTTATCTTGAACATTTACAATATGATAACCAAATTGAGTTCTAAACGGTTGTGAAATATCTCCAACCTTCGTATTAAAAGCAGCGTTCTCAAACTTATAAACCATTTTAAAACCGCCAAAGTAACCAAGGTCTTCACCATAAACGGTTTGCCCGTTGTGCACTTCTTTTCTAACAGTTTCAAATCCTTCTTTTAATGCTCTATTTCTTAGTTTTATTATTTCGTTATATGCTTTTAAGGTGTCCTGAGGACTTGCATTACTGGGAATTTTCACTAAAATGTGAGCTGCTTTAACTTCGTTGGCAACTCTATCATAAGCTTCTCTTATTAATACATCAGTTACCTTAGCATCCGCCATATAACTTTTGGCTAACTGACTTTTATAACTTGCCAATTCTCTTTTATAAGATTCTTTCTCCTGAAGTTCTAAAGCTTTTGCTTCCTTTAATTTTAATTTGTAATTAGTAAAAAGTGTTAAATACTCATCTACACCTTTTTGAGATTCATCTTGAACTAAATCTAAATTTTTATTATAAACTCTTAAAAATTCCGATATATAAACAGGTTCATCATCTACTGAAAAAAGAATGTCTTTATTGTCAGATTGCCCATAACCACAGAAAATTGAAATTGAAAAAAATAAAATAAATAAATATTTGTAGTTCATTTTTTAATGATTTTATTGCTAGCACAAAAATAGCAATATAAACCTTTTATGCAAGTTGCTTTAACAAACGATTAAAAAGCTAAAATATTACTGTATTAGATGATATATTTTTACCTTTCGCACATTATTCACTTTTGAAAAAACACATGCGAAAACTAAAATTAATTTGGGATTTTTACGGTCCAGATGCCAGTAAAATTGCTAAACATCATGAAATTCATTTAAAGGAATACCTTGCATTAGAAAATTCGAATATTACAATTACTGGATTTGAAAATATAACCGATAGTCATGCTATTGCTTTTCTGGTTGTTGAAGAGGCAGCCATGAGACCTTTAAGAGATGCATTAAAACCACACAGAGGCCAAGTTTATTCAAATTAGGTTTTAAAAATTAAAGTATTAAAAAATGAAACCAAAAATTGATAAATTTGTTTTAGCTATAATCTGTATTGTAATTTTAGCTTACTTTTTTCCATTTTGGGGAAGCCAGAATAGTCCAGTCCCATTAAATCTTATTGGAAGTATAGGCGTGTCTTTAATCTTCTTTTTCTACGGATTGAAATTAAGTCCAGAAAAAATTAAATCCGGTTTAAAAAACTGGAAATTACATCTATTAGTTCAAGCCTCGAGTTTTGTTCTATTTCCTTTAATTGTTATCGCTATATATCCCTTTATAAGTTCTGAAAGTAATCTTACAATATGGTTAGGATTTATGTTTTTAGCTGCATTACCTTCAACAGTATCATCATCGGTGGTTATGGTTTCTATTGCAAAAGGTAATATTCCAGCTGCTATTTTTAATGCCAGTATTTCTGGACTAATTGGAATTGTTATTACTCCTTTATGGATGAGTTTATTTTTAAAACAAGCCTCAAATGATTTTGATTTGGGCAGCATTTACCTAAAACTAATTACCGAAATATTGTTACCAGTTATATTAGGTATTGCATTACAGCGCTATTTTGGAGATTTTGCAAGGAAACATCTTCGATTATTAACCTTATTTGACAAATCAATAATCCTCTTAATTATTTATAAAAGTTTCGCACAGTCCTTTGAAGAAAATGTTTTTAATTCGGTAAACATGGTTGATTTATTACTAATATTAACGGCCGTTATTATTCTTTTCAGCGTTGTGTATTTTATTATTGGCAAATTCGCGACCAAATTAGGATTTGATTTAGAAGACCGAATAACAGCACAATTTTGTGGCACAAAAAAATCGTTAGTACATGGTACCGTTTTTTCGAAAATTCTATTTAAAAACACTGCATCTGTTGGAGTAATTTTGTTACCCCTTATGCTTTTTCACTTCATTCAAATATTCATTATTAGTATTATTGCTTCAAAACTAGAAAGGCAAGCTGTTATTTCTGAAGTTTAATTGAGTTACTCTAGTATTTATTCATAAAAAAAAGGCTTTAATATTTCAATTAAAGCCTTTTCTATTTATATTATTTCAATTATTATCTATCTAGAATAATTAGGAGATTCCTTTGTAATTGTTACATCATGCGGATGACTTTCGTTAATACCACTTGCTGTAATTTTCACGAAGCGACCGTTTTCTTTTAATGCTTCTATATCTTTAGCACCACAATAGCCCATGCCTGCACGTAAACCGCCTATAAACTGATGAATACTTTCATATAAATCACCCTTATAAGGTACACGTCCTACAATACCTTCTGGAACTAACTTTTTAATATCGTCTTCTACATCTTGGAAATAGCGGTCTTTACTACCTTCTTTCATTGCTTCTACAGACCCCATACCACGGTAAGATTTAAACTTTCTACCTTCGTAAATAATGGTTTCTCCTGGAGATTCTTTTGTTCCTGCTAAAAGCGAACCTAGCATCACCGTATCAGCACCGGCTGCGATGGCTTTTGGAATATCCCCTGTATAACGAATACCACCATCTGCAATTACAGGAACACCACTGCCTTTAATAGCAGCCGCAACTTCTAGTACCGCAGAAAATTGTGGAAATCCAACTCCAGCAACAACACGTGTTGTACAGATAGAACCAGGTCCTATCCCCACTTTAACTGCATCTGCTCCGGCTTCAACCAAATATTTGGCAGCTTCACCAGTTGCAATGTTACCTACAATAACATCTAAGTTTGGGAATTTTGCTTTTATCTCTTTTAAAACACCCACTACACCTTTGGTATGTCCGTGTGCGGTATCAATTACTACAGCATCAACTCCTGCATTTACCAAAGCCTCTGCTCTATCAACGGCATCACCAGTAACACCAATAGCAGCTGCAACGCGTAATCGACCAAATTGGTCTTTATTAGCCATTGGCTTCTGACTTAATTTTGTAATATCTCGAAATGTAATTAAACCAGACAATTTATAATTATCATCAACAATAAGCAGTTTTTCAATTTTATGTTGTTGAAGAATAATTTCTGCATCTTTTAATGAAGTTCCAACGGCTGCAGTTACAAGGTTTTCACTAGTCATTACCTCAACAATTGGGCGCTTTTTGTCGTGTTCAAAACGCAAATCACGATTGGTAACAATTCCTTTTAATGTACCATCTTCTGCTACGATAGGAATTCCTCCAATGCCATATTCCGCCATACATTGCTTCGCATCTTTTACAACAGCTGTAAGAGGCAATGTAACGGGATCTATAATCATGCCACTCTCTGCACGTTTCACCTTTCTAACTTTTAAAGCTTGCGCTTCAATTGTCATATTTTTATGCAACACCCCAATGCCACCTTCTTGCGCCATGGCAATAGCCATTTTACTTTCGGTTACAGTATCCATGGCAGCCGAAATAATTGGCACGTTAATGGTAATGTTTTTCGTAAATTTTGTTTGAATATTTACTTCGCGAGGAAGTATTTCTGAGTATGCTGGTACTAAAAGAACATCATCATAGGTTAATCCTTCTCCTAGTATTTTATTTACATGTGCAATCATGGTGCAATTAAATTATAATTGCGTGCAAATATACACATTTTTTCTGTTTTGAATCATTAAATTTCAACTAATAAAAATGGTTTGTTTATCTATAATACAAATAAGCAAACCATTCCACTAAATTTATTAAAAAGAAAAAGGAATTTTACCTTCTTCTTGATCCGCCTCCGCCGCCATAGCCGCCTCCACGTCTTGAATTGCCATCGCCTACATTCATGTTTTGTCCTGCAAAACGACCAAACTTATAAACAAAGGTTAACATAAAATATTGTTCCAGGATTTTATTTTCCACATCTTGAATAGATGTTTCACTAACAGTTCTGTTATATCCATTATTTTTTGCTAAAATATCATAACCTACAGCTGTTAATGTTGCTTTATTATCCCATAATTGAACACCTAAACCAGCGTTCCAAAAAACAGCGGCACCATCAAATTCGTCTCCAACTCTACTGTTATATCTATACGATACTTTGTTTGTAAAAAAAGCATTTTTTAAGAAAAACATGTTGGTTTCTAATCTTAAATTCTGAACAAAATAATCGTTATCATCATAAATATCTGCATCATATTTTGTTTGCGTTAAGGCATAGCTATAGGAAGAATTGATTTCTATTTTTTTATTATATGAATAACTAAAAGACAACGATGGCCTTATGGTGCTTGTTTCGGTGGTAAACCTAACTGCATTTTGTATGGAACGAATGTTTTTAAAATCGCCATTAATCCTTAAGTTAATATTGTAACTCGTATTTTTACTAAAATATGATTTTGAAATAGCTGTATTCCCTGATAATGAATAATCACCATTTATATTTTCATAGGTTGTATATTTTATTAAATCGGCATCGGTAATTACAGAATTAATAATTTTATCTTGAACAAATGCTGCTTTAGCATTCGCTGAAATATTGATATTGTTGAACGCTATATTATTTTGATATCTAAAATTAATATCATGATTAATGGCGGGCTCTAAAAAGGGATTACCCGTTTTAATATTTGTAATATTACTAACATCAGCAATTGGCTGTAGCTGATTCATTGATGGCAAACTTACATTCTGATCGTAAGACAAATTAATGTTCTTATACCCTTTATCATCACGATAGCGCACTGAACCGGAATAGGTTAAATACTGAAATTCATTTCTAAAATCGCGAGCTTCAATAATATTATCTTCATAGCTTCTATAAGTATTTGTATAAGCGCTTTCTACCTCAAATCTAAAATCTTTATAATCATAACGCAGGGCTAAGGATGGCTTAATTGTAGTGTTTACATACCTACTATCTATACTAATCTGATTATTAAAAATAGTGTAATCATCGGTGGTCTCATCGTAATCATAAATCGATTTTTCGTCCTTTTGAGAGTTTATCGATGCAGTATACCTTGGAATCATTACAAAATTTGTGAACAATTCTTTATTCCATCTGGCATTGAAGTTTACTTTAGATCCTGAATTATCTGTTGTTGAAATTTGATCCTGAACAATCTCTGTGTTTTTAGATATTAATTCATTTCTTGAATAACTAGAACTCTCTGCGTCTTCACTATCAAAGGCTGTTGTAAGTCCTAGATAGAAATAATCGCGTCCTTTACCTGTTCTTGATATTACACTAAACTCATTACTAAAATCATAATTGGTGGTAAATGAGTTGCTTTCAGAAAAATAATTACTTACCTCTTCTCCATCCGCATACTGCGAATCTCGTGTTACTGTAGAAAAGGCATCGTTATTGGAAGTGCTAAAATTAGTTTTGTTTGCAATTTGAACATTACTTCTGCCAATCTCATTCTTAGGTTTTACTAAATATCTTATATCTGAACCAGCATTATGACTATCGGAATCTGTAAAGCCACTACTCTCGGCATTTGTTATATAATTTAAATTAGGTAAGAAATTTTCTGTATAACTTTTTTGAGCTCTATCGTTATTTTGGCTACTGTAGCGGTAATTAGCATTTACTTGGGTTTCATCCCACTTTCCTTTTGAAAAATTGGCACCAACAAAATCGGATTCTATGTATCCATTACTGGAATCGGCATCGGGTAAAGCGTTGAATCCTCTGGACATATTTATATTGTTTGTACCCATAATAATCCCTAATTGCTTACCTTCAATTAGCTGAAAGAGGTTGGCATTAGCTTGGTATTTTTCATCGGTACCATAACCTAAATTAACATCACCAAAGTAGGCTTTATTTTGTCCTTTTTTAATTTTTAAGTTAATTTCTTTGGTACCAGAATCGGAGTCTTCACCAGTAAATTTTTGCATATCCGACTTATAGTCTGTTACTTGCACCTTACTTACCGCATTACTAGGAATGTTTTTCAAGGCGATCTCACCATTTTTCTCACCAAAAAAACGCATACCATCTACATTAATAGCTTCTACAGCCACACCATTTACGGTTATAGCCCCGTCGATATCTATTTCAACACCAGGAAGTTTTTTTAGCAAATCTTCCACCTTATCATTCGGCAAGGTTTTAAAACTATCGGCATTGTACTCAATAGTATCTTTTTTAATTAAAATAGGTGGTGCCTTCGCTATAATGGAAACAACATTTAACTCCTCAACCAAGTCTTCCAAGGTTAAATCTCCTAAATTTAATTGTTTTCCAGCGGGTACATCCAAGTTTCTTTTATACGGTTTATACCCCATATAGGCCACATTAAAAATGGTTTTTGAATCATTATCTGCATTAACTTGAATAGAAAATTGGCCGTTCTTGTTGGTAATCCCATAAGCAATGGGAACACTATCTTTTATACTTTGAAGATATACTGTTGCACCTTCTAAAGCATTTGAAGCTTGGTCTTTAACAGCTCCTTCAAGTGTAAATCTCTGCGCAAATAAAGACGTAGAAAAAAGTAAAAATAGTAATAGTTGAAGTTTATTCACGATAATTGGTTATTAAGTCTGCTGTTTTGACTCTCGAACCAAATAAAGGTTTAAAGTATAAATGTTAAAAAAAACTTAATATACTAAGGATTCTTTTGAAGCAATTGTTTAAGAATAACTAGTACTGAAATGCTGAAGGTAAGAGTCATTAATAATCCAGAAACCATAACAATATACTTAACCCAAAGTACACCGCACCATAACAAATAAATACCCCCAAAGGTAAGTACAACAGATAGAAAAGGCTCTATCATTAAAAACAACTTTAGTTTTCTATTTAATTTGGTAATGGCAACAATTATTCCAGTTAAAAAGAAAATAATAGACATGGATAAAATGTGGTTATGAACTAAGGTAAGCATTTCTTTAGCACTTTTTTTAAAGCGCATAACCTCGGCATCTTCATCAGACTCGTTGCCTAAATACTGTAATTCTATGCCATTAGGATTTGCGGTAGATGTTTCTTTTACAAATAATAAACCTGTATAAAAACCAATACTTAAAACGATTATAAATATACCTATTAATAATTTTAACTCTTTAGGTAAGGTAAGTATTAATCCGTTTAGTTGCATTTACAATATTTTTTTTGAGTGAAGTATTTTTAAAGATTGTAAAAGATCGTTCATGGCATTAGTCATGGAACGCACTGATATTGTAGCACCAGAAATGGCCATAATATTATCGCCATATTTTAGTTCGTCGCTACTTTTTTTGCCCTCAAACTGTTTTAACCATCGTTTACTTCCTATTTCGCCGCCGTATTCTTCTCTATACATTAGCACTCTTGTTGTTATCACAATTAAATCTTTATCTAGAAGCACGAAATAGTCGAACTGAGCGGTTTTACTTGGGGCTTGAGCTACGTATGCATATCCTAATAATTTTTTATCTTTTTCTATTTTGAAAAGATTGTCTTGTTCAAATTTTGATGGCAGATTTTTTTTAATATCTGAAGCAATGGATACGCTTGTTAAACTAAAATCATCTATGTTGTAATGTTCTTTAATTTCTTTATCTACCTTTTTTTGAATGTTCTTTGGGAGTCCAAAAGCCATTAAAATAAAGGTTATTATTAAAAAAGTTAGTTGTTTTAGTTTCATGGTGCAAAAATATTGAATTATTTTTTCATTGAACAGTTAATATATCAAATAGCTAAAGCAAAACGATTTTTACTTTAGCTATTTGCTTGGTTGCGTTAGGGATAGTAGTGGAAAGCCCACAGCTAGTCGCGATAAAATCGCGACTAGCGAGGACTTGTAACATATAGCCCGACCCTTGCGGTAACGCCAAATTTAATTAGAACCAAACCCCAATACCGAAGTTTAGTCTATTTGCTACATCAGAACCAGCTTGCGCATTATTTCTGATTTGATAATCGCCTTTTAAAACAACTCCAGGTGCAATATGGTAGCTTAAACCCGTGGTTAAGTCGTTTCTATTATATGAATCATTTCTTACTAAAGCACCTTCAGTATCGGCATGTGTATCGTATTGCTCGTATCTAGCAAATGCAAATAATCGCTGCTCTTTTTCTTGTGGTAATAAGTTAAAAGCACCTTCTAAATACCAACCTTGTAATTCACTACCTAAATTAGCATTATTTAATGTATTATAAGCTTCTGAATCGCTGATGTTTGCATGAATAAACTGTCCACGTGCAGTAAAACGTTGGTAGGCATAACGGGCATCTAAGCCTATCATGGAGATACCTACATCGGAGCCATCAAGCATATCTACAGCATCCAGAGCTTGTGTACGACCAAAGTAACCAGATAAACCTAAACGCAATCCTGGAATACCATAATGATCTAATTTTACTGATAAATTTGGTTTATTAATTGTAGATTGAATCCCCTTTTGTCTTCCATTACGTAACCCATTGCTGCCACCTAAAGTGCTCGTACCGTTTAAGGATTGAAAACCATTAAAAACATAGGCTTGGTAGCCTAAAGAAATTTCGTTAAATCTACCTGTAACACCTACACCTATTTCCCTCCAAGTTGAAGGTACTATAACGTTATCCACTTGTGGGCGTTCTACACCATTAAATGTTGTTGGCTCGTGATATTCGTTAATAATACCCATAGGCACTAACATTAAACCACCTCGTAAGCTTACATTCGGAGCTATGTTATAATTAACAAATGCTTGCTCAATATATACTTCGTAAACGTGCTCAAACTCTACCTCTGTTACAAATTGTGTTTTTTCATTGAATTGATAACCAAAAAGAAGAACCAAACGTTGAACATCTAACTCGCCATTAGAAGCCTCTGGTTGGTTATAAGTTAACTCACCATAAGCACCCACGGTAACTGATTTTCCATAGTTACCAGATAATATGCGTTGTGCTGCGTTTAATTGCTTTTGAGGATCGAATGTTATAGAATCCTGAATAGTTTGTGCATATGCTAAAGACACAAATAAAATTGAAATTAGTAAAGTTAGTTTTTTCATTTAAAATTAAATTGCTGTTTTTATTTAGACTTGTTATAGATAACATATTAATTATGCCGCAAAAGTAGCAGACAAAATGAAATCTACAAAGTTTATTTAGATTAATTTTAAATAAATTTTAACAATTTATTAGTAAAGTTTTAAGCTTGTAATATTTCCCTCTAAAAATTAAAAAAAAGTTTTAAAAATCTTAGTAGCCTCATTATGCGCACTCTCAAAACTCAGTGCGTTTAAAGGATTATTTTTTTGTGTAGTAAAATAAGATAACAACTTTTCGGTAGGCATATTACCAATTAATTCATCTTTAGCCATTGGACAGCCACCATAACCTTGAATGGCTCCATCAAAACGCGTACACCCTGCATTATAAGCTGCATCTACTTTTTCAAACCAAGTTTTAGGAGAGGTGTGCAAATGGGCACCAAACTCAATATTTGAATATTGTGGTATTAAATTAGAGAACAGATAACTGATACTTTCTGGAGTTGAAGTTCCTACCGTATCGCTTAAAGATATTATTTTAACACCCATAGCGCTTAATCGTTCGGTCCATGTCCCTACTACATCCACATCCCAAGGGTCTCCATAAGGATTTCCAAACCCCATTGATATGTATACAACAACTTCCTTACTGTGTTTGTTTGCAATTTCTAAAATTTCTGAAAGCGTAATTACCGATTCCGCTATAGTTTTATGCGTATTACGCATTTGGAAATTCTCAGATATTGAAAATGGATAACCTAAGTAATTAATTTCAGAATATTTACTAGCATCTTCAGCTCCCCTGGTATTTGCTATGATAGCAAGTAGCTTACTTGTGGTTTTACTTAAATCTAATTGTGATAACACCTCAGCTGTATCAACCATTTGAGGAATGGCCTTGGGCGATACAAAACTGCCAAAATCAATTGTATCAAACCCCACTCGCAACAACGATTGGATATACTGTACTTTTCTTGAAGTGGGTATAAAATCTCGAATGCCTTGCATGGCATCTCGAGGACATTCAATAATTTTAATTGGACTTGGCATTCTATATTTTAAATATGCCGATAAAAATACTATAATTTTTATAAAAGACGAATCAAAAAAAAATAGCTGAAAATATTGTTGTAATTAACTTAAAAATTATGGTCCTAAAATTCTGTTACAATGAAATTTCCATTATTTAAAATATCAATTTAAAAACCACCAAATCCTAAAATATTCTAGAAGGGTTAATGATAACCACCACAGTTATCAAACAGACCATTAAATTGTACATAAATTTAGGCAATTTTAGTAAGGCAATTTATACTAAAATACTAAAAACGGATACTAAAAACAGTGATATTCGCAATATAATGATCAAATAGTCGACATTTCTCACGGTTCAACGTTTTTATTATTACATGGCAACAATTAAAGATATATTTGATAAAAATGTTTTCCCCAAATGAATATTTTTAGACCTACATATTCTTTTTTAATCATACTGATGTTAGTATCGTTTGTAGCTAAGGCGCAAATCGAATCTGCTTCTTGTGGTACCGTTTCTACCGAAAAATCGCAAGAATACCTCAACAGCATCAAACCTCAATTAAAAATATACGAACAGGCATTTATTAAGCAACAGTTTTCGAAAAATTCGGCAATAATTGGGAATGCTAACGCCATTCCTATAAAAGCACATATCATAAGAAATTCTAACGGAACGGGTGGTTTATGCGTTGAAGATTTAAATAATGCTATTACAAGTTTAAATGCTATCTATGCGAGTGCATTTATGGAATTCTTTTTGTGCGACAATATCAATTATATTAATGAAGATACACTTTGCCATTTCAAAAAAGGAGATGAAAAATCACTTGTTGAGGCTAATAATGTTGCAGGACTTATTAATATCTATTTTACCGAATATATAGAAAACAACTCGGATGAAAGTATTTGTGGCTACACCGATAATGAAGGTAGAAATGATGTAATTGTTATGAAAAACAGTTGCGCTATAAATGAGTCTTCTTTAGCTCACGAAATAGGACACTTTTTCTCATTAGTGCACACCCATGGGCCTGACGACACTAAATCTACAGAACTTGTTGATGGCAGTAATTGTGATACGGATGGTGATGGTATTTGTGATACGCCAGCCGATCCAAAATTAACTTCTAAAAACGTTAATAACTATTGTCAGTATATAGGAACAACTACTGATGCCCACGGACACACTTATTCGCCAAAGGTTAACAACATCATGTCTTATGCCTATAAAGCTTGTAGAACTGAGTTTACACAACAACAATTGGCGCGGATGTATGCTTATTATTTAACAGCAAAAAGCTATTTATCATGTCCTGATTTTAATGCCAATATTACTGTTGATGTTAGCGAAACATGCAACGAATCATTAACCGTAAATTTTGATAGTAGTTGTAAAAACATTACAAAATGGGAATGGGATATGAATAGTGATGGTGTTATTGATTACACTACTAAGAACCCATCCCATACATTTACAAGTGGCATTTACGATATAACATTAACCGTATCTAATAAATCAAAATCAATTAAGAAAACACATTCTAAATTTATTAAAGTTGGTAATACAGAAGTGCTCTTCGATGAAAATTTTGAATCTACATCCTTATTAAACGATCTTAATTGGACTATTAAAGATGTTACTGAAAATGGATATAATTGGTTGCTAAATAGAGGTGAGACGACTTCAATAAATACTGGACCAATCTTAAATAAGTCATCGAATAACCAATACCACACGTATATGTATGCGGAAGCTTCGGGGGCGAAAATTGGAGATGTAGCAGAATTCATTTCTCCATGTATAGACGTTGTATATGACAATACTGAGCTAGAATTTTCGTATCACATGTTTGGTAAAGGCATTGGCGAATTACATGTAGATATTAAGACGGATAGTGTTTATATAAGTGATGTAATTCCAGCTCTAATAGGTAGCCAACAATTAGCACAAGATGATGATTTTTTAATTTCTAATATTGATTTATCTGAATATGTAAATCAAACTATAAAAGTTGTTTTCAGAGCTGTAAGAGGCAGTAGTTGGGAAGGAGATATAGCTATTGATAATATACTTATAAAAACCATTGGGGTTCAAATTTCTGATAATGGCATCAACGTTTACCCAAATCCGATGCAAGGGGATATACTATATGTAAACGGAATAGATCCAGACGATAATTCCAATTACCAAATTTCTAATTTAACTGGAAAAGTTATTACAAGTGGTATATTAACTAACGAACAAATAAACCTTAGTAATTTACGTTCTGGGATGTATTTACTAACCCTAAGTAATAGCAAATCGGTTATCACGAAAAAGATCATCAGATAAACTCTTCAGCCAAGAAGAATAATACGCTTAAGATAAAAAAGGGCTGTCTATTACTCGATAAAACGGTTCTTCTTTAACCCCATACTGCAGTTATTTTTTTGCTAAAATGGCCTTGTTGATAGATTTTACAAGACTTGGACCTTCATAGATAAAACCAGTGTACACTTGAATTAAATCGGCTCCGGCATTTATTTTTTCTAATGCGTCCTCAGCAGAATGAACACCACCTACTCCAATAATCGGGAATGCTTTATTACTTTTATCTGCTAAATATTTTATAACTCTGGTACTCTTACCTTTTATTGGTTGTCCACTTAATCCTCCATTACCAATAGCTTCTAATAGTGCATCGGACGCTTTTAATCCACTTCTATCAGTTGAAGTGTTACTGGCAATTACTCCATCTAATTTTGTAGTTTCAACAAGCTCAATAATTTCATTTAACTGATCATTATTTAAATCTGGTGCAATCTTTAAAAGAATAGGTTTTGAAACTTCAAACGTTTTATTGGCTTTTTGTACAGCACCAATTAATTCTTCCAAATAATCTTTATCATTCAATTTGGCATGACTACCTACATTCGGGCAGCTTACATTCAGCACGAAATAATCAACATAAGGATGTAATGCAAAAAAACATTCTAAATAATCCTTGGTATAATCTTCTGGTTTCGTATTGGTGTTTTTTCCAATATTTCCTCCAATAATAAGTTTCTTTTTATTGTTTTTCAATTGTAAAATAGCTGCTTCCAAACCCTCATTATTAAAACCCATACGGTTAATAATCCCTTGGTCATCCTTCAAACGAAATAAGCGTTTTTTAGGGTTTCCAACTTGTGCTCTAGGCGTAACAGTACCAATTTCAATAAAACCAAAACCAAAATTTGCCAACTCATTATACAAAACCGCATTTTTATCAAAACCAGCAGCCAATCCCACCGGATTTTTAAAAGTAATACCGAATAATTGGCGTTCTAAACGCTTATCTTCAATTACATACAAACTTCTGAAAACAGCAGGAAATCCTGGTATTTTAGAAGTTATTTTTATTAATGAAAAAGTAAAATGGTGAATTTTTTCTGGGTCGAACAAGAAAAATAACGGGCGAAGTAATAGTTTGTACATCAGTATTATTTCTGCAAAAGTACTTCTAAAATTTGTAAATAAAAAATACAGGAATTCAAAAGACAAAAAAAATAGTAATCACACTTTGATATTTAAAAGGTTATTTGATTAACATAGGTGAACACTAAAATTTCTTACTTTTACACTATAAAATTTATCAAAATGATTTCAAAAGAACATATTATAAAACGCTTTATTAGTTACGTTACTGTTGATACGGAATCCGATCCGACTTCCAATACCACACCAAGCACAGCTAAACAATGGGATTTAGCAAATCGGTTGGTTGAAGAATTAAATACAATTGGGTTAGAAGATGTCTCAATTGATGAAAACGCTTATATCATGGCTACATTGCCTAGTAATGTGCCTTATGAAGTACCTACTATTGGTTTTATCGCTCACTTTGACACTTCACCCGATTTTACTGGTACGAACGTAAAACCTCAAATTATTGAAAAATATAATGGGAAAGACATTATTCTAAATGACATTGAGAATATTGTTTTGTCTCCAGATTATTTTGATGACTTACTTCAGTATAAAGGTCAAACCCTTATTACAACGGATGGTACCACCCTTTTAGGTGCTGATGATAAAGCAGGAATTACAGAAATAGTATCTGCTATGGAATATCTAATAAATCATCCTGAAATAAAACATGGCAAAATTCGTATTGGTTTTACTCCCGATGAAGAAATTGGTAGAGGTGCACACAAATTTGATGTTGAAAAATTTGGTGCCGAATGGGCTTATACCATGGATGGTAGCCAAATAGGCGAATTAGAATTCGAAAACTTTAACGCTGCTAGTGCCGTTGTAAAAGTAAAAGGAAAAATTGTACATCCTGGTTATGCTAAGGGAAAAATGATAAACTCAATGTACATTGCTCAAGAATTTATTAATTCATTACCTCGACTAGAAACACCAGAACACACCGAGGAATACCAAGGTTTTTTTCATTTATCGTCTATTAAAGGTGAAGTTGAAGAAACTATTTTACAATATATTATTCGCGATCATGATTTTGGACATTTTGAAGCCCGTAAAGAAATGATGGAAAAATTAACCAACGAATTAAACGAGCAATATGGCTGGGAAGTTATAAGCGTAGAAATTAAAGACCAATATTATAATATGCGCGAAAAAATAGAACCTGTAATGCATATTGTGGATATTGCTGAAGAAGCCATGAAGCAATTGAATATAACACCGTTAATAAAAGCAATTCGAGGTGGTACAGATGGGTCTCAATTAAGTTATATGGGATTACCTTGCCCCAATATTTTCGCTGGTGGACACAATTTTCATGGTCGGTATGAATATGTACCAGTTGAAAGTATGATAAAAGCAACGGAGGTTATTTGTAAAATTGCTGAAATCACAGCCAAAAACAACTTAAAATAAGGCATTTAAAATATGAAAAATAATTTTTAGGCTCGTTACATTTTCAATTGATATAAATATTACATTAGCTTAACATTTTTACATACACCCCAGTACAACTTCAACAAGTACCAGTGCCTGTAACTGTGATAAGCTAATCTAATTATTATGTATCTTCTACTAGCTATTGCATTTATTATCGGCTACATTTTCATAGCCCTTGAACATCCTTTAAAAATTGACAAAGCTGCTTCAGCCATCTTAACCGGAGTCTTATGTTGGGTTATTTTGGTGCTTGGGGAAAGCACAATTTTTGAAACTCCGAAAGATGCTCATTTTATTGATGAATCTATTTTACACCATCTAGGCGAAATTTCACAAATTTTATTTTTCCTATTGGGTGCTATGACTATTGTAGAATTGATTGATACCCATGGCGGTTTTCACATTATAACCTCCAAAATAAAAACCACCAATCGGGTTAAACTTTTATGGATTATTGGTCTGGTAACATTTGTATTATCATCCGTTTTAGATAACCTTACCACAACAATCGTAATGGCTGCCTTACTTAAAAAACTAATGAAAGACCAGGAAGATATCTGGTTTTTTGGTGGCATTGTTGTAATCGCTGCAAATGCCGGTGGGGCTTGGTCTCCCATTGGTGATGTCACCACCATCATGTTATGGATTGGCGGGCAAATAACCGCTGTAAACATTATAAAAGAAGTACTAATACCTAGTATCGTTTGTTTATCGGTACCACTTTTAGCTTTATCCTTTTTGAAAAAAGGAAATATTATTCAAAATACTAATACTACAACTGCCGGGGCAGAGCACCAACCCACTGCAAGTTCTTTTGAAGCCTCTTTAATACTTTGGTTGGGTGTTGCTGGTTTATTATTTGTTCCAGTTTTTAAAACCATTACTCATCTACCTCCATTTATGGGTATACTATTCAGTTTAGGAATATTATGGGTTGTAACCGAAGTAATTCACAAAAACAAACCAGTAGCACAGCGCCAAAGCCTTTCGGTGGCAAGTGTTATTAGAAAGGTTGACACTCCGAGTGTTCTTTTCTTTTTAGGAATCCTTTTGGCAGTAGCAAGTTTACAAACTGGAGGTCATTTAATTCAAGTTGCAACTTGGTTAAACGACACCTTTGGCAATATTTACATAATTAATATTATTATAGGATTAATTTCATCCATTGTGGATAACGTGCCACTAGTTGCAGGCGCTATGGGTATGTATCCTCTGTCTTTATATCCACAAGATCATGAATTTTGGGAACTATTGGCCTATTGTGCCGGTACAGGTGGTAGCTCATTAATTATTGGCTCTGCAGCTGGTGTTGCCATTATGGGGATTTTAAAAATAGACTTTATTTGGTACCTAAAAAAAATTAGTTGGCTCGCTATTCTTGGATATTTATCAGGTGTTATAACATATTATATTATGAATTTATAAGTAGCTTAAATTCTAATATCTTTAACCAATGAATATATTTAGAATAATTTAAATTTTTGGGGTTTAATTTTGTATTGCCTTTTTAATTTTTTTAGGAGCCTCAACAAGTTGCTCTTTTGGTTTTAATTGGAGAACGTTTTTCAATAAAAAAACACATTAACTACAAAACAAAAAGCTTCCAAATTGGAAGCTTTTTGTTGTTATAACACATAGATTTTACAAAGATACTTTGGTTCCTACTGGTTTACCATCAATAATATCAATAATAACATTTTTACTATTCCCATTTACAATATAGGTTGGAATATTATTAGCAGCTGCTTGCTGTGCATAGTCTAATTTAGACCCCATGCCGCCTCTACCTTCAGCTTCTCCTTTGTTACTATCCTTTATATATTTATCTAAATTCTCTTTAGGGTTTACATGCTGGATTAAATTACTATTCGCGGCCTCAGGATGCCCTGTGTAAAGACCATCAATATCCGTTAAAATAATAAGTTTATCGGCATTAATTAGTTGTGCAATTAAACTTGCTAACTCATCATTATCAGAAAACATAGACATTGTTACCGAAACTGCATCATCTTCATTTGCAATTGGAATGACACCTTCATCTAATAAACCTTCACAGCAATTAATCATGTTTTGACGGTGAACACCTGGACTAAAATCTCGTTTTGTAGGAAGTACCTGAGCACATTTCATGCCATATTCATGAAAAATATCATAATAAAGGCGCATCATCCTTGGTTGTCCTATAGCTGAATATACCTGACGACGTTGTGTTTTGTCTTTAATTTTAGACTTACCCAATACTTCTTTACCCGCAATCACAGAACCTGAAGATACGAGTATACAAATGATATCGCGTTCATAAAGTTCAGCAATTTGTTTAACCAATTTCCTTAAAACGGGTCTAACAATTCTATTGTCTCTGTTGGTCATTACATTGGTACCAACCTTAATAACTACTCTTTCTTTATACATTTTTTAGTATTCTTTTCCTAGTTCTACGGCACGATTAAATGCAGCAAATGCAGCCTCTTTTATTAATTCTCCAACATTGTTATCTTGCATAGAATCCAATGCAGCCCGTGTAGTACCTCCTTTTGAAGCCACTTTATCCATCCAAGAGTTTGGTGATAAATTGGATTGATTAAACAACTCTACAGCTCCTGTGAATGTTTGACTTACCAAGACAGTAGAATCGTTTTTTGAAAAGCCCATTTGTAAAGCAGCATCCATCATGCTTTGCATGAAATAAAAGACATAAGCGGGCCCACTTCCTGATATACCTGTAGAGGCATCAATAAAGTTTTCGTTGGATACACGCATGGATTTACCCGTGGTATTTAGCAAGCTTTCTATGGTTAGCATCTCAATTCTTGACACCTCAGGGGACGTAACGTATGAAGTTAATCCTTTACCTATCTGTGCCGGTAAATTTGGCATTGCTCTTACAATTTTGTTTAATCCTGTTAGTTCTTTTATAGAAGGTATGGATACCCCTGCCATTATAGATACTAATATTTGCTGTGGTTGCACAAGGGTTCTTATTGCTTTAAATACACCTTCAGCATGATATGGTTTAACCGCCACAAATATGATGTCTGCTTGTGGTACACAATCTTGCAAATCACTAAAAGCATCGAAGTGCTCTAACTGATTTAATTCCTCAAGCTTCTCTTCAGATTTATCTAAAACCATAATGTTTCGTTTATTCAACAATTTTGATTTAGACATGCCTTCTGCATAGGTTAACCCCATATTGCCAGCTCCTATTACTAGTACTTTCATTTATTTTAATTTAGTTTTTATATATGTGACATTAAACGAATAGCATACAATCATTACAATCTTTCACCTCACCATAATAGGTTTCTCTATACTTATGAAGTGTTTTAATAGGTAAACCAAACAAATACTTTTTAATATATGTTACTTTAGTTGTTAGTTCCCCCATTTTTATGCTATGTCGCTTTTCGTATTTTGTTTCTCTTTTTATATGTATAATTCTCATGTGTGTTTTGTTTTTTTACTTAATATTAATCTAATTAATCTCTAATCAATCGCATTTCTATATTTCGAGGTTTAAACCCCTGTTTTTCAAATAATGCAATTGCAGGATTATCTTTATTTACATGTATTGAAATGTCGCCATCACAATACATTTTTGTGTGCTTAATTAAGGCTTTTCCAATCCCGTTTTCCCTAAATTCATTCTTAACAGCGATGTAAACCAAAATATTTTCCGGTATATACTCATTCATGCCTGTTCTATTTACTACTAAAGCACCTACAATTTTATTCTCATGTTCCATAACAAAAACGTATCCGCCCAATCCTGGGATTTCTTTTGCGGCATATAACAGCGATTTTCTTATGGCACTTTTTGTATCTCTAGTCTCGCCAGAATATTTATATAAAAAATTAGTAATTCGGTTAATATCCATAATGGATAGCCTTGAAAAAGCATCGAAGGTTTTAATTGTCATTAAATTCGTATTTTTTTAATCGCTTTACTTAAAGCAATCTAAAAATTTTAAAAAAAAGAAAAGGGAAAATTAACGCTTTAGTTAACGTTAACTTAAAATAATTTAAGAGGGCATTGTTTTAAAAAATCCTCTTGTCAAGCTGTTAATGGAGGGATAAATTTATTGGATTGATTCCTGAAAACTAAAAAGTTAAAATTGAATATTCTGCAGTTTCTTTGTTCATGGAATCTTTTAATCATGCTGCAAAAGTACGAAAATTGAGAACCAATAGCAAATTTGGTTTGTTAAGTTAATGATAAGTATCGCATTTTCAGACTTTTATTAAATAAAAAAGCTTCCTAAACTAGGAAGCTTTTGTAATATAAAAACAAAAATTTTATTATTCTTGTGAACCTGCTTTTACGCTTAATTCCATAGAAATAGCTGAACGCTCAAACTTTACTTTTCCAGACATGGTTTCAATAATACATGTTTGGTCTTTATCGTTTAGTTCTAAAATTTTACCGTGCAATCCACTTTTGGTAATTACTTTATCGCCTTTTTTTAATTCTGCATTAAATTTTTTCTCTTTCTTAGCACGTTTCATTTGTGGTGCAATCATAAAGAAATACACAACCACAAACATTAGTATAAACGGTAAAAATTGACCGATTCCTTCCATTGTTGTTTAGTTATTAAAGTTATTTAGTTAACTGCGTTTGCAGCTGGATTCATATTTGTAGCAGCATTAGGATCTTTTACAAATGCTGTTATTTTTACAACCTCCGAGCCCGATTCTGTATTAGCAGACACGGTGATGGTTTTTGTTATTTTGTTTGGTCCTGCACCATTATAGTTAACAGTAAATTTACCTGTTTCTCCTGGAGCTAAAGGTTCTTTACTCCAATCTTGTGGCACAGTACAACCGCATGAACTTTTAATATTGGTAATTACTAATGGCGCATTTCCAGTATTTTTGTAGGTAAAAGTAGTTTCTACTGCTGTTCCTTTTGTAATCTCACCAAAATCGTGCTCTGTTTTATTAAACTCAATTTTCGGAAACTTTGTAGCATTTGCATCTCTTTCAGCTGCAGCTGTTACATTGGCCTCTTCTATTTTATCGCTTGCATTTTTTTTACAAGAAGTAAAAGCCACTAAGGCAACTGTGCTTAAAACCAATAGTATTTTTTTCATTTGTTTGTTTATTTTTGTTTGTAAAAATGGAATATCTTAATAATAAGTTATTCTTCCTTATGGCCGTAAAAATAGGAATTATTTAATCTTCCTAAAACTTTTTGTAGCTTCTTAACACAATTTTACATCAAACCTCGACCCACTTTTTTTAGTGTGCCTCCATCTTCATATTCTTTAACCAATTTATCCAAAATTCCGTTTATAAAAATGCTGCTTTTTGGGGTTGAGTATTCTTTAGCTATCTCTAAATACTCGTTTAAAGTAACCTTTACTGGAATTGAAGAAAAGCTTTTCAATTCACAAATTGCCATTTGAAGCAACACATAATCTACATTCGCAATACGATCGGAATCCCAGTTTTGGGTTTTTTGCTCTATTTCTTTGTTTAAAGCTGTTCTGTTTAATAGTGTTTTTCTAAACAAATCGATAGCATATTGCTTATCATCTAAATCTTTATACAATTTAGGAGTAAAAAAACCTTCTGGAGATGATGGTTTTGCTTTTCTAAGCAGTTTTAAAATGGTAGTGTTTACGGCTGGCAAATCATCTAACCAAGTTAAATTTTTATCCTCTAAATAATCGTATAATTTTTCGTTTGGAGCTATTATATCTTTAAAAACATCAACAATAAAATCTTTGTCCTCCTTGAAATCAGAAACACGTGTTTTCATGTATTCTTTGTACATATCACTAGATGTGATTGCTTTAAAAATAACATCAACATACTCGTTATCCAATTCCCAATTGGTAATTCCACTTATTTCTAGTTGATTTTTTAATTGAAAATTTTCCGATAAAAGTTTAAGCAATTCGTTATTTACGAACTTACGATTTGGATCTTTATCTTCTTTGGTAGCTAAATGCTTTTTTTGCTTTTTTTGGATATCGTCCTCAGCTCTTTTTTGAACTTCTATTAATAACGATAATAGCAACAAGTACAGGTTGTACATATTGTCTATACTAAACAGTAAAAATTTCTGGTCTTTACTAAAATCATCACTTTCACTCCCTTTAAACGCATACAAGGTTTGCATTACTTTTACACGAATATGTCTTCTGTTTAGCATAATTACAATGAACTTAAATTTATAAAGTCGAAATTTTTTTTGGTTTCGCGCTGCAAAAATAATACTATTTCTAAAAAATGGCACCCTCTTTTTGGTTTTTATTATTCACTAGATACTTTATACTATTTTTAACAATTACAAAACAGCAATTAAAAACATAAAATGATTTTAATACTTTATATTTGCTAACTCAATTTACTACTCAAATTTCTATACTGAAACACTTTAAATGAAGGAATTACAGCACTTAAATAAATACTTTTTAAAATACAAAAAACAACTTTTAATAGGTACTGCAATTACGATAATAGCTCGCATATTTTTGTTATTTACCCCACGATATGTACGAGAAATTTTTGTAGTTATTGAAAATTACATGAAAGGAGGCGTTTCTGAACAGGCCGTAAAAGCGCAGTTAACGGAAGTAATCATCTATATTATTGGTGCTGCAATTATTGCCGCTATATTCACTTTTTTTATGCGTCAATACATAATAAATGTTTCGCGATATGTAGAATTTGATTTGAAGAACGAAATTTACAATCAATACCAAAAACTATCATTAAACTTTTATAAGAAAAACCGAACCGGCGATTTAATGAATCGTATTAGTGAAGATGTTGGAAATGTGCGCATGTATGCAGGTCCTGCTATAATGTATAGTATAAATACCATTACGCTTTTCATAATTGCGCTTATATATATGTTTAATGAAGCTCCAAAATTAGCTCTTTATACTGTTTTACCTTTGCCTATCTTATCTATTGTTATTTATAAATTAAGTAGAGAAATACACACTAGAAGTACCATAGTTCAGCAATTTTTATCAAAACTTTCAACCTATACACAAGAATCATTTAGTGGTATTTCTGTAATTAAGGCCTATGGAATTGAGCCACAAACTTCGGTTAATTTTGAATCATTAGCAGCTGAAAGTAAAGAAAAACAAATTAATTTGGCTAAAGTGCAAGCCTGGTTTTTCCCCATGATGATTTTACTAATTGGAGCCAGTAACTTACTTGTTATTTATATTGGTGGTATGCAGTATATAAATGGTGAAATTGAAAGTTTAGGTACAATTGCTGAATTTATTATTTACGTTAACATGCTTACATGGCCAGTAGCAACCGTGGGTTGGGTTACTTCTATTGTGCAACAAGCCGAAGCTTCTCAAAAACGTATTAACGAGTTTTTAAAGTTAGAACCGGAAATACAAAATAACGTACAAACTCATACTGAAGTTAAAGGTAATATTTCTTTTAAAAATGTCTCCTTTACCTATGATGACACAAATATACAAGCACTGAACAACGTCAGTTTTAGCATAAAAGCAGGTGAGACATTAGCTATTTTGGGAAAAACAGGATCTGGAAAATCGACTATTTTAGATTTAATAGGAAGGCTCTATGATATCGACAAAGGCACTATTACTATAAATAATCTACCTATAAAAGAGCATAACTTAACCGATTTAAGAAACAGTATTGGTTATGTTCCTCAGGATGCCTTTTTATTTTCCGACACAATAAAAAACAATATAAAATTTGGGAAAGAAGATGCAACCGACGAAGATGTTGTGGAAGCGGCCAAAAATGCCCAGGTTCATAAAAATATCATCAAGTTTAATAAAGGCTATGATACTGTTTTAGGTGAACGTGGAATCACCCTGTCGGGTGGACAGAAGCAACGTGTTTCCATAGCTCGTGCCATTATCAAATCTCCTGAAATTTTATTATTTGATGATTGTCTCTCTGCAGTTGATACCGAAACTGAGGAAAAGATATTAAAAAATTTATCCAAAATAACGCAAGGAAAAACAGCTATAATTGTAAGTCATCGTGTGTCTTCAGCTAAAAATGCCGATAAAATCATCGTTATGGATAACGGAAGCATTGTACAAGAAGGAACTCACGAATCCTTAATAAATAAGGAAGGTTATTACCAGCATTTATACCTAAAACAACTAAGTGAAACCGTTGATAAAAAGGATTAAACTTTTGTTTTTTAGATAGATAGCATAAAACTAATATTCCATTAATTGCAACGATTGTTGCTATTTGAAAAAGAAATAGCACAAAATGTTGGTTAGTAACTGATTTTTTTAGATTTTTGATATAAATTGACAACTTAATAAATTTCTATTTAATATGAATAACAATGACATGATGGAGAAAGAGGAGATTTTTTCTAAAGTATTAAGAGCAGGAAGACGTACATATTTTTTTGATGTTAGATCTACAAAAGCGGATGATTATTACCTAACAATTACAGAAAGTAAAAAATTCACAAATGACGATGGTTCGTTTCATTATAAAAAACATAAAATTTATATCTATAAAGAAGATTTTAGTGAGTTTAAAGAAATTTTAACTGAAATGACGGATTATATCATTGATGAAAAAGGCGATGAAGTAATTAGTGAGCGTCATCAAAAAGATTTCAAAAAGGATTACGAAATTGAAAATTCACCAGTTGAAACCAATTCTAACAAATCTTTAGAAAGTTTTACAGATATTGAATTTGATGATATTTAATATAAAATAACCTCAATACATATAGAAACCGTTACTTTTTAGTAACGGTTTTTTTTAGCTTACAACACTGCCATTTTTCACTTTAGTTTCTGGATTTAAAAGAATTACATCCTTTCCATTTACAGCACCCATAACCAAGCATTCACTCATAAATTTGGCAATTTGCTTTTTAGGAAAGTTTACGTTAGCAATTATTTGCCTGTTTAGTAATTCTTCCTTTGTATAACGTGTGGTAATTTGAGCAGACGATTTTTTAATCCCCAAATCTCCAAAATCAATAGTTAACTGGTAGGCTGGATTTCTTGCTTCAGGAAAATCGTTTACTTCTAAAATAGTTCCTACGCGCAAGTCTATTTTACAAAAATCCGCAAAAGTTATTATGTCCTTCATATGTATTAAATTATGCTATTAAAAATCCAATGCTATTCCTTACAGAAAGCTTTAATAAATGGTTAAAATTGTTAAATCATACAAATTTGATTTTTCAAAAATATAAATTATACCGAACTTTGAGAAAACATTATAACATGGCAGATACAGCTTCAAATATGTTGCCTTTAGGCACAAAAGCTCCCTTTTTCGATTTACCAGACACCATTAGTGATTCCTGTGTTAGTTTAGAAAGCATAAAAGGAACTAGTGGAACTGTGATTATGTTTATATGTAACCATTGTCCGTTTGTGATTCATTTAAATTCAGAAATCGTTTCCATTGCTAACCAATATTTAAAGAAAGGGATTGGTTTTGTTGCCATTTCTAGTAATGACGCTAATAAATTTCCGCAAGATGGGCCAGATAAAATGAAACTTCATGCCATAAATGAGGAATATCCTTTTCCCTATTTATATGATGAAAGTCAGGCAACCGCAAAAGCATATAACGCCGCTTGTACGCCTGATTTTTATGTATTCGACAAAGATTTAAAACTAAGTTACCGAGGCCAATTAGATGATTCCAGACCCAGAAATAGCCTACCTATTACGGGCCGGGATTTACGCCACGCCCTGGATTGTTTAATTGAAAATAAAGAAAATAATTCCATACAAAAACCAAGTATTGGCTGTAGTATTAAGTGGAAACAATAAAATTAGATTTTTTATACCTTTTAGATTCTTAGAAAGTTTAACAATTTTTGGTTTGTAGAACCTCTATTTGTTAAAGGTTAATTGCCAAAAACCTACATCCAGCCACTTATCAAACTTTAAACCGACTTCTTTAAAGTGCGCCACTTGTTTGAAGCCGAATTTCTCATGAAGCTTAACACTAGCATCATTTGGCAAAGTAAGTCCACCCACAACCACATGATAATTTTGAATTTTTAATTGATTTAGAAGATCTGTATAAAGCTTAGAGCCTATTTGCTTCCCTTGCGCTTCATGATGTAAATACACGGTACTTTCAACTGAATATTTGTAAGCTGGCTTTTCTCGCCATTTGTTGGCGTAGGCATATCCCAGAATTTTTCCTTCTTCTTCAAAAACTATGAAAGGGAATGTTTTATAAATCGAGTCTATCTTTTCTTTAAAAGCTTCAACCGAAAATGGTACATCATCAAAAGTAACAATTGTATTTAAAACATAGTGGTTATAAATAGAAACCAATTGTTCAGCATCCTCAATGGTAACAGGTCTAATCATAACAAAACATTACCAATTATTACGTTTTATTAACTCCTCTATATGTGAGTAATGATGGTTACTATGCCACGCATACATACCTACATTATAATTCAGAAAAATTTCCTTTTGAGTTTCGGGATGAATAAAACTTCTACTATAATCCTCGGCTTGCAATCCTTTTAACAAATACACTAATTTAGCATGAACTGCTTTTAAATGTTGTATGGACATTTCAATTGGTGCAGATTTTGAATCAAATAAATTAGCCCATTTATCTTCAAAATATGCTTTTATAACAGGTTTATCTTCTGTTAGCGCCCATTTAAAACGTGCATAGCTGTGATGATGGCTATCTGCTAAATGATGAATAACCTGCCTAACCGTCCATCCATCTGGCCTATAAACAGTGTTCAATTGATTTTCAGATAAATGAATAACTAAATTTTCTAATCGATTAGGAAAATGTTCCAAAATGGATAACCAACCTTCAATATGATGGGGGAAAATAGTACTTGGACATTCAAATTGCCCAATAGGATATTTTAGTTTTTGTAATTCTGAATCTGTCATATCAACAAATATAGAACATTACTATGTAATTCCAAGCAGTCCAATTTTTATTGAATTTACAGCCGTATTAAGATCATTAAATCGCTTAATATTTTTATTGAAAAACAAGCTTTCGATATATGAATTAAGGGTTCTATGTTTCATTTCGGAAACTATAAAATAGCCTTTAAGTTGGTAGCTGCATTTAAAAAACTGTAACCAGTCGTATGGAATTACCGAATAAGAATGAATCCGGTGAGAGATATAAATTAAATCACTTCCATCGGTACCTAAAAAACAAGATACATCTTCAGTAATTACTTTAGCATGATTTTCCCAATTTAATGTTATACCTCTATTAATTTCAGAGATTACAAAACCGTGAAAAATAAATACATTTCCAAAAGAATAATTTAATTCTTTTAAAACCTCGCTGTATAAATTAGTTTCTTTTACGCTTACCACGGTGCGAAATTATATTGATAATACTTACTGATAAAAAATAATCGATTAAATATTATAATACATAGATATAACAAATTTGTTTACTTGAATACAGCTGTTTCTTACCATAAAAACTAAAAAAGCACCTTTAAAATAGGTGCTTTTTACTAATATTTTATGAAACCTGATTATTTAACTTTCATCAACTCTACATCAAAAATCAAAGTTGCATTTGGAGGAATAACACCACCAGCACCACGACTGCCATATCCTAAATGACTAGGAATTACAAAACGTGCTTTATCTCCAACATTTAATAAAAGTATGCCTTCGTCCCAACCAGAAATAACCTGACCAACACCTACCGGAAATTCAATTGGTTGGTTGCGTTTGTATGAAGAATCGAAAACAGTTCCATCTGCTAATTGTCCTTTGTAGTGTACGGATACATTTTTACCTTTTTCCGCTTTCGCACCAGTTCCTTTTTGAATAATTTGGTAACGTAAACCACTTTCAGTTTTATTAAAGCCTGTAGCTAATTTATCTAATTCATCTTCTGCAGCTTTTTTAGCTTCAGCAATTCTTTTTTCTCTTGAACCTTCAAAAGTTCTGAAAGCTTCAACTGCATTATAAGCTTCTGCTTCTGCACCAACTCTAACTATTTCTAAAGTTTCAATTTTATCACCTTGAGCAACCGCATCAACTACATCTTGACCTTCAACCACCTTACCAAATACAGTATGATTATTATCTAACCAAGGAGTCGCCACATGTGTAATAAAAAACTGACTTCCGTTAGTGCCTGGTCCTGCATTCGCCATAGATAAAATACCCGGAGCATCATGTTTTAATTCTGGATGAAACTCATCATCAAATTTGTAACCAGCATCTCCGGTTCCTGTACCTAGAGGACAGCCACCTTGAATCATAAAATCTGGAATAACTCTATGGAATTTTAAACCATCGTAGTAAGGTGTTCCCTGTGGTTTTACTTTGTTTTCTAAGTTTCCTTCAGCTAAAGCTACGAAGTTACCAACTGTACCTGGTGTTTTTTTAAATTCTAAAGCAACCAGTATTTCTCCTTTAGTTGTATTAAATTTTGCGTATAATCCGTCTTGCATTGTTCTATTTTTTAAGAAAGTGCAAATATATGAAATGATTAACGATTGTTAATTAATGAATTGCGTTTTTTGAATGATTATTAAACTTTGATGGTTTAAAGTTACTAAGCTACAAAGTTGCTGAGAAGCATAGTTCATGCATTAACCAACTTTGACACTTTGATACTTTGATGCTTTAAAACTAATTCGCTACTTCACTGATAAACTTAATGCGGTACAAACGTAGTTCCTCGTCATCATAATCACCATCAAATTCTTTTATAGCGGCATCTATACTATCCGTTTTGGACTCCATAAAATAATCATGCAATTCTTCTTGTTGGTCTTCATCTAAAATGTCATCAATCCAATAATTGATATTCAATTTAGTACCAGAATACACTATGGCTTCCATTTCCTTTATGAACTCTTCCATAGCCATTCCTTTAGACGATGCAATATCATCAAGTGGTAGTTTTCTATCTATGTTTTGGATAATATATAGTTTATTTGCTGAATTGGTTCCAGTAGATTTAACAACCAAGTCATCTGGACGAATGATATCATGTTCTTCAACATATTTTTCTATAAGTTCGATGAAATCTTTACCATATTTTTTGGCTTTACCATCGGCAACTCCATGTACATTAGCAAGTTCTGCCATTGTAATCGGATATTTCAAGGCCATATCTTCAAGCGAAGGATCCTGAAAAATAACAAATGGTGGTACACCTAATTTTTTTGCATTCTTTTTACGTAAATCTTTAAGCAGATTCATTAAAAGTTCATCGGCCACAGCCCCTTCGCCTTTTGCAGCTGTTACAATACTTCCATCCTCTTGCTCACCATCAAATATATGATCTTCGGTCATCATAAAAGACACCGGATTTTTTATAAACTCCCTGCCAGATGCTTCTAATTTTATAACACCATATGTTTCAATGTCCTTTCTTAAAAAGCCAGACACCAAAACTTGCCTTAATAAGGCCATCCAATATTTTTTATCCTTATCTTTTCCTTTCCCAAAAAAAGCTTGTTCATTAGTTTTATGCGAGTTAATTAAGGCATTTTCTTTGCCCGTAATAACATTAACTAAATCTTTAGACTTATACTTTTCGTTGGTGTTATTAATTGTTTCCAAGAGCAATTTGACATCGTCTTGTGCCTCGTGCTTCTTTTTTGGATGCCTAACATTATCATCCATATCACCACCTTCACCAGTTTCATTATCAAACTCTTCACCGAAATAATGTAGAATAAATTTTCGTCTAGAAATGGAGGTTTCCGCGAAAGCGACAACTTCCTGTAATAAGGCCTGGCCAATTTCTTGTTCCGCAACTGGTTTTCCGGACATGAACTTTTCTAATTTTTCAATGTCTTTATACGAATAATATGCCAAACAATGACCTTCGCCCCCATCGCGCCCCGCTCTACCAGTTTCTTGGTAATAACTTTCTATACTTTTAGGAATATCATGATGAATTACAAAGCGTACATCCGGCTTGTCTATACCCATACCAAAGGCAATAGTAGCCACAACCACATCTACATCTTCCATAAGAAACTGATCTTGATAGCTGGAACGTGATTTAGCATCTAAACCAGCATGATACGGTACTGCCTTAATACCATTAACTTGTAAAACCTGTGCTAGCTCTTCAACACGCTTTCTACTCAAACAATAAACGATACCGGATTTGCCTGGGTGCTGTTTTATAAAACGAATAATATCGGCATCAACAGTCTTTGTTTTAGGACGCACTTCGTAATATAGATTAGGTCTATTAAATGATGCTTTAAAAGTTTTAGCACCACTGATACCCAAATTTTTAATAATATCTTCTTGTACTTTTGGGGTTGCTGTAGCCGTTAATCCAATAATAGGAATATTATCACCAATACGACCAATAATATGCTTTAGGTTGCGATATTCTGGTCTGAAATCGTGCCCCCACTCACTAATACAATGCGCTTCATCAATCGCCATAAAAGAAACTTTTACCGAACGCAAAAACTCAACGTTTTCCTCCTTTGTTAGCGATTCTGGCGCTACATACAGCAATTTAGTTACACCGTTTACAATGTCCTCTTTAACACGTTTTATTTCCGTCTTATTTAAAGAAGAATTTAATACATGAGCAACACCTTCTTCATTTGAAACACCTCTAATCGCGTCTACTTGATTTTTCATTAAAGCAATTAAAGGAGATACTACAATAGCCGTTCCCTCTTGCATGAGAGCTGGTAACTGATAACACAGTGATTTACCACCACCCGTTGGCATGATTACGAACGTATTATTTCCCGACAAAATACTGTCTACCACATCTTCTTGAAGTCCTTTGAATTTACCAAATCCAAAATATTTTTTTAATGCAGAATGCAAGTCACTTTTTGTTATTGACATGAATGATTTTAAAATTTATTTTACTTGTTAAAAAAACACATTAAATGTTCAAAAATTGTATTGACTATTTAATAATGTATTAAGAAATCCCTCGTGTTTTTTCGTTAGTTTTGTAACCGAAATCGAAATTACAACAAAATTTTTGATTTTGATTTATATTTAAAGATAACAAAATCTTTAAAAGCATCAACTAAAAAAATAATAAATTTTGAATAGTAAAAGTTCAATTATTAAAATCGCAAAGCAAACTATTGAAACTGAAAGCAAAGCCATATTAAATTTATCTAATTTAGTAAATGATGATTTTGCAAGTGCGGTAGAACTTATTTATAAATCGAAAGGACGCGTTATTATTACAGGAATTGGAAAAAGTGCCATTATAGCCAGTAAAATAGTAGCCACTTTAAATTCCACCGGAACACCTTCCATTTTCATGCATGCCGCTGATGCAATTCATGGTGATTTAGGTCTAATTTTAGAAGATGATGTAGTTATATGCATTTCTAAAAGCGGTAATACTCCTGAAATTAAAGTACTCGTTCCGCTAATAAAAAGGTCTAAAAACAAAATGATTGCTATTACAGGAAATACCGAATCATTTTTAGGGCAGCATGCAGATTTTATTTTAAATGCTTTTGTTGAAAAAGAAGCCTGCCCAAATAACTTGGCCCCTACTACTAGCACCACGGCACAGTTAGTTGTTGGTGATGCCTTGGCTGTTTGCCTTTTAAACTTACGTGGTTTTTCTAGCAATGATTTTGCAAAATACCATCCCGGAGGTGCATTGGGTAAAAAATTATACTTACGCGTTGAAGACATTTCTTCTGTAAACCAAAAACCACAAGTGTTGGCTTCAACCAATATTAAAGATATAATTATAGAAATTTCAGAAAAAATGCTTGGGGTTACAGCTGTAGTTGAAGACGGAAAAATTATTGGAATTATAACGGATGGTGATTTACGTAGAATGCTTTCTAAAGTAGATGATTTCTCAAAACTTACAGCAAAAGATATTATGGGATATAACCCTAAACGAATTAATTCAGAAGCCATGGCAATTGATGCCTTGGAACTTATGGAAGCCAATGGTATTTCACAACTATTGGTTGAAGAAAACGGGAATTATGCAGGTGTTGTTCACCTACACGATTTAATAAAAGAAGGCATTATATAATGGCAAAGAAAAATATAAATGAGATGTCTTTTTTAGACCATCTAGAAGATTTACGTTGGCACCTAATAAAAATAACGTTAGCAATTGTAATTGTTGCTACGCTAGCATTTGTTTTTAGCAGATTCATTTTTGAAGACATTATATTTGCCCCATTGGATATGAGCTTTCCAACTTACAAATATTTATGCGATGTTGCTACTTATTTGAGCGTGGACACCAGTTTTTGTAGCGACAAAATTCCTCTTATTTTACAAAATAGAACCATGGCTGGACAATTTTCAGCAGATATTTGGACTGCTATTTTAGCTGGTTTCGTCATTTCATTTCCCTATGTTGTATATCAATTATGGAAATTTGTTAGCCCGGGTTTACATTCCAACGAACGTAAACATTCCAGAGGTTTTATAGTTATTTCATCACTATTATTCTTCATGGGTGCCTTGTTTGGCTATTACGTAATTACACCACTATCAATAAACTTTTTAGCCAATTACAGTATTTCTTCACGTGTAGATAATCAAATTGATATAAGTTCATTCATTGGTTTAGTAAGATCTTCTGTTTTGGCATCAGGTATCGTTTTCGAATTACCGATAATCATTTATTTTTTAACAAAAATCGGTATTGTAACCCCAGAATTTTTAAAAAAATACCGCAAATATTCCC
This sequence comes from Mariniflexile sp., assembly GCF_041583155.1. GTDB lineage: Bacteria > Bacteroidota > Bacteroidia > Flavobacteriales > Flavobacteriaceae > Mariniflexile. Next base: position 56,618 of record NZ_JBFHGK010000021.1, read on the forward strand.
TAGTGGTAGTTCTAATACTTTCGGCAATTATAACACCTCCAGATATTGCGAGTCAGGTAATTGTAGCAATTCCTATTTTAGTATTATATGAAGTAAGTATTATAATTTCAAAAGTGGTAGTAAGAAATCAAAAACGAAAAGAAAAAAAGCATGTCTGATATAGTTACAGAATTTAACGATTACCGTTCTAAAATGAACGAAAAAATTTTAGCCGACAACAATAAGGTTATAAAACGTATTTTTAATTTAGACACGAATGCGTATGCTGAAGGTGCTTTGGATGTAAAAACCAAAGAACTTTTGGGTCTTGTTGCTTCAGCCGTTTTAAGATGTGATGATTGCGTAAAATATCATCTTGAAACCAGCTACAAAATAGGCTTAACTAAAGATGAAGTGGTAGAAGCTTTAAGTATTGCCACACTAGTTGGCGGTACCATTGTTATCCCACATCTACGTCGTGCTTACGAATTTTGGGACGCATTAGAACAACACAGTTAATTTAATTAAAATCCATTGGCTACGATAGTGTATATGTTTTTACTATTTTTAGCGTTTAGTTACTAAAAAATATGATTTTACGAGCTCAAAATTTAATGAAGTCCTATGGTGGACGCAAAGTAGTAAAAGATGTGTCTTTACAAGTTGAACAAGGAGAAATTGTTGGACTTTTAGGACCAAATGGTGCTGGAAAAACCACTTCGTTCTACATGACTGTAGGTTTGATAAAACCCAATAGTGGTCATATTTTTTTAGATAATACCGATATCACCCAATACCCTATGTACAAACGTGCGCAAAATGGCATTGGTTATTTAGCACAGGAAGCGTCTGTTTTTAGAAAACTAAGTATTGAAGATAATATTTTAAGTGTGTTACAGCTTACCAAACTAAGCCAAAAGGAACAACACTTAAAAATGGAATCGCTTATTGAAGAATTCGGTTTAGGCCATATTCGTAAAAGTAGAGGTGATTTATTATCTGGTGGTGAACGTAGACGTACTGAGATTGCACGTGCGTTGGCTACCGACCCAAAATTTATTTTGTTAGATGAACCATTTGCTGGAGTTGACCCCGTAGCTGTGGAAGATATTCAACGTATTGTAGCACAATTAACTAAAAAAAATATTGGTATTTTAATAACCGACCATAACGTACAAGAAACGCTTGCTATTACCGATAGAACCTACTTAATGTTTGAAGGCAGTATTCTTAAAGCCGGAGAACCAGAAGAATTAGCAAATGATGAAATGGTGCGTAAAGTGTATCTAGGTCAGAATTTCGAATTACGTAAGAAGAAAATTAGAGATTAAAGTACTCGATTTAAACTCTTATCTTTTATTGAATCTTTTTGTCATTCTAATTGAAGATAGAATGACAAAAAGATTCATTATTTTTTTACCACCTTTAAAACATTACTTGCAAGCTTAATTGCCAAAACTGCCACTGTACCGACTAGCAAACCAACGATAAAATCTTTTATAAATGATGGTACTGCTTCCATAAAATGATGAAAATAATCAATATTATGTGTAAATATGCCGCCAGCCACTAACAACAAGGCAATTGTACCAATAACCGATAAACTTTTAATAACCCAAGGTAAGGCATTAACTAAAAAGCGCCCCATGCCTTTAATGAAACCATCATTACCATTGCTTCTTTTTATAAGTCTATATCCTAAATCATCCATACGCACTATCAATGCAACAATGCCATAAACACCTACTGTGGCTATAATAGCTACAATAGAAACGACTAAAACCTGAAAAATAAGTGGCTGTCCCAACACCGTTCCTAAAGCGATAATAACAATCTCTACCGACAAAATAAAGTCAGTTAGAATAGCCGACTTTATCTTTTTCTTTTCAACTTCTACAACCTCTTTTGCCGATAAGGTTTCACCAGAAATTTTAGTAACCTCATGTTTATGCGGCATTACATATTCTATTACCTTTTCTACGCCTTCATAAGCCAAATAAACACCTCCTAAAACTAAAATGAGGGTTACAGCCCAAGGTAAAAACGAACTTAATAGAAATGCAATAGGTAAAATAATGAGTTTATTCAAAAAAGACCCTTTTGTAATAGCCCATAATACAGGTAATTCTCTTGATGAAACAAAACCAGTAGCTTTTTCGGCATTTACAGCTAAGTCATCTCCTAAAATACCTGCCGTTTTTTTAGTAGTAATTTTACTCATTACTACCACGTCATCCATAAGCGCAGCAATATCATCTAATAGGGCAAAAAATCCTGAAGCCATAAAATCTAGTTATTTTTTAATTTCGAAGTTAGATTATCTAAAACAGACATACCTATATAAACAACAATAATTAATGGGATAGCAGCAAATTGCAATACAATTAAAAATAAAACACATAGGAATAAGAAAACATATCGTGTAGCATTCGCCTTAAAACCCCAATTTTTAAATTTTAAAGCGAATAATTTAATGTTTGAATTTAGTAAGTAACAGCTTAAAAAAGTTAAGGCTATTAAAAACCATTTATTAACTATTATCGAATTTATTAAATCGTTATTTTGAAACTCAATTATTAAAGGCAGTGATATAATAAGTAAGGTGTTTGCTGGTGTAGGTAACCCTTTAAAGTAAGTTTGTTGGTCTTCGTCAATATTAAATTTTGCTAATCTATAAGCTGAAGCTAATGTTACACACAAACCTAATAAGGGTAAAAATGCTAATTTAAAACCAATCCAACTGGAGTTTGAGGCTGTCCATTCATTAGACATTTCAGGAAAATCAATTGTTAAATAAAGTAGTTTATACATGATAATTCCTGGAACTACTCCACTAGTTACCATATCTGCAAGAGAATCTAACTGCACACCTAAATCACTTTGTACATTTAACTTTCTGGCTGCAAAACCATCAAAAAAATCGAAAAATATCCCGAGAAAAACAAATAATGCCGCAGCAACAAATTGATTATTAACTGCAAAAATAACTGCAATTGTTCCGCAGAAAAGATTCAAAAGTGTTAAGGCATTCGGGATATACTGCTTCATGTTGTCTTGTTTAATGATGTAAAAATAGCAAAGAATTTTCGTCTAAAGCAATATCTATAATAATTTCAAGTTTATAGGTTTATAAATTATGTGCATCTTTGTAAAAAAATTGCGATTGAGATCTTACATTATTGCATTCTTTTGCGTTGTAACCACATCGGTATTTAGTCAAACCGTTAGAAAATATTCTAATGAGTTTATGAATATAGGTGTAGACGCTGCTGCTTTGGGCATGAGTAGCGCCGTTACTGCCACGACTTCCGATGTTAATTCCGGATATTGGAATCCCGCTGGTTTATTGAAATTAGAAGACAACCAATTGGCGCTTATGCATTCTAGTTACTTTGCTAACATTGCTAATTACGATTATGTTGCATTTGCAAAACCCTTAGATAAAAATAGTGTTTTTGGGGTTTCTTTAATTCGATTTGCCGTTGATGACATTTTAAACACCACACAACTTATAGACGAACAAGGCAATATCAATTACGATAGAATTAGTCTATTTTCTACCGCCGATTATGGATTAACATTTTCATACGCACGAGCTCTTCCTGTTAATGGCTTCAATTATGGAGTTAATGCCAAAATTATAAGACGAATTATTGGCAATTTTGCATCATCTTGGGGTTTTGGATTTGATGCTGGTATCCAATTTGAAACTAAAAACGACTGGAAATTTGGGGTAATGGCTCGTGATATCACTACCACATTTAATGCTTGGGCCATTAATAAAGAAGAGTTTAAAAAGGTTCAGGATGCTGTAGAAGGACAAAACCAAGAACTTCCAGAAACTACCGAAATCACCATTCCTAAATTACAAATCGGTGTTTCTAAGTTATTTGAATTTCATTATGATTATACGCTTTTGGCTGCAGCTAATTTAAATGTACGATTTGAACAAAATAATGATATTATTTCCTCATCCTTTGCAAGTATCAATCCTGCTTTAGGTTTTGAATTCGGTTATATTGATATGGTTTATTTACGTACTGGTGTTGGTAATTTTCAAAATGAATTACAAATAGACAACACAGAACAGTTGAGTTTTCAACCAAGTTTTGGTGTAGGCTTTAAATATAATGGCATTCAAATAGATTATGCCTTCACCGATATTGGCGACCAAAGCGTGGCATTATATTCCAACGTATTTTCTTTAAAACTCGATTTTAGTATCTTTAGGTAATTCAATTACATGAAAAAAATTCTACTCCTTTTATTTCTTTTTTTAACTATTGAAATAATAAACGCACAACAAAATTCACTATCGAGACAGGCTGAAATAAGCGTATTAACTATTGGCCCCGGCGCTTCATTGAACGATGCCTTTGGTCATAGTGCCTTTAGGATAAAAGATGATTTAAAAGGTATCGATTTAGTATTTAATTATGGGGTTTACGATTTTCAGACTCCCAATTTCTACTTGAAATTTGCACAAGGAAAACTAAATTATTTAATTGGTTTAAACTATTATGAAGATTTTTTTGAGGCTTATATTTCACAAAACAGAAGCATTAAAGAACAAGTTTTAAATCTATCCGCTACTGAAAAACAAAAGGTATTTGATTTCTTATTAAACAATTACAAACCAGAAAACAGGGGTTATTTATACGATTTCTTTTATGATAATTGTGCTACAAAAATAAAGGATGTTGCCAATATTTCTTTAAATAACAGCATTACCTTCCAAAAACCAAATAACTTTGAAGACCAAACTTTTAGAACTTTAATTCAAAATAATTTGAATAAAAATTCATGGGGAAGTTTGGGCATTGATGTGGCGTTAGGTTCTGTAATTGACAAAAAGGCTAGAGCTGAAGACCATATGTTTTTACCTGAAAACATTTATAAGTTTTTTGAAGTTGCACGTATAAACGATCAGAAACCGTTGGTTAAAGAGAGCAAAATAATTTACAATAAAATTGAAACCCCAGCCCCTACTAATTTCTTTACTAGTCCGCTTTTCATTATTGGTCTAATAAGTTTATTTATTTTATACATCACTTATAACGATTATAAAAAACAAAAGAGAACTGTTTGGTTAGATGTATCCCTGTTCAGTATTACAGGACTAATAGGCATTTTCATATTACTATTATGGTTTGCTACAGACCATAAAGGCACACACCAGAACTACAATTTACTTTGGGCATTTGCACTCAACATTTTTGTTCTAAATCAGGTATTAAGAAAAAAAGTAAATGCCTGGTTTATAAAATATTTAAAATTACTGGTTATTCTTTTATGCTTATTAACTTTGCATTGGTTTATGGGAGTGCAGGTTTTTGCCATTGGGTTAATACCCTTACTTATTGCATTGCTCGTTAGGTATTTGTTTTTGATTACATATTTTAAAACAAGTTCGTTTTCGTAGTACTTTTACATAGAATTTAGTCATGAAAACTAAAAATATATCTAAATAAAAAGGTTATTAAACAGTCACGGAAATGTATAACAAATTATTGTCCTCTGTAAAAAATAATGGTACTCAACGTTTTGATTATGATGTTGAAATCCAATAAAAAACTACGGTGTTTAATATAGTAAAGATCATATTGAAGCTTCAACAAACTATCATCTATAGAAGATCCATATCTTGTTTTCACCTGGGCCCAACCTGTAAGTCCTGGTTTTACAATATGTCTTGTCTCGTAAAACGGAAGTAACTGCGATAATTGTTTAACAAAATGCGGACGTTCAGGTCTTGGTCCTATCAAGCTCATATCACCTTTTAAAATATTAAAGAATTGCGGAAACTCATCTATACGGGTATTTCGTAAAAATTTCCCAAAAGGTGTTATTCTTGTATCATTCTTTTTTGCCCAAACAGCACCTGCTGCCTCGGCATTTTTAACCATGGTTCTAAACTTTATTATTTTAAAAAGATGACCATGCTTACCTATACGTTCCTGTGAATAAAAAAGTGACCCTCGATTTCCAATCAAATTACCTAATAGCACTATTGGAAGAATTAAAATACCAAACAATATTCCCAAAACAGCTATAACAATATCAAATAGCCTTTGAAAAAAAAGATATAACTTATTGTGATTACTTCTACTAAACGGAAAATACTTATAAAAATCCTTACCAATAAACTGAACTGGAACCCGTTGCATCATATCTTCATATACCTGAGTATACTCTTTAATAGGAAATCCACCTTCCAAAAGTGTAATAAGGTCTTTATATATTTCTGGGGTAATGTTACCACTATTTAAACTGGCAATAACAACTTCCGATATTTTTTCATCTTTTATAACTTGATATATTTGCTTCGGACAGTACTCCCTAATGCCTTTAAACTTAATTTTATCCGATTTCCTTAACTCGCAATTTATAAACCCTATAATTTTATAATTAGGATCCGCATTTCTAAAGGCTGTAATAATAGATTCAATATTAGACGTTTCTCCAACAATTAGCACTTTTTTGTAAAATCTAGGCGAGGTTATAAAGCTGATGTAAATTATTCGCCATAAAAACAACGCAAAAAGTATTGAAAAATAGAAGTACGCAATTTGTAATCTATTTTCTGGTAAAATTGGAGTAAAAAAAGGTGTTAGAAAATAAAATAAAACCGTTGTGGATACAGTAAAGACAATACTGGTAGAAATTTTTTCAATCTTACTCGATTTTTGCAAATCGTAAAGTTCAAAAATAGTACCGAAAATGTATATATACAATACAAGTACAAATGCCCAACGCCATTTTTCTTTTGTGATTGTAAAATAATCAAAATCAAAAGTATTACTTACAAAATATAAAACAGCAAGGATGGTAACTGTATCCAGAATGCGTAATAACACCTTACGTTCAGAAATTTCAAAATGAATTCCTTTTTTAGCCATTTTTTGTTGGTAATTGAGAGCTGATAAAGATAGTAAGTTAAATACACAAACTATTATTATTCCAGAACTCTAATCCACAAGTTTTTAACAATCTGCCAATCAAAGTTATTTACTTTATTTCTTGCTTTAAAAACCATTTGCCTTGTATTCTCAGTATTAGATTGAAGATTTTTAATGGCCATTACAAATTCGGCTGGATTATTGGGAGCAACTAAAACACCTTCTGCTCCATTCTCGATTAAAAAAGGCAAGCCTCCAACATTAGTAGAAATTATGGGCAAGCCTAAAGCCATAGCTTCAATGACACTAACAGGCATGTTATCAAAATTAGTTGTATTTATAAAAATGTTATAATCATTTGAAAGCTTAATCCAATCTGGTTTTGATAATTTACCAGTAAATTTAACTTTAACATTTAATTTTTTGGCGTAATCTTTCGTTCTTTCTAACGAACCATCATTGTCCGGACCAACCATACAGAGTGATGCTTCTATTTTTTCTTTCTGTAAATCTTTAAGAATTTGTACAGCTAACAACGGATTATATAGTTCTGAAAATGAGCGAACCCAAAGCAACCTAACCGTTTTAAAATCTTTTTCTTTAAAAGGATATTTTTCAATTTCAATACTATTAGGAATACTATCAATATTATTATAACCTAGTTTTTCAAATTCATATTTTATATAATTTGAAGGTGCTATATTCTTAAAAGATTTGCAGAATATAACTTTAGATAGTCTTGGGTTCGTCTTTAAACGATTTGGCAAATTACCGCCATGTAAAATTGGTATGTACTTTAGATTTAAAAAATGACAAAACAAACTACTTAAAAAGGCATAATAAAAATTAGAAGTGCTATAAGTGTCAATTAAAACATAATCTATAGTTTTTGAATGTTTTAAAATAGCAAAAAGCATATCAAACAAACGCAACACTTTATTGGATTTATTTGAATACGTAAAGACCTCATAACCTTCTTGCCTTAAAGATTTACTTAAAGTTTCAATAGTGGTTTGAGTTTTACCGCTATGAGATAAATTATTCCCTATGTACAGAAGTTTTTTCATTTAAAATGTAAACTAACTAACAGATGGTCTTATAACTGAATTATTCCGTTTTTGAGTTCCTTTTTTGGAGTTTTTTGTTCCATAACTCACGCTTAACAAACACAGTCCGTATATAAAAGCGGGAGCCGCAATTCTCATGGATGAATGGTTTATGGTAAGTAACCAAAAGAAGTAACAAGAATAGAAAAAGAGATTGGTTCTATCTCTTATACGCAATATAAAAGGGGTGATAAGTAAAATTATTAAAGCTGTAAGACCCAGCAAGCCATGCTCAGACACAATGCGACTCATTTCGTTGTGAGAAGCTGCTAATACACCTTCTTTTTGTTCCCTTAACTCTTTTATTTTTCCTACTCCCACTCCAACAATAGGATTATTTAAAAACTCATTCAATTCAAACTCTGCTAAATCAGACCTACCTGTAGTTACATCTTCCTTTTCTCTACCTAGTGCATCTTGATTTGCGTAACGTTTATCAATAAATCCACTTGTTTGTAAAGAAGAGTACAGCCAAATCGAAAAACCAATCCCTACAAAAACTACTAATAATCGACTTATTCTCAATTTATTATATACATTGACTTTTCTAAAATATAAATATATAAAAGCCGCAATCATAAAAAGTGCTGTTATAACACCGCCACGACTAAAGGTTATAATTGCTCGATAGCTAATCAAAAAGAAAATGCCAGCATTAACCAGCTTGAAAAAAATCGAAGGTGATTGAGAAAAAAACCGGACACTGAAGATAAACATCCCTATACCTAAAACCGTGGCTACCTGATTTGGACCAAAACCACCCGATGCTGCATAATTAGAACCTGTACCCGTAATGGTATCGCGAACACTAGGATTAAATAAAAACAAATACGTAGTTGTTGCTAATAATGGCAATGCCATCGTGTACAATAGCTTCTGAAAATTATTATAACTAACTTTTAGTTGATAACAAAAAATAGCAACAATTCCAAGGCAAATGGGGCCACTCAGATTAAAAGTAATGGCGGTCCTTAATGTCGTGCTTTCACTTACATTGAAAGCGGCAACAAAAATACCTGGAATAAGTAGCAATAGATATATAACGTAAGCCATAGGTTGCCCGCGCTGCCTCGTTGTAAATATCCCTATTAAACAAAATACTATAACTAAATATTTACATGCTTCATAAAGAAAACTACCTCC
>NZ_JBFHGK010000022.1:0-60611 GCF_041583155.1 Mariniflexile sp.
CTTCGGCCGAAGCATTCAATGCAAAAATTAAAGCCTTTAGGGCACAGTTTAGAGGTGTTAAAAATGTAGAATTCTTTCTTTACAGATTAACTACAATTTTTGCATAAACACAACAATTGAGATTGATCCAATTCTTTCTTTACAGATTAACTACAATTTTTGCATAAACACAACAATTGAGATTGATCCCTAAAGTTTAGGAAACTTTTGTTCTATCCCTTGAACTATGGAGCCTAAAACCAAAAAAGACCTTACATTTCTGTAAAGTCTTTTTCTTGTTTTTGCTCCCCCTCTTGGGCTCGAACCAAGGACCCTTTGATTAACAGTCAAATGCTCTAACCAACTGAGCTAAGGAGGAGTGTTAGGTTGTTTGCCCTAAGCGAGCGCAAATATATATATCTTTTTAATTTCTACAAACATTTTTTTAATTTTTTTTTATCCAAAAATAGCTTTAAATATATCATTGCCATTTGCGAACAAAACTAAACCTATTAATATAAAGAAACCAACCATTTGTGCGTACTCCATAAACTTATCGCCTGGCTTTCTTCCAGACACTATTTCGTATAGTAAAAATGCCACATGACCACCATCTAAAGCAGGTATTGGTAATAAATTTAAAACACCAAGCATGATAGACAAAAACGCCGTTAAATACCAGAAAGCATGCCAGTCCCAAGTTGCTGGAAACATATTACCTATTGCAGCAAAACCCCCTATTTGAGACGCTCCCTTTTTAGTAAAAATATATTTAAACTGAGCTAAGTAATCTTTAACCTCCCAATAACCTTGACTTAAACCTCCGGCGATACTCTCAGAAAACGAATATTCTCTGTTACGTATTTTAATAAAATCCATATCGGCTATTTTTGATACAACCCCAATTGTTTTATCTTCATTTTTAGTAATAGTTAGAGTTTTGATTTGATTATCGCGCTCAACTTCAAAATTAAGACTGCCCTCCGTATTGTTTTTTAATTGATAAGTTAAATCTGAATAATACGTTATAGGCTTACCATTAATAGCTACAATTTTATCGGTTGCAAGTAACCCGGCTTTATCTGCAGGAGAATCTTTTACAATTGAATCTAACAGAAAAGTATAACGTGGTGCTAAGGCAGGTATATCACCCGCTTCAAAAAGCTTTGTACCTATATCTTCGGGAAGTGTTATTTCTTCAACAGTACCATTAGGGTGTTCTACTTTAATGTTTTCAACCTTTCTAAACATGATATACTTATTAATATCAATTGTAAGATCTTTATAAGCCTCACCATTAACAGAAATTACTTTATCCCCTTGTTGAAACCCATAAGACTCCAATGTTTTAGCTACACCGAAACCATATTTAATATCATCTTTTGTAGTATAATTTGTTCCCCAGACAAGTAGCATTATCATGAATAATACGAATGCCAAAATAAAATTCACAGTTACACCACCAAGCATAATAATTAAACGTTGCCAAGCTGGTTTAGAACGAAATTCCCAAGGTTGTGGCGGTAAAGCCATTTGTTCGGTATCCATACTTTCGTCTATCATACCCGAAATTTTCACGTAACCACCTAATGGCAACCAGCCAATACCGTAAACTGTATCGCCAATTTTCTTTTTGAATAACGAAAACTTCACATCAAAAAACAAATAGAATTTTTCTACTCTTGTTTTAAATAATTTCGCTGGTATAAAATGTCCTAATTCGTGCAAAACAACTAGGATGGAAAGGCTTAATAATAATTGAGCCGCTTTTACTAAAAATACAGTCATGTATTAGGATTTTTTTTTAATCGCACAAAAGTAAGCTTTTAACCCCATTTAGAAAATATAATACATGGTATTACTATTTTTTTAACAAGGTTTTACTAATTACACCTTCATTTGTATGAAATTGGACAAAAAGTAAACCTGAAGCATAGGCACTTACATCAATGGTGGTGTTCCAATTAGACTGACCTAATAATTGCCCAAAAACATTAAATATTTTCACGTTGAACACTTGAACTTGTTCTGGTTTATCAACACTGAATGCATGTGAAGTTGGAATAGGATAAATTACAAATTGTGATTCCAAATTTGAGTTAGAAACAGATAACAATACCTTATTATTTTTAGAAATTAAATCGGATTCAGGATCAAATTGAACCGAGGCTACCGTAAAATTAACAGCGTTTAAAAAAACTTCATTGTTTTTCACATTATTGAGGGTAATATCTAATGTTTCTCCCATAGTCCCAATTAGTTTCAATGGAACTGGTGCTTCAAAAAAAGAAACAGAGGCATCACTTTGAATTTGAGAAATGGTAATTTGCACTTGATTGCTATTTGGTTGCACCCAATCAATCGTATAACTAGGATACCCTTCATTATACAACCAATCATCAAAAAACCCACTTAGGTTTTCACCACTTGCAGCTTCCATAGTACTTATAAAATCTTCTGTTTTCGCATATCCGTATGCATATTTATCATTACTTAGATAATTTTTAACACCTTCAAAAAAATAAATATCTCCTAATTTCTTTCTTAACATGTGCAGCACCATGGCTCCTTTATTATAAGTTAATCGGCTATTAAATATTCTATTCACACTTGTTGTATCCACATCTTTTAAAAATACAGCTCCATTGGTTACTGAGGTAATAGAAATGTTGCGCTGCTGTTTCCAAGTTGTAAAGGCGCTGTTGCCATCTAAATGTTCAATCGTTAAACCTGATAAATAAGTAGCAAAACCTTCATTCAGCCAAATGTCCTTCCAACTACCGCAGGTAATTTTATTTCCAAACCATTGGTGCGCTAATTCGTGAGCTATTAAATTTCTATCAAAACTACCCATAAAAGAAACTGTGGTATGTTCCATACCGCCACCCCAACCAAATTGTGCATGTCCGTATTTTTCCTTTGCAAATGGATATTCTTCAAATAAATTAGCAAACAAATTCATGATAGTAACCGTTACAGGCGTATTATCTTGTGCATAGCTTAAATTTTCAGGGTACACATAATTTACAATGTCAAAGGGCTTACCATTATTAGGAACAGTATGTTTATAAACTTCATAATTTGTTACCGCAATAGCAACTAAGTATGCTGGAATGGGATAACGATGTTTGAAATGTGTTATTTTATTATTGTCATTTACAATCTGACTTTGCTCCAGACCATTTGAAACTGCTATATAACTTTCATTAGAAGGATTAAAGACAGGCGTAGTGAGAAATACATCCAAGGAATCGGCTTTATCAATTAAATCTTGTTTACATGGCCACCACCCTTTGGCACCATAAGGTTCCGAAAGCGTCCAAATTATGGGGTCACCATTATGCCGATTCTGTTCAAAAGAACCAAAACCCGAGCTAACAGGGTTTCCAGAATATCTTATAGTTAACGAATCCAAAACCCCCATATTTTGGTTTGTTGGTAATAAAACAACTAATTCATCATTAGCATTTTGAGAAAATGTAAGCGCGTTACTGCGTTGTAAAACCTGAGAAACTATCATATTGCTAGCTAAATCAAAAACTACTTCACTTAAGCTTTCCTTAGCTTCAAAATAAGTAGTAACAGTACCCGAAATAAAAGCTACTGATGGATCTATTTCAAACTCCAAACGATGGTATTTTACATCGTAGTTCCCGGTGTTTTCATTAGCTTTAAAAGACACTTTGGCTAAAGCACTTTTAGCCTCAGCAGTTTGAATATCATTAAACGATTTATTAAAATCTTGTCCAACAAAACGACAGGTCGTAAAAAAACAAATTATTAATAGCGTTAACCTCATGTTGCTGTTACTTTTCGTTGTTTTAATCTAATATTTAGCTAGTTAAAAATACCATTTAATTAGTATATGTATCGTATTTTTGCATTTATATTACTTGAAATCTCAAATTATACCGCATGCTTTCTTTTTTTAAAGACTATAAAATTTTCGGAATCGTATTTTTAGTGTTATCCATCATCATTGTTTCAATAATTTATAATACTCTAAACGTTTACCAACCTTTACCTATTTACCAACCCGCAATGGTAAGTACCGAATTAGTTGATAGCACCTTACAATACCAAAAGAAATATCATAAAATAGCGGACTTTAAACTACTTAATCAAAACGGAAAAACGATAACCCAAAACGACTATAAAGATAAAATTTATGTTGCCGATTTCTTCTTCACTACATGCCTAACCATCTGCCCTATCATGACTGGACATATGGCTGAAATTCAAAAAGAAATTTTAAATGATAATGATGTTCTCTTACTGTCTCATACCGTAACTCCTGAAATTGACACCGTAGCGCAATTAAAACGTTATGCTATTGAAAAAGGGGTAAATGACACCAAATGGAACTTAGTTACTGGAGATAAAAAACAAATTTACGAGCTGGCAAGAAAAAGTTATTTGGCCGTAAAGGATGCTGGTGATGGCGGACCATTCGACATGATTCATACTGAAAATTTCATGCTTATTGATAAGAAAAAACAAATTCGCGGATTTTATGATGGTACCGATCCTGATGCCATCCAAAAATTGCTTGAGGATATCAAGATTCTGAAGGAAGAAAAATAAAAGTTATTAAACGTGCCGATTGTTACAAACCTCCAAAAAAGCTTAACAACCCACTAACTAATTACCTAACTTCTGAAAACTCTTACTACCATTGAAAACTTTAAACCTTAAACTTTTAAACTTTAAACTTTTTCCATTACTTTTACTTCTTTAAAATCAATCTAAATAAGTTTGCAATATACATTAGCCGATTTGAAACGAGGCGAAAACGCCATTATTACCGATGTATCCTCCATTCACATCCCATTAAAATTGTTAGAAATGGGTTGTTTACCTGGCAATATGGTAAAACTTGTTCAATTGGCACCATTTAAAGATCCCATGTATTTAAACATAAACGGAACACATTTAGCTATCAGGAAAGAAACCGCTATTCATATTTTAATTGAAAAGAAGGATGAGTAAGCAAATAAATGTTGCCTTAATAGGAAATCCAAATACAGGAAAAACTTCTGTTTTTAATGCACTTACGGGGTTAAATCAGCAAGTTGGTAATTACCCTGGTATTACCGTTGAAAAAAAACAAGGAGTTTGCAAATTGCCACGTGGTGTTAAAGCTCATATCATTGATTTACCTGGAACTTATAGCTTAAACGCATCGTCGTTAGATGAAAATGTGGTTATTGAGTTACTTTTAAATAAAAACGATAAAGATTTCCCAGATATTGCTGTTGTTGTGAGTGATGTTGAAAATTTAAAACGAAATCTACTTCTTTTTACTCAGATTAAAGACCTAGAAATTCCTACCATATTGGTTATTAATATGGCCGACCGAATGCGTTATAAAGGTATTTCTTTAGATATTAATTACCTAGAAGAACATCTACAAACTAAAATTGCTTTAATAAGTACTCGTAAAAAAGAAGGTATTGATTATTTAAAACAACTTATTGCTAATTACAAAGATGTTTCAGTTACTCCTTGCATTGATCCTTCTGAAATAGATAAGGAGTATTTTGATAATTTAAAAAAAGCATTCCCAAACCAACTATTATATAAATTATGGTTAGTAATTACACAAGATGTTAACTTCGGAAAAACAGACAGAAAAGAAATTGAAGCTGTTGCAAACTTTAAAACGAAAAGCAAAGCCGATTTAAAACGATTACAACAAAAGGAAACCATAAAACGCTATCAGTTTATAAACAATGTTCTTAAACATGGTCAAACTATAGACTCATCTCAAGCTAAAGATTTGCGTAGCAGGTTAGATAGCATCCTAACCCATAAAATATGGGGTTACATTATATTCTTTGTCATTTTACTAACTATTTTTCAAGCCATATACGATTGGTCTAGCGTACCGATGGATTTTATTGATGGTGCCTTTGCCTCGTTAAGTGAATGGGTAAAAAACCAATTACCAGAAGGAGCTTTCACCAATTTATTGGCTGAAGGCATTATACCAGGACTTGGTGGTATTGTAATCTTTATTCCGCAAATCGCCTTTTTATTTCTATTCATTTCAGTACTAGAAGAAAGCGGCTATATGAGTCGTGTGGTTTTTTTAATGGACAGAATAATGCGTCGTTTCGGACTAAGCGGCAAAAGCGTTGTACCTTTAATTTCAGGAACAGCTTGTGCCATTCCTGCTATTATGGCTACCCGAAATATTGAAAGTTGGAAAGAACGATTAATTACTATTTTGGTAACTCCGTTCACTACCTGTTCGGCCCGCTTACCCGTTTACTTAATAATCATATCATTAATTATTCCTGAAGGTCGCTTTTTAGGTTTAGGTTTTCAAGCCCTAACCCTCATGTTATTATACCTAGTTGGCTTTGGTACAGCAGTTTTATCGGCTTATATTCTAGACAAAATCTTAAAAATAAGAAGTAAAACATTTTTTGTTGTTGAAATGCCCAACTACAAATTACCACTTTTTAAGAATGTGGCGTTAACTGTTATAGAAAAAACCAAATCGTTCGTATTTGGTGCTGGAAAAATCATTTTGGCTATTTCAATCATTTTATGGTTTTTAGCATCCTATGGTCCTGGTGATAACTTTAATAATGCTGAAACCATTATTAAAACAGAATATGCTTCACAACAATTATCAGAAGATGAAATAAATCAGCATATCGCTTCGCATAAATTGGAGCATTCATACATAGGAATAGCGGGGCATGCCATTGAACCAGCCATACGACCTTTGGGTTACGACTGGAAAATTGGTATTGCAATAGTAAGTAGTTTTGCTGCTCGCGAAGTATTTGTTGGCACGCTTGCCACTATTTATAGTGTTGGAAGTGATGATGAAGCTACCATAAAAAACCGAATGGCTGCCGAGGTAAACCCTATTTTGGGCGGTCCGTTGTTTAATTTTGCCTCGGGAATTTCATTACTTTTATTTTATGCATTTGCTATGCAGTGTATGAGTACTTTAGCTGTTGTTAAAAAAGAAACTAATAGCTGGAAATGGCCAACATTACAACTCGTTTTTATGAGTGGGTTTGCTTATATTGTGGCTTTAATGGCGTTTCAATTCCTAAAATAATTGTTAACTCAATAAGCTCGTATCATTAAGGGATTACGATTAATAACGTCTAATTACATATGAACACTATAATCCAAAACATACTTGTTATTGCTGCCATCATTTTAGCCGTACTTTTTTTAGTGCGCAAATTTTTTTGGAAAAAACCTAATTCAAAAAAATCTTGTGGAGGTGATGATGGCTGTGGTTGTCATTAAAAATTCACAATAATTAAAAATAAATTCCGTTAATCATACTTAACTCTAAGGGAATAAAAATTATTTTACTAAATGTTCAATCAACTAAGAAATAATATTTTTGTAAAGTTTTTGTGGGGATTTATGGGTGTTTATCTTTTAAACATTAGTGTAGATACTCCAGACCCTTTTCCTGAAAATATTCCGGAAAATCTGGCATTCAACGACCAAGAAAGCATCGTTGAATTAGTTATTGAAAAACTATTAGGATTCGAAGACGCCTTTGCGGAATACGACGACCCTGACTCCGAAGACCCAGTCAACAAAAAAAATAATATCAAAATAAACTTTTTGATTCAGTGTTCAAATGAACCTCTTGATTCTGAAATTGTTTTCATCTTAAGTAAGCAACAATTTTCCTCCTACGATGATTTTCTTATCCAAGGATTTCAAAAACTAGAAACACCTCCACCCAAAGTATAATTTGTTTTTTAACTAAGTCAGTGCTTATAAAGCATTGATATTAATCATTTACTCACAAAAACAAATTTAAAATGAACATCAAAAATATTTTGATGCTAACAATCTTGTTAGCACTAACCAAGCATGCCTTTGCTCAAACAGATAATATCATAAAAGACAGCCTGTATATTCAAGAAGTTGAAGGCCATAAAACACCAATTAAGGTTTTACATGCTGAACCATTATACATTGATTTAATTAGAGACCTAGGAGCCAGAAAAGGAGAAAAGGAATGGAATATAGGTATTGGTTTAACCGATAACCTAAAGTTTGATTCCTATGAGGCATTGATAGAGTATGAATGGGCACCAATGAACCGATTTGGTTTAGAGGTAGAACTTCCGTTTACATTTTACTCCCGCCTGAACGGCGCTAATAAAGAGGATATTCCTTCAAATCAATTAAACAGTATCAAACTAGCGGCTCAATGGACATTTTTTGTAAGCGAACCATTGGCTACCTCCATGGCTTTGGGGTATATTAATGAATTTGAACTTTCTGACTTTCGTAACTTTGGTAACCCCTTCATTAAAGGAACTATTTACAATCCATTTCTTGTAGTTGCAAAACGCTGGGGTAATAACTTTCATTCGTTAATTTATACAGGCCCAATGGTTGCACAGCATTTTGCAACGAATTCGTTTCATACTAGTTTTGATATCAATACAAACTTCCATTATATGATTCCGGGAACCAGAAATTTTATTGGTATTGAATTTAATAAAAGCATAGAAACTAATGATTTCGATATGACCATCCGACCTCAAATGCGATTGGGCATAGCCGATAACTTGTTAATAGGCATTGTAGCTGGGATACCCGTAAGTAGAGAAAACGAACGATTTAGTTCATTTACTAGGTTAATCTGGGAGCCAAAACATGTAAAATAACACCATATAAGTTAGTGGTTATTTCTATAAAATAACAAGCAATAATCTGCTATTTTGTTTTATAAAATGACCACTAACATTTTTAATACGTACCGTTTACAAGACATTTCAATTCATTTAAATAGCGATTTTAAGAACTAATTCATGCTCTAATTAAAATATACTTTTTACAGAAGCATACGTTTACATATGGCTCAAAATATATTTTTAGATTTGTCTAAAAATATATTTATATTTGTAAAAATTAATTTCATGAAGCTCATTCTACTTTCTTTTTTACTTTGGAATATAACTATGCATGCCCAAACCATAAAAGGCAAAACCGTGTCGGACAATAATGTACTCCCCTACGTTAACATTTATTTAAAAGGATTAGAAAAAGGCGACACGTCCAATGAAGAAGGTGAATTCAGTATTAAAAATGTTCCTCCCGGAAATTACACCATCATCGCTTCTTATACAGGCTATCAAACTCAAAGAAAAATAATAACCGTAACCTTTGAAGAAACCGTTATAAATTTTAATTTACAAGAATCTGAATTATTGGATGAAGTAGTGGTAACAGGCACCTTAAAAGCGGTCTCAAGGTTAGAAAGTCCGGTTCCAGTAGAAGTATATTCACCTACATTTCTGAAAAAAAATCCAACACCCAACATTTTTGAGGCCCTTCAAAATGTAAATGGCGTGCGTCCCCAAATTAATTGTAATGTTTGTAATACCGGCGATATTCATATTAACGGTTTGGAAGGGCCTTACACCTTGGTACTCATCGATGGTATGCCTATTGTAAGTGGGTTATCTACAGTATATGGATTATCGGGAATCCCTAATTCATTAATTGAACAAATTGAAATTATAAAAGGCCCAGCCTCATCACTTTACGGAAGTGAAGCCGTAGGTGGTTTAATCAATATAATAACCAAATTACCAGAAAATGCACCTCGGTTTTTCGCTGATAGCTATGTAACAGGTTGGGGAGAACTAAATTTAGACCTCGGTTTTAAAGCTAAAATTGGCAATATAGCACAGTTACTTTTCGGAACTAATTTTTTTAATTACAACAATCCCATAGATAATAATGGTGATAATTTTACAGATTTAACGCTTCAAAATAGAATTTCGGTCTTTCAAAAATGGCAATTTAAACGGAAAGACAACAGAGCGTTCTCGTTGGCAGGGCGTTATTTTTATGAAGACCGATGGGGTGGTGAAATGCAATGGAACAGCTCGTTTAGAGGGGGGAATGATGTATACGGTGAAAGTATTTATACCAAGCGTGCAGAACTTTTAGGAAAATACCAATTACCAATTAAAGAACAGGTACTTTTTCAATTCTCTTATACCGATCACGACCAAAATTCAGTATATGGTAATGTGCCCTATTTAGCACAACAACGTATCGGGTTCGGACAATTTACTTGGGACAAAAACCTTAAAAACAACGATTTGCTTTTCGGAATTGCCGCGAGATATAACTATTATAATGATAATACTCCAGCAACAGAAACGGAAGATAAAGTTATTATTCCGTCCATTTTTGTACAAGATGAAATTGAATTTAACGAAAAAAATACACTGCTCTTAGGATCTCGCTATGATTACGATAAAAGGCACGGCTCCATATTTACTCCAAGAATTGCCTACAAATTCAAACCAACCAAAGATGCTGTTTTTCGATTAAATGCAGGAACCGGATTTAGGGTTGTAAATATCTTCACTGAAGAACATGCCGCACTTACAGGAGCCAGAGAAGTTATTATTGCAGAAGCCTTAAAACCAGAACGCTCCTATAATGTAAACATCAATTATCTGAAAAAATATTACACTAAATCGGGTACAATTATTGGATTGGATGCTTCGGCATGGTATACGTATTTCACTAATTTAATATTACCCGATTACGACACCAGTCCAAACGAAATTATCTACGATAACCTAAACGGAAAAGCAGTTACAAAGGGGGTTAGTTTAAATTTAGATATGATGCTAAATAGCAACTTAAAGGCACTTATTGGAGGTACTATTCAGGAAGTAAATCAAACGGAAGATGGTATTACAAATCGTCAAATTTTAACCGAACGTTCTACAGGTACTTGGGCTATTTCATATAAAAATTACAGACACGATCTTACGGTTGATTATACTGGAAATATCTATGGCCCAATGCGGTTACCTTTATTAGGTGAACTCGACCCAAGAAAAGAATACGCTCCAACTTGGAGTATTCAAAACATTCAATTAACCTACGATGGGTTAACAAATTTTGAAATTTACGGTGGTGTAAAAAACCTGTTAAATTGGACACCAAACAAAGGAAACCCTTTTGTGATTGCTAGAGCTAACGACCCTTTTGATAAAGATGTTACTTTTGATGCAGAAGGCAACGCCGTTTCAACTCCCGATAATCCGTATGCACTCACTTTCGATCCAACTTACGTTTATGCACCCAATCAAGGCATTCGATTGTTTTTCGGATTGCGCTATTCAATTAAATAAGTAATACAATAATCTAAATCAAAAAATAATGCGCCAAATTTGAGCAACTAAAAAGGTTACAACAAACCCCAAAACCACTGGCATAACAGATGCAAAAACTGTCCATTTTGCACTTTTAGTTTCTTTATAAATGGTGTAAATAGTTGTACTACATGGATTATGAAGCAAGCTAAAAAGCATTAAATTTATGGCCGTTAACAAGGTCCAACCGCCAGCTTTCAAAATAGCTGCTGTGGCATGCATGGAATCCAATTCAAACATAACACCAGCACCTGCGCCACCGTCTATTCCAGTTACTAAAACAGTTAGCATTAATATGGTTGGAATTACAATTTCATTGGCTGGAATAGCCACCACATAGGCTAAAAGAATAACACCATTCAACCCTAACAGAAAACCAAATCCATCTAATGAATTAATTGCCCACGCAGCAATACTTTCATTCCCTATATAAATATTAGAAATTAGCCAAATAACAGCCCCTGCAGGTGCTGCAAATACAATAGCGCGCCATAATACAATCAAAGTCCTATCGATTAGTGAAGTGTAAATTGTTTTCCAAAAGCGTGGCGGACGATAGGGAGGCAATTCTAAATTAAAGGTGGACACTTCACCTTTTAAAACCGTTCTTGATAATGCCCAAGACACACCAAACATAAACGCCATACCCAAAACAGCAATTCCTATTACTGCTAATAAAGAAGCTAAACTAGAAAATGATTCTGGCACAACAGCTCCTATAAAAATGGTAGCAATTAGAATTTGTGTTGGCCAACGCCCATTACATAACGAGAAATTATTGGTAATAATCGCAATTAAGCGTTCTCTTGGACTATCAATAATACGGGTGGCTACCACACCAGCGGCAT
Source organism: Mariniflexile sp. (assembly GCF_041583155.1). Lineage (GTDB taxonomy): Bacteria > Bacteroidota > Bacteroidia > Flavobacteriales > Flavobacteriaceae > Mariniflexile. Next base: position 12,014 of record NZ_JBFHGK010000022.1, read on the forward strand.
TACACCCGAACCCCATGCTCATGGTTAAGGCCTGTTTACCATGCGCTCCCGATTTTTTAAATAAATTATCTAGATTAAAAGCGACCCGAGGCAAATAACCAAAATCTTCAAGCAATGTAAATAAAGGAAAAAATATAGCCATTGGCGGTAACATTACCGCAATTACCCAGGCTACTGCCAAGTATACACCATCAATTAAAAACCCATCCAACCACCATGGCAAACCAATTGCAGTAGCACCACTTTTTAACATGGGATGTAGGTTGTCTAATAACAATTCCGCTAGCAACGACGACGGGTAATTTGCACCAATGATGGTGAGCCATAAAACCGTTGCTAAGATTAAAAACATGATTGGGAACCCAAAAGTTTTACTTGTTACAACTTTATCAATTTGCCTGTCTAATCGAAACCGTTTTTTGGAATTGTCCACCTGAACAGTATCACTAACAATTTGAGCAGCATCTGCATAAATACCTTCGGTTAAATTATCATGAAAGTCATCACCTATTTGCCAACGCAACTCATTGGAAAGCTCTAAAATGTGATCTATATTTTTATTTGCCATGAGATTATTTTAAACTAATTCACCCGATTTTAAAGCATTAATTATTTGTGTATCGCCTTCTAATAATCTAAATGCAATCCATCTACTGTTGGGAATATTTGGAAACTCCTTTTCAATTTCTATTGAAAGTGTTTTAACTGCATGCTCAATATTACTAGGCACATTTTTAATACGGTGGGGTTTACAAATAATATTACCATTTGCAATTTCACTTATGGTATGAATTAACTCAGGAATACCTTGGTTAAATCGTGCGCTCGTAGGCACCACAGGAATTCCTAAATCGCGGGCCAAGGTGCGCTCATCAATTTTGATGTAATTACGTTTTGCCTCATCCATTAAGTTTAAACACAGTACCGCTTTATCGGTGATCTCTAAAATTTGAAGTACTAAATTTAAGTTACGTTCCAATCTATTTGCATCTGCCACAATAACCGTAACATTAGGTTTTCCGAAAAGAATAAAATCACGCGCAGCGGCTTCATCTTCCGAGGTAGACAATAAAGAGTAGGTTCCTGGTAAATCGACTAATTTAAATTTTTGACTATTATATTCAAACCCACCCTCAGCTCTAGTTACTGTTTTTCCTGGCCAATTGCCCGTATGTTGGCGTAACCCTGTTAACGAATTAAAAACGGTACTTTTTCCTGTATTTGGATTGCCTGCTAATGCTACTACAAAATCCACATTATCGGTTTTTATACCTAACTTTTTTAAGCCCTCAGCATTAAATTGAGGACAGGTTTCACAAGCACTCTTTATTTTAGGTTCCATAACTTAATCTTTTTTAATAAGAATTTTTGCCGCCTGATCTTTTCGCAGTGCAATAGAAGTCCCTTTAATTAAATAAGCATTTGGATCGCCTAACGGATTTACCAAATCTATTTTTATTGTGGCTCCTTTTACAAAGCCTAAATCCAATAAACGTCTTCTACTTTCGCCACGACTCTCCTTAGAAATTCCAATTATATTAGCCGATTCACCTTCTTTCAAACTTGATAACCTTGCAATATTATCCTCTAAAACCACCTCTTTTTCAATAGGAGCAACGGTAAGGTTGGCAGCCACTATAGGAGCTAATTTAAATTCTTCTCCTTCAGAATGAAATACAATTCTAGTGGTATTATTCTCTGTAACCCGAATAAGGGAACCAATATGAATGTTTTCGGCTAAAATCTGTTTATAAATAATTTCGGGTTCATCTTCAATATGTGTTATTCTTCCAATAGTATTTACAGGTAATAAAGGCAATTCCACACCATTTATAGTTGCTATTTTACCCGTATGCGTTGGAATTGGATCGCCATGCGGGTCAAATTTTGGATTCCCCAAATGTGCAGCCAAGGAATTGGTTTCATCATGACTTAATTTATGCTCCATCATTTCGGCTCTATCATGCCATTCTTCTTTGCTAAAACCTGTTTTATCAGCCAAATAGCGTTCCCAAAGTCGATGAATACGTACAATACGTAATGCGTATTCCCTGCCCGCTTCAGTTAATTTAAGCACATCAGAATCTGAAGAAATTAAATTATTGATGGTCATTATTTTTAAAACTTCTATAATTTGATTGTTATTAAAATTTAATACTTGTAGCAAAGTTTTAGTATCTACCTTGTTTCCTGAATTTTCGAAATGATAGAGTTGCTTTAAAATATCTTCAATAACTATTTTTTCATTGCTTTTAAAATTGTTTCTAATAATCCAAAACCAACCCTTTACAGGTCTAAAAAGCACATATAAAACACCTACAGATACAAAAAAAACAAAGAGTGCGGTTATAGGATTATATTCAAACATGGTTATAGGTTTAAACACAAATTTTTAGCAACTTGCTGTGAAATGATAATTTGTTTGTTTTTGGTTTGAATGGTAACTGAATTATCAAAAGGTTCAAAATCTAAAACCTTTATAACATCTCCTAAAGCCAAATTGTTTTTGTTTAAATATTTTAAAAACATTTCGGAAGAATCTTTTACTAGAGATAAGACCCCCTCATGCCCTGCTTCCATTTCTAAAATATTTACACTTTTGGTTTGGGTATAATTGCCATCTTTATCTGGAATGGGATCGCCATGAGGATCGTGAGTAGGAAACCCCAAAAATGCATCTAACTCATTTACAAGTTTTAACGATTTTATATGCTCTAATTGCTCTGCAACATCATGCACCTCATCCCATGAAAAATTAAGTTTTTTTACCAAAAAAACTTCCCATAATCGGTGTTTTCTAACCACCAAAGCCGCCGTTAAACGCCCTTCATTTGTTAAACTAACTCCTTGATATTTAACATAATTAACTAAATTTTTTTCTGCAAGCTTCTTTATCATATCGGTAACGGAGGAGGCCTTTGTTTCTATTTTCTCAGCAATAGCATTGGTGCTTACTGCTTTCTCTCCTTGTTTTCCTAAATGGTATATAGCTTTTAAATAATTTTCTTCCGATAGGGTAGTCATACTTCAACTTTATAACCATAAAGATAGCATTTTTTACTTATATATAAATATATTTTTAGGTAGGACTAAATAAAAGAATTGCAGAACCTGATTTTTATCATTATTTAGATTTAATAAAAATAAGACATTTGTTGAATAACCATTGAAACACATAACGAATGAGGAGTCTAATTACCCTACTATTACTGCTATCCAACACACTAAATGCAGATAACACCTTTAATATTTCAGGAAAAATTACATCCAATAACGAATCTCTTCCCTACGTAAACGTTTATTTAAAAGGCACTTCTAAAGGTGCGGTAAGTCGTGAAGATGGTGGATTTGTAATAGACAAGGTCGCTGAAGGCAACTACACATTAATAGTATCCTTCACTGGTTTTAAAACGGTTCAAAAACCTATAACTATAAAGGGGAATAATGTTACGATTAATATTAATTTAGAAGAGGTCGAACTTCTTGACGAAATTGTAGTCACCGGAACTTTGAAACCTGTAAGCAGACTAGAAAGTCCTGTTCCAGTTGAAGTTTATGCACCAACTTTCTTGAAAAAAAATCCGGCACCCAACATTTTTGAATCGTTACAAGCTGTAAATGGCGTTCGTCCGCAAATAAATTGCAGCGTTTGTAATACGGGCGATATTCATATAAATGGTTTGGAAGGACCTTACACCTTAGTTTTAATAGATGGCATGCCAATAGTAAGCGGACTTTCAACCGTTTATGGTCTTTCTGGAATACCAAGCTCATTAATTGAACAGGTAGAAATAGTGAAAGGTCCGGCCTCATCGTTATATGGTAGTGAAGCGGTAGGCGGATTAATTAATGTAATTACGAAACTCCCAGAAAATGCGCCCTTGGTTTTTGCCGAAAGTTTTATAACAGACTGGGAAGAATTAAATGTAGATTTAGGCTTTAAAGCCAATGTGGGGAAAAAAGCAAGTGTACTTATTGGTGCAAATTATTTTAACTATTCAAACCCTATTGATAACAATAACGACAATTTTACCGATGTTACTTTACAAGATCGTATTTCTGTTTTTCAAAAATGGGATTTCAAAAGACAAAATAACCGCGCATTTTCATTAGCTGGACGTTTTTTTTATGAAGACCGATGGGGTGGTGAAATGCAATGGACCCCGGAATACCGACAAAGTAACGATGTGTATGGCGAAAGTATATACACTAAACGCTATGAATTAATAGGTAAATACCAATTACCAATACAGGAAAAAATGATGTTTCAGTTTTCATATTCAGACCACGACCAAAATTCAGCCTATGGTAACACCCTATATTTGGCTCAACAACGCATTGGTTTTGGTCAATTAACATGGGATATTACAAACAACCATCATGATTGGTTACTTGGAGTTTCTGCACGCTATAATTACTATAATGATAACACACCTGTTACAGAACAAGAAGATGAAATCGTCATTCCTTCCTTATTCATTCAAGATGAAATAAAATTAAATGAAAAACATAAGATTTTACTTGGCGCCCGATATGATTATGATAAACGCCATGTCAATATTTTCACACCAAGATTAGCTTATAAGTTCAAACCGACTGAGCATGACATTTTTAGAATAAACGCCGGTACAGGTTTCCGCGTTGTAAACCTATTTACAGAAGAACATGCTGCCTTAAATGGCGCTAGAGATGTGATAATTGAAGAAGAATTAAAACCAGAACGTTCTTATAACGTTAATTTAAATTACCTAAAAAAATTCTATACAAAAAGTGGCAAAATTATAGGTTTAGACGCTTCTGCCTGGTATACGACTTTTACCAATGCCATTTTACCAGATTATGATACCAACCCAAACCAAGTTATTTATGACAATTTAAAAGGCAGCGCCTCTAGTTTGGGCTTTAGCGTAAATATGGATGCTATTATATCTAGTAATTTTAAGGGTTTAGTTGGTTTTACCATTCAAGAAGTAACACAAACCGAAAATGGCATTAAACAACAACAAATATTAACCGAAAAATATTCTGGAACATGGTCTGTTTCATATAAAAACTTTAATCATAATATATTAATTGATTATACAGGAAACCTCTATGGTCCCATGAGATTACCTCTTTTAGGTGAATTGGACCCTAGATTACCAGAATCGCCCGTATGGAGCATTCAAAACATTCAAGTTACATTTGATGGTTTAAAGAACTTTGAATTTTACGGAGGTGTGAAAAATCTATTGAACTGGACGCCTAATAAAGGAAATCCGTTTTTAATTTCTAGAGCGAATGATCCTTTTGACAAGGAAGTGGTTTTTGATGCTAACGGCAATGCAACAGCAACAGCCAATAATCCGTATGCATTAACCTTTGATGCAGGTTATATTTACGCGCCAAATCAAGGCAGACGGTTATTTTTTGGATTACGATATCTATTAAAATAAACGACCCCATTTATAATTTAATTTATACATTTAGTTCAATTAAATTATCCTAAATGGCCCAACACAACGAACTTGGAAAAAAGGGTGAACAACTTGCAGTAGATTTTCTTTTAGAAAATGGATATGCTATTATAGAACGGAATTACCGTTTTGATAAAGCCGAAGTAGATATCATTGCTCAAAAAGAAAATATCCTAGCTATTATTGAAGTAAAAACACGAACTACCGCAGATTTTGGAAACCCTCAGGATTTTGTAAAACCAAAGCAGATTCAGCGTCTCGTAAAAGCTGTTGATGCATACGTAACGACTAATGATTTAAATGTTGAAGTACGTTTTGATATTGTTGCCATAGTTAAAGACGGTAAGCAATTTAAAATTGAGCATTTAAAAAATGCATTTTATCATTTCTGAAAAGTTTTTTAAATACAAAAACCTCCTGTTTAAGGAGGTTTTTGTGTAAAATAAGTATACCAGTATTTAGTTACTTATTTTTCTATTTTTTAAAAATCTTAGAAGATTTTATAGTAGTTTTAGTTATACTTTCAGAAGCACCATAAAATTCAAAAACACCATCATAACTGATTGTAACAACTTCATCATTTTCCAAAGTCAAAACACCACTGATAGCATAAGAATAACCATCACCACTTTTAGAGATTACAATATCTCCAGCTACAACTTTTAATTCCGATTCCCCAGTAAAAATATAAGCCTCTCCATAAAGCATATCTGGATAATTTTCAATATCACCTTCTTCATCTAGATTAACAAATTTAAAAGTACCTGGCGTAAATGACTCTTCTCCTTTCGATGCAAAAATTCCAGAAAATTCAATCTCCATATCTTCACTAAGTGTTCCTTCTAATGAAAATCCGCGAACAAAATATCCTTCAGAAGATCCAAAATCATATAAATAAGCATCTTCTACACTAAATACACTTCCATCATAGGTAATGCTATTTGAAAAACTTTCTTGGTCATCGTCTTCAGAACATGAAAAGATAGCCAACGAAACAAATAATAAACAACTTAACTTGATAATTTTTTTCATTTTTAAATTTATTTGGGGTTAAGCAGCGAATATATAGACTTGAATGTAATAAAACCAAATAAAAAGTAAGTTATTTATCAAAAAATTAGCGTTTAGTCTAATTAATGTGCATTTCAACGATTTATTTTAAACTTACAAACTCCTTTAATTCTTCTATATCCTCGGGTTTATAAAGCATTTTTTTGTCTTTATCAAGTATAAAATACGTTGGTGTAGCATTAACGCCATAAGCGTCTCCTATTTTATTTTCCCACTTCCCTAAACCTAATACATGAGTAAAATCGGGATAGTTTTTAATTTGTTCTTTCCACTTTTTATCATCGTCTTCTAAACCTATAGCAATAACCTTGTATTTGTTTTTGGCCTTAGTTTTCATAAAGTTGTGTAATTGTGGAATTTCATCTAAACAATGTGAACAACTACTACTCCAAAAAACAATAATATATCTCTCTGCCTCGGTTAACTCACTTAATTTCCTTGTTGTTTTGGTTTTATTATCTGTGAATGAAAAATCGGGTGCTTTATGCCCAATAGAAAGGTTTGTATAAAGCGTTAAAGTGCTTACAAGTTCATCGTCTTTTAATAGTTTTGCTACTTCTAATAAATAATTTTTGGAGATATGGTTTGCAACAGGAGCTAAATTTAAATCTACCATTTCCTGCCATAAATCCAGTAATAAAATACGCTTTACAGATGTTGGAGCCGCTTTTAATGCATTAGCAAATACATCAATATTACTTTTATAGTTAGTAATTTCATCTTTTTCGTCATTGGAAACCCCAAACACATAATTAAGCATACGTTCTTGTAAAAAGCTAGAACTTTGTAATATTTTATTGGCAAAATCAATATTATCAAAATAGTGTATTTTTAAATTTTTCACATAGGTTTTAACGTTTTCATACTTTTTGGGAATGTAGGGTTTGTTGGCTTTAATAAAATGCAGAGCAATGGTTTTTTCTGCTAGCTTTTCATACCTCGTTTGTGCATCACGTTGAGTTTTAAAAATACTATTTAAAGCTATCGTATCCTTTCGTTCGCTTCGGAAGTAATTGGTAATACTTTGTGTAATGGCCGACATACTAGCAGTATAAGAGGCTAACAATTTATTTTCTACAGAGGCTTTAAAAGTAACACCAGTTTCAGAGTTAAAGGCTAGAATAATATCTTCTTTTCCATTATAAATAACATCGAAATTATAATCTTCCTGCGGAACTGCATACACCAAACGATACATGCCCGTTACTGCTGAAGCATCCATATCAAAATGAAAACTCCCATCCTTTTGTATAGGTGCATTGGTTATATATTCGGATACCGTTGGGGTAACTCTATATAGTAATACCACCTCATAATCTTTTGCTGGTGTAAACACGCCTTTTATAGTATGTTGAGCCAAAACCATGTTGGGTAATAGGGCTAATATGATAATAATTCTAAATAGCATTTTTAATTGTTTCAAGATTCAAAAATTTCAAAGATTCAAAGTGTTTAGCTATCTGTTTTATTTAGTTTCAATAATTGGTTTTAAAGCATTTAAAGCTTGTTTTACCGATTTAATATTTTCAAAGGTTAACAAAAGCCGCAGCCCATTACGGGTCTGTTTTTCTTTCATTTTACATTTGCTTGAATTTGCTTGTACAAACTGTAGCATCTTGGTAAACCCTCTGCTTTGATAAAAATTGCTCTGCTGGTCGGTAATAAAATAGCCTATTAGCTTACCTTGTTTCATTACAATTTTTTCGAAACCTGCTTTTGTAGCAATCCATTTTATTTGAACGCTGCTTAGTAAATCGGCTACTTGTTTCGGTAATTCGCCAAAACGATCAATTAATTCAGCTTCAAATTTTTCTAATTCAGCTTCTGTTTTTAATTCGTTTAATTTGGTGTATAATGTTAGTCGCTCCGCAATATTATTTACGTAATCGTCTGGAAAAAGCAATTCAAAATCAGAATCGATAGTTACTTCTTTCACATACACCTTATCCTCTTCATGAGCGTCGTACAAGTCCTTAAACTCGTTTTCTTTTAGTTCCTCAATGGCTTCACTTAGTATTTTTTGGTATGTATCAAAACCAATTTCATTTATAAAACCACTTTGTTCACCACCTAATAAATCGCCAGCACCACGAATTTCCAAATCTTTCATAGCGATGTTGAAACCACTTCCAAGTTCTGTGAACTGCTCTAAGGCTGTAATCCGCTTACGGGCATCATCAGTCATCGCCGAATATTCCGGTGTAATAAAGTAGCAAAATGCCTTTTTATTACTTCGCCCTACTCTACCCCGCATCTGGTGCAAATCACTTAGTCCAAAATTATTGGCATTGTTAATAAAAATGGTATTTGCATTAGGCACATCCAAACCACTTTCAACAATCGTGGTACTCACCAAAACATCAAAGGCACCATTCATGAAAGCCAGCATCAATTCTTCTAGTTTTTTACCATCTAATTGGCCATGACCAATCCCTATTTTTGCATCGGGCACCAAACGTTGAATCATACCTGCTACTTCTTTAATATTTTCAATCCGATTATGAATGAAATAAATTTGCCCGCCACGTTCAATTTCATAACTAACGGCATCGCGAATGGTTTCTTCATTAAAACGAATCACATGACTTTCAATAGGATAACGGTTTGGTGGTGCTGTGGTGATAACTGATAAATCGCGTGCCGCCATTAAACTAAATTGCAAGGTTCTAGGTATGGGCGTTGCGGTTAAAGTTAAAACATCTACATTATCCTTTAGGGTTTTTAGTTTTTCTTTTACTGCTACACCGAATTTCTGTTCTTCATCCACAATAAGCAAGCCAAGGTCTTTAAATTTAACCGATTTATTCACTAATTGATGTGTACCAATAATGATATCTACCTTACCGTTTTCAACACCCTCTAGGGTTTCTCGTTTTTCTTTAGCGGTTCTAAAGCGGTTTACATAATCAACCGTTACAGGAAAATCCTTTAAACGCTCCGAAAAAGTTCTAGAATGCTGGTAAGCCAGAATGGTAGTTGGCACTAAAACAGCCACTTGCTTGCCGTTATCAACTGCTTTAAAGGCTGCGCGAATAGCGACTTCCGTTTTACCAAATCCCACATCACCACAAACCAACCTGTCCATTGGGCGTTCGCTTTCCATATCGGCTTTGATATCAGCAGTAGCCATACTTTGGTCGGGCGTATCTTCATATATAAAAGAAGCTTCCAACTCGTGTTGCATATAACTATCTGGGTTGTATTGATAGCCCTTTTCTGTTTTTCGCTTTGCGTAAAGTTTTATAAGATTGAATGCAACGTGCTTAACTCTAGATTTGGTTTTCTCTTTTAAGGTTTTCCAAGCCGCGCTACCAAGTTTATAAATTTTAGGTGGTTTTCCATCCTTGCCATTAAACTTAGTGATTTTATGAAGTGAATGTATACTTAAATACAACACATCGCGCTCGCCATAAATCAACTTAATAGCTTCTTGTTGTTTACCTTCTACATCAATTTTTTGTAAGCCACCAAAACGCCCAATACCATGATCGATATGCGTTACGTAATCCCCAATATCTAAATTCGTAAGTTCTTTTAAAGTAATGGCCTGTTTTTTAGCATAACCATTTTTAACATGAAACTTGTGGTAACGCTCAAAAATTTGATGATCGGTATAACATACTATTTGATTGTCGTGATCAATAAATCCTTGATGCAATGAGAGTACAATGGCATGGTAGGGTTTCACTTCCAGATGCGAATCATCAAAAATATCATGAAACCGTTTGGCTTGTTGCTCGCTAACACAGGCAATATAATTGGTATAACCCTTATCGTAATTTGTATTTAAATCTTCAATTAACAAATTGAATTGTTTGTTGAAAGAAGGTTGTGGTGTCGTATTGAAATTGATGCTTACAGCATTTGGCATGATTGCTGAAGTTCCAAATTCAACAATTGAAAAATCGAGTAATTGTTTTTTTAATTGCTTTGAATTACAAAATAAGGCCTCTGGCTGTGCATGTTTTATTTCAGAAGAAAGAGTTTTGAATGCCTCTTCTGCTTTGGAATAAAAATCGTCAATTCTGGCAAAACACAAATCCACATTTTTAAAAAACACCACTGTTTTCTGTGCCATATATTCCAAAAAACTTTGTCTACTTTCTTGAAGCAGTTTATTGGCTACATTGGGTATGATGTTTATTTTTTTTATTTGTTCTATGGAAAGCTGGGTTTCCACATCAAAGGTTCTAATACTATCTACCTCATCACCAAAAAATTCAATACGGTAAGGTTCATCGTTTGAAAACGAAAAAACATCTACTATGCCACCACGCACTGAAAATTCCCCTGGTTCGGTAACAAAATCTACACGTTTAAACTGATATTCAAAAAGGACTTCGTTTACAAAATCAATAGACAGTTTATCGCTTACCGAAATTTTTAGTGTATTACGCTCCAATTCTTTTCTAGTAACAACCTGCTCAAATAAAGCATCCGGGTAGGTAACGATAATGGCCGGTTTTTTTCTGGAATTGATACGATTTAACACCTCAGCACGCAAAAGTACATTAGCGTTATCGGTTTCTTCTATTTGATATGGCCTGCGGTAACTACCTGGATAAAACAACACATCTTTGTCGCTACAAAGTTGTTCCAAATCGTTTAGGTAAAAAGCCGCTTCCTCCTTGTCGTTAAAAACGAGTAGAAAAGGCAAATCGTTTTGATTAAAAACACTTGAAATTACAAAGGATAATGAGGAACCTGCAAGTCCTTTTAAATGTATTCTACTTTTAGTTTGGGCAATAGCAGTTTGCAGATTTTGCGTTTGCAAAGTCTGTAAATAGGTCTGAGATAATATGGTTTTACTCACCTACAATTGGGTTTAAGTGTGCAAAGATACATTTTAGAATTATTTTAAAAATTTTTTGGAAGACTTTCGCAAGTATTTTTTGAATTAACGAAATGCCACTTAATTAATTGGTAGTTGCATTAGCGGTTGAAGCGGCATCCTTTTTTGTGCTTAAAAATTAAGAAAATTAGATGCCTATATTTAAAAACTGATCTGAAATTTATTAGTGAACTGAAACAAATTCAGCACAAAAAAGATATAGCGAAAAACGCGACCGCGCCAAAAGCGTGGGAATGCCCCAAAAAGGAATTTAATAAATTTTTAAAAATGATTTTTATTCCTTAACTTTAGATATAAACCAATTGGCTTACTATTTTTTTTCATTTTCACAAGTATTAATTAAACGAAAAAAATATGTAGGTTTGTATTACAACTAAAACAAAAATATATGTCGATTTCAGATTTATTTGATAGTGGATTTAAAAAGCGTAATGAAGACCATTTTGCAGCTATTGTGCGTGTAGCTATGGATGATGGTGTTATAACCGAAGATGAAAAAGCATTTTTAGACCGTTTGGCGGTTAATTTAGATATAAGTGAAGCTGATTATAAGATTATTTTAAAAGATTATAAATCGCATCCTATAAACCCACCACTTGAGTATGATAGACGCTTAGAGCGTTTATACGACCTAGTGCGTATGGTACATGTAGACCAAATAAAAGGAGATCCGGAACACAAACTTTTAAACAAAATTGGTGTTGGTTTAGGTTTTCATGCTGTAAACGTAAAGTATATTGTTGATAAGGCTCTAACTTTGGTTAATAATGGGGTTGACCTAGACACCTTTATAAAAGAAATTAAAAACATGAACCATTAAAACTTTCTGTTTTTTCAATACTAAATGCGAACCTTTGTGTTCGCATTTTTTTTAAACCAATTTTATTATTTATTTAACAAGCATTCTTTATACCTTTACACCTTGTAATTTAATAACATGCTAAAATTTAAAGGTTTAATTTTAACCATTGCTTTAAGCTTCTTTGCCCTGTTTCTTTTTGAAACTAATGGCAATGCTGTGGCATTGAATAAAGTTTCAACCGCAAAACATGATATTAAACTTGAGCGTTCTTATAATGCTTTAGCAATCAGTCCTAACAATGGTTTGCATGACCTTATTAGTATTGATAAGAAAAAAGACCAAACCACTGAAAACACGTTTTTTAATAAGAAAACAGAAAACTACACTGTTCTTGAAAACGATTTACAGTATTTAAAAGTTTGCGATAACTTCGATGTTAATTTAACAACGCGTACCATTATTTACCCCTTTCACTCCTTCTTGTAAAGGCAATTAATTTTATTTCAACAATCTAATTACCAAATCATTAAAAAAATTTTAATGAGTAATTTGCTATTCAAAAAAAATTAATTTTAAAAACTTACAAGATGAAAATTTCATTAATTATAATATCTACAATTTTAGTATTAAGCGTTGTAGTTCCCTTTTTATTATTCGTTTACAACGGAACAAAGAATACAAGTAATATAAAAAAACAAGCCAATGAATTAACCAAAAGCAATGGTATTACCTATGCCATAAAAGAGATTTGGAGAAAGAACTTTATAGGTATTAGTAGCGATAACGCATTGCTTACTTATATTAAATTCAGCGATGCAGAGCCTGGTGTGATTACCGAAATAAACCTAAAGGATATTAAGCAATGTAACATTATTAAAAATCACAACAACGCAAATAAAAACATTGCCCTTAAAAGTTTGGCTTTAGAATTCGTTTATAAATCGAATATAAAGCCTACACTTACAATACCTTTCTTTGAAATAGACGAAGATTTATCCGAAGATTTCGAATTACAACGCGTTGAAAAATGGCATACTTTAATAAAAAATGCACTTACAGTACAGCCTAATTTAAAACTGGCTTCTTAATTAAATTAACAACAAATCTTTATAAAAAACGAAACGCCATAATTTCATAATTTATAACACAATTATGAAATTATGGCGTTTCTTATAATAATAAAATTGAGGATAAGTGTTTAATATAATCTTAGCCTACAATATTCACAATTTTTCCAGGAACAATAATCACCTTTTTAGGTGTTCTTCCCGCTAATTGCTCTTTGGTTTTTTCGTGAGCCATAACAACTTCTTCAATTTGTTTTGCATCAAAATCCATTGGTAATTCTAGCGTGAAACGCATTTTACCATTAAATGAAATTGGGTAATTTTTACTACTCTCTACCAAATGACTCGCATCAAATTCTGGAAATGCTGCTGTTGCGATAGATTCGTTATAACCTAATTGATGCCATAATTCCTCGGCAATATGTGGTGCATAAGGTGATAAGAGAATTAATAATGGTTCTAAAATGTCTTTTGAAGTACATTTTTGAGCCGTTAACTCATTTACGGCAATCATAAAGGTTGACACCGACGTATTGAACGAGAAATTCTCGATATCTTCCTGTACTTTTTTTATCGTTTTATGAAACGTTTTTAAACTATCTTTTGAAGGTTCTGCATCATTAACCAGTAATCCGTTTTCACCAACATACAATTTCCAAAGTTTTTTAAGGAATCCATGAACACCCGTAATACCGGCAGTATTCCAAGGTTTGTATTGCTCTAATGGACCTAAAAACATTTCGTAAAGTCTTAAACTGTCTGCACCATATTCTTCGCAGATTTGGTCTGGATTAACGACGTTGTATTTGGATTTTGACATTTTTTCGACTTCGCGAGAAACTTTTATTCTGGTTTCAAAAGAAATATCTTTATTCTGAATTACATTATTTCCATCAAAAAAGTGGGCATTCTGAAGTCTTTCATAACGTTTATCTTCACTCAAACTTAGTAAATCTAATTCATTATGGATATTAACATAACTAACATCTATGTTAGATGTTTTAAAGGCCTTAAATGATTTTTTTAAATAAATATAATTCTTATTAAACTCTTGAAATACACCTAATTCTTTGTCCAAAAATTTTGCTAGAGGCTCTCCTAATTCTTCAATGTAACCTTCCTTTTTCTCTAGATTAGAATAAAATTCTTTTGAAATGATAATTTGACAAAAGGCAGAAACATCCTCAGTTTCATTTGTCAATCTTCCTTCTATAATGTACAAAAAAGCACTCTCACCCAAAATCATTCCTTGGTTAATCAGCTTTTTAGCATACTCATCTACTGGCACCAAGCCTTTATCGAACAAGAATTTTTGCCAAAAACGAGAATATAGTAAATGCCCTGTGGCGTGCTCGCTTCCACCAATGTACAAATCCACATCTTTCCAATAGTTTAACGCTTCTTTACTTGCAAATTCTTCTGTATTAGAAGAATCCATATAACGGTTAAAATACCACGAACTACCCGCCCAACCTGGCATGGTATTAAGTTCTAAAGGATGAATGGTCGTATTGTTTATCTTGCTATTAGAAACCACTTGATTGGTTTCTGTACACCAGGCCCAAACCGTAGCGTTTCCTAAAGGAGGTTCGCCAGTTTCGGTAGGTAAATATTTCTCTACTTCTGGAAGTTTTATTGGTAGGTGCTCTGCAGCAATCATTTGAGGCATACCATCCACATAATAAACCGGGAAGGGCTCGCCCCAATAACGTTGTCTGCTAAACACAGCGTCGCGCAAACGGTAATTGGTTTTACCTTCACCTTGACCCAATTTCTCCAACTCTTCAATAGCTTTCTTAGTAGCTTCTTTATAATTTAAGCCATTTAAGAAATCGCTGTTGGCAATGAAGGTTTTATCTTTATCTGAAAATGCTTCCTTTGAAACATCAACACCTTCAAAAATATTAGGTATCTCGATATTGAAATGTTTTGCAAAATCGTAATCGCGCTGATCGCCACATGGTACAGACATCACAGCACCTGTTCCGTAACCTGCCAATACATAGTCGCCAATCCAAACCGGAATCGGCTGTTTTGTAAACGGATGTTCGGCGTAGGCACCCGTAAAAGCACCTGAAATGGTTTTAACATCGGCCATTCTATCACGTTCACTACGTTTTGCAGTAGCTAAAACATAAGCTTCAACCTCTGCCTTTTGTGCTTCTGTTGTAATTTTTGAAACCAGTTCGTGTTCTGGGGCCAAAGTCATAAAACTTACCCCGAAAATAGTATCTGGTCTTGTAGTAAAAACGTCTATTTTATAAGCTGTTTCTACAGCAACAGAAGATACACTTTTAATAACATTAAACGAAACCGAGGCTCCAACGGATTTTCCTATCCAATTTCGCTGACTTTCTTTAAGTGAATCTGTCCAATCAATTTTATCCAAACCTTGAAGTAAACGTTCAGCATAAGCTGAAATACGCATGCTCCATTGAGTCATTTTTTTTCTAATTACGGGATGGCCACCGCGTTCGGAAACACCGTTAATAATTTCATCATTTGCCAAAACAGTTCCTAAAGCCGGACACCAGTTTACTTCCGTTTCAGCTAAATAAGTCAACCTATATTTTAATAAGATTTCTTGTTGTTCTTTTGAAGTGTAGTTGTTCCAGTCTTCAGCAGAAAAAGGTGCAATGGCATCATCACAAACGGCATTAACCTTTGAATTTCCTTCGGAAGCAAAAACAGCTATTAAGGTTTCAATAGATTCCGCCTTGTTGGTATCGTTATTATACCAAGATTCAAATAACTGAATGAAAATCCATTGCGTCCATTTGTAATAGCTTGGGTCTGAAGTTCGAACCTCACGAGACCAATCAAAAGAAAATCCAATTTGGTCTAATTGACGTCGGTAAGTTTTTATGTTTTCTTCGGTAGTTAAAGCCGGGTGTTGTCCGGTTTGTATGGCATATTGTTCTGCCGGAAGGCCAAAACTATCATAACCCTGCGGATGCAAAACGTTAAACCCTTGGTGACGTTTGTAACGCGCATAAATATCTGAAGCGATATAACCTAGTGGGTGCCCAACATGTAACCCAGCACCACTCGGGTACGGGAACATGTCCAACACATAAAATTTAGGTTTTTCCGATTTATTATCAGCTTTAAACGTTTGGTTTTCTGCCCAATATTTTTGCCACTTGGCCTCTATCTCGTTGAAATTGTATGTCATATCTCCTTTTTCACGTCTTTGATTTATTCACAAAATGGCAGAGTCGTAAAGCAATTTTTTGAAAAAGTAAAAACCTTACGTCTATGCATCTTTGCGAGACTATTATTTCGCAGACGCCATTAAAAGTGCAAATTTACGTTTTAAATAGAAACCATAAAACGTTTGCTTATTTTTAATCACTACAGGCTGCAATTCAAATAAAATATAAATAGGATTAATTGAAAAGCATTTTTGTAATTTCGTCGCTTCAATCGAATCTAGAAGTTTGATAAAAGACACAACAAAGGCACATCTTGCTTTACTAGGAGCAAACGCCATTTATGGCGCCAATTATATTATTGCTAAAGGTATAATGCCCAACAAAATAAACCCGACAGGCTTTGTGTTTATAAGGCTTTCCTGTTGTGCCTTGCTTTTTTGGATAATTAAATTCTTGTTTATAAAAGAGAAAGTTAAAAAAAAAGACTTACTGATGTTAGCGCTTTGTGGTTTGTTAGGTGGTGCCGCCAACCAAATGTTGTTTTTTCATGGCATTAATTTAACATCGCCTATTGATGCTTCCATCATCCAAACAGCAACACCGGTTTTGGTTTTAATTTTTAGTATTATTATTCTAAAAGAACGGGTTACAAAAAACAAACTAATTGGTATTACCATAGCTGGTATTGGCGCTATTTTTCTAATCTTATATGGTAACAAAACAGTTGGAACCAGTTCCTTTTTAGGCAATTTACTTGTTTTCCTTAACGCATCTAGTTACGGCCTTTACCTTGTAATTGCCAAAACTCTAATAAAAAAATACCATGCTATAACCGTAGCAAGTTGGTTATTTCTGTTTGGATTTATCTATGTGTTCCCATTTGGTATTAACGATTTTTTAAATACCGATTTTGCGGCCTTTACTACTAGCACTTATTTAACTATTGGCTACGTTGTTTTATTTACAACCTTTTTTGCCTACCTTTTCAATATATATGCACTTAACCACTTAGCTCCTTCAGTAACAAGTAGCTATGTTTACCTGCAACCTGTTGTAAGCTTTATTTTAGTTAGTGTATTAGCCTATATATTTGCTCAAACCCAATATGCACAAGACATTAATTTTATTAAAATACTATGCTGTGTTTTGGTAGCCACTGGAGTGTATATTATAAGCAAACCGCAAAAAAAATAGGCTTCTAAAAATTTAATATAAAACAATCTGAAAACTTTAAACGTTGTAATACTAAGCATAATAGAATACTTTACTATTTTTACACCGTTAATCTGTTATTTATGAGTTCATCTTTTGAAAAAGACCAAAAACGCCGACTAATTTCATCGTACTTCTCGGTGGTTTTAAGTATTGCTCTGGTATTGTTTTTACTTGGTTTGTTGGGTATGCTGGTTTTAAATGCTAAAAAAGTTTCCGACCATTTTAAAGAGCAAGTGGTAGTTACCATTTATTTGAAAGAAACGGCTAAAGAAGTTGAAATTAAACAACTTGAAAAAAGTTTAGCCATGGCCGATTATGTAAAAACTATTGAATATGTTTCAAAAGAACAGGCTGCTGAATTTTTAAAAGAAGAAAACGGCGAAGATTTTATGGATTTTGTAGGATATAACCCGTTACAAAACTCTATAGATGTGCATTTAAAAGCAGATTTTGTAACCTCGGAGCACCTTGAATTAATTTCAGAAGAAGCCACTTCAAAAACCTTCGTGGACGAAGTTACCTATGATAACGACCTAGTTAACCTAATGAACGAAAACGTTCAAAAAATTAGTTTCTGGGTATTAGTGATTAGTGGTATTTTTACCATTATAGCGGTTTTACTAATTAATAGCTCCATCAGGTTAGCGGTTTACTCAAAACGATTTACCATAAAAACCATGCAAATGGTGGGTGCTACAAAGCAATTTATACGTCGTCCATTTGTTTGGAAAAGTGTACGCTTAGGTATCATTGGTGCGGTAATCGCTTTAATAGGCATGGCCATTGTGTTATACTACATTAATAAAACATTCCCGGAATTAGGTTTGGTAGATAGTCCTATTTTAATTGCGCTGCTTTTCGGATTCGTATTTGCATTAGGTATTATCATTACTTGGATAAGTACTCATATTGCAACGCAACGTTTCTTGAATTTAAAAACAGATCAGTTATATTATTAGAACCGACTCTTAAAACGCGAAATTAGATTTCCGTTAACACAATTATTTTAAATAAATCTGTTATTTTGCACTAATATACCTTTAGGGAAATACATTATGGGAGAACAAAAACAAAAAGAAGCCGCAAAACCAGTTTTTATATTCGGAAGGAAAAACTATAAATTCATGTTTATAGGTTTAGCTTGTATTGCTTTGGGCTTTATTTTAATGTCTGGAGGTGGTAGCGATGATCCCAATGTTTTTAATCCCGAAATATTCAGTTGGAGACGTATTCGGTTAGCGCCAATGCTTGTGTTATTGGGTTTTGGTATTGAAATTTATGCGATTCTTTTAAATCCTGATAAGAAATAACCCATTTAATCCTGAAGCAGGACATTATCACAACAAAGTTTTAGCCAATTTTATAGCCATTTCTTTCACATAGTGATATCCGTTTTCCATAGCATCATTTAAAGTTTCGGAATACTGTATGACGGCATCGGCATAAACAATTCCTAAAGATTTAAGTTCATTTTCACTTAAATCTATAGCTCCACACAAGGCCGCTACTTTTAAATCTTTCGCTTTTGCGGAAGTTATAACACCTTGTATTGTTTTTCCGAAAAAAGTTTGAGAATCTAACTTCCCTTCACCTGTAATTATCCAATTGGCATTTTCTAACTTCGAATCAAATTCAGCTAACTTTTTTACAAGTTGAATACCCGGCTCTAGTTTACCATTCAAAAACACCATGGAAGCAATCCCCATACCTCCCGCTGCACCAGCACCTTTTATGGATTGTGGGTTAACATTAAATTTAGCTTTAATTATTTTTGAAAAATCTTCCAGTCCTTTATCTAGCAATTTCAAATCTGCTTCCGTTGCGCCTTTTTGCTCCCCATAAACATAAGCTGCTCCTTCGGTTCCGTATAACGGATTACTAACATCACAAGCAATTTCAAACGACACATTTTTAAGTTTTGAGCTTACTTTTTCTACATCTATAGTTACAATCTTTGATAAATTGGCTCCTATGGGCTTTACCTCATTATTACTTTCATCTAAAAAACGATACCCTAATGCAGTTGCCATACCAATACCGCAATCGTTGGTTGCGCTTCCTCCAATACCCAATATAATCCTTTCAGCACCCTTTTCTAAAGCATCCCTAATCATTTCCCCAGTGCCCAATGTACTCGCGTTTTTACAATCAAATTGTTCTGGATTAAGCAACTTTAAACCTGAAGCCTCTGCCATTTCAATAAATGCCGTTTTTGAAGATTGTGAAAATAAATAAGATGCAGTTACTGGTTTAAAAAACGGGTTATTCACTAACACTTTCACAACACTCCCTTTTAAATAATAATTTACAACTTCAATAGTGCCATCACCGCCATCAGCCAATGGCATTTTTATAATTTCGGCATCAGGAATTACCGCCATAATCCCTTCTTCAACAGCATCACAAAACTCTAATCCTGTTAATGAATTTTTAAACTTATCGGGTGCTATAATAATTTTCATCTGCAAACAAATTAACATGGAAAAATACAATTAATGACTGATTTAAAATAATCTAATTGTTTATTCTACCAAACTTTAAAGATTACAAATCAATTTAAATGACATTTTTAATACATTTGCGTCATGGATATACTACAAGCTATCATTTTAGCCATTATTGAAGGTATTACCGAGTTCTTACCGGTATCTTCAACAGGACACATGATTGTGGCCTCTTCTTTTTTCGGAATTGCTCATGAAGATTTTACAAAACTGTTTACCATCGTTATTCAACTTGGTACTATTATGTCGGTTATTGTATTATATTTCAAACGCTTTTTTCAAAGTTTAGACTTTTATTTCAAATTATTTGTTGCTTTTATCCCTGCCGTTGTATTAGGGCTGTTGTTTAGTGATGCTATTGATGGTTTATTGGAAAACCCTATCACTGTTGCAGTTTCCTTAATTATTGGTGGTTTTCTACTTTTAAAAGTTGACGATTGGTTTGGCGATGAAGAAGGCACTGAGATTTCATACTTAACAGCTTTAAAAATTGGCTTTTTTCAATGTTTGGCTATGATTCCCGGTGTTTCTAGAAGTGGAGCAAGTATAGTTGGTGGTATGACACAAAAATTATCGCGTACCGTAGCTGCCGAATTTTCCTTTTTCTTAGCTATTCCTACCATGTTAGGTGCAACGGTTAAAAAAAGTTATGATTATTATGAAGCCGGTTTTGAATTATCTTCAAACCAAGTAAACCTTTTAATTATTGGAAATGTGGTTGGTTTTATTGTAGCCTTAATCGCTATCAAATCATTTATAACTTACTTAAGCAAAAACGGTTTTAAGATATTCGGTTATTATAGAATTATAGCCGGAACCCTTATTTTATTAATTCACTTCTTCGTGCAAAAACTAACTATTATTTAATGACAGTTGAAGATTATCAATCTGGTCAGATTCTTTTAATTGACAAACCCTTGCATTGGACTTCCTTTCAAGTAGTTAATAAATTACGATGGGAGATTAGACAAGCGTTTGATATTAAAAAAATAAAAGTTGGTCATGCTGGCACTTTAGATCCTTTGGCTACTGGATTATTAGTGCTTTGTACAGGAAAAATGACTAAACAAATAGACACCTTTCAGGCACAAATAAAAGAATACACCGGAACCATTGTTTTAGGAAGCACAACGCCTTCGTTTGATTTGGAAACAGAAATTAATGAAAGCTTCCCAACCAGCCATTTAACTTCCGAATTAATACACAAAGCAACTAAGCAGTTTATAGGCGACATTGAGCAGTTTCCACCAGTGTTTTCAGCAATTAAGAAAGACGGAAAACGTTTATACGAATTTGCAAGAGCAGGAGAAAACGTAGAAATAAAACCCAGAACCGTAAATATTTCTGAATTTGAAATTACAAACATCAATGGTTTGCAGGTTGATTTCAGGGTAGTTTGTAGCAAAGGCACGTACATACGCTCTTTAACAAACGACTTTGGTAAAGCATTACAATCGGGAGCACACTTATCGGCCTTAAGACGCACAAAAATTGGTGATTTTGATGTTAAAAATGCGGAATCAATTGAAAGTTTTATAAAAATCCTGGCTTCGGAATAATTTTTGATCCATTTTATCTGTTACAAATTTACAAGAATCCAATATCCGTATGGTTAATACGGTGAAGTGTAAATTACTTTCAAGATTATCAATTTCCTTAAAGTTTCAGGTATTCTAAACTTTTTGTATTACTTTAACGTATATAGTCATGTGTTTCATTCAGCTTTTTATAAGTCACATGATTCATTCAACTATAATTCCTTGAAATATTTAATTTTCAAGTTTAGTTATTTCATATAAAATTAATTGCTTGCGCCTAACAAATCAACATAAAGCCCTATTACTCACCTTCCTGATTTCGGGAACGGTTCTTATGGCTGTTTTCAATATAAACATTAGAAACCAAGAAGAAATTGCTGCGGAAAGCTACTATGAGTTAGAGCCGGAAAAACCGCTTACGGAAGAAGAAAAAAAAATAATGGAGACTTTAGACAAGCTTAAAAATAGTGAAGCTGAAACTAATAGTGCCTATAACGAAGCCGATAAGAATAAACACTTTTCGCAAGCCTATCAACAAATTGCACCTCCAGAAGATTATGTGCCAAAATCGAGCGAAGACAATGAAGGAGACAGCGATGAGTCCAATAGTTTAGGTGAAACAAAACCTAAAAAACCCGCTGTAAATAAGGAGGAATTATCGTCGTTTAATAAAGTAAACGATTTATTAAAACAACAACAAACCAAGGGTGTTAATACTAAAAGTACCGTTAGTTTTTCTTTAGTTAACAGAACCAAAGTATTTATTCCAATACCTGTATATTTATGTGAAGTTGACGGCAAAATTGTAATTAATATTACTGTGAATGCCAATGGAAGCGTTATAGACACCTATGTAAACAATTCTTCTACCTCTAAAAACGAATGTTTAATTCAGCATGCATTAGAGTATGCAAAAAGCTCACATTTTAGTGCCGATCCTTCTAAAAAAACACAATTAGGCTCAATAACCTTTAATTTTATTGGTAAGCATTAGGCTGAAATTCCAAAAGTAATTCAACCACATCTTTTATAACATTCTGGCCTTTATCATTATTATACCAATGTTGTAAATCTTCTTTAAACTCTGGGGTTAAAGAACCATATTTTGCTTTGTAACGGTTCACAAAACTTGCAGCCTCAGTTGGTCTAGGCCCATAAGTATTTAAAACCGCATTCGTTTCGTTTTCAATCACAATTAATTTGGGTACAGAACTGCTGCCGTTAGTTAAGAACAAATTCATTAAAGCGCGGTTTTCATCACGAAGTACCACTTTTAAGGTAATATTGTCGTTTATTTCGGCAACTTTATTTAAGGGCGGTAAAACATGGGCAGCATCTCCGCACCAGCTTTCCGTTATAACTAACCAAGTAACCTTGTGGTTAAACTCGGCTATTTTCTTTTGTGCCTTTTCAGGCACTTTTAGGGTTTTATCCCAACGCTTCATGCGTCTCTCATTTAGTTTGGTAAAGTTTATATGAGCATCGGTTTGCTCTAATCCGGTGGTAGCATTTTGTTCGGATAATCGCTTAACTAAATCTCGGTAAGCTGAATAAGTTAAACTATTTTTTAACGCGGTTTTTATAATTGACTCCATAATACAATGCTCTTGAAGCAACAAAAATAACGTCTTCCTCCTTTAATTTAGATGACTTTTGTCATACATTTACCATAATACGCACAAAATTATGAAATGGGTAAAATCTTAAATGCCATCCGCTAGTTGGCCCTAATAACAATGCTCCCTATTTTATAGTATTAAAAAGTTTAATTTTATGGATAATATTGAACTATATAAAAGATTCTATTTGTATCACGTGGCATTTGGGTCTATCCGTTTATATTTTCAATTTCATAAGTTAAAATTTTTGAATTAGAAGAAAAAACAAAGAAATAGCACTTTAAAAAACACAATTAAAATGACTAAACATAGATGTGGCTGGTGTATAGGTGATACGTTATATGAAACGTACCACGACCAAGAATGGGGCGTTCCTGTTTATGACGATGCAACCATATTTGAATTTTTAATTTTAGAAACGTTTCAAGCAGGTTTAAGCTGGATTACCATTTTGCGAAAACGTGAAAACTTTAGAGCCGCTTTTGATAATTTTGATTACCAAAAAATAGCCGCTTATAACCAAGAAAAAATAGATTCACTATTACAAGATGCAGGAATTATACGTAACCGACTTAAAATAAAGGCTACCGTTACCAATGCTCAGTTGTTTATAAAAATACAAGAAGAATTTGGGAGTTTTAGCAATTATATTTGGGGCTTTGTTGATGGCAAACCAATAAAAAACCATGTAAAAAATTATAAGGAAGCACCAGCTACCACTGCTATTAGTGATACCTTAAGCAAAGACCTAAAAAAACGAGGTTTTAAATTTGTAGGCAGCACAGTTATTTATGCCCATATGCAAGCAACAGGTATGGTTAATGACCATGAGACTTGGTGTTTTAGGTATGAAGAGGTTTGAAATTTATTGTTAGTTCGATGTTTTTTATGAATACTGCAGGTAAGCTTTGGGGCTGAAAATACTCCAAAGAACAGATGGTACTAATTAACTTAATATAAAAAATCATTAAGCGTTAATACATTTACCTAAGGCTTCAAATCAATTTTTTTATTCAGCAAATCAATTTTTTTGGACACACTTCCCGATTCTGTAAATCTGATAATTTTAAACAAAAACTTTTCTAATGCACCTTTACATAGTATCTGTTCAGCCAATTCAGCAATTTTATCATCTCTAAGTAAAATAACCTGGTCCTGATTTGGTTTATCGGTTTCAAAAGCCAATTCATTTGCAAATTTCCAAGCACCGTCTCTAGCAATACCCATGCTAAAATTTATCACAAAATTATCTACCTTTTTTACGCGTTTTAAAATCCAAACCAAAGGACGCCAAACTAAGGATAAATCACTTTTAATCTCATCAACTAAGGAGGCTAGTAATTCATTTATTTTATTAAAATCTGACTGTAATTGAGTCATTTCCGAAGAATGTGATACTTGAGTGGCTGCAATGCCTAAATCCAGATTAATATGCGCATTCATACCAAGAACTAAATGTTGAAGCACTATTAATTCGTTATTCTGGGCTAACTTGAAAGCAATATCCCAAGATTTTGTGTTCTTTATACCTTGTTTATAATTTGAATAGGCCACCAAATAACGGTTTGCAAATATTACGTCTAGTTGTTCCATGCGGACATCATCATCAAAATAATTCTGATATAATTTTTCTTTAACAGCAATGGTTACTCTTTGATATAAGGCAGCAAAATACCCTAAAGTACTTTCTTCAATTTTGGATGTTTGGATAATTTCCTCCAATAAAACTATAACTTCATCAATTGTTTTTGCCTCCATAATTTTAAAAGTTAAATAAAACAGCTTTAAGATACATCTAAATATTCAATAAACATATTTCGAGGAATTTCTTCTGCCCCCAAACTCTCAAGATGATTGGTGTATACTTGGCAATCGATTAGTGTATAATTTGTATTCTGAATAAAGCTAATAAACGCCACTTTACTAGCGTTACTTACTTTAGCGAACATACTTTCACCACAAAAAACACCATTTCCAACATCTACACCATAAAATCCTCCAACTAATTCATCATCAAGCCAAACCTCAACAGATTTAGCGTAGCCTAAATTATGAAGATTCACATAAGCCTCAATCATATCATTAGTAATCCAAGTTCCAGCTTGCCCGTTGCGCTTTATTTTAGAACATTCGGTAATAACAGTTCTAAAGGCTTTATTAACAGTAACCACAAAAGCTTTATGTTTCAAAACCTGCTTCATGCTTTTTGAAACCTTCAACTTTTCAGGAAACAAAACAAATCGCGGATTAGGAGACCACCATAAAATAGGGTCCTCTTCACTATACCAAGGAAAAATGCCATGCTTATAGGCGTAAATTAGCCGTTCCGCAGATAAATCACCTCCCACAGCCAATAACCCATCGGGAGTGGCATTATTAACGTTTGGAAATTGTATGTCTTGGGTTAAGAAATTCATTTTATTTAATCCAAAATAAATAATATAAAAACTAGCTTAAAAAAAATAGTTAAAATACGCTAGCCTACTACTATTTTAAAAAATGCGTCTTATAATTTATAAAATTAATTGTGCAATTTTAATTGAATACGCTTTCGCGGAACATCAACCTCCAACACTTTTACTATAATTTGTTGGTGCAGGCTTACATGCTCGTTTACATCTTTTACAAAACTATCTGATAGATTAGACACATGAATGAGTCCGCTCTCCTTAATTCCAATATCAACAAAGCAGCCAAAATTAGTGATATTATTTACTATTCCTGGCAACAATTGCCCTTCATGGACATCGGCAATTGTTTTTATATTTTGATTAAAGGTAAACACTTTAGCTTGCTCACGAATATCCAACCCAGGTTTTTCAAGTTCCTTTAAAATATCCTGAAGCGTTGGAAGCCCTACCGACGAGGTACAATATTTTTTTAAATCAATTTTTTTAAGCAAGTCTACATTCCCTATTAGATCCTGTACCCTTTTCCCTAAATCTTTTGCCATTTGCTTCACCAAATCGTAACTTTCAGGATGTACTGCCGAATCGTCTAAGGGGTTTTTAGCGTCTTTAATTCGTAAAAAGGCCGCTCCTTGTTCAAAAGCTTTTCCTCCTAAACGAGGCACTTTTTTTATATCGTTTCTAGAAGCAAATACCCCATTTTCCTGACGGTAGTTAAAAATATTTTCTGCTAGTTTTGGTCCAATTCCCGACACATAACTTAATAAACTGGTGCTAGCTGTATTAATATTTACACCAACGGCATTCACACAACTTTCAACAACCACATCCAATTCCTTTTTAAGCTTGGTTTGGTCCACATCGTGTTGGTATTGCCCGACACCTATAGATTTTGCGTCTATTTTTACCAATTCTGCCAAGGGATCTTGCAAACGGCGACCAATAGAAATGGATCCACGCACCGTTACATCATAATTCGGAAATTCATCCCGAGCTATTTTAGATGCTGAATAAATACTAGCACCTGCCTCACTTACAACAAATACTTGTATATCGTTTTTAAAGTGAATTTTCCTAATTAAGGCTTCCGTTTCACGTGAAGCGGTTCCGTTACCAATTGCAATCGCTTCAATTTGATAAGCTTCTGCTAAAGAGCTTATTTTTTTCATAGCTCCAATACTATCGCTTTGCGGCGGATGTGGATAAATGGTTTCATTATATTTTAATTGCCCCTGAGCATCTAGACAAACTACCTTACAACCGGTTCGAAAACCTGGATCGATGGCTAAAACGCGCTTTTCACCTAGAGGCGAGCCTAACAATAGTTGTTTCAAATTTTTTGCAAATACAGAAATAGCAGATTCATCGGCTTTTGTTTTAGCAATTTGAAGAGCTTCATTACTTAACGAAGGCAGCAACAAACGCTTGTAGGCATCTTGAATAGCCAATTGAATCTGATCTGAGCATTCGTTTTGAGACCTAATAATTTTACTTTCAATTTTATTTAAAGCCTTATCATCATCAATCGCGATTTTAGTTTTTATAAACCCTTCGCTTTCAGCCCTTAAAATAGCCAACAAACGGTGAGACGGTATTCTAATTAAAGATTCTTCCCAATCAAAATAATCTCTAAATTTTTGTGCATTTTCATCGTCTGTTTTTGTTTTAACCACTTTCGTGGAAATCATAGCAAAACGTTCTAGTTGTTGGCGGATGCTATTCCTTATATCCGATCGCTCATTTATCCATTCTGAAATGATATGGCGCGCGCCTTCCAAAGCTGCTTCAACCGAGGCCACCTCACCTTTTATATATTTAAAAGCTATTGATTCTATATCATTTGCATTTTGAGACATGATGATTTTTGCCAAAGGTTCCAAGCCATTTTGTCTTGCTGTATCAGCTTTGGTTTTTCTGCTCTTTTTAATAAAAGGTAAATACAAATCTTCAAGAGCAGTTAAATCTTGAGTCGCTTCTATTTTCTGTTTTAATTCTAGCGTTAAAACAGCTTGTTCTTCCAAAGCCTTTAAAATGGCTGCTTTTCTTTTTTCTAAGGCTTCAAATTGCTCTTTAAACTTTACAATATCCCCGATTTGAACCTCATCTAAATTGCCCGTACGCTCCTTTCTATAACGTGAAATGAAGGGAATGGTACAATCTTCATTTAATAATTCAACAGTGTTTTTAACAGAAACTTCTGGGAGTTTCGTTTGCGTAATGATATAAGAAATTAAGGCTTTCATTTGATATAAATAGATGCTGCGAATTTAAGAAAGTTCCTTTTAAAATGATTATAAAACGAAAAAGGTTACCTTTTTACAGGCAATCTTTTACTATAATCAAATCTCCAAAACCACATTACCGTAAGCGTATATTGTGGCATAGAATTTAACGGGTAGATTTCCCTATAAGTTGTCAATTTCCCTTTGATAGGATCTTCAACTTCATTTATAAACTCTGAAAAAGGGATACGGAAGTCTGTTTTTTTAAATAGTATACTTAAAGATGAAGTGTCTTCTAATCCAACTTCGTAAGTGATTTTTTTCTATTTGTTTGGATGTTCTATTTCACGCTAACAATAATTCGTTACCTATTTTCTAAGTTGTATTTGTAGATAACTCTGTAAATATGTCTTGCATTGGTAATTTGTATAACTACGCCCACAAACATTACATTTATACAATAAAAAAAGGCCTAATAAAAAATTAGACCTTTAGAATTTACAAAAATGAAATGCTTTTATTTTCCAGCTTGTGCTTCAGCCTCCTGAATCATTTTTTCATTCGGTAATATCGCAATATTTACACGACGGTTTTTGGCTCTACCTTCAGCAGTAGCGTTATCATGAATAGGTTGTGTTTCACCAAACCAGTTGGTTGTAAGTCTTCCGCTAGAAATCCCTTTAGAAATTAAATAATTAGTTACTGCATTAGCTCTGTTTTTAGAAAGCGTCATATTATAATCTTCAGCACCTTGGCTATCGGTATGCCCAACTACCAATAAATTAGTGTCTGGATATTCTTGAAAAACGGTAATCAGTTTGTTTAATGAGGTTTGAGATGCTGCATTAATATTATATTTTGCGGTATCAAAATAAACACCACTACCTTCATCAAAAGTAACTACAATACCATCATCCACACGCTCTACTTGGGCGCCAGGAATTTCTTCTTCAATTTTTTGAGCTTGCTTATCCATTTTGTTACCAATAAGCACACCTGCGCCTCCACCTACAACACCACCAATAACAGCTCCTAGTTCACCGTTACCACCTTTTCCAACATTGTTACCTATTATAGCACCTAAAATAGCACCTCCGGTAGCTCCTATAACGGCTCCTTTTTGTTTGTTATTTGCGTTTTGTACAGCACTACAGTTAGTTAAACTTATAGCTATTACAGCTGTAAAAAATAATATTACTGCTTTATTTATAATTGTTTTCATATGTTTTTATAATTTAATTTATTGAAAAGTTAATAAAGTACTTGTTTTAGCCTATATTTTATTGTTTCGAAAAATTCATGTTTAATGTAAAAGCACTGCCTGATACATTAACTGATTGCTGCCATACCATGTCGGTATCCGACAAAGCAGATAATTTTAATCTAAAACCTTGGTTTGTTTCCGATTTATGTTTTTCATTCGTTGGTTTCAATAAGAAATCATATAAACCTGTTTCGGCATCAACCTCCTGAATGGTAAACACAAAGTGTCTTTCACCAGTAGCACAGCTAGGATCATTAATGGTATAGGCTCCCGTATTATTATTTGGCACAAAGCTCCATGTGCTACCTTCAAAACATGCTTTGGAAGCATCATTTAATAAAGTTACATTATAATTTCCTGATTGATTATACGTGATAGAATTTAACACCCAATCGCCTTTAATAACCTTTTTAGAAACCCTAACCGTTTTTGAAGAACCACAACTTAGAACACTAATCGCAACAAAAAATAAAAATATCTTTTTCATAAAAATTACATTTAATTAATAGTGCAAAGATGCAAATCTGTTACAATATTTGTATTATATAGTTATTAATTTTAATTACAATATTTCCATTTATGCCGTTAGTCGTTAAATGTATTTTAATTACGTGAACGGTAGTCTATTAAAAAATTAAAAAGAAATATTATTCAGTTTCAACAGCTTCAAAAATAGCTAAGGGTGCCATTTTCGCCTTATTCAAAATCATCTTATTTCCGTTAAGGGTATAGTTATCCGCCATTTCAATAATGGCCATGAATTGCTTCTCCACATCCATACTTGTACAAGCCATTAAGGTAGCGGTTAATTTAGAAACGGATATTTTATTCCCTTCATCCAGTTTGTAAGTACCGGTAAAATTATTACAACTACCATTTCCAAATAAGGTGTTCTCAGTTTCATTTGAAAAGCTGATATAAGCATTTGTATCACTCACATCGGCCCCCATTAAGGTTACTAACTTCCATTTTGAGTTTTCCATAGAAACGGTTTTTGAGGCTGTATCTATGTTAGTTGTTATTTGTGAAGTTTTGCAGCTTGTGAACAGTATAAATATTGCAAATGCATTTAAGGTAATTGAATTCATCATATAATTTAATTTTTTATATGAAAAGCAAAAAGCAGACCACACTATTATTGAGGATCTGCTTTTATAAATTTATTAAGATAAAATAGAAGTTATGCGACTTTTTTCAGCAAGTCGAAACAAGGACATTTTTTACAACGTTTATCCTCTTTTTTCTTATACTTCTCACAGCAGCTACTTTTTACTTTACTTGGCAGTTTAACTCCTGCTTTTTCAAGTTTCTTTAGTGCTTTTTTTTGTTTCTTTTTACCCAAGGTACTCCAAGTAACTAGTTTACGATGGGCAAATGTAGTTTATTTTTATTAAATCTAAATAAGGTTAAATGTTAAATTATTGCGGAGATTCTGCCGCGGCTGTACTGATGGTTAAATTTTGAATGTCTCTATCAAATAAATACAAGCCTCCTTTATCATCACCAATTAAATTAATCTTATCTAAAATAGTACGTGCCATAGCTTCTTCTTCTATTTGTTCAGCTACATACCACTGCAAAAAGTTATGTGTTGAATAATCTTTCTCTTGTAAGCTAATGTGTACCAATTCATTGATACTATTAGAAACAAAAACCTCATGTTTGTACAATTCTTCAAACATTTCCTTAAAAGAGTTAAAAGTAACGTTAGGAGCCGATAAAGCGGATACTTGCGCATGTCCACCACGTTCGTTAACATATTTTACCAATTTTAGCATATGATCGCGTTCTTCTTGCGATTGCTTATACATGAATCCGGCAACACCTTCTAGACCTTTTACCTCAGCCCAACAAGCCATAGCTAAATAAATTTGAGACGATTCTGCTTCTATTTTAATCTGACCGTTAAGTGCTTCTTCTATATTTTTTGATAACATAATTTTTGTGTTTTTGTAAAGTTAGTAAATTACTTAAGCCGTTCAAATTTAGGGATATGCAAAATGCACAATAGCTTAAATTTATATTAAGATTAAATCTATTTAACAACTAGCTAATTTGCAATCCATTAGCTACATTAGCATCGTCTGGATTTACAAATACTAATTTACCATCTGCATTTTCCGTCATTAAAATCATCCCTTGACTTTCTACGCCGCGAAGCTCTCTTGGGGCTAAGTTAACCAAAACAGTTACACGTTTACCTACCACCTCCTCTGGGCTAAAACTCTCAGCGATTCCAGATACAATGGTACGCACATCAAGTCCCGTATCTACTTTTAAAACTAATAGCTTTTTTGCTTTCGGCATTTTTTCAGCCTCTAAAACGGTACCAACACGAATATCTAATTTAGTAAAATCATCAAAAGTAATTGTTTCTTTTTGTGGTTCCACGGCTTTATTAGCTGCTTCATTCACCTTTTTACTAGCTTCCAATTTATCTAATTGATATTGAATGGTTTCATCTTCAATCTTAGAAAATAATAATTCAGCTTCACCTATTTTATGACCTGAAGGCAATAAAATTTCTTTTGAACTTATACCATCCCATGATATTTCGGCTGCGCTCGATGTAATATTCAATATTGATTTAAGCTTAGCGGATGTAAACGGTAAAAAAGGTTCGCTTAAAGTAGCTAATGCAGAAGCAATTTGAAGCGCAACATACATGATGGTTTGTGTACGTGCTTCATCAACTTTAATAACTTTCCAAGGCTCTTCATCTGCTAAATATTTGTTACCTAATCTTGCTAAATTCATCAATTCTTGTTGCGCTTCTCTAAAACGATAACGCTCAATAGAGCTAGATAACACTCCTGGATAAGCTTTTACAGCCGCTAATGTTTCCTGGTCTACTTCAGAAAAAGTATTTGGTGCCGGTATAATTCCATCATAATACTTTTTTGTTAACACTACAACACGGTTAATGAAATTTCCAAAAATGGCTACCAATTCATTATTATTTCTGGCCTGAAAATCTTTCCAAGTAAAATCGTTATCTTTAGTTTCAGGCGCATTAGCAGTTAAGACATAACGTAAGACATCTTGCTGTCCAGGAAATTCCTTTAAATAATCTGGCAACCAAACGGCCCAATTTTTTGAGGTTGAAAGTTTATTTCCTTCTAAATTCAAAAATTCATTTGCTGGCACATTTTCTGGTAAAATATAAGATCCTTCCGCCTTTAGCATTGCTGGAAAAATGATGCAGTGAAACACTATATTGTCTTTACCTATGAAGTGAACTAGTTTCGTATCGTTACTTTTCCAATAAGGCTCCCAATCTATACCTTTTTCTTTAGCCCATTCTTTGGTTGATGAGATATAACCAATTGGAGCGTCGAACCACACATACAACACCTTTCCTTCACCGCCCTCTACAGGTACGGGAATTCCCCAATCTAAATCGCGGGTTACAGCACGTGGGCGCAACCCGTCATCAATCCACGATTTTACTTGACCATACACGTTTGGTTTCCAGTCTTTTTTATGACCTTCTAAAATCCATTCTTTTAAAAAGCTTTCGTATCTATCTAAAGGTAAAAACCAGTGTTTTGTTTCTTTTAAAGTTGGCACATTTCCTGTTAATGCCGATTTTGGATTTATTAAATCGGTGGCATTTAAACTAGTTCCACATTTTTCGCATTGGTCACCATAAGCCTCTTCATTACCACATTTTGGGCAGGTACCTGTAACAAATCTATCCGCTAAAAACTGGTTTGCCTTTTCATCATATAATTGGGCTGTTACTTCTTCAATAAAATCACCTTTATCGTATAAAGTTTTGAAAAACTCTGATGCCGTTTCATGATGAATCTTAGCAGAAGTTCTCGAATAATTATCAAATGAAATACCAAATTCTTTAAACGATTGCTTAATAATAGCATGGTATTTATCTACAACATCCTGAGGAGACACCCCTTCATTTTTTGCTTTTATTGTAATAGGTACACCGTGTTCATCACTACCTCCAATAAAGGCCACGTCGTTACCTGTTAAACGTAAATAACGTGCATAAATATCTGCTGGCACATAAACCCCTGCTAAATGCCCAATATGTATGGGGCCGTTGGTGTAAGGTAATGCCGAAGTGATGGTGTATCTTTTTGGTTTATTCATCTTTATTGTATTCAGTCTGGTCGAGCGCAGTCGAAACCTACTTAAATAATTGCATTTGAAAAAAACCTCTCGACTGCGCTCGAGGGGGACATTAGTATTTTACAATACTAATTTTAAAGCCGTAAAAGTACACATTTTGAGTGCCATTTAGAAAAAAAATGTACATTTACATCATGTCTAAAATCACACTAATAACAATCCTCGTTTGTGCTGTTTTTATTTGCGGAAGCACTACAATTTCGGCACAAAATAGCATGACTAAAACCTCTAATTTGATGCGTCCACCATATTTAAAAACCGGCGATACAGTTGCTATAGTTGCCCCTTCTGGCATTTTAAGAAACAGAACCGCTGAAATTGAAAAGGCGAAAAGCTTACTTGAAAGTTGGAGATTATATCCTATTGTTGGTAAAAACGTTTTTAACCAGAATCATCATTTTGCTGGCACCGATGCTGAGCGCCATGAAGATTTACAAAATGCAATGGACGACCCAAAAATTAGCGCCATCTGGTGTGCTAGAGGTGGTTATGGTACCGTGCGTATTTTGGACAAATTGAACTATACTAAGTTTAGAAAACACCCTAAATGGGTAATTGGATATTCGGATATTACTGCTTTACACAATCAAATTCATAATGAAGGATTTGAAAGTTTACATGCTATGATGTGCACAAGCTTACAAGACGATGCCAATACAATTCCAGAGACTATTGCCACCTTTAAAGATGCTCTTTTTGGCTCGAGTTTAAAATACAATCTTGAAGGTACTAACTATAATAGAACAGGTAAAGCTTCCGGCCAATTAGTTGGAGGTAATTTAACCTTATTACTTACTATGCTGGGTTCAAAAACCAGTATAAACACTGCAGGTAAAATTTTGTTTATTGAAGAAATTGGGGAATACGAGTATAACATAGACCGCATGTTGCAAAGTTTGAAACGTGCCGGTTATTTTGATAATTGTAAAGGTGTTATAATCGGCGATATTTCTAAAGTAAGAAGAAATACTACGCCTTGGGGCTCACCGGTACAACAACTTATTTTAGATGCTTTGGCTGAATATAATTTCCCTATTGCTTTTAATATGCCCGCTGGCCATGAAAAAGATAATCGTGCTTTAATTTTTGGTAGAAGCATTGAACTTACTGTAGAAAAAGACCAATCGAGCATCATTTTTCAAAAATAAAATCACTTTCATTTTCCATCGAAATGGAAATTCTATAATAGATACAAAAAAAGCTGTAACGGTTTTAAATGGCATCAACCTCATCTTTGTAATGTAAAATTTAAACATACAATTATGAAAAACATAGGAAAAATTTCGGTAGCATTACTTTTAGTTTTAGGATTTACCACAAACTTGAATGCACAGGTTAATGATGGTACGCCTCAAATTGGTTTTAAAGGCGGTGTAAACTTTTCAAATCTTTACACAGAGGATGTAGACGACAATAATGTGTTAACCAGTTTTAATGCGGGTATTTATACCACATTTCCCATCACCAATTTTGTGGCCATTCAACCAGAATTATTGTATTCCAGAAAAGGCTCTGAGCTAGTTTATGATAATGCTTTTGCCTCGGGTACTGCTAAATTCAAATTAAATTATATTGAATTACCTGTTTTATTAAAAATCAATTTAACTAATAATCTTAATATACACGCAGGACCTTATTTTGCTTATTTAGTGGATGCCCAAACTACAAACGAATCTGATAGCGGGAATTTTGACTTTGAAGAAAATTATGATAACGACGATTTCAACAAATTTGATACTGGTTTAGCCGCAGGTGTTGGCTTAGACTTTCAAAATATTGGTATTGGTTTGAGATACAATTATGGTTTATCAACAGTTGGAAAAGAACGTACTTTTGCCGGAGAAACCTACACAGTTCCTGATGGGAAAAACAGTAATATTAGTCTTTACCTAAGCATGCAATTAAACTAATTGTAAGTAAAAAAAATATAAGATTGTGCTCGTTATTAAACGGGCACTAATTTTTTATACTTATTTCAACCCATCAACAGTAACGCTAATATTTCCTTTTACCTTTAAAAAAGCAAGAATCGCGTTGTTTGTTAGTTGTACTTTTTGAAACTCTATATCATCCATTGTCCCGTTTACAAAAACACCAGGCATCGGTGTATAGTTATTTAAGTAACTTAACATGGTTTCTTTGCCTTCGTCTAAATTAGATTGAATGGAATAACGGCAATTCTCCTGTATACGTTTTAATATCACTCCTTTAGCCATCCAGTTAGCCGTTCGTATTAATCTGTTTTTCGTATCTAAAACATAATCTAAATTATCAAAATACAGCTCTTTTGTTTCATTATTGTAAGAGGGAACACCTTCCAAATATATCGTACCGTTTATTGATCCTTGTAAATCTAGAGCTATTACCATTTTACTCTCTTTATGCCAAATAGCCACATTTTTGACTGTAACTTTTTTGGTTCCTGAACTAAATTCCTGTCCAGAAAAATTCTTAGTCATTATTTTTGAAGCATCCTCATACCTAGAAACAGCAACAATATTTGATGTTATATGATTCGGCATTTTAGAAACCGGTTTCAACACAATACTTTTGGCATCAAATTTCGACTCCGGTTGTTTACCAATTACTGTCTCCATAGTACATTTCATTCCCATTTGAAGCAGCACTTTATCTTTTTTTAGTTGTGAGTCGGTTGTATAAATTTCAATAGGCACTATTCTAAGCCAACTCTCATAATCATCGTTCATTTTGAATGGAACCGATACCTTTTCAATGGCTGCCAATACGTTAGGCTTAAAATCCATAGAGGATTCAATAGCGTCATCGATACTTTTTTCAATATCATCTCTAAACAATTTTATAGCAGGATTCACAAGGTAAGTTACTGGTACATTTTTACCGTACACAACCAATGATGGGCTTTCTTTCCATTTTAAATCGGTAATATGTGTTTTTGATTTTAATTTCCAATTGGTTAAACCTATGTTGCTGGTTAAGGTAACCACACCGTTTAGGTAAAACTCATTAGTTTTATATAAGTTCATTCCCATCGTTTGGGTACCAATTCTGTATTTAATAATGGCCTTTAAAGGAAGAATGGTTTTTATTTTATCATCGGATGAACCGTTATCATTTTGAATGGTGATGGGGGCCTGTTTCCAAACCTTTATTTCGATGTTATCGTCTTCAATGGTTTTATCTTCATAAATCAACCCTTTCAAAACCGCATTTATTTGATTTTCAATATCTTTTAATTTAACACTAACAGGTACATTTATAAAGGAAGGAATATGATCAAATGCTATAGGAGCAGCGTCTTCAGGTTCTGGTTTTATGGTCATTAATTGTTGTTTTGGAGCACAAGAAAAATTAATAAGTAACGCAAAAATTACCATCACAAAAAACAAAATACGCTTACACATTTCAATAAATTTTTACGGTAAAAGTAATTAAAGTGACTTTATTTAAATTTTATTTTAATTAATTTTTAGTAGTTCATTTATGTTAACCGTTAATACGGGTAAGTTATCTAATTTTTTTAGGAAATTTTGGATTATGTAATACATTGCTAATTAATAATTAATTCTCTCTTAAAGAATATCAAATGAAGAAAAAAATACAATTAATTACTGCCGCAATGACACTTTTATTAACTTTAAATATGAGTGCTGATACCATTATCAATTCAGAATTAAATTTGTACAACCCAGATGTACGCAAGTGCTTACTTGACGCTACGAAAAGTGAAGGCTGGGAACTTAAATCTGTTTACATAAATGCTAGTGATAAACTGGTATACGTTTTTTCTAAAGACGGAAACGACAAAGTATATATTACCAAATAATTTAGTAATATAAATCCCATATTAAAAGCCACCAAAAAAATGGTTGGCTTTTTTTTATACCCCAAACTGAGACAAATGATGATCCAAATGCTTGTAAAACATAGTATTCCATTCTGTTTTTGTAAGTTTTCCAAAAGAATGCGATTTGCGATTATGAAAAAAATCTTCGCCAGAACTTATGGTTTTTAAAATATAATTAATGAGTCTTACTTTTTCCAATTCAAAATTTCTGGCATCAGCAATTATAAATTCCGGAGCGGTTCTACTGTTTCTCTTATAAGGTTTATTATTTACAACAATGGGTTTTACAAACAACTTAAGCATCATTTTTTTAAAACCGCTAGGTTTTGGATGAATATCATCAAATACCATTTCGTAGGTTACATTACAATGAGCCAACATCTGATCGACACTCATTTTACCCCACAATGGTTTTGAATCAGGTTTTAGACTAGAAATTCTATCAATAACGGCACTAGTTTCATTTAGGTTGTAAAGGTTTATCATGACGTAATGTTTTAATCTTAAACTATTTGCAATTTATTAATTTACTTTGAAAACATATTAAAAATTGAAAAGGTTTTTCTATATCCTTTAAAACAAAGACCTATTGGTTTTCCATAGCAAAAAATAAAAAGGGATTAACTGAAAGATCATATCACCAAGAGGCTATTAATTGAATAAACTATCTAACTTTTTTAATTGAGCTTTCAATTCCTTAAAGTTTACTTCTTTAAAACTAAACGCAATGTCTGGATTTTCAGTTATAGTTGTTTCAATGATATCCATAAATAATTTTCCATTTTCCTTTTTTATCGCAATTAAAACAACATCTTCATTTTTAGGAACCAAGCCAAAATCGAAAACATTACCTGTTTTAAAGCTCGGTATTAAGGAATTTATAGACTTAAAAACCATGTTGATTTCCACTCCTAATTCGTTTTTTATTTTGAGTTTATATTTTATTCTTTGACCGCTTCTATTAAATTTATCGCAATTTATCCAACCTAAATTAGATGTTCTACGTATGTAGTGATTCACTTCGGAGGCAGAAATAGCTTTAGGATTCGTACCAGCTAATCTATCTTCAAAACGCTTATTATTTATTGAGTCTAAAATTAGTTTTCGTTGCCTGTTATCGCCTTTAAAATTGGCAATTAATTGAGTTTCGCCATTCACATCAAATATAATGGGCAAGGAATAAGGCACCGTAACAGCTCTCCCCCTTTGTTTACCTGGCTGCATTTTAGGTAAGGATGAAATAACTCTGCTTGCCTCATCTTCTAATTCGGGATCGGTAGCCCTAGAGCGCACTCCTAAAACATCGCCATTTTGATTGATTTTAAAAATTACATTAATCCGCTGCCTACCTGTTAAACCAAGATTTTTAGCTATCTCAGTGTTAAAATTTGTTTGAACAAAGCTATTAATCGCAGTTGTAGTACATGCCTTAGCTTCTGAATTGGACAAATTTTCGCAACCTGGAAAAACAGGAACCTGTTCTATAACTGCAAACGGAACTTCAACATCTGCTTCTTCGGGGGTTACCACCTTTTCTTCTAGTTCCTTTTGAAGTTTCCAGTTTATATTGCCATTTACCCACGCTCCAGAAAAAAGTTGCATCCCTTCTTTCTTATTAGCCGTAGGAAACGAAATTTCAATATCAGTGTTTAATTTAAGTTTTAAATCTAAATCATCCTTTTTAGCTTCCATAAAAAGCATACCAGCCGTTTCTAATAATTCATCATCAGATTTTGTAGTTAAATTGGCTAAAAGCATATCAGACAACTTATAAAATTCTGTGATTTCCAGATCTACTTTACCAGTTACATTTTTGTTGTTTTGATCAACAAATGAATTCCCTTTAATAACTAGCTTTGTGCCCTCATTACACGTTATTATGGTATCTTCTGAAGTATTTATAGTGAATTTTTGAGGCGTTTTTTTTGGAATTACAACTTCCTCTTTTTCTTTATCTAAAACAACTTTCTGCTCACTAAACACTTCTTCAACTTTTAATTTTAAGGTTTTTTTTAATCGTTCTTTTGGTGAGACCGTATTGGAAATTACAGTGTCTAAAACTGTATTCAAATGGTGTATATCTTTGGGTGAGCTATCCATTTTTACTACATCCGAGGTTTTCAAACTACTATAAATAACAATTGAAATAATTATACTAGCTATTGAAATCCCCAAATATCGCAACCATTTATTTCTTACATAACGTCGTTTTCCTTTTATAATTTCAGACTTTAAAGTTTGGCGTTTTAATCCTTCTAAAAAAATAATGTGATATTCATATAGTTCTTTAAAATATTCATCCTTTTCCAAGCGATCTTCAAAACCTTTAATTTCAGTTTCAGAAAGCGTTTTATTTAAATAACCATTAATTAAATCTATGTTTTGTATATAATTTTCCATGACTTCCCGAATTAAAATTGAACCGTATTAATTGTTTTGAAGATGTCTTTAACTTTCGCTAAGCACTTGTACTTCTGGTTTTTTGCAATCTTTTCAGATTTGAATTTCATCTGTATTGCAATGGCTTTAAAAGACATGGCTTTGATGTAAAACAGTTGTAAAAGTAGCTGACATCGTTCTCCTAATTCTAGAAATGCACGTTCGGCTTGTTGGTATTTTTTTTCCTCTAAAACACTATGGAAGCATTCAATTTCATCAGTTTCAAAATTGTGTGTTTCTTGGTTTGAAAATTTCTTTTGAATATCCTTCCAAATAAATCGGGATACAGAATATAAATAAGTGTAGATAGAAGATGTAAGTTTAAAACCTGATTTTTCCAGATTCCTGTTTAGAATAATTAAAGCTTCTTGAAAAACATCATTAGCATCTTGTTTTGTTCCGCCTTTAGATAGAATTAAAGCTTCAATTTTCGGGTATAAACCATATAGTTTTGAAAACGCTTTTTCACGTTGACCATTTTGAAAAAGTTCTAAGATTTGTTTATCATTCATAAAACTGGTTTATTACTTAATGGTCAAATTTCAAAAAGGTCTCCTACATTATTTAAAAAAGTTAAGGTTAAATTGAATAAAACTTCGGCAATCTCAAAATTTTAAAATCCGCGTTCTTTCTGCAACTTCTCGTAAGCTGCCTGCACTTGCCTGAATTTTTCTTCAGCCCCAGCTTGATGCTCTTTGCCTAAATGTATCACCTTATCAGGGTGGTATTTTTTTGCCATGGTTCTATAGGCTTTTTTTATGTCATCGTTAGTGGCCGTTTTATCAATTTCCAATATTTTATAAGCACTATCACTACTGTCGTAAAACATGGCTTTTATACTCTCAAAATCGTTATGACTAATACCCAAATATCCCGCCATGGTAGCAATCTGTTGGGCTTCATCCTCGGTTACCAAACCGTCTGCTTTAGCAATTCCAAACAAGAAGTGAATAAGTTGCAAACGAGAGGCATGTTGCATCATCTGTCTTATTTGTAAACACACTTGTCTGGTAGAAATATTTTGTTGCTTATTAATTTCCTTAAACAATTTAAACGCATGGTTGGCACGATCTTTACCGTACATACTTACAAACTGATTACGCACAAAATCTAGTTCACGCTGGTCTTGTTTACCATCCGCTTTAATTACTATAGATGCCAAAATGAGTAAACTCACTTCAAAATCGCCCGGTTGTGTTTGCGTTCTAGAAGCCCCTTGCGCTCTTCCTACCACAACATCTTTACTGTTTGCCACACCATCAACTAAACTTCCTAAAGCTAATCCTAAAATGGCACCAATAGGACCTCCAAACGACCATCCTATAGCTGCACCAATCCATTTTGAAAAATTCATGTAATACTTTTTATCTTAAAATAGGTTTCAAATATACCAATGTTAGTCGGGTTTTTTAACAATTTGTTACTTTGATATTGACCCAAAACATCTTTATCACTGATTTAAAAGGTAATATGATAAATTTTCAAAATGAATTGTAAACTACTGCTATAAACTGCGACTTCTTTACTAAATACTTTTCAGTATCTTTGCAATCTAAAATTGTTAATTAATAAAATTTAAAAAATATGTATCCACCAGAATTAGTAAAACCAATGCGTGAAGATTTAACCAAAGTTGGTTTTGAAGAATTACATACTGCCGAGGCTGTTGATGCTGCTTTAGCAAAAGAAGGCACTACCCTTGTAGTTGTAAATTCAGTTTGTGGTTGTGCTGCAGCAAATGCGCGTCCAGGTGCTAGATTGAGTTTGCAAAACGCTAAGCGTCCTGACCATATTGTAACTGTTTTTGCAGGTGTTGATAAAGCTGCTGTTGATGCGGCGCGTGGTTATATGGTTCCATTTCCTCCAAGTTCACCAAGTATGGCCTTGTTTAAAAACGGCGAGTTGGTGCACATGCTAGAGCGTCACCATATTGAAGGAAGACCTGCAGAATTAATTGCAGAAAACCTATCGGATGCCTACAACGAGCACTGTTAAGCATAATAACCATTAAGATTTTTAAAAACCCGTAACTTAGTTATGGGTTTTTTGTTTTTATCACCATAAATTCAATAAAAATACCAACATATATTCATAATAATCCCTTATTTAATCACTATATTTAGTGTATGTATTTATTTGAAATGAATTCATTTGTTTACATTTTCTTAAATTAGAAAGGTCTGTTCGCTCATCATTTTTTTTTGATAGTAATGAATTATAGTAATATGACTAAAATAGTAAAATCCCTAACATTTGAATTTATACAAGTATTAATTACGCTTTTTACTATAATTACATTTTTTCTTTCAGGCGAATTTCTAAATAATTTTTGGTTCATTGGCTTTTTAGGAATCTCTGGTCTCTTATTCAAAGTTGAAGATTGTAAAATCATTTAAAAAAAATAATCTACACCAATGCCCGT
This sequence comes from Mariniflexile sp., assembly GCF_041583155.1. Lineage (GTDB taxonomy): Bacteria > Bacteroidota > Bacteroidia > Flavobacteriales > Flavobacteriaceae > Mariniflexile. The sequence continues at coordinate 54,026 of NZ_JBFHGK010000022.1, forward strand.
AAATAACTTCAACATAAAAGGCTTAAACAATGAGGAAGTTATCCTTTCTCGGGAAAAATTTGGACAAAACACCCTAAACTTTAAACAAGACAGTAGTTTTTTAGATGCCGTAAAAAAACTAATTAAGGAACCCATGATTATCCTTTTATTAGCGGCTTCAATCATATATCTAGTAAGTGGAAATATAGGAGACAGTATTTTTCTTGCCTCGGCAATCATTATCGTTTCCATAATTTCCTTATATCAGGATGCCAGAAGTCGTAACGCACTAGAAAAACTAAAAAGTTTTACACAACCACATTGTAAAGTAATTAGAAACGGCAAAACAGAAGAAATTAAAAGCGAAGACCTAGTTGTTGGCGATTATCTAATTGTAGAAGAAGGCACCGCGATTACAGCAGATGGCATAATTATTCATTCCAACGATTTTTCAGTAAACGAATCCATTTTAACTGGCGAATCTTTGTCTGTTTTTAAAGATAAAGATACTACCGATAATTTAATTTTTAAAGGAACACACGTGGTAAGTGGTTTAGCTATTGCTACTATTACTAACATTGGTAATGAAACCAAATTAGGCGAAATTGGAAAAAGTCTAGAAGACATTTCCGAAGAAAACACACCATTACAGCTTCAAATTAACGATTTTGTTAAAAAAATGGTTTTCGTAGGAACCATTGTTTTTGCAATTGTTTGGGCCATCAATTATTTTATCTCTTACAACTTATTAGACAGTTTATTAAAAGCACTCACTTTGGCCATGAGTATTTTACCTGAGGAAATCCCCATGGCGTTTACGTTCTTTATGGCCATTGGTGCCTGGCGATTAATGAAAATGGGAATTATTGTTAAGCAAATGAAAACTGTTGAAACCTTAGGAAGCGCCACTGTTATTTGTGTAGATAAAACCGGAACTATTACCGAAAATAAAATGAGTTTAGTAAACGTTTTTTCAATTGCTACTAAAACCATTACAAATCCAAATTCAATACTAACTGACGACGAAAAAAAATTGATAGTATCGGCTATGTGGGCAAGCGAACCCATACCGTTCGACCCCATGGAAATAGCGCTACATAATGCGTACATCAACTTGAATAAAGAAGACGAAAGGCCTCATTACAAAATTATTCATGAATACCCGTTAAGTGGAAAACCACCCATGATGACACACATTTTTGAAAATGATTTGGGCCAAAGAATTATAGCAGCAAAAGGAGCGCCAGAGGCATTAATACAGGTTTGTGATTTACAAAGTGAAGAAATAACACAAATTGAAAACGCCATACTAACCTTAACAAAAGAAGGTTATAGGGTTTTAGGTGTAGCCGAAAGTGATTTTAAAAAGGACGATTTCCCAAAAAATCAACAAGACATTGCATTTCAATTTAAAGGCATAATTGCTTTTTATGATCCACCAAAAGAAAACATCAACAAAGTATTAAACGACCTTTATGAAGCTGGTATTGCAGTAAAAATAATAACAGGAGACAACGCAGAAACAACCATAGCCATTGCCAAACAAATTGGGTTTAGAGGGCTGGAGAAAGGTGAAGCGGGCGACGATCTAATGAAGTTATCGGATACCGAATTACAACAAGCCGTTAAGGATACCGCTCTTTTTTACAGAATGTTTCCGGAAGCCAAATTAAAAATTATTAATGCCCTAAAAGCAAACAATGAAATCGTTGCCATGACTGGCGACGGCGTTAATGATGGACCTGCCTTAAAAGCGGCACATATTGGGATTGCCATGGGTAAAAAAGGAACAGAAATAGCCAAACAAGCAGCCTCCTTAATTTTACCAGAAGATGATCTATCTAAAATGGTTGAAGCCGTAGCTATGGGTAGAAAAATTTATACTAACCTTAAAAAAGCAATTCAATACGTTATTTCCATCCATATACCCATTATTCTTACGGTATTTATTCCATTGGCATTGGGTTGGGTGTATCCCAATATTTTTTCACCAGTTCATATAATATTTTTAGAATTAATTATGGGGCCAACTTGTTCTATCATTTTTGAAAATGAACCAATAGAAAAAAATCTGATGTCCCAAAAACCAAGACCCTTTACTACCACATTTTTTAATTGGAAGGAGCTTACCACTAGCATTCTGCAAGGATTAGCAATAACAGCAGGCACTCTAATTGCATATCAATATGCTGTTCATGCTTCATTAGATGAAGCAAAAACAAGAACCATGGTTTTTACGGTTTTAATTGTTGCAAACATATTTTTAACTCTGGTAAACCGTTCATTTTATTATTCAATATTCACCACCTTCAAATACAAAAACCACTTAATTGTTCTAATAATAGGCATAACAATTACAATTTCGGCACTGTTATTATTTGTTCCTACATTAACCAAATTCTTTGAATTTGACACCTTAAGCTATGCTCAGCTTTTAATATGTATCGGGATAGGTTTCATATCGGTAATTTGGTACGAATTCGTAAAATTAAACACAAGATTAAAATCTAAGAAACTTAAAACAAGAACAAATTCAGTTTACTAATCTTTGGTACGTATTGTTATTACTGCCAATGCTTGAATATACATATTACTAAATTTTATCCCTTCGGTTATTCATTTTAACGCTGCTAAATACAAATTGTAAAAATAACAGTTGAGTCCCTATTTTTTAAAAACTGTTTTTTGTTATTTTTGGGGTATGCAAAAAATAATATCTTATCCAATATCTGCTGTTTATACTGCGTGTTTCTTTTTAACACTTGTTATTTTCCATCCCATTCAATGGGTATGTTTTAACATGTTTGGATATGAAGCTCATAAAAAAAGTGTTGATGTGTTGCAGTTCGCTTTAATGCGCTGCGCCAATATATTAGGCACACGCTTTACGTTTACAAACCCGTATGATATAGAAACCGATCAACCCTTAATTATAGTTGCTAATCATCAAAGCCTACACGATATTTACCCAATTACATGGTATATGCGTAAGTATCATCCTAAATTCATCAGCAAAATAGAATTAGGAAAAGGCATCCCGAGTGTATCCTATAATTTAAGACATGGGGGAGCAGCCCTAATTGATAGAAAAAACCCTAGGCAATCGCTACCTGCCCTAATGGCCTTCGGTGAATATATTGAAACTAATAAGCGGGCAGCCGTTATTTTTCCGGAAGGAACAAGAAGTAAGAACGGCGTACCAAAACCTTTTCAAACCAAAGGTTTAGAAGTATTATTTAAAAAAATTCCTTCAGCATTAGTAGTGCCAATTACTATTAATAATTCATGGAAAATGTTAAAATACGGCAATTTTCCTATGGGATTAGGCACACATATAACTTTTACTGTGCATAAGCCTTTAAAAGTTAGTACCTTTGCAAATAAACAAGAACTAATTAATAGTATTGAAACTACTATTAAGGGCAGTATAAATTCTTAAAATATAAAAAATGTCGTTAAAAAACAGGAGATTAGAAGTAATGCAATTTTTGGAAAAAGACGTTGAGTCTTTAATTCAAAAATACTTAATCCCTATTGATAAAATATGGCAACCTACAGATTTTTTGCCAAATTCTGAAAAAGATTCTTTTTTTGAAGACGTTCGTGAAATAAGAGAACTTTCAAAAGAGTTACCTTATGATTTTTGGGTTGTTTTAGTAGGTGATATGATTACTGAGGAAGCATTACCCACTTATGAATCGTGGTTAATGGATGTGGAAGGAGTAGATCAGGTAGATCGGGAAAATGAAAATGGATGGGCCAAATGGGTACGTCACTGGACAGGTGAGGAAAACCGACATGGAGATGTACTTAATAAATACTTGTACCTTTCTGGTCGTGTAAATATGCGTGAAATTGAAATAACCACGCAACACCTTATTGCCGATGGTTTTGATATTGGTACCGATAGAGATCCTTATAAAAACTTTGTATACACTAGTTTTCAGGAGTTGGCAACTTACATTTCACACAACCGAGTTGCTAAAATTGCGAGTAAAAATGGCAACAAACAATTAGGAAAAATGTGTAAAATAATTTCTGGAGACGAAATGCGTCATCACCATGCCTATTCAGAATTTGTGGAACGTATTTTTAAAGTGGACCCCAGCCAAATGATGTTGGCATTTCATGATATGATGAAGCGAAAAATTACCATGCCAGCACATTTTTTAAGAGAATCCGGCAATAAAATAAGTACCGCTTTTGAAGAATTTTCGAATACAGCACAACGCATAGGTGTTTACACGGCAACTGATTATGTTGATATTTTAGATAAATTAAATACTCGTTGGGAAATTGATAAAATCACTGGATTAACGGATGAAGCAGAAAAAGCCAGAGATTATTTATTGAAACTACCTGCTAGAATGTATCGCTTATCTGAACGAATGAAGATACCAGAAAATTCATTTCAATTTAAATGGGTAGAACCAGCTATAATTAAGTAGTATTCTACTTTAAAACACAAATAAATTCCTTTCAAAACCGAAAGGAATTTTTATTTTTATACACTTATGACTTCAACACAAATAATAAATAAAACCATCGCTTTTGTAAAAACACAATTAGCTAATGCCGAAGGCGGGCATGACTGGTTTCATATAGAACGTGTTTATAAAAACACCCTATTAATTGCTAAAAATGAAGCAGTAGATGAGTTTGTGGTGCAATTAGGCGCCCTGCTTCATGATATTGCCGATAGTAAATTCCATGATGGTGATGAAACTATTGGCCCTAAAAAAGCACGCGAATTCTTATTTAATCTTAACGTAGATTCTAAAATTATAGAACACGTTATTAAGATTATTGAAAATATTTCTTTTAAAGGAGGGAATGAATCTCAAAAATTTAAATCACTGGAATTAGATGTTGTTCAGGATGCGGATAGATTGGATGCAATTGGCGCAATTGGCATTGCACGCTGTTTTAATTACGGAGGATTTAAAAACCGGGAAATTTATAACCCAGACATTAAACCTAATTTAAATATGAATAAAGAGGAATATAAGGCCTCCAATGCTCCTAGCATTAATCATTTTTATGAGAAATTATTGATTTTAAAAGACAAAATGAATACTAACACCGGAAAAAACATAGCAACACAAAGACATGAGTTTATGCAGCTATATCTTAACCAATTTTATAATGAATGGAACGGAATAAGTTAATTTATTGAATTATTAACTTAATTTCCTTTCTATAGTTTGAAGCACTTTTACCTGTAATCTCGTTAAACTGCTTATTGAAATGCGAGAAATTATTAAATCCGCATTCAAAACAAATATCAGCAATACTTTTTTGGCTTTCGTTTAGCAACTTAGTAGCATGCACAACACGGTATTCGTTTACCAATTGGGTAAATGTTTTACCTGTAGCTTTTTTGAAGTATCTACAAAATGCAGGCACAGTCATACTCACCTCATCCGCTATTTCATCTAAGGTTATATGATTGTGAAAATTTTTGTTGACATACTTAAAAATAACATCAATTTTACCACTGTCTTGCGGCTCTGTTTCAAAAGCAAAACCATCAGCATTTAACAAACTGTAATCGTCGGTTGTAGCTAAATAATCTAAAATTTCTAAAAACTTTAGAATTCTTTTTAACCCTTGATGTTCTGTTAGTTTCTCAATTTTAGAACCTATTTTCTGCTTAGATTCAATTTTAAATCGGATCCCTTTTTTCGCTCTTTCAAACAAAGCGATAATGTTTGCCATTTCTGGAACATTCAAAAAGTCGTCGCCTAAAAAATTAGATTTAAACTGAACAGTAGTTTCGGTTCCGTTCGCAGTTAGCCTATCGGTAAAACCATTGTGTGGCAGGTTAGAACCAATAAGTATTAATTGACTATTATTAAAATAGGATAAATGATTTCCTATATGTGTTTTTCCCTGACCTTTGTTGATATATATAAGCTCAAGCTCTGGATGAAAATGCCAGTACGCTCCATTTTTATCTATCGTTTCTACATGTTGTTTAACTAATATAGAACTTCCGAAACTTGGGGTCAGCTTCCTAAAAGTTGGTTTTTTATTAATCATAACAATTTTTTTCTTAAACAAAATTACAACATATTATTTTCTAAATATGTATTCCTTTGCCTTAAATCTATGTTATTTTAACTTATCATCCATTTAACAAATTGTTAACAGTTAATATAGCATATAAATTGGTCAAATCTGTTGTTTTGTTAGAAACACAACCACCATATCTTTGTAATGTTGAAAGTAATAAGATATAAAAATATCAAAAAACAATTCAACTCAAAGTTTTAGAAAAGATAAATATATACAATATAACTCTGATAAAAAAGAGTAACAATATTCATTAATAATTAGTTTAATGTCTTATTTAGTTTAGTTGGTAAAGTGAGCTGTGGTGGCTCACTTTTTTTTTGCCCCAATTTTAAATAATGGGGAGATTACGAATGGATCAATCTCAATTGTTGTGTTTATGCAAAAATTGTAGTTAATCTGTAAAGAAAGAATTCTACATTTTTAACACCTCTAAACTGTGTCCTAAAGGCTTTAATTTTTGCATTGAATGCTTCGGCCGAAGCATTTGTACTTCTATTTATAAAATAGTTTAGGATTGATTTATAATTGA